>CAZHKE010000058.1:0-18191 GCA_964532485.1 uncultured Bifidobacteriaceae bacterium
AGCCACGGGCGGTCGCGCCTCGCCTCCATGGCTTCGCTCACTGCGGACCGGGGTCCGGGTGGCCGGGTCGCTCCGCTGCGGGCCGGGGTACCCGGCCCGCGGACGCTTCGCTCCGTGCCCGCGGTCGTTCGCTGCGCATATACGAGCCAGTCTTCTACTTCCTCGAGTAGTCGTAGAACCCGGCGCCCGACTTGCGGCCCAGCTTCCCCTCGGCCACGAGCGCGGCGAGCATCGGAGCGGGCGTGTCGGCGTCCTCTCCCGACGCCGCGTGCAGGGCCTCGATGATCGAGAGGCTCGTGTCGAGCCCCACGAGGTCGAGCAGCTCGAGCGGCCCCATGGGGAAGTTGCAGCCGCCCTTCATGGCGGTGTCGATGTCGTCACGCGTCGCGGCCCCGCTGGCGAGGAGCTTGACCGCGTCGTTGAGGTACGGGAACAGCAGCGCGTTGACGATGAAGCCGGCTTGGTCGCGCACGTCGACGACGTCCTTGCCGCACGACTCGGCGAACGCCCGTGCCGCGGCGATCGTGGCGTCCGACGACTGCTCGGCGCGCACGACCTCGACGACGCTCATCACCGGCGCGGGGTTGAAGAAGTGGATGCCGCAGACCTTGTCGGGTCGCTTCGTCGCACCGGCGATCGCCGCGACCGACAGTGTGGACGTGTTGGTGGCGAGGATCGCGTCGTCGCCGCAGATCCCGTCGAGCTCGGCGAAGAGCGCCAGCTTGGTGGGCAGGTCCTCGACGACCGACTCCAGCACGAGGTCGCACTCGGCGAGCGCGGCGAGGTCGGTGACGGCGTCCACGCGGTCGAGGACGGCGGTCCGCTCGGCGTCGTCGAGGCGGCCCTTCTCGACCTGCTTGGTGAGCGACTTCGCGAGGCCCGCCACCATGGCGTCGGCCGACTCGTGCTTGCGACTTCGGAGCACGACCTCGCAGCCGGCCTTGGCGGCCACCTCGGCGATACCCGCGCCCATGATCCCGGATCCGACGATTCCCACGCGCTTGATGGTCATGGGCCCGGATGTTACCTGCGGGTAGGAACCGGCCTCCGGGTCGCGGCGCCTGCCGAGGGCTCGGCGGCTGCGTCGAACGTCGCCAGGCGCCACCAGCCTGCGCCGACCAGCGCCGCGCCGCACACGAGCAGCTTCGCGACGACGATCCAGAGGGTCACGTCGCGACCGATCGTGTCGGGGCTCGTGTCGAGCGAGAGCAGCACCGGGCTGATCGCCAGCCCGAACAGGATGCAGACGATCCCGCCGATGACGGCGCCGCGGGCGCGACCGCGGGTGGGAAGCACCTGGTGCGACGGCGCCGCGGGCTCCTCGGGCACGGTCGACCGGCGGGGGGTCGTGCGCGCCGCCCGGCGGGCGTCGTACGCGGCGCGCCGCCCGGGCCGCGTCAGCGTCGCGTAGGCCTCCGACAGCTCCTTGAACCGCTCGGCCGCTGCGGCGGCGTCGGGCGCCCCGTCGGGATGCGCCCGGTCGGGATGCAGGTCCTTGGCCCGGGCGCGGAACGCCAGGGCGATCTCGTCGGTCGACGCGTCGGGGTGGACGCCGAGCAGCGCGTAGAGATCACGCTCGCCGGCCCGGCCCAGCGTCGTGCTCTCGGGTGCCACGTCGCCATTCTGCCCGCGCCGTGCCGTCGCCGTGCGGTCGCCGTGCGGTCGCGGGGTTTACGCTCCGGCGCATGGCTTCTGGGTCTGCGGCGGGGACGCTCGCGCTCCTCGGTGGCGGGGAGTGGCGCGACGGATGTCGCGACCTCGACCGCGAGCTCCTCGGCGCCGCCGGCGCGAAGGAGGTGGTCGTCCTCCCGACGGCGGCGGCGTACGAGCACCCCGAGCGGGTCGCCGAGCGGGCCGTCGAGTACTTCGAGGCGCTCGGCGTGAAGGTGCGTCCGCTGATGATCCTGCACCGCGCCGACGCCGACGACGCCAAGATGATCGAGTCGGCCCGGAAGGCGAGCATGATCTACATCGCCGACGGCTCGCCGCTGCACCTCCGGTCGGTGCTGAAGAGCTCCGAGCTGTGGGAAGCGATGCTCGTCTCGTACCACTCGGGTGGCGTGCTCGCCGCGTCCGGCGCGGGGGCGACGCTCGTGTGCGACCCGATGGTCGATCCGCGCGGCGGCGCGTACACGGTGGGGCTCGGGGTCGTGTCCGACCTCGCGGTGTTCCCGTACCACGGCACGGCGGCCGCGCACCTGCGTGACCGGTCGATCGACCTGCTCCCCGCGGCCGCGAAGCTCGTCGGCATCGACGAGGAGACCGCGCTCGTGCGCGCCCCGAAGGGGGCGTGGCGAGTTGCCGGCGCCGGCACCGTCACGGTCTACGAGGGACGCGACGCCACCGACCACCGCGCCGGCGCCGTCATCGACGGTCTGCCCTGACGGTCAGGGTGACGCGACGCTCTCGGGTGTCGCGGGAGTCTCGGTGATCGTGATCGTGTCGATGATGACCGGGGCCTTCGGCGCCTGCGAGGCCGGATCCTGAGATCTCGAGCCGAGGCGGTTGATCTTGTCGACGGTCTCGATGCCCTCGGTCACCTGACCGAGGATGGAGTAGGCGTAGGGCGGCCCACCGAGCCTGACCGCGCCGTCCTCGCTCGTGACGATGAAGAACTGCGACCCGCTCGTGTCGGGCCCCGAGCTCGCCATCGCCACCGAGCCCAGCTGGTAGCCGTTGGGCGGTGGCTCGTCGGGCAGCGTGTACCCCGGGCCGCCCGACCCGTCGCCCAACGGGTCGCCGCCCTGGATCACGAAGTCCTTGGCCACCCGCTGGAACGAGAGACCGTCGTAGAAGCCGTCGTTCGCGAGGAACACGAACGAGTTGACGGTCTGCGGTGCGGTCGCGGCATCGAGCTGGATGGTGAACGAGCCGCACGAGGTGTCGACGGTCGCGGTGTAGGTCGCGGTGGTGTCGATCGTCAACGGCGGTGCGGTCGCGATGTCGTAGGCCTTGGGCTTCGGCTCGTCGACGTCGCGACAGCCCACCTTCCTCGCGGGGCTGGCCTCGCTCGCGTCGTCACCACCGCTCAGTGCGACGACCACACCGATCGCGATGATCGGGATCAGGAGGATGGCGCCGATGCCGGCCCAGCGGGCGATGCGCTGTCGCCGGTGGAGCTGCTCCTCGTAGGCGCGCCGCGCCTCGCGGTTCTCGCGCTGCCGCTCGCGCTTCGACTGCTTCGACACGGCGGCGCAGCATAACTGCCCCTGGTCGACCGCCATATCGAACGGGGGATCGCCGGGGGTCGCCCGTAGAATCGTGTCGTCGTGAGCCTCGTCGTGCAGAAGTACGGGGGGACGTCCGTCGCGGACCCTGCCCGGATCAAGGCCGTCGCCGCGCACATCGTCGCGACGCGCCGCGACGGTCATGACGTCGTCGTGGTCGTCTCGGCGATGGGGAGGACGACCGACGACCTCGAGCGACTCGCGCACGAGGTGAGCTCGGCGCCGTCGATGCGCGAGCTGGACATGCTGCTCACCGCCGGTGAGCGCATCTCGATCGCTCTGCTGTGCCTGGCGATCATCGACCTGGGCGAGCCCGCGGTGAGCTTCACCGGCTCGCAGGCGGGGATCCTCACCGACACCTCGCACGGCCAGGCCAAGATCGTCGAGGTGCGCGCCGACCGCCTCCGCGAGGCGGTGCGCGCCGGCTCGGTCGCCGTCGTCGCCGGGTTCCAGGGAGTCTCGACCGCGTCCGACGTCACGACGCTCGGGCGCGGCGGCTCCGACACCACCGCGGTCGCGCTGGCCGCGTCGCTCGGCGCCGACGCCTGCGAGATCTACACCGATGTCGCCGGAGTGTTCACCGCCGACCCGCGCATCGTGCCGAGCGCCCGCAAGCTCGACCGGCTGACCTACGAGGAGATGCTCGACCTCGCGGCCACCGGCGGGCGCGTGCTCGTGCTGCGCGCGGTCGAGTTCGCACGCAACCACGGCGTACCGGTGCACGTCCGTTCGAGCTTCACCTGGGATCCCGGCACGTGGGTGCAGTCGACGCCGGAGCTGGAGGACGCAGCCATGGAGCAGGCAACGATCTCGGGGGTCACGCACGACATCTCCGAGGCGAAGGTGACGATTGCGCACGTGCCCGACCGACCCGGGATCGCGGCGACGGTGTTCCGTGCCCTTGCCGACGAGTCGGTGAACGTCGACATGATCGTGCAGAACGTGTCGACCGAGGGGCACACCGACATCTCGTTCACCGTCCCGCGTGAGGATCTGTCGCGCGCCAAGAAGGTGATGGAGCACCTCGTCGAGGACGTCGAGGCGAGCGGGTTCACGTCCGACGACGGTGTGGGACGCGTCTCGCTCGTCGGGGCCGGCATGAAGACACACCCCGGTGTCGCGGCGACGATGTTCGAGTCGCTCGCCGCCGCGGGAGTCAACATCGAGATGATCTCGACGTCTTCGATCCGCATCTCATGCGTCGTCGCCGAGCGCGACGTGGAGCGGGCGGTGCGAGTGCTGCACGACGCGTTCGAGCTCGGTGAGGCGTCGACATGACCACGCGACCGATGCGGGTCGGCGTCGTCGGGGCCACCGGCATCGTGGGTGCGGAGATGCTGCGGGTCCTCGAGGAGCGGTCGTTCCCGATCGCCGAGATCCGGGCATGGGCGTCGCCGCGCTCGGAGGGTCGCAAGCTCGCCTTCGCCGGCGCCGACGTGACCTGCGAGGTGCTGCGCGACGGATGCTTCGACGGCGTCGAGCTCGTGTTCATCGACGTCGAGGACGACCTCGCCCGCGAGTGGGCGCCCAGGGCCGCCGCGGCCGGAGCGGTCGTGATCGACAACTCGGCGGCCTTTCGCGAAGACCCCGACGTGCCGCTCGTCGTCGCCGAGGTGAACCCGGGCGACCTCTCGTCGGTGCCCAAGGGCATCGTGTCGTGCCCCAACTGCACGACCATGGTGCTGGTGACGGCGATCGCGCCGCTGCACCGCGCCGCGGGCATCGAGCGACTCGTCGTGTCCACCTACCAGTCGGTGTCGGGCGCGGGGCAGGCCGGCATGCGCGAGCTCGCGGAGCAGTGGACGAAGGGCGCGGGGCACGAGGAGGCGCTGCGTCGGGCCGCGATCACGCCCGGCACGATCGAGCCCGGCGAGCAGTGGGACCGCCCAATCGCGGGCAACGTCATCCCCCTCGCGGGCTCGCTCGACGAGGCAGGCGACACGTCGGAGGAGCGCAAGCTCGTGCACGAGGGCCGCAAGATCCTCCATGCGCCCGGTCTGCAGGTCACGGGCACGTGTGTGCGCGTGCCGGTGTACGTCGGGCACGCGATGGCGGCGAACGTCGAGCTCTCGAATCCGCTGTCGCGCGACGCAGCGGCCGCGCTCCTCGCCGCCGCTCCCGGCGTCGTGCTCGCAGACGGTGCCGACGGCTCGCCGACCCCCCTCGAGAGCGCGGGGATCGACTCGGTGCTGGTCGGCCGCGTGCGCGAAGACCCCACCCGGCCCAACACCCTGAACCTCTGGGTCACCGGCGACAACCTCCGCAAGGGCGCCGCCCTCAACGCCGTCCAGCTCGCCGAGCTGCTCCCGCCGCGCTGAATCGGGCGGTTCGGTGGTGGGAGGTGGTCGGGCTGCCGGGACTTGAACCCGGGACCTCTTCGTCCCGAACGAAGCGCGCTACCAAACTGCGCCACAGCCCGTAGGAGCCGCCCAGCGTACCCCGATGGGGTCGCCGGTCCCGAAGGGATCAGACGGGCGCGGGCTGGCCGATCAAGCGCATGACGGTCCGACGCAAGGTGCCTGGGTCGACCGGCTTCACGAGCTCCGCGTCGACGAACGCTCGCTTGGCGAGGAACCGGTCGTGCTCACGGTCGAGGAGCAGCAGCACCGGCACGTCGGGAACCCGGCCCTCGGACGACTCGAGGTGCAGGTCGATCGCGACCGCGACGCCGCCCATGTTGCCGATCTGCATGTCCAGCACGACCAGGTCGGGGTGCTGCTCGCGCACCGCGTCGCGTGCGTCCTCCCCACGAGTGACCTCGAGGATCTCCATGTCGCGGCCGGCGAGGGCGTGGCGCATCTGGTCCCTCACCCAGGATCCGTCGGCGGCGACGAGGATCTTCGAGCCCATCACTCCCGCTCCCGAGCGGCTGCGCCGCTCGGGCCGCTCGGGCCCCGCTCACTGCTCGCCGGGGGACCCGGCTCGCGACGTTCGCTCATGATGTGGGCACGCTAGCCGCGCGTCCGCGCGTCCCCGGCGCTCAACAGGTGCGCAGCCACCGTATCGAGGGCGCGGAAGTCGACGACGTCGTGGGTGAGCGACGGGACGTAGGCCACGGTCGCGGCGCCGATCCTCGCCCCCGCGTCGGCGAGCTGTGCTCGCTCCCGCTGGCCGAGCGACGCGTACTCGGCGAGGTTGGCGTAGCGCGCGGCCATGCGGGAGATCGCGTCGTGGGTGGCCGGAGGCGCCGTGGCCGCCCGTGACGCGAGCTCGGCGGCGCGCACGGTGAGGGCCTCCGCGTCGTTGCCATCGCCGAAGTCGGGATGGACGCGGTTCACGACGAGCGCGGAGACCTCGAGGTCCGACTCGACCAGCCGCTGCGCGAAGTACTCGGCTTCCTCCACCGCGTCGCTACGGGGTGACGTCACGAGCACGAACCCGGTCGACGGGGCTGCGAGCAGCTCGGTCATCGTCGCCGCTCGATCGCGGAACCCCTGCTCCATCCCTTCGAAGGCGCGGAAGAACGCGACGACGTCGTCGATGACCTCGGCGCCGATGACCTTCGCGACCGTGCGGAAGAAGGCCTGGAGCGCCGCGCCGGCCAGTCGGAACCCGGTGCGCGTCGGTGCCATCAGGATGCGGAAGATGCGGTTGTCGAGGAGGCGAGTGAGGCGGGCGGGTGCGTCGAGGAAGTCGAGCGCGTGCCGGGTGGGCGGCGTGTCGACGACGATGAGGTCGTAGGCATCCTCTTCGTGCAGCTCGTGGAGCTTCTCCATCGCCATGTACTCCTGCGTGCCCGACAGGGCGCCGGCGATGTTGCGGTAGAAGCGGTTCTCGAGGATGCGTTGGGCCTGCTCGGGTCCGTTCGCGTAGCGGCGCACGAGCTCCTCGAACGTCGCCGGTGTGTCGAGCATCAACGCGAACATGCGGCCGTCGGGTGCAGCCGTGCCGCGCGCGTCCCACCGTTCACGCGGGATCTCGTGGGCGACGTTCCCGAGCGCCTCGAGCCCCAGCGTGTCGGCGAGCCGCTTCGCCGGATCGATCGTCACCACGATCGCCCGGCGGCCGAGACGCGCCGCGCTCAGCGCCAGCACCGCGGCAGTGGTCGTCTTGCCGACACCGCCGGTGCCGCAGCACACCAGCACGTGGCGGGTCTCGAGGTCGGCGGTGAGCGTGTTCACAGGCTCGGGTCCGGGAGGGCACGAACCTCGGCCGTGAACGCATCGGCGAGCGCATCGACCTCGGGCGGTCCGATCTCGGTGAACAGGTAGGGCAGTCGGATCTGTGGGAGCGGCAGACGGGCCGCGAGCCCCTCGGCTTGCTCGCGCGCGAGCTCGTGGCGATCGTGACGGAACGACGCGGCCGCGGTCAGCGCGCGCAGCTCGGCGGGAGCGATGTCGAGCCCGGCAGTGCTGACGTCGGTGCCGAGGCGGTGAGCTGCGACGGCGAGGTCGCCGGGCATCGAGTTGACGACGACGGGTGCCAACGAGATCCCCACGCGCTCCTCGAGCGCGAACGCGGTCTCGACGAGCTCGTTGACCGGGGTCTCCTCGGGCAGCGTCACGAGCATCACGCGACAGCGCATCGGGTCGGACAGAAGGTCGAGCACGTCCTGGGCCTGCGTGCGCACGGGGCCCACTCGCACTGCGTCGAGGAGCCCGCTGGCCGAGGTGAGGAACGTGATGGCGTGGCCCGCGGCCGGCGCGTCGATGACGATGAGGTCAGCGGCACCGGCGCGCTCGAGCTGCTTCACCTTGCCGAGCACGAGGATGTCCTTCATCCCCGGGACGGCGGTCGCGATCACGTCGAGCGCTCCGGAGCGCACGAGGCGCTTCGAGATGCGGCGCAGGCCTCGCTCCTCGAGGTACTCGAGGAGCGCGTGGTCGGGTGTGAGCGTGCGGGCCCGCACACCGGGGCGCACCTCCGCCTCCTCGTACTCGAGAGCCGGCACGCCGAAGCTCGTGGCGAGACCCGATTTGCCTTCGACCTCGACGATCAGCACGCTCGTGCCGGTGCGGGCAGCGGCGGTGGCGAGCGCAGCGGTCACGGTCGTCTTCCCGACGCCGCCCTTCCCGGCGACGATGAGCACTCGTGAGGTAGCGCACAGCTCCTCCATCTGCACGTGACGCATCGTAGGAGCAGCCTGTTGTCGCACCGCCACCGCCGGGCTCGCATCGTCGCAGCGCTGGCGCTGGTCGCCTGGGGCGCGGGGTCGGTGCTGTTCGCGTCGGCGTCGCCAGCGCAGGAGAGCTCGGGACGAGACACCGCTCGCGGCGTCGACCAGGCGAGGCGTCGCGGGATCCTCGTCGTGCAGGTCGAGGGCGCCATCGACTCGCCCAACGCAGAGCTCGTCGACGACGCGATCGAGCGAGCCGACGACGAGCGTCTCACCGCGGTCGTGCTCCAGCTCGACTCGCCCGGCGCGCTCGACACGTCGGTGCCCGATCTCGTGCGACGCATCCGGACGTCGCGCGTGCCGATCGTCGTCTGGATCGGCCCGACGGGCGCCGAGGGGCGCGGCGGGGCCGCGCTCCTGCTCGAGGCGGCGCACGTCGCCTTCGCCGCGCCCGACGCCGACCTCGGCCCGGCCGACCCCCTGCGCCTCGACGAACCCGACGAGTCGAGTCCGGCGGAGGTGCGCACCGAGCTGGCGCGACTCGCCGAGGCGAACGGTCGCGATCCCGGTGGCGCGCGCCTGCTCGCGACGCGGACACTCGCCGCCGCCGCGGCGGCGAAAGCCGGCGCCATCGACGGTGTGCGGCCCACGCTCGGTGAGACCATCGTCACGCTCGACGGCACCACCGTCGAGACCGCGGCAGGCAAGATCGAGCTCTCGACCGCGACGGTGATCGGAGAGGGACGAGACCGCCGCCGCCAGCCGAACCAGGACGTCGTGTTCGACAGCCTGGGTCTCGGCGGGCAGCTGCGCCACGCGCTGCTCGGGCCGTCGACCGCGTTCTTCCTCTTCGTCGCCGGGCTGGCGCTGATCGTCTTCGAGTTCTTCGCCGCCAGCGTCGGGTTCGCGGCGGTCGTCGGCGGCATCTGCGTGATCTGCGGGGCGTACGGGTTCGCCGGGTTGCCGGTGCGGTGGTGGGCGATCGCCCTGCTGCTCCTCGCCGCCTTCGGGTTCGCGGTCGAAGCCCAGGCCGGCGGACTCGGCGCGTGGACGTTCATCGCGACGGCGGCGCTCGTGGTGGGGTCGATCTTCCTGTACCGCGCATCCGACCTTCGGCCGGCGTGGTGGCTGCTCCTGCTCGTCGACGCGGCCGCCGCGGCCTTCTACGCGTTCGCGATCCCACCGTTCATGCGGGCCCGGTTCTCGACCCCGACGATGGGACGCGAGGGGATGATCGGGAGCATGGGGACGGCCCTCGTCGGCGTCGACCCCGACGGGGTCGTCGAGATCAGCGGTGCCCGCTGGCAGGCCAGGACGAATCGCGCCACCCCGATCGGTGCCGGGGATCCGGTGCGGGTCGTCTCCGTCGAGGGTGTCGTGCTCGAGGTGGAGCCCGAGATGGGTGGTGCCAAGGACTACCGCGACCGGGCCCGCAAGCGGCGCAGCGCCGACGAGTGACCCTCGCGCCGGGTGATCTCCCGCCTCTTGTCGCGCGCGAGGTCCGGCGGTAGGTTCCGCGGCCGTATCGACCGATGGTGACGGCAACCGGGGGGGCCGTGGCGATTCGGATGCTCGACGACGGCTGGCAACGCAAGGCGGCCTGCCGCGGACCGGAGTCGGCGCTCTTCTTCCCGCCGACGCTCCCCGAGTCGCGCGGCGAACGTGAGATGAGAGAGGCGCGGGCCAAGCAGATCTGCGACGGGTGCGACGTTCGCCTGGAGTGCCTCGACTACTCGTTGCGGATTCGCGAACCGCACGGGATCTGGGGCGGGCTCAACGAGACCGAGCGCCGGCTCGTGCTCGATCGGGACGCCGCCGGCTGACCGCTTCGTCACGGCGAAGGAGCGTTCCCGATGCCTTCGTAGACTGTGGCGGTGGAGGCACGCGACGCGGCGACCGTCCTGCTGGTCCGCGATGCTCCTCCCCCTCTGGTCGACGCCGAACGAGGCGCCCGGCTCCCACGCTCCGCTCCCACCTCCGGGATCGAGGTGTTCATGCTCCGGCGCAACCTTCGCTCCGCGTTCGTCGCGGGAGCGCACGTGTTCCCGGGCGGGGCCGTCGACGTCGAGGATCGAGCACCGTCGACGTTCGAGCTCGTCGACGGGATCGATGACGCGACTGCGAGCGCCTTGCTGGGCCGCGAGCGCGGCGCGCTCGGGTTCTGGGTGGCCGCGATCCGCGAGGCCTTCGAGGAGGCCGGCGTGCTGCTCGCACGCGACCGTGGGACCGGAGCAGCGATCCGACCCGAGCTCGCGATCGCGCTCGAGCCGGCACGCGCCCCGGTCGCTGCGGGCGAGCAGTCGTTCGCGCGACTCCTGACCGACCACGGTCTCGTCCTCGACGGCAGCAGCCTGCGAGTGCTCTCGCACTGGATCACACCGTCTCCGGCGCCGCGCCGCTACGACACCTGGTTCTTCGTCGCGCCCGCACCGGCCGATCACGCCTACCTCCACGACGACGACGAGACGGTGGCCTCGGAGTGGCTGGCGACGGGCGACGCGCTCGAGCGCACCCGCCGCGGCGATCTCGAGCTGATCTACCCGACGTTCCGCACGCTCCAGGCGATCGGGCGATTCACCTCGTGTGCCGACCTCTTCGCCGCGCTCGACGACGTCTGGCGCGATCCTGCGACCCCGATGCGCGTCGTGAGCGCCGCGCACGCCTGGCAGGTGCGCCTTCCGGGTGATGATGCCGACGACAACGAGCAAGAGGCCGATGCCCGAGCGCACTCCGTGACGGGGAGGCGATGAGATGCCCGACATGACGCCGGGTGTGCCCAGCGCGCTCTCACCGCTCGTCCGCCGGATCGTGGCGCCGAACCCCGGCCCGTTCACCGGACCGGGCACGAACACCTACCTCGTCGGCATCGACGAGGTCGCGGTGATCGATCCCGGTCCTGCCGACAAGGGCCACATCGCTGCGATCGTCGGGGGATCGATGAAGGAGCGCGTCCGCTGGGTCGTGCTGACCCACACCCACCCCGATCACGCGCCCGGAACCGTTCCCCTCGTGAAGGCGACCGGCGCCGAGGTCGTCGCGTACGGCAAGCACCTCGACAAGGACTGCGACGTCGCACCGGACCGCGTCGTCGCCGACGGTGACTCGATCGACGGCACCGAGTTCGGGCTCGACGTGCTCCACACGCCGGGCCACGCGCCGAACCACATCTGCCTCGTGCTCGAAGAGGAGCGCGTCCTCTTCACCGGCGACACGGTGCTCGACGGCACCTGGTCGGTCGTGAGCCCGCGCCGCGGCGGCGACATGACGAAGTACCTCGAGTCGCTCGCCCGCCTGCGCAAGCTGCGCGTGAGCCGGATCGCGCCCGGCCACGGCGACGTGATCGAGGAGCCCCGGGCCCGCATCGACGAGTACCTCGCCCATCGCAAGCAGCGCGAGCAGCAGATCCTGCGGTTCGTGAAGAAGCACGAGTCGGTGAAGGTGAAGGAGGTCGTCGCCGCCCTCTACGGGGAGAGCGACCTCCCACCCGAGCTGGTCGAGGCAGCCGGCTGGCAGGTGCACGCGCACCTCGTCCGGCTCAAGGCCGAGGGCAAGGTGACGGGCTCGTCGGCGAAGGGTGCGTGGGCCGCGACCTGAGGCCCTCAGCTGCTCGCGTCGCTCGCCTGCGTGGCCATCTCCCCGGCGATCTCGAGGATCCTCGCGGTGCAGCCGGCCATCTCGATCGGCGGCAGCAGCACGTCGACGACGCGCGCCGCGAGCTCGGTGAATGCCGCTCCGGCCGGGCTGTCGGGGTCGCGCAGCACGATGGGCCGACCCTCGTCGCCGCCGGTCGCCACCTCGGGCTCGAGCGGCACCTGCGCGACGAGCGGCGCACCGACCTCGGCCGCGAGCGCGGCCCCTCCGCCCGTGCCGAACACGGCGAAGCGCTCCCCGCTCGGCGTGACGAACTCGCTCATGTTCTCGACGACGCCGACGACCTTCATGTGCGACCGGCGCGCCATGTCGGCGACGCGCGCCGCCACCCGCTGGGCCGCGAGGGCGGGGGTCGTCACGACGAGCATCTCGGCCTGCGGGAGCAGCCGCGCCAGTCCCATCTGGATGTCGCCCGTGCCGGGCGGCATGTCGAGCAGCAGGTAGTCGAGGTCGCCCCATCGCACGTCGGTCAGGAACTGCTCCAGCGCCTTGGTGAGGATGAGCCCGCGCCACATGAGCGCCGTGCCCTCGTCGTCGACGAGGAAGCCCATCGACACGACGTGCAGCGAACCGGCCGGCTCACCCGCTTCGGCGTTGGGCACCGGCACGACGTGGGGGTGGATCTTGCCCTCGGCGCCGCCGAGGCGGCCGTCGACGCCGAGCATGCGGGGGACGCTGAAGCCCCAGATGTCGGCGTCGAGCACACCGACGTGCAGGCCCCGCGCCGCGAGCGCAGCCGCGAGGTTGACCGTGACGGACGACTTGCCGACGCCGCCCTTGCCGCTCGCGACTGCGAGGACGCGCGTCGCGGCGGAGACCTCGGTGGGCTCCGCGTCCTCCCGCGCTCGGAACCGGGCGCGGTCCATCGCCGCGGCCTTCTGCTGCGCGGTCATCTCGGCGTACTCGACCGACACGTTCGAGACGCCACGCAGCCCGCGCACCTTCGACTCGACCTCTTGGGCGATCTGGTGCCGGAGCGGGCAGCCGGCCGTCGTCAGTGCGACTCTGACCTCGACGTGGCCGTCAGGACCGATCCTCACGTCGTCGACCATGCCCAGGTCGGTGATGCTCGCGTGCAGCTCGGGGTCGATCACCCCGCCGAGCACGCCTTGGACGTCGTCGACCGAGGGGGGCGGCCCACCCTCGGGGGCGTGGACGGGGGCACCGGGGTCGTTCGGGTCAGGCGTCTTCACAGCTGAATAAACGATACCAACCTTGAAAATATGTCCGCGGCGCCGCTACCGTGGTCGTTCGTGGAGCTGACCGTGCTCAAGGCCCTGGCTGACGAGACCCGGTACGCGGTCTACCGCGAGCTGTCGACGTCGACGATCCCGCTCTCGGCCCAGGACCTCGCCGATCGCCTCGGCGTGCACGCGAACACCGTGCGGCTGCACCTCGAGCGCCTGCGCGACGTCGGCATCGTCGACGTCGAGGCGGTGCACCGGGGCACGGTCGGACGGCCCCAGCACCTGTACTTCCTCGCCGACGGCGCGCCGGGCGTCGGCTTCGACCCTCCGGCCCACGCGCTGCTCGCCGGGCTGCTCGCCTCGCTCGCCGAGCGCCTCGGTGCCGACCCCGACGACGCGGCCGACGCCGGCCACGCCTGGGGCGTCGAGGCAGGGGGTCGCACCCGCACCCGCAGCTGCGTCCGAGCCCTCGAGCACGAGCTGCACCGACTCGGCTTCGAGCCTGCCGTCGGCCCCGGCGACGGCACGTCCGAGGGCGGTGCGCGCATCGACTTCCTGCACTGCCCGTTCCGTGAGCTCGCCGAGGCGTACCCCGAGCTCGTGTGCAACCTGCACCGGGGATTGTGCGAAGGCTTCGTCGATCAGGTCGGCGGGGGAAGCGTCGCCGAGTTCTCGAGGTTGTACGATCCAGAACCGTGTCATGTGACCGTCGCGGTCGGCGCACCCGACTGACGATCTGAGCCACAGGGAGCACTCATGTCGATGTTCACCGTCACCGATGCCAGCCAGGTCTTCAACCTCACGGACGCGGCTGCGAAGAAGGTGAGCGAGCTGATGGCCGCCGAGGGCACGACCGACGAGCTCGTGCTGCGCGTCGCCGTGCGTCCGGGTGGCTGCTCGGGCTTCAGCTACGAGATGTTCTTCGACACCGACGTCGCGGCCGACGACGCGCAGACGGAGCATGCCGGCGTGAGGGTCGTCGTCGACCCTGCGAGCCAGCAGATGCTCAAGGGCGCGACGCTCGACTACAAGGACGGGCTCCAGGGCGCCGGCTTCGCCATCAACAACCCGAACGCCGAGCGCAGCTGCGGGTGCGGCCAGTCGTTCTCGTGATCACCGCGCGCGTCGCGCCGGTGCGGTGACGCCACAGATCCTGTCAATTCACGACAGATCGGGTTAGCCTTGACGTGCGCTACGCGCGCACGGACGTCTTGCCCGTCGCACGTGGCCTGACACGAGAGATTCCCAACACGACAACGCGACAGCGCGCCGCCGCGCTGGTTGAAGGGAGCAGCTCCATGTCATCGACCTGGCCGCCCAATCCACCGCCCGGCGGTGGCCCGACGCCTCCGGCGAGCCCGCCACCGGCGCCGCCGTCACCTCCCTCGTGGCAGCCCTCCCCCCCGGTGAGGCCGGCGCCGGCACCCTCGCCGGCGCCTGCACCGCCACCGGCGTCGCCGAGGCCGGCGGTGTCCAAGCCGGCGGCGTCGAAGCCGGCCAAGAAGCGGAAGGCGACCAAGAAGGCGGCGAAGAAGACCGCCAAGAAGCGTCCCGCGAAGAAGGCGGCGAAGAAGCGCACTGCGAAGCGTCGTCCGGCGAAGAAGGCCGGCCGCAAGACGGCGAAGCGTCGCACCACCAAGAAGCGGGCGGCGACGAAGAAGCGGGCGACGAAGCGCCGTCCGGCCAAGAAGCGCGCGACGAAGAAGCGCGCGACGAAGAAGCGCGCCACGAAGAAGCGCGCCACGAAGAAGCGCGCCACCAAGAAGCGCGCCACGAAGAAGCGCGCCACGAAGAAGCGGGCGACGAAGAAGCGCGCCACCAAGAAGCGCGCCACCAAGAAGCGCGCCACCAAGAAGCGGGCGACGAAGCGCCGTCCGGCCAAGAAGCGGGCGACGAAGAAGCGGGCGACGAAGAAGCGCGCCACGAAGCGTCGTCGGTAGCCCTCGTCACCGAGCACGAGAACGGGCCCGTCGGTCGAACCGGCGGGCCCGCTCGCGTCCCCGCATGAGATGGCCGGACCAGATGGCAGACGAGCGCGCCGGTCGAGACGGCGGCTCTCAGGTCGTCCCGGTCAGGACGCGGTGAGTGCCTCGAGGCTCGCCTTCATCTCGTCACCGCCGAAGGCGCCGTCGAGGCGGCTCACGATCGTCCCGGCACCGTCGATGGTGTAGAACCACGGCTCGCTGGGAAGCCCCCAGGCCTCGACCGTCGGGGCGAGGTCGGCGCCCTTGTTCGACTTGTAGATCTCCACGTGCACGAACGTGACCGCGTCGGTGAACGGCGCCCGGATGTCGAGCAGCTCGTCGAGCACCGGCCCGCAGTACTGCGACTGGCACAGCGCCGGCGTCGCGAACATCACCGCGACGGGCCTCCCGGTCCCGATCACGTCGGCGAGCGACGTTCGGTGGAGGGGGCAGGGGGGCCGTCGGGTGCAGATCGGCTTCACGCCGAGCGTCTCGGCCTTCGTCGGTGAGGCGGCCCGCGGGGCGGGCATGCCGACGGCGGGTGCGTCGGGCTGGGCCTTCACCTCGACGGCGAACGGGACGCGCTTGCCGCGCGTGAGTGCGAGCGCGTTCCAGGCGCCCGCGGTGTCGAGCGCTGCCTCGGCGACGTAGACGCCGCGGCCCTTGGGGAGACCGGCGCGGTGCAGCACCGTGTCGTAGACCGTCCCCTCGTCGGCGCCGGGTGGCGCGAGGGCGACACGGGCCGGCGCCCCCGATGCGAACTTGGTGCCACGGGCGATCGCGAACGCGAGGCGCTGCGGCTCGGGTGACGCATACAGGTCACCCGAGAGCACGAGCGGCGAGATGGCCTTGCTCCCCTGCCGGTCCACGGATGCGAGCAGCGATGCGCCCGCGGCGCGCGACACGGCGACGGCCCCGAGCGCACCGCCGGAGGCGGCCAGGAACGCGCGTCTGCTCAGGGGAGTCGAGGGCACGCCCCTATCCTGCCAAGTCGCGATGGCGGATTCATATCGGGTGGCGTTCACCTGCAACGGCGTGTCGGTCGACGTGTCCGCCGAGGCGGGCACCTCGCTGCTCGACGTGCTGCGTGAGTCGCTCGCCCTCCGCAGCGTCAAGGACGGCTGCGCCCCGCAGGGCCAGTGCGGCTGCTGCACGGTCCTGGTCGACGGCGATGCCCGGGTCGCGTGCGTGACGCCGGCCGCACGGGTCGCGGGACGCTCGGTGACGACCCTCGACGGGCTCGACGCCGAGCTCCGTGAGCGGCTCGCCGAGGCCTTCGTCGCCACCGGCGGCTCTCAGTGCGGCTTCTGCACCCCGGGCATCATCGTGCGGGCCGCCGCCACGATCGAGCACGGCCGTGATCTGGCCACGACCGCCGACCGGGTGCTCGCGGCTCACCTGTGCCGGTGCACCGGCTGGCAGACCATCCGCGAGGCCTTCGCCGCCGCGACAGCTCCCCCACCCGGCGCATCCGCACCAGCAGCGACCGCAGAGCCGGCCTGCGGTGCCGACGCGGGGAAGCGGGGGCGGGATCTCGGGGCGGCGGCGCGGCGCGCTGCGCTCGAGGGTGGGGTCGCGCAGGGCGTCGACGTGCGCGTCCCGCTGGGCGAGGGCGGGTTCGCCGACGACACCGCGCCCGCCGACGCGCTGGTCGCGGTGCCGCTGCCGCCGGGCTCGGATGCACCGTCGGTCGAGGCGGCGGGTCGGCGCTGGGTCGTCGGGGAGTCGCTCGGCGACGCCCGTTCGCGCGCGGGGAAGGTGCAGGGGCGGCGCACGACGCGTGCTCCGCAGCCGCCGCTGGTCGCTCCTCGAGCTCCCGACGGCGGCGTCGCGCTCACGACCGGCTGGGTCGAGCCCGCCTATCTCGAGCCCGACGCGTCGTGGTGCGTGCCCGGCGGCGAGGCTGCGTCGCCTCTCGCCAACGGCGGTGCGTTCGGCGGGAAGGCCACATCGCGCGCGCCGGCGGCAGCGCGGGCGCTGGCCGATCGCCTCGGCCGCGCGATCCGCGTCGTCTACTCGCGTGAGGACGTCGTCCGGCTGGGTCCGAAGCGCCCGCCGATCGCTGCGAGCGCTGTCTTGCACGGCCGGCGGCTGCGGGTCGAGGGTGTCGTCGCCGGCGACGAGCAACCGGGGACGGCCCCTGCGTCCCCGTACGCGCTGGAGGGCGTCGACGAGACCTGGACATCGGTGCAGGTGCCCGGTCCGCCCACGTCGGCCGCCTCGCGCGCCTGGCCACTCGCCGAGCGCACGCTGCTCGTCGAGGGCGCGCTCAGCGCAGCGGGTGCCGATCGGGGAGCGCTCGCGAGTGATGCCCGCGTCGACGCCGTGCAGCTCGACGCCTGCGCGCTCGAGCCGGGGAGTGCGGCGGTCGCGGGCGCGCGCGTCACCCTCGACGCCGGGGCCGAGCGCGTGAGCGCGGTCGACGTGCGGGTGGGTGCGGGCGATCCGCTCGACGAGGTGACGATGCGGTCGTACTGCATCGGCGCCGCCCACATGGCGCTTGGGTGGGTGCTGAGCGAGGGGCTGACGGTCGACGTCGACACGGGCGATGTGCTCGACCTCACGATCCGGTCGTTCGGCATCCTGCGTGCGCAGGACATGCCGCCGGTCACGGTCGGGATCGTCGACGACCCGGGCGCACCGCGCGAGCGGGCATCCGACGCCGTGTTCGCGGCCGTCGCCGCCGCGACGTGGGATGCGATCACCGCCGCGTCGGGCACCCGCCCGACCCGCCTTCCCGCGACCACCTGGATGCGTCCCTCACCGTGAAAGACGCGGGTGAGAGACGCATCCATGAAGGGGGGTGACGTGCACTAGCGTCCGGCTCGTGCCCGGCGCCGTCATCTTCGTGATCGCGATGGTGCTCGTCGTGCCGGTGGCCGTGATGTTCGGCGGAGCGATCTGGAGCGCGCTCTTCGGCTGGATCGTCGGCGACGACGCCAACCGGCGCGCAGATGGCACGCCGTACGCGCTGGAGCCCGACGCTACGGAGTGAGGCTGCGAGGCTGCCCGAACCGGTAGCCGACCGAGCGCACGGTCTGGATGAGGCTGGCGTGCTCCTCGCCGAGCTTTGCCCGCAGGCGCCGCACGTGGACGTCGACCGTGC
>CAZHKE010000059.1:0-1569 GCA_964532485.1 uncultured Bifidobacteriaceae bacterium
TGCCGTCGTCACCGAGCACGCGCACCGGCAGCACCTGCGCGGCGGGTGCGCCGCCGATCCCGCCGAGGGTGTTGTCGACCTGGTTGGCGATGCCCGCGACGTGGGTGCCGTGCCCGTAGGCGTCGCCGCACGTGCCGGTCACGGCCCCGGGGACGAAGTCGGCGCCGTCGAGGAGGTTGGCCTCCAGGTCGGGATGGTCGCCCTGCACGCCCGAGTCGACGATGGCGATCGTCACGCCGGTGCCGTCGGCACCCCCGGTCCACGCGTCGTCGAAGTTCGCCTGGTCGAGCGCGGTCTTCTGCTCTTGGGTCGTGCCATAGCGCGGGTCGTCGCCGGGCGCGACGTCGAGCGCGTGTGCGGTGCCCGACTCGTCGACGGCGGTCACCGGGCCGAGCGTGGCTTCGACGTGCTCGATCTTCTGGTCGAGCTCCTGGGGGCTGGCGGCCTGCACGGTGACGACCTGCGGGCTGCCGACACCGTCGTCCACCGCGACGTCGTAGGTGGTGTCGCCGGGCGAGGGCGGCTCGGGGTCGGCGTCGGGCGTCGACATGGCGATGCACTGCGCCGAGTGGGGCGGCAGCGTCGTGGTCGTCGTCGCCTTGGTGGTGGGCGTCGACTTCTTCGGTGCCGGCGCCGGCGCGGCAACGGGCGTGCACGCGGCCGCCACCGCGGCCACGGCGAGCGCGACGACGGCCGGCCGCCATCGCAGCATCGATCTCATCTTCCGTCTCCCAGGCATGCGCGCCGCCGCTCCGCACCGAGGGTAGCGATCCCGGGCGTCGCTGCTCACGCGGAGTGTTCGACAGTTCCCTCGCTAACCTTGAGCGTCCACGCGACGAGACGAGGACTCGTGTCGAAGAAGACGAAGATGCGCAAGCTCAAGGCCCGCCGCAAGAAGGCGAACCACGGCCGCAAGCCCAACGCCGGTCGCTAGACCCTCTTCTCCCCCTCCTTCTCGCCCTCCTGCTGGCCCCGCGCGGGCCCGCCGATCCGCAGCAGGCGGTGGTCGACGGTGAAGAGCCGGCGGCGGATCCCCAGCGCCATCACCGTCGTCGTCGTGGCCACCGAGCCGAGGACGAGGAACATCACCGCCGCCTGCACCTGCACCGCGTCGATCGGGTCGACACCGGCCAGGATCAGACCGGTCATCGCCCCGGGGAGCGCGATCAGCCCCACCGCCTTCGTCGTCTCGATCTGCGGCGTGAGCGCGGTCCGGAGCCCCTCCACGAGGTACGGCTGGGCGGCGGCGGCCGCCGGCTGACCGAGCGCCAGGCGCGCCTCCACCTCGTCGCGCTTGTCGTCGAGCTCGGTCACGAGTCGCCGCGAGACGAGGACGGTCGCGGCGAGCGAGTTCCCGATCATCAACCCGGCGAGCGGGATCAACGTCCGGATGTCGAGGTCGAACACGCCGAGGCCGAACAGCACGCCCAGCGTGAGCACCGCGGAGCCGGTGAACGCGAGACCAGCGAGCCAGACGATGCCCGGAACCGCCGGCGCGCGCCGACTGACGGTGATCGACGCCACCACGACCATCACCGCGACCCACAGCCAGCCCCACCAGATCGAGAC
>CAZHKE010000059.1:1669-18126 GCA_964532485.1 uncultured Bifidobacteriaceae bacterium
CTCATGCCGCCTCCCCCGTCAGGAACTGCTGCGCCTCGTCGGGCGCGTCGGAGCCGAGGCGGCCTGGCGGGCCCGCGTGCACGACCCGTCCGCCGATGACGACGAGCACGTGGTCGGCGACGCGGCGCATCTGGTCGAGGTCGTGCGTCACCCAGACAACGGGGACGTCGACGGCCGCCAGCCCACTCGCGAGGCCTTCGAGCGCGAGACGCGCCGCGGGATCCACCGACGACGTGACCTCGTCCATGAGGACGACCTCGGGGCGGGTGACCAGGGTCCGTGCCAGGCAGATCCGCTGGGCCTCGCCGCCCGACAGCTCGCGTGCGTCACGATCGAGGAACGGCGGCGCGAGCCCGACCCGTTCGAGCGCGAGGACGGCCGCGTGGTCGGTGAGCGCCGGCTCGGCGATCTGGAGATTGTCGCGCACCGTCCCGGCGAACGGCGTCGGCCGTTGGAAGACCATCCCGACCCGCCGACGGAGCGTGAGGGGATCGAGCGTCGTGACGTCGGAGCCTCGGAAGCGCACCGTCCCCCGATCCGGCACCTCGAGCCGGTTGCAGCAGCGGAGCAGCGTCGACTTGCCCGACCCGGACGGTCCCACGATCACGGTGACGCCACCCTCGGGAACGTCGCCGGTCGCGTCCACAAGCCGGGGGTGCTGCGCACCGGCGACGGTGACGTGGTCGAAGGCGAACAGCGGGGTCGCGGCGATGCCGCGATTCTGACCCTGCGATCAGGTGGCTGGCGACTCTGCTCGCGCCGATGCCACCAGCACCACGATCGCCACGATCGGTGTGAACGCCAGGCTCGCGACGATCGCCACGTGGTCGCTCGTGTCGTAGGACTCCCCGTTGAGCACGTGGTAGGCGATGTGCGGGATCGAGTAGACGATCCACGCGATCGCCGCGCTGGCCACGAGGGCCCGCGTGAGCCAGATCGCCGCGCACAGCGCCAGGACACCGAGAGCGAGGTTGAGCGCTCCGTAGTCGCGCACGAGGTGCTCGTTGTACGGGCCGTCGGGCGAGATCCACGACGTCCCGAGAGCGGGGAAGTCGTCGTAGAAGCCTCGCGGGCTGATCGTCGACCAGAGGCCGAGCCCGAGGCCCTGGACCGCCAGCACGATCAGGCCGATCCTCGCCACCGTCAGCGACCGGATCGCGGCCGGCGGCGTCGCCGGCGGTGTCGTCGGTGGGGTCGGTGTCGGCGTCACCTCGTGACCTCCTGCGTCCGGCGCTGCGCGCCGATCGCCGCCCATCCCTCACGCGCGCTGCGATACGCGGGCGCCCATCCCGTCGCATCGCGGAGCTTCGCGTTCGCGACTCGCTGTGACGACGTGTACATGCGACCGCCACTGCCGCCGATCGTGCGGAACGCCCGTGTCGGCAGCAGCTTGAGCCGCGGGAGGCCGAACGCTTCGGCGAAGGCGTCGACGTACTCGCGCTTGGTGACCGGGTCGTCGTCGACGACGTTGTAGACCCCACCCGGCGCGTCGAGTGCGGCGACGACCGCGGTCGCGACGTCGTCGAGGTGTATCGACGACAGGTACGCGTCCTCGGGTCCGGGCCACGGGAACCGCCGCAGTCGCGCCGTCTGCAGGGCCTCGTCGACGGCTCGCGCGTGCGTGCCGTAGAAGAGCCCGAACCGCAGCACGACGCCGGTGCCGGCGGCGCCGTCGAACGCCTCGACGAGGCGCTCGCCCTCGAGGGTCGGCTGCAAGGGCTTGATCGTCTCGTCGACGGGCACGGTCTCGTCGATCCACTCGGTGCCCCGATCGGGGTACGAGAACGTGACCGACTCCTTGACGATGCGACCGACGTCGTGCGTGCGAGCGGCGTCGATGAGGTGGCGCGTCGTCTCGGTGCGGAGGCGATTGTGCGTCTTCCACGCGGGGAGGAAGCCCGCCTTCGAGAGCGGAGGCACGTTGGTGGCCAGGTGCAGGATGGCGTCGGAGCCCGCAGCTGCCGCGACGAGGGCGTCGTGGTCGAAGAGGTCGACCTCGACCGGCTCGGCACCGGCGGCGCGCAGCTGCTCGACCTTCGCCTCGCTGCGGGCGACCCCGCGCACGTGGTGTCCGGCCGCGACGAGCGCGCGGACCGTCGGTACGCCGAGCGCGCCGGTCGCGCCGGTCATGAAGCACTGCATGGGGTGACCTCCCTCGTCGAGAAGCGTGCGTTCATCGGCTCGTCGTCATCTGGCGGCCTGCTGCATCCAGCGCGCACCCTGCTATCCCGGATATTGCTTGTCCAGGAATACGGTGGCGGGCGCGAGAGCGAGGCCTGCAGAGCCGGGCGCTCAGAGGTGGTCGACCAGGAGCGATTGCACGGACCGGCCGATCGGGCCCCGCTCGTCGTGGAGGCGGCAGGCCGCGAGCCCGACGCCGACGTCCTCGGCCGCTGACTCGCCCTCGAGTGCGACCCACTCGCCGACCGGGGAGCGGTGCAGGTGGATGCTCAGGTCCGGGTTGATGAACAGGTACCTGCCGCGGGGCAGCACCGTGCTCACCCCGTTGCCGAAGTCGGCGGCCGCGGCGACGCGCTGGAGCGGGCTGGCTTCCTCCCCCGCCACGACGGGGACGCGGAGGCGGAACCAGACCGTGGCCGGGCCGGTGTGGTGCCATGCCCCCCGCGCGATGCGGAACTCCATCGCGCTCCAGAACCCGAGGCCCTCCACGTGCGGCAGCTCGATGTCGATGCCCTCGCTGTCGTCGGGCGACGGCAGCTCGGGGGCCTGCTCCGGCGGGAGCGGCAGCCCCAGGGGGTCGGTCGTCCGGAGCCGCAGCGCGTGCGCGCGTGCGACCTCCACGTCATCGGCGAGGAGCGTCGCCTCCACCCACTGCACCTTGCGGCCGGGTCGGGTGGTGCTCGTGACGACCTCGAGCGGCGCGAGCGGGACCGGGCGGAGCAGGTCGACCGTCAGACGGGCCACGAACGACGCCGACCCCTGGTCGTGGCCCTCGACGGCACGCGCCAGCGCCGACGCCGGCGCGCCACCGTGCATCGCATCGGGCGACCACGGCCCGCGAGCGAGCTCGGTCGGCACGAGGCGGGCGCCGTCGGCTTCGAACACGGCCGCGGGGAGGTCGGACATGAGTGGCGAGCGTAGGCTGCCGTCGCGCCGTGCTCCGTTTGCGCGTGCGCACCAGGGGGGTGGCGATGGACACGTGGGAGATGGTCGACGCGGAGCGCAGCGAGTTCGCCGATCTGGCCGACTCGCTCACACCCGAGCAGTGGGACGCGCCGTCGCTGTGCACCGCGTGGAAGGTGCGCGACGTCGTGGCCCACGTGACCCAGGGCGCCAGCGTGGGCACCGGCGAGTCGATCAAGCAGCTGCTCAAGTACGGCTTCCGCCTCAACAAGCTGCTCACCGAGGAAGCGATCAAGGGTGGCGCGCGACCGCCCGAGGAGCTCCGCCGGGAGCTGCGTGCCACCGTCGGCAAGCGCATCACCCAGCCCGGCGGCAAGCCCGAAGGCGCGCTCTCCGACGAGGTCGTGCACCAGCAGGATGTCCGACGACCGCTCGGCAAGCCACGCTCCATCCCGGAGGAGCGGCTCCGCTGCGCCCTCGACGACGCCGCCCACTACAACAACAGCATCCTGCCCGCCAAGAAGCGGCTCAAGGGCCTGCATCTCCGAGCGACCGACCTCGACTGGGAGATCGGGAGCGCCGACGGCGACGTGGTGAGCGGCCCCGGGGAGGCGCTGCTGATGGCGATCACGGGCCGGCCCGCGGCCCTCAGCGACCTCACCGGCCCGGGCGTGGCGACGTTGCGGGGCCGGATCGCCACCTGATGACGACGTTCGACCGGGACGAGGTGGAGCGCGAGTTCCTCGCGTACGTCGAGCGCGGCAAGGCCAACGACTGGAACGCGTGGGCCGACCAGTTCACCGAGGACGCCCGCTACATCGAGCACGAGATGGGGACGTTCCGAGGCCGCGAGCAGATCCGTGAGTGGATCACCGCGACGATGGGTTCCGTCTCGGGCATGACGTTCCCGTACGACTGGTACGTCATCGACGACAACCGAGTCGTCATGTACTGCTGGAACATCTTCGAGCCGCTCGACGGCATGACCGGCGAGTACAAGTTCGCCGTCGTGACGATCCTCGAGTACGCGGGTGACGGCCTCTGGTCGCTCGAGGAGGACGTCTACAACGGCAAGGAGGCCGAGGAAGTGCTCGAGCGCTTCGTCACCGACGCCGCCGCCGCGGGCCACACTCCTCCCGCGGGCCCCGACTCGTAGCGACCCCGGTCCCGACGCGCAGGCGGCGGGAACCGCGCGCCGTCGCGCGCCGTCAAACGCCCCGCATCACCCACCAGCCCATCACTCGACGTCTCAATGGAGGAAACGATGCGGACCTGGCCTCGGCGCATCGCCGCGCTCGCGGCGCTTGCTGCAGTCACGATCGTCGCGACGGCAGGCGTCAGCGGTGCCCAGACCGACGACGACTCGCCGTCGCGCGACGACCCGCGCGTCATGACCGTCGACGGCACCGGACTCGTCAGCGGCACACCCGACGTGCTCGAGCTGTTCCTCGGCGTCGACACGCGTGCCGACTCCGCCGGCAACGCGTTGCGCAAGAACAGCGAGCTGACGGCCGGCGTCCTGAAGGTTCTCCGCGATGCCGGAGTCGACGAGAAGGACATCCAGACCACGAACCTCTCCATCTCCCCCGTCTACGACGACGACGGTGAGGTGGTGATCGCCTACTCGGTGACCAACCGGGTCGCGGCGACGGTGCGCGAGCTGAACGACGCGGGCGACGTGATCGACGCCGCGACGAAGGCCGCCGGCGACGACATCGTCGTGCAGGGCCTGTACTTCTCCATCGACGACAACAGCAAGCTGGTCGAGCGGGCGCGCGCCGAGGCCGTGAAGCGGGCCAAGGCGCAGGCCGAGCAGCTCGCCGCGGCGGCCGGCGTCGAGCTCGGTGAGATTCGCTCGATCGACGAGCGCTACACGCCGGTCGGTCCCGCACTCGACGCGCGCGAGGCTGCGACGCCGACGACGACGGAGTCGGACGCCGGTCGGTCGGTGCCCATCCAACCGGGGACCGAGCAGCTGAGCGTCGACGTCACCCTCGTCTACGACATCGGCTGAACCCGCTGCCCGGCGTACGGTGACCGTGGTGAGTGACGTGAGTGGAGCGAGCCCGGAGCACGACCTCGTGCTGGTCGACGCGGTGGACGGCGTCTGCACGGTCACCCTGAACCGGCCCGAGGCGCGCAACGCGTTGAGCTCGGCGCTGATGGTCGCGTCGGCCGCGGCGATCGAAGCGGCCGAAGCCGACGACGCGGTCGACGTCATCGTGCTCACGGGCGCGGACCCGGCCTTCTGTGCCGGGCTCGACCTGCGAGAGCTCGGCGACACCGGCGCCAACCTCGTCGGCGGCGTCGGCGACGGCGACGCCCGTTGGACGAACCCGATCCAGGCCGTCTGGGAGGTGGCCAAGCCCGTCATCGGCGCGATCAACGGAGCCTGCGTGACCGGTGGCTTCGAGCTCGCACTCGGCTGCGACTTCCTCGTCGCGTCGGAGCGCGCAACCTTCGGTGACACGCACGGGCGCGTCGGCGTCACGCCGGGCGGCGGCATGAGCGTGTTCCTGCCGATGGCCGTGGGCTTGCGCAAGGCCAAGGAGATGAGCCTCACCGGCAACTTCGTCGACGCGCCCGAGGCACATCGCCTCGGGCTCGTCAACCACGTCGTCCCCCACGAGGAGCTCCTGGCGACCGCGCTCGCCCTCGCAGCCGACATCGCGGCGAACGACGGCCCGACGGTGCGGCACCTCAAGAGGCTCTACGACGAGAACGCCCGGCTGAGCGTGGGCGAGGCGCTCGCGCACGAGCAGGACGTCTTCCGCGCGTACCGGGTCGACTTCGCCGCGATCGAGCGGCGTCGCGCCGGCATCGTCGAGCGTGGCAGGTCACAGCAGTCCTGACCTCGGCATCTCGGACCACCATGGATCGCAGACCCTCTGAGAGGAGGTCCGAGATCTTCACCGGGGGCGGTCCGGGAAACCCACGAGTGCGGTGGGAAACTGGCGCTCCCCATGCTCTTCCCGACCATCACGTTCGCGATCTTCTTCATGATCGTGCTGCCCATCAGCTGGCTGCTGATGCCGCGGCGACGTCGCTGGAAGCTGTTCATGCTCGCGGCGTCCTACTTCTTCTACGGCTACTGGGACTGGCGCTTCTGCTTCCTGATCGCGGGCTCCACGATCGTCAACCAGATCCTCGGCCGGCTCATCCACGACGCCGAGGACGACACCGTCAAGCGGCGATGGCTCACCCTCGCCGTCGTGCTCGACCTCGGGGCCCTCGGCTTCTTCAAGTACTTCGACTTCTTCGTCTCGAGCGCGAACAACACGCTGAGCGGCCTCGGCGTCGACCTGTCGTCGGCCCTCGTGTCGGTCGTGCTGCCCGTCGGCATCTCGTTCTTCACGTTCCAGGCGATCAGCTACGTCGTCGACATCTACCGGGGCACGTTCAAGCCCGGACGGCTGATCGACTTCGCGGTCTTCCTGTCGTTCTTCCCGCACGTGGTCGCGGGCCCGATCGTGCGGCCCGCCGAGTTCATGCCGCAGCTGAAGGCCAGGCACGATCCGCGCCATGTCGACGCGAGCCGGGCGCTCTTCCTGATCTTCATCGGCCTCTTCAAGAAGGTCGTGATCGCCAACCTCCTCGCGACCGAGATCGTCGACGCAGTGTTCGCGTCACCCCAGTCGCACTCGAGCCTCGAGGTGCTCGTCGGCGTCTGGGCGTACGCGATCCAGATCTACGCCGACTTCAGCGGCTACACCGACATGGCGATCGGCATCGCGCTGCTGCTGGGCTTCCGGTTCCCCCAGAACTTCGACAGCCCCTACGCCGCAGAGTCGATCCAGGACTTCTGGCGCCGCTGGCACATGACGCTGTCGCGCTGGCTGCGCGACTACCTCTACATCCCGCTCGGAGGCAACCGCGGGGGCAGCGGTACGACGTACCGCAACCTCATGATCACGATGGTCCTCGGCGGTCTGTGGCACGGCGCGGCGTGGACGTTCGTGGTCTGGGGCGCGATCCACGGTACGTACCTCTCGGTCGAGCACTGGCGGCGCGCCCGCCGGGAGCGTCTCGGGATCCCCGACAAGCGAGACACGATCGCGCGCCGCGTCACCCATCGCATCGTCACGTTCAACCTCGTGTGCTTCGCGTGGATCTTCTTCCGCAGCGAGTCGTTCGACAACGCCCTCGACGTCATCCGCCAGATCGTCGACCCGAGTCACTGGCTCGAGCCTTCGCCTCTGATCACCGTGGGTGTCATCGCCGCGATCGCGGCGGGCCTGATCGAGCAGTACATCCCGCGCGCGACATGGGGCCGCGCCATGGCTCGCTTCTCGTACTTCGCGCCGGTGCTGCAAGGCCTCGTGCTGGGCGTCGCGCTGCTGCTGATCAACACGATGGGCCCGCGCGGCGTGGCCCCGTTCATCTACTTCCGGTTCTGAGATGGCGACGACCCGCACCCCACGCAGAGGACGACGCCGTCGGCGCGGCGACGATCCCGTCGCCGACAGCACCGACGTCCGGACCGTCGACTGGCACGACGACGGGCGCACCGGCGACCCGCCGCGTCGCACGATGCCAGTGGCGCACGTGATCGTCGTCGGCGTGGTCGCGCTGCTCGTCGGCGGGCTCCTGAACGCGCCCGGCATCCGCAAGACGGCGCTCGGCCAGGACACCGGGTGGCGGCGGGACGTGTCCACCTTCTTCGCCGACCGCCTCTACGACGTGAGCCATGCGATCCTCCTCGACCGGCCCCGCGCGGGGCTCCAGGAAGCGCTCGGGCGCTCGGGCGACGACGACATCGACCTCAGGCTGCCCAGCCCGACGTCGCCGCCGAGCTCGCGACCCGACGCCCCGCAACCGAAGAAGCGCGCGTTCTCGCCGCAGGACCAGGCGGCCCTCTACGTGACGGGAGACTCGCTCGCGGTCACTCCGGGTGAGTCGGTCATCAACCAGGCGCTGGGCACCGGCGTCATCGGCCTGCTCGGGCCCGTCGACGGGCACGTCGCGACAGGGCTCGCGCGGCCCGAGGTGTTCAACTGGCCCGCGTACCTCGCCGCGGTCGTGGCGCGTGACAAGCCCGACGCATTGGTGCTCACGATCGGCTCGAACGACGATCAGGACCTGACCGGCGAGGGTGGCGTCAGCGGGTTCGGCAGCCCCGAGTGGATCACCGAGTACCGGCGGCGCGTCGGCGGACTCATGGACGCGATCAGCGCGACCGGCGAGACGACGCTCTTCTGGGTCGGCATCCCCCCGATGGCGAACGGAGAGCGCTTCGAGACGCGGTACAGGATCATCAACGACATCGTGAAGGACGAGGCGGCGAAACGCCCCGGCAAGGTGGTGTTCGTCGACACGGTGCCCGTGCTCTCGGCCTTCGGCGGCGGCTACGCCGAGTACTTGCCGCGCGAGGACGGATCACTGGTGCAGGTGCGAGCGACCGACGGGATCCACTTCACCCGTGAGGGCGGCGACCGCATCGCCGCCGAGGTCCTGAAGAAGATGCGGGAGACGTTCGACCTGGACTCGTGGCAGCAGAGCACGAGCACGAGCTCCACCAGCACGCCGTCCACGACGAGGGCGAAGGCCACGACGAAGCAGGACGGGTAGGTTCCTCGCAGACCGCGGGCCGAGGCCCAGGCCACCTGCGGAGGGGGAGGGGCATGGCCGGTGACGCCGATCGGTTCGAGCACACGCTCGGCGACGCCGACGCGCTCATGTGGCACATCGACCGCGATCCGGCGCTGCGGTCGACGATCGTGACCGCGCTCGTGCTCGACCGGGCCCCCGTGTGGAGCGACGTGCTCGCGCGACTCGAACGCGGCACGCGTCTGATCCCGCGCCTGCGTCAGCGCGTCGTCGAACCCGCCTTGCGCGTCGGGCCACCGGCCTGGTCGGTCGATCCTGACTTCGACCTCTCGTACCACGCGCGTCGCGTGCGGGCGCCGAAGCCGAAGTCGTTCGCCGCCGTCCTCGACGTCGCCGCCACTGCGGCGATGGGCGACTTCGATCGCGCGCGCCCGCTGTGGGAGCTCACGCTCGTCGAGGGGCTGCCGCAGGGGCGCGCCGCGCTCGTGCTGAAGGTGCACCACTCCATGAGCGACGGCGTGGGCGGCATGAAGCTCCTGCTCATGCTGTTCGACCTCGAGCCCGAGCCACAGGACCCCGGCCCCGACCCGGAACCGACCCTGCTCCCGTCGTACACGCCCGCGACCCTGCTGACGCAGGGCATCGAATGGCAGGCCCGCCGCGCCGCGAGCACCGCCGCGAGCGTCGCCGGTGGCGTGCGTGCCGCCTACGACGCCGTGCGCGAGGACGCGCTGCGGTCGCTCGAGCGCGCGGCGCGGACCGCGGGCTCGGTCGCGAAGTTCCTGGCGCCGGCGCCGAACCCCATGTCGGCGGTCACCGCACCGCGTGGCCTGGATCGGCGCGTGTCGACGCTCGAGGTCCCCCTCGACGACCTGAAGCGCGCCGCGAAGTCCGCCGGCGGGTCGCTGAACGACGCGTACGTCGCCGGCGTCCTCGGCGGCTTGCGCCGGTACCACCTCGCCCGAGGCGCCGGTGACCTCGACGAGCTCCGCATGATGATGCCGATCAACATCCGCTCCGCCACCGCGGGGCTCGGCGGCAACCACTTCACGACCGCGCGCCTCGTGGTGCCGCTCGCCATCGACGATCCCGAGGAGCGGATCCGCGAGCTCTCGCAGCGGTGCAAGCGCCTGCGAGCCGAGCCGGCGGTCGGCCTCTCCGAGCAGCTGGCCACGATCCTCAATCGCCTGCCGCGGCGCATCTCGACCGCGCTGTTCGGTTCGATGCTCAAGGGCGCCGACTTCATCACGAGCAACGTCCCCGGTTCGCCCTTCCCGCTGTACCTGTGCGGCGCACAGGTCCAGCAGATGTACGCGTTCGGGCCGCTGTCCGGTGCGGCGGCCAACGTGGTGCTCGTCTCCTACTGCGGGACGTGTGGCGTCGGCGTCAACAGCGATCCTCGGGCGATCCCCGACACCGACGACTTCACCGACGACCTGCGCGCCGGCTTCGACGAGGTCCTCGCGCTCGTCTGACCCACCCGCACGGTGAACCCGAACGGCGGGCGGCTCCGTACTCTTCACGTGATGGACGAGGAGCGAGCCACGCCGGTCGGGCGCCGGGTGTTCCTGGGCCTGCTCGGGCTCGGCGCCGTCGGGATCGCGACCGGTGCCGCCCTCCAGGGGTGGCTCGAGCGCACCGTCGGCCCGATCATCGGCCGCGACCCGACCGGCCTCGGTGCGCTGCTCCCGGTCGGTCGCTTCCGCTTCTACACGGTCACCGGCGGGTTCCCCGCACGCAGCCGCGCCGAGTACCGCCTCAGCGTCGACGGCCTCGTCGACACGCCGCTCGACCTCACGTTCGGTGACCTCACGAAGATGCGCCGCGCGGAGATCACCCGTGACTTCCAGTGCGTGACCGGTTGGCGCGTCCCCGACGTCGACTGGGCGGGGGTGCGCCTGCGGGACGTGCTCGACGCCGCGGGCGCGCACCCCGACGCAGACGCGGTGCGCTTCGTGTCGTTCGACGGTGCCTACTCCGAGAGCCTGACGATCGACCAGGCGCGGCGCGACGACGTGCTCGTGGCGTACGAGCTCGACCACGAGCCGCTCTCGACCGCACACGGCGGCCCCGCCCGGCTCTACGTGGCGCCGATGTACGGCTACAAGTCGCTCAAGTGGCTTCGGCGCATCGAGCTGACGAAGCGCGTGGAACCCGGCTTCTGGGAGCAGCGGGGCTACGACGTCGACGGCTGGGTCGGCCGCTCGAACGGACGCGACGACGAGCCGACATGACGTTGGGAGCACAGTGACGACGACGTCGCCCGACGCGGCGGCGACCGCGATCGCCGGGCCCCGTCCGAGCGAACCCGACCTCGTGCGCTTCGAGCGCATCGAGCGCATCGTGCACTGGACGACGGCCGCGCTCTTCGGCCTGCTGATGCTGACCGGCGCCGCGCTCTACGCGGGCCCGATCAGCACGGTCGTCGGCCGTCGCGACCTCGTGCGCGACGTGCACGTGATCGCCGGACTCGCGCTGCCGGTGCCGATCGTCGTCGGCCTGCTGGGTCGCTGGGGGCGGTCGCTCCGCCTGGATCTCGGGCGCATCAATCGGTGGATCACCGACGACCGCACCTGGCTGCGCCGCCGGACGCGCGACCGCGCCCGGCTCGGCAAGTTCAACCCGGGGCAGAAGCTCAACGCCGCATTCCTCGGAGCAGCGATCGTGCTCATGGTCGCGACGGGCATCGTCATGAAGTGGTTCGGTGCGTTCCCGCTCTCGACGCGCACGGGCGCGACGTTCGTCCACGACTGGGTCGCCCTCGGAATCTGGATCTCGATCAGCTTCCACGTCGTCTTCGCGCTCCGCGACCCGGACGCGCTCCGGTCGATGCTGCGCGGCACGATCAGCGCGCGCTGGGCGCGCACGAAGCGACCGCGCTGGTACGAGGACGCCACCGGGAAGTCTGCAGATCGGCTGAAGACCCGTCGATAGGCTCGGCGCGTGCCCGAGACGACCGATCCTGGGGTGAGGCAGATCGTGTTGCCCGACGAGCTCCGACCGAGCGACGGCCGCTTCGGCTCCGGACCGTCGAAGGTTCGCCCTGAAGCCGTGGCGCGCCTCGCCGAGGTGGCCGACCGGTTCCTCGGGACCAGCCATCGCCGTGACACCGTGCGCGACGTCGTCGGCGCCATCCGCGAGCGCTTGCACGCGCTCTACGACCTGCCTGACGGGTACGAGGTGCTGCTCGGCAACGGCGGCACCACCACGTTCTGGGACGCGGCCTCGTTCGGACTGATCGATCGGCGCAGCGAGCACCTGGCGTTCGGCGAGTTCTCCGCCAAGTTCGCCGCCGTCGCACGAGCGGCTCCGCACCTCGACGACCCCCTGGTCATCGAGTCGGAGCCCGGCACGCATCCGGAGCCGGTCGCCGACGCGACGATCGACACCTACGCGCTGACCCACAACGAGACGTCCACCGGGGTGATGACCGAGATCCGCCGCCCCGGCGGCGCCGACGGGATCGTCGTCGTCGACGCGACGTCGGCGGCCGGTGCGCTGCGCCTCGACCCCTCCGAGGTCGACGTCTACTACTTCGCGCCGCAGAAGGCGATGGGCTCCGACGGAGGTCTCTGGCTGGCGCTCTGCTCACCCGCGGGCATCGAGCGCATCGAGCGGATCGCCGCGTCCGGCCGGTGGTGCCCGCCGTCGATCGACCTCGAGGTCGCGCTCGAGAACAGCCGCCTCGACCAGACCTACAACACACCGGCGCTCGCCACGGTCTTCCTCGTCGCCGACACCCTCGGCTGGATGCTCGACCATGGCGGCCTCGAGTGGGCTGCGTCGCGCTGCGACAGCTCTGCCGAGATCCTCTACGGCTGGGCGGAGGCGCACCCCTACGCGACGCCGTTCGTCGCGAAGCCGTCGGAGCGCAGCCACGTGACCGCCACGATCGACTTCGACGGCGTCGACGCCGCGACCGTCGCCACGGTGCTCCGGGCGAACGGGATCCTCGACACCGAGCCGTACCGCAAGCTGGGGCGCAACCAGCTGCGCGTCGCGATGTTCCCCGCGATCGAGCCCGCCGACATCGAGACGTTGACGGGCGCGATCGACTTCGTGGTCGAGCGACTCGTCTGACGCCGACCGGCGTCGGGCGAAATCGGCCGTCCGGTACGATCGGCCGATCACAGACACCACGCTGACCCCGAGATCCGGGTCGGCCGCTCCCGCGCCCACCGCGCAAGCACCCACCACTCCGCCCGGCCGGTCGACCGTCGCGGCCACGACGCCGCGCGCCGATCGGCCCCGACTCGCGCACCTCCGCTCGCTCGACGGGCTCCGCGGCATCGCCGTGCTCGTCGTCGTGCTCTACCACTTCTCTCCCGACGTCATGCCCGGCGGGTTCCTCGGGGTCGACCTCTTCTTCGTCCTCAGTGGCTTCCTCATCACGAGTCTGCTCGTCACCGAATGGGACTCGACGCGCACGATCTCGCTGCGAACCTTCTGGTCGCGCCGCGCGCGCCGCCTGGTGCCGGCCCTGCTCCTGCTGCTGCTCGCGGTGGGCTTCTACTCGCTCCTGATCGACGATCAGGTGGACGGCCAGCGCTTCGCCGTCGACGGGCTCTCCGCGCTCGGGTACGTGGCGAACTGGCACTTCATCTCGTCGGGCCAGGCGTACATCGACCAGTTCCTCCAGGGCACGGTCAGTCCCCTCCGCCACATGTGGTCACTGGCGATCGAGGAGCAGTTCTACCTGGTGTGGCCGCTGATCGTGCTCGGCCTCGCGAAGCTGACCGGAGCCCGAGGGACGGCACGAGCGCCGCGGCGGCGCAGGACGTTCCGTCGTGCGCTGATCACCCTCTGCATCGTGCTCGGCATCCTGTCGTTCGTCCGGATGCTGGCGCTCTTCTCGGGTGACACCGACATCAACCGCGTGTACTACGGCACCGACAGTCGCGCGTTCATCATCCTCATCGGCGCCGTGCTCGCGGCGCTGACCTGGGGCGCGCCCGTCGTCGCCCGACGCTGGCAGGGCCGCGTCGTGATCATCGGCTGTGCGGCCGCGATCGGGCTGACCGTCGCGTTCCTCTCGCTCACCGCCGAGACGGCCTGGCTCTACGAAGGCGGCTACGGCCTCATCGCGCTCGCGATGGTCTTCGTGCTGTTCGCGGCCGCGCAGCCGTGCGGCAATCCGCTCGCCCGTCTGCTCGAGCTCAAGCCGCTCGTCGGGCTCGGCCTCATCTCGTACGGCGTCTACCTGTGGCACTGGCCGATCTCCCTCTGGATCGACGGTGCCAACACCGGGCTCGACGGCTTCCCCCTGTTCGCAGTGCGAGCGGTCGCGACGCTCGCAGTCTCCCTCGCCAGCTACAGGCTCCTCGAGATGCCGATCCGCACGGGTCGCATCAGCTTCCGCGGCTCCGGCCGTGTGGTCGCGGCTATCGCCGCGGTCGTCTCGATCGCCGTGCTGCTGCTCGTTCCCGCCCTCGCCTTTCCGTCGACGCGCACCGCACCGACCGCGGCGCCGAAGGCTGTCGACGTCGTCTCCGCGTCGGCCGGCTATGCGGCCGCGCCGCGCTGCGACGGTGGCATGCAGCTCCAACCGATCGATCCCCAAGGGACGCTGCTGGTGCAGCTCCAGGGAAACTCGATCGGCGGCGAGGTGCGCGACTGCCTGGGCGCGATCATGGAGCCCGCCGGCGTCGAGTTCGAGACGGTGAACCCGGGCGACTGGAAGCTGTGCGACACGATCCCCGGCGTGAAGCGGCAGGTGCGCGAGACCAAGCCCGACGCGGCGGTACTCATGGCCTTCCTGGCGTTCAACAACCGGTGCCCGGAGACGCCCTGGGAGGATCAGGTCGACGAGCTCGTCGACTTCTGGGTACGCCACGGCGTGCACGTGTTCCTCGTGCCGTCACCCGGGTTCATCGTCGGCACGCCCCAGGAGCAGGAGCTGGGCGCGGGTCCGCCCCAGGAGGCCGCGCACTACCAGCAGCTCGCGACCGAGCACCCGAAGGACGTGACCGTGCTCGACGCCGGCTCGTTCGTCCGCACCGACACGGGCGAGTACGTGTGGCGGATGCCGTGCGTGCCCGAAGGGGAGCCCGGCTGCGCACCTGACGGGACCGTCGGCGTCCGCTACGTCGACGGGCTGCACTTCTGCACGGATCCCGAGTTCTCCGGTCACGGCTGCATCGCCGAGGAGCACATGGGGGGCGAGCGGCGCGCCGCCTCGTCGTTGGCGGTCGGACTCGTGCCCGGTCTCCAGGAGCTGGTCGCGAAGGGTCGGTAGCCTTCTGCGCCATGCTCCTGCTCCACGAGGTCCATCGGGTCCGCGGCACCACCGAGGACGACTTCGAGGCCCGGTTCCGCGACGGCTGGCTCCCCGAGCTCGCGAAGGGCGACGACGCGCGGCTCCTCTACTTCATGCACCTCGCGCACGGGTCGGGACGCGCGTACACCGTCGTCACCGTCACGGCGGTGCGCGACGGCACGGCCTACGAGCGCCTCGTGCACCGGGTCCAGGACGGAGACCTGCGGGCGTGGGCGCGCGACGTCGACCAGCTGCGCCACGGCGTGCACGGAAAGATCGTCGTGCCCGTGCCGTGGTCGGCGCCGCCGGTGCCCGACCTCGACGCGGTGCCCACCGAGCCTGGCGCCCACGACCTCGTCCTCTTCATGGAGGACACCGCGTGGCCTCACGAGGGGATGCTGGACGACTACCTGAAGGCGGCGCACGATCAGTACGCGCCGAGCCTCGAAGAGGGCCGCCACGGCGGCCGCTCGATGCTCGAGCTCCTGTCGGTGTGGCAGACGGCGTTCGGCGCCGGTCGTCGCTCGGAGGTGGTGCTCTGGCAGCGCGTCACCCAGCCCGAGCGACTCCTGGGTCTGCTCTACACCGAGATCCCTGCCGAGCACCGCGCGCCCGGCACGTGGATGCACGACGCCCTGCGCGTGCGCGACGACTGGCAGAGCCGCCTCCTGCGCACCACCGCCTGGTCGCCGCTGACGTGACTACCACTGATGCGTCTCTCGAGGCCGCTATGCGGCCTCGAGAGACGCATCAAGAAGAACCGAGGAACCGGGCTGCGAACTCCTCGACGCGCGACTGGCCATGGCTCGGCCAGCCGCACACCAGGTAGCCGAACCCGGCGTCGACCCAGGCGTCGATCGTGCGCGCGACGTCGTCGAGGTCGTCCTCGAGCGAGACCGAGCCGGCGCGCATGATCGACGCGGGATCGCGCCCGGCCGCCGCGGCGTGCTCGGAGATGCGCGCCGACTTGTCGCGCAGCACCTCGGGCGGCCCGTAGCAGTGCCACACGTCGGCGTGACGTGCGGCGATCGGCATCATGCGCCGCTCGCCCGACGCGCCGATCCAGATCGGCGGGTGCGGGTCCTGCACCGGCCGGGGGCGGAGCGTCGCGTCCTGCACCTGGATGTGCTTGCCCTCGAACGTGAACCCGTCGGTGGTCAGCAGGCCGCGCAACACCTGGACCGACTCCTCGAACGCGTCGATGCGGTCGGAGAGATCGGGGAACGGGATGCCCAGCGCGTGGTGCTCCTGACCGAACCACGCGGCTCCGTACGACAGCTCGAGCCGTCCACCGGACGCGTGGTCGATCGTGATCGCCTCCGCCGCGAGCACGCCCGGGTGGCGGTACGTCATCCCGGTGACGAGCAGCCCGAGCCTCGTGTTCGTCGTGTGACCCGTCAGCGCGGCGAGCGTCGTGTTGCCCTCGAAGCACTCGCCCGGCCCCTCGCCGTACATGGGCTGGAAGTGGTCGAAGCCCCAGATGCCGTCGAAGCCCGCGTCGTCAGCGAAGCGCGCCCGCGCGACGACCTCGCTCCACGGCATGCGCTGCTGCGCGACGTCGATGCCGAGC
>CAZHKE010000060.1:0-7968 GCA_964532485.1 uncultured Bifidobacteriaceae bacterium
CACGGCATCGGTGAAGGCGGCCAAGGCACCGGTGTGCAAGGGCAAGACCAAGAAGCAGGCCATCAAGGACATCAAGACGGCCTACGACTACTTCCTGAACGGCGAAGACCACCCTGAGTCGGCCGACAAGGAGGTCTACATCCAGTACCTGAGCGGCGATCAGATCAGCCCGCAGCTCAAGGCCGACTTCGAGGCGAGCGCTGATGCGAACGCCGATGCGGCGGCGACGACCAACGTGCAGGTCAACAAGGTCAAGTGCACCGGGAAGAAGACCGCCGACGTCGACTTCGACCTCGTGCTCAACGGCGACGTCGCCGCCGACCTCGCGCCACCCGGCGACGCGATCCTCGAGGGGAAGACCTGGAAGGTCACCGCGCTGACGCTCTGCAACTCGCAGGCACTCGGCGACCCGACGATCCTCGAGAGCGGCCCGTGCTCCGAGATCGTCCTCGGTGATGCACCGTCCGACGCGACATCGGGCTAGCTCGATCAAGCAAGCATGGCGTCGGGGCCGCCCTTCGGGGCGGCCCCGATCGCGTCAGCCGGCGCCGTTGCCCGCGGGCAGGTCGCCCTGCACCGCCGGGAGGAGCCGGTCACTCACGTCGCCGAGGTCGGCGACCGCTCCCGACAGCGTCACGCGACCCTTCGACACGACGACGACATCGTCGGCCAGCGTCAGGGCTTGGTGCACGTGCTGCTCGACGATCAGCAGCGCGGTGCCCGAGTCGCGGATCGTCGCCAGGGTCTCGTACACCTCGTCGATGATGACGGGCGCGAGCCCGAGCGACAGCTCGTCGGTGATCAACAGCTTCGGTTCGTGCACCAGCACGCGCGCCAGCGACAGCATCCGCTGCTCGCCCCCCGAGAGCGTGCCCGCGACCTGCTTGCGCCGCTCGCCGAGACGGGGGAAGCGCTCGTATGCATTCTTGACGGCACCCCGCCACCCGCTGCGCCCGAACACCTGCCGGAACGTCAGCGCGAGGTTCTCCTCGACCGTGAGCGACGAGAAGACCGAACGGCCCTCGGGCGCGTGCACGATCCCGAGCCGCGCCATCTTGTAGGCGCGCATGCCGGTGATGTCCTTCCCCTGGTAGAGAAGCTGACCGCTCGATGGCTTCAACAGCCCGCAGCACACCCTCACCACGGTCGTCTTGCCGGAGCCGTTCGCGCCGAGCAACGTCGTCACCGACCTCTCGCGCACGCCGAGCGACACGCCGAACAACGAGCGGAACGGCCCGTAGCTGGCCTCGACATCGCGCAGCTCGAGCAGCGCTGCGCCGTCGTTCGACGGCACGCCGGGGCCAGACCCGACGGTCGGAGTGGCAGCGGCGGCCGGGCTCACACCACGTCCCCGAGGTACGCCTTGCGGACCGCGGCGTCGCTGAGGACCTCGTCGGTGGGGCCGACGGCGATGCGGGTGCCGAAGTCGAGGACGTACAGCCGCGTGACGAGGCTCTGGACCATCTCGACGTCGTGCTCGACGAGCAGGACGGCGAACTCGTGCTGGGCCTGGACCGTCGCGAGCCGCTCGGCCAGCGCCGCGGTCTCCTTCACGTCGAGTCCCGACGACGGCTCGTCGAGCAGGAGCAGCTTCGGTTGCGTCATCAGCGCGCGCCCCAGCTCCACGAGCCGGCCGCGCCCGAGGCTGAGCGCCTCGACCGGCCGGTCGGCCTCGCGCTGGAGACCGAGGAGCTCGATCATGGCGTCGACCTTCGCCATCTCGTCGCCGGTCGGGTCGGAGAGGTTGAGCAGGTCCTTCCAGAGATGTCCCGAGCGGTTCCGTTGCCGCTCGGCGACCATGAAGTGGTCACGCACCGTCGTGCCGCCGAAGAGCTCGAGACGCTGGAACGTGCGGCCGATGCCGAGCCGCGCCCGCTTGTGGACCGGCAGTCCGCCGATCTCCTGACCGTCGAACACGACCTCACCCTGCTCGGGCCGGAGCATGCCGAGCAGGCAGTTGAACAGCGTCGTCTTCCCGGCACCGTTGGGGCCGATGAGACCGACCATCTCGCCGTGCTCGACGTCGAGGTCGACAGCGTTGAGCGCGGTGATCCCGGCGAAGCGCTTGGTGATGCCCGAGGCCTCGAGGAGCCTTGCCTCCGTCCAGTCGGTCGGGAGGCCGTGACGGTTCGCGACGTCGGTCACGCCACCGGCTCCGGTTCGCTGAGCGCTACGTCGCGCTGCACCGCGAACGTGCGCTCCTCGGGAGGCTCGTAGCTCTCACCGCCGATGGCGAGCTCGTTGCTGGCACCCTGCACCCCCGAGACCCACTGCGTCCACACGATCACGAAGATCGAGACGAGGAAGAAGACCGGCCAGCCCGAGGGCGGAGCACCCTGGTCGAAGATGCTGCCCTCCGTCTCGCCCGTGAGGGTCGTCCGCTGGAACAGCAGCGCACCCGCGATCAGGAAGCCGAAGGGCGCGCGCCCCTCACGCCAGCTGATCGGCGAGGCGAGCCACCCGCGGCCGCGTGCGATGCGCTCGACGTGGGTCGGCAGCAGGAAGAACGCCACGCCCGCGATGCCCGCAGGGATGCCGACCAAGACGCAGTCGAGCAGGCTGTGGTGCAGCGGCCATCCCTGCTCGTTGAAGAACCACCCGACGAGCGCGCCCACGGCACCGCCGCCGAGCAGCAACCACAGGCCGTTGCGCACGCCGCCGTCGCGGCGCAGCACGTGGTCGGTGCGGAAGATCCAGTAGAGCGCGAACAGCAGGCTCGGGGCGATGAACCAGACCAACGTGGGCCCGTGCACCGCGACCCAGTGTCCCTGGATGGGGCTGCGCACCAGGATGTAGAGGAAGTACAGCGCCGGCCCGGCGATCACCGGCAGCGCGACCTGCCACACGGGCCGGTACCCCGCCGGCAGCTTCCCCTCCCTCTCCATGTCCTTCGCGCGCGCGTTCAGCGCACGCTGACGGATCTGAGCCACGATGTTCTTGCGGGTCTGGTACTCGACGACGCCTTCGGGATGGCGTGCGTAGGTGATGGCGCCCAGCCCGAAGAACACGATCGCGAACTCGGGCCGGAACCCGAGCGCGCCGAGCAGCCACGCGAACACGACGAAGCTGATCGCGGCGTTCGCAGCACCGTCGACCGTGCGAGAGCCCAGAGTGACGACCAGCACGACCCAGACGATGCCGAGGATCGAGATCGTCTCGGTCGGTGTCGCGTTCTGGAAGTGCAGCGTGAGCATGCCCCCGCCGAGGCCCGCCACCCCGGCGGCGAGCGCGAACAACGTGATCCGCAGGCTCATGCCGTTGATGCCCACGGACGCAGCCGCGGGATCGCTGCCGCGCAGCGCGGCGAGCAGGCGGCCGGTCGTGCCCTTGCGGATCAGGATCACGGCGAAGCCGACGAGCGCGAACACACCGAACACGAACATGAACCAGATGTGGTCGCCTTGGAGCCAGTCGGGACGGGAGACCTCGATGCCCGACGCGCCGCCGATGATGCCCTCACGCCGGAAGATCGTCTTGTCGGCCATGAGCGCGAAGGCCAGGGTCGCGAGCGAGAGGTAGAGGCCCGAGAGCCTGGCAGGTGGTCGGCCCCGCAACCGGCCGATCAGCGCCGGCAGCGCGTCGATGAGCAGCACGAAGAGCCCGCCGATCGCAGCGGCGAGGATCGCGCCGATGACCAGGCCCCACAGGACCGGGATCCCCGCGTCGCGCGCGAGGTTCGCGAGGGTGAACGCACCCACCGACGCGAACGTCGCCTGCGCGAGCGAGATCTGACCACCGAGTCCGGTGAAGATCGTGATCGAGAGGAAGATCGTGGCCAGGACGAACGCGTACGTGAGCCGGTCGACCCAGATGGAGCTCACGAGCGTGTTCATCACGACCAGGAAGCCGAGGACGAACACCGGGAAGGCGATCTTCGACATCTTGCGCAGCGACTCGTCCTTGTACTCGTGCGCCATCGCCGGTGGCGGGGGATCCACCCCTGCGAGCGGATCGGCCGCCGCCTTGCCCTCTCGCAGCTTCGGCCAGAAGACGAGGAGCAGGAACAGGATGAGGAACGGGAACGTCGGCTGGAGGTCGTCCGCGATGTTCGTGCCCCCGACGATGTCGGGCAGCGCACGGGCACCGATGCCGATGAGCACCGCACCGATCAGGGTCATGGGGATGTTGCTGAATCGACCGACCGCGGCCGCTGCGATCGCGGCCACGATCAGCAGCTGGTAGATCGTGCCGTTGACCTCGGTGTACTCGGGCGCCAAGAGCACGCCGGCGAGGCCGGCGATCGTGCTCGACAGCATCCAGGCGAAGGCTCCGACCCGGTCGGCGTCGACGCCCGCCAGCTCGACCATCCGAGGGCTCTCGACGACCGCCCGCATCTGGAGACCGATCGGCGTGAACCGGAAGATGACGCCGAGGATCACGACCGCGACGACGGTGCAAATCACGATCGTGAGCGCGTTCGCGCCGATCGTGTAGTCGCCGATGTCGAAGACCTCGAAGCGGTCGATGCCGATCAGCGGCGCCACGCTGGGCGGGAACGGAGCCGGCACGGGACTGTAGATCGCCTTGACGATCTCGGGGATCGCGACGAGCAGACCGAGCGCGCTGACGAGCTTCACCTGCCACGACGCGGTTCGCATGTAGCGGAACAGGGCGCGGTCGAGCAGCAGCCCGACGAGCGGCGACACGACGAACACCGTGACCACGAACCCCAGCCACAGGGGCCACTCGTGGTTCTCGACCCGGTCGTAGAAGAACCAGGCCGAGAAGAACGCCTGGCCGCTGAACGCGAGGTTGAAGACCCCCGACGTCTTGTACGTCAGGACGAGGCCGACCGCGACCAACCCGTAGATGCACCCGATGGGCACACCCTGGATGAGCCATTGAGCGAGCTGGTCCACGTGCGCGACCGATCCGCGAGGAGGCGCCTACGCGCCGACCGGCCCCGTCAAGGAGTGACGGTGGGGTCGGTCTCCCCCGATTTCAGCGGCAGGTAGAACGGGTCGTCGAGCGTCGCGGGCCGCGGGTTGTCAGGGAAGCACACGAACGGTTGCCCTGGCTTGCCGAAGATCGGCTCGAACTTCCCGTCGACAGCCTCGACGTACGCGTCGCACGCGCGATGCCCCGGACCGTGGCCGTTCTCGGTCCAGTCGATGGGGGGCACCATGTCGTCCGAGGTCCAGTCGGTGATCTGGTTGATCGCGTCGATCACCGACTGGCGCGTGAAGTCGGGGCCGGCCGCCTCGATCCCGGCGACGAGCAGCGCCGCGTTCATCCAGCCGGCCTGCGAGTGCTCACTCGGCTCGACGCCGCGCTTCTTCATCGCCTTGAGGTACTGCTTGGTGCCCTTCTGCAGCTTGCCCTGCCAGGGCGCGAAGCCGAGGCGGAAGACCCAGTTGTTGAGCTGGTCGCCGTACTTGTCGAGCGTCGACTGCTTGTAGCCCTCGGGCGCGTAGAAGACGACGTCGTCGACGCCGGCCTGCTTCAGGGCCTGCGCGATCTTGAAGCCGCCGCCGAACTCCATGCAGGTCGCGACGAACTGCACGCCCTTGTCCTTCATCGCCTGGACGTCGGCCGCGACCTCGCTGACGCTGAACCCGAACTCCAGCGCCGAGTTCTCGTGCACGACGTCCTGGCCATATGTGGCGAAGCCCTCCTTCAGGCCCTCGACGCACTTGCTGGACGAGATGTGCGTGTACCCGAACACCGCGACCTTGTCGAGGCCCTTCTCCTTCGCGACGTACGACGGGCCGATGCCCGGGCACTCGAAGCACAGGTACGAGCCCTTCTCGCCGAAGAGGTTCGAGCGCGGGCACTGCTGGGTCGGGTCGCCGCTGATCTCGGCGGTCTCGACCACCGCCTGCTCGTCGCTCGTGCCGCACCACGCGGGCTCGACGTTGATGCCGAACGCCGGGACGTCGTTGTCGGACAGGTACTTGGAGCCGAGCACGAACGAGTTGGTCATGACCGGCAGGACGGCGAAGACCTTCTTCTCCTCGACGAGCGACCGGACGGTCACGGCGCCGGTGGACGCCTGGCCCTGGTCGCTCTCCTTGGCGACGAGCTTCATCTTGCGGCCGAAGACGCCACCATCCTTGTTGACCTTGTCGAAGTAGGCCTCGGCGCCCTCGAAGCCGTCGGGATAGGCGACGTTGAGCGTGTCGTTCGGCGGGCTCGAGTAGCCACCGACCTTGATCTCGCTCTTCGTGACCCCCGGGCGGTCGCCCCCTTGCGCGCTCGCGGGCAACATCCCCGCGACCACCACCACGAGCACCGTGACGGCCACTGCTCCGAAGACCTTGCGCATCGGCTCTCCCCCAGATCCCGACGGCCCTGCTGGCGGCGCGCACGCTAGCGCGGAATCCCCTGACGCTCACGTCAGCAACCGGAGCGCCGCCCGAACGCCGCCTGCGGGTGCGCGACGATCTTCGGCGTGCCCGGGACCCTGGTCTCCTTCCACGCCCATCCCGACGACGAGGCCATCCAGACCGGTGGCACGATCGCCCGTGCCGCCGCCGACGGGCACCGCGTCGTGCTCGTGGTCGCGACGAAGGGCGAGCACGGGGAGGTCGACGACGGTGTGCTGCGCGACGGCGAGACGCTCGCGGAGCGCCGCGTCGCCGAGACCGAGGCCGCGGCCCGGATCTTGGGCATCCACCGGCTCGCGTTCCTCGGCTACACCGACTCGGGCATGGCCGGAACGCCGGAGAACGACGCGCCCGGCTCCTTCTGGAGGGCCGACCCCGAAGAGGCCGCGGGCCGGCTGGCCGCGATCCTCCGCGACGAGGACGCCGAGGTCCTGACCATCTACGACTCGCACGGCGGGTACGACCACCCCGACCACATCCAGGTGCACCGCGTCGGCGCGCGCGCTGCCGAGCTCGCGGGGACGCCACGTGTGTACGAGGCGACGATGAACCGCGACGAGGTGCGTCGCTTCATGATCGAGATGGGCGACGAAGCCGACACGCGCGGCATCGACACGCGCGAGGAGCTCGGCGACCCCGACGAGCTGACGATGGGCACCCCGGCCGACGAGATCACGACCACGGTCGACGTCTCCGCGCACGTCGACACGAAGCGATCGGCTCTGAGTGCCCACGCGTCCCAGGTCGACGAGTCCTCCTTCTTCCTCGCCATGCCCCACGAGCACTTCCGCATGGCGTTCGGCACCGAGTGGTTCATCCGCCGCGGTGCGGCTGCGGACACCCACGAGGACTGGCTCTTCCCCGGTCCTTGATGCGTTCGGGCCAGGACGCGGCGAGGCCCCGGGGGTGACCCCGGGGCCGTCGCTCGCTGGTGGTCGGCGACCGACGCCGCTGTCAGAGGTCGACCGGGACCAGGTCGTCGGGAGCCTCTTCGTGCTCCGGGAGGTCGACGTCGACGTCGACGTTCGTGGACTGGTCGATCGCCTGCTGGTTGTCGTCCCCGCTGGCGAGGTTCGAGTCCGCCACGAGTGAGTCGTCCACCTGGATCCCGTCACCACTCTGGGTCTGGACGTCTCCGCCGACCCACGAGTCGTCGATGTTCACGTTCCCGTCCCCGACCTGCTGGTCGAAGTCCAGGTCACCGTGGTTCTCGATGTTGTTGGTGATCGAGCTGTCGACCTCGAAGTAGTGGTTGTAGACGACCGGATCGAGGTGTGCGACCACACCCGCGACCCCCGAGCCCGCGGCCCCGGCACTCGCCGACGCCGCCCCGGCCCCGCCGTAGGCGGCGCCACACTGCGCCACCGCCTGCGGGTTCACGCCCGAGTAGCCGTGCTCGGTGAGCCAGCTCTCGGGGTCCTTGGCGTACTCCTCGGCCTTCGTCTCGTCACCCAACAGGTCCTCGAGCAGCTGCTCGGCACCTTCGATGTCCACCTGCGTGATCGGCATCTCGCTTCCTCCTTGTCTGTGGCCCTCGCCGTTCGAGGACCACCGTCACGATCCGCCGATCGTCACGGCCTGGGATCGGGAGGAACCCCCCACCCCCGACCCCCACGTAGGGGATCGGGAGGCAGGGGATCGG
>CAZHKE010000060.1:8068-17875 GCA_964532485.1 uncultured Bifidobacteriaceae bacterium
GGCTCGAGCAGAGCAGGATCGGCGCCGGGACAGGACGAGCGGGGAGAATGGGGGCGATGCCCACGGTGCTCCTGGCCTTCGGGATCGTGGTGGCGCTGCTGACGCTGCCCGGGCTGCTGCCGGTCCGCCACTGGTCGATCCTGTTCCCGGCGTTCGTGGCGTCGTTCCTCGGGACCGGGCTCGCTGGCTGGTGGCTCGTGCTCGTCCCGACGACGACCGCACTCCTCGTCGCGCTCGGAGGCCTGGCGACCTGGCAGGGATGGGTGGGCGTCGCGCTCGTCGCCGCGACCGTGGTCGGGCTCTTCTACCAGGCGCTGATGGCCCGCAGGGGCGCGATCCACTTCGACCGGGTGCTCGCGGCCCGCGTCGCGACGCGACCTCGGATGCGACGCCATCCGCGATGGGTGCTCCTGCCGTGGTCGATGCATGACGTCCACGTCGAGCGCATCAAGAACCTCCGCTACGCGCCAGGCGCGGGCCGCCGCCACCTGCTCGACGTGTACCGCTCCCACGACGTGAAGCCGCGCAGCCCCGTCATCCTGCAGATCCACGGGGGCGGCTGGACCGTCGGCGCGAAGGACAGCCAGGGCCGTCCCCTGATGAACCGCCTCGCGCGTGCCGGCTGGGTCTGTGTCGCGGCGAACTACCGGTTGAGCCCGCGGGGGCGCTGGCCCGACCACCTGGTCGACTGCAAGGCCGCGCTCGCCTGGATCCGGGAGCACATCCACGAGTACGGCGGCGACCCGACGCGCGTCGTCGTCACCGGCGGCTCCGCCGGCGGCCACCTCTCGGCGATGCTCGCCCTCACCCAGAACGACCCCGGGTACCAGCCGGGCTTCGAAGACGCTGACACGTCGGTCACCGCCGCGATCCCGATGTACGGCGCGTACGACATGGTCGAGACGTTCACCACGTTCCGATCCAAGCTCGGCCGAAAGATCGCGGGCTGGGTCGGTGCGGCCGTCCTCGGCACGACGCCCGACCGCGACCCGGGTGCGTACGTCGACGCGTCACCGATGGCACACATCGGGCCCGGCACACGTCAGACCCCCTTCCTGGTCGTCCACGGCACCGTCGACAACCTCGTCCACGTCGAGCAGGCCCGGCGCTTCGCCGCGCGGCTGCGCGAAGCCGGTTGCGACGTGACCTACGTCGAGCTCGTCGGCGCACCGCACGCCTTCGACGTGTTCCACTCCACCTGGGAGCACGCCGCGACGACCGGGATCGAGTGGTGGCTCAGCAGCGTCGTCCCGGTGACGACGCCCGAGCGCGTGGTCACGATCGACGCCGGCCTCCGCCACGCATCCTCACGATCCGCGGACGGTGGTTCCGCAGGGAGCGATCCGACGACCATGGCGCGTACGGAGCCATCGTGAAGGCGGCGAGGCCCAGCAGCACCGCGTCGTAGTTGACGCGCCACCCCGCGAAGTCTCGCCAGCACCGCTCTCGGTCGGGTCGGACGGGGACGCCGGCCGCACCGAGCTCCTCGTAGGCCGCGAGGTACTCGGCCTTCTCGATGCCGATCGGCGCGTCGGGGGCTGGGTCGCGGTCGAACGGGAAGTCGTAGTAGTCGGCGATGTCGCGCAGCGCGAGCGTGCCGCTGCGGATGCAGAGCCCGGCCTGTGGCGACCACGGGATCGTGAGCGTCGACTGCGCGATCGACGCCGCGTCGAGCACGGCACCCGCCGACGTGACCCACGAGCGATCGGAGCTCGGGGATCGAAAGAACGTCAGGACCGCGAGCGACGTGTGCGTCTCGCCGAGCTCGGCGAACCACTGCTCCCACTCCTTCCACAGCTCGGGCAGGTGGTCGTTCCAGCCGATCGCGTGGTAGCGCATCAGCAGCTCCACCCCGCTCGGCGGGGTCCCGGCGAGGGTCGCGAGGCGGGCGACCTCGCGCTCGCGGCGCGAGAACGCCCCGTAGATCGTCGGCAGGTACGCGATCAGGAGGGCGAGGATCGCGAGCCCGGTCGCGGCCTCGGCGAAGACCGCGAGGTAGCCCGGGATCCCCGGGCTCGGGAGCTCGAAGCCGAGTGTGAAGAAGGAGGAGCCCGAGAGCTCGAACGCGTCGTGCCAGGTGTCTCGGACCAGCGCGTGGTAGATGAGGGCAAAGCCCCCGATCACGAGGGCCATCCACACGAAGACCAGCCCGAACAGCCCGATCGGGGCGTACAGGGCCATGATCCGGTCACGGGTCTCGTAGCTCCTGGACTCCCCCGCGACGAGGTTGAAGACCGACCGGAGCCCCACGAACACGAGGCGGGTCAAGGGGTTGCTCGAGCCGCGGGGCAGCACGAAGGTCCGCAGCGCCGAGTCGTACACCGCGAGGATCAGGGCGACCCCGGCGAGCACCAGCGCCACGTCGAGCAACGTCTCCACCGGGCGCATCGTGCCCCATCCGGGCACCCGGGCGGGCTCCGAGCCGCCGGGGCGCCATTGACAGCGGGCCCGTGCCTTCTAGAGTGTCGCCGTCGTGACGGGGGTCACACCCTCGCCGCCGGTCCGGCCCTGCACGTGGACGGGTTACCGACGGGTATCACGACCAGCGCGGGGCGACCGGCGCCTCGGCAGGCACGGGGGGGAAACGTGGCCGAGGGGATGAGGCACGCACACCGGCGGGGATGGACGCGCCTGGGCGCGGCCGTCGCAGTCGCAGGGTTGCTCTCGTTCGCGTTCGCGACGAGCACCAGCGCGTCCGAGTCCGCGCGGGTCGGGCACCAGAAGGGTGGCGGCGACCTCACGTTCGCGCTCGAGGCCGAGTCGACCAACTACTGCCTGAGCACGGCCCAGCTCGCGATCTCGGGCATCCAGGTCGTGGCCGCGGTCTACGACACGCTCACCGTGCCGAACGACAAGGGCGAGGCCGTCCCGTACCTGGCGAAGTCGGTCGAGCCCAACGCCGACTTCACCGAGTGGACGATCGGGCTGCGCGACGGCATCACGTTCCACAACGGCGAGCCGCTCGACGCCGACGCGGTCAAGCTGAACCTCGACTCGTACCGCGGTGCCGACGGCGCACCGAACGTCGGGCCGCTCTTCCCGGTGGTGCTGGACTTCATCGCCGACGTGCAGGTCACCGACCCGTCGACCGTCACCGTGACGACGAGCGTGCCCGTCTTCGACTTCCCGAACTACCTGTTCCAGGTCGGTCGCTTCGGGATCATGGCGCCCGAGCAGCTCAACTCCGGCGAGGAGTGCCAGACCAACATGATCGGCACCGGTCCGTTCAAGCTCGAGGAGTACTCCCAGAACGAGAAGACGGTGGTCGTCAAGAACGACGACTACTGGCAGAAGGGCTTCCCGAAGGCCGACCAGATCACGTTCGTACCGGTCACCGAGGCCGCGACGCGCGTGAACGGCCTCCAGGGCGGCCAGTCCGACATCATCCACACCTCGAGCGCGGTGGCGATCGACACGCTCAAGGGCCTCGGCACCAGCACCGCCGAGCTCCTCGTGCAGAAGCCCGGGTACCGCGAGATCCGCTACTACGTGCTGCTGTCCGACACCGCGCCGTTCGACAACCCGGACGCTCGACAGGCCTTCGAGATGGCGCTCGACCGTGACGAGATCAACTCGATCGTCAACAAGGGCCAGTTCGACCTGGCCAACGGCCTCATGGACGTCGACGCTCCCGGGTACCTCAAGCAGGCCGGTTACCCAAACCACAACCTGAAGAAGGCGACGTCGCTTGCCTCACAAGTCAAGAGCGACGTCGGGTCCTTCGACGTCATCCTCGGCACGACGACCGACCCCGAGAACTCCCGCGAGGCCCAGCTCATGAAGGAGCAGCTCGCCAAGGCCGGGATCGACGCCGAGATCGCGCAGTTCGACCAGGCGACGCTGATCAACAAGGCCCTCTCGGGAGACATCGACGTGCTGCTGTGGCGCAACCTCCACGGCGGCTACTCGAACTCGGCCGACTCCGACAACTACCCGTGGTGGTCGAACGCCGACACCGGGAACTTCATCAACTTCTCCAAGTTCAACAACGACGAGACGCAGGCACTGCTCGACGAGGGCCGCGGCGAGTCGGAGAAGTCTGCGATCGACAGCACGTATCAGGACTTCAACAAGGCGATGGCCGAGAACATCTACATCGTGCCGGTCTGGTTCGTGGACTGGGCGATCGGCTACTCGCCCGACGTGAACCTCACGCTGCCGAAGATCCCCGACGGGGGCGGCAAGCCATTGTTCGTGTACGGGCGCATCCCGGTGCTCGGCCTGGGCACGTCCTGACACGAGGAGCCGAAGAAGGGAACCGGTAGGAGACGGATCAGGGACGGCACATGGAGCTCTTGAAGCTGATCGCTCGACGTGCGGTGCAGCTGCTCGTCGTGCTCATCGTCGTGAGCTTCTTCACGTTCCTGCTGATCCGTCTCCTGCCCGGTGACCCGACCGACGCGATCATCCCGTTCGGGACCGAGGAGCAGAAGGCCCAGCTGCGCGACGACCTCGGGCTCGAAGAGGGCTTCTTCCAGCAGTACTGGGACTACGTCAGCGGCCTCGCCCAGGGGGACCTCGGCCACCAGTACTCGTCGGGCCGGCCGGTGGCCGACCTCGTCGAGCAGTCGTTGCCGATCTCGCTCCAGCTGATGATCTACGCGCAGGTCATCGCCTTGCTGTTCGCGATCCCGCTCGGCGTGTTCGCCGCCTACCGGTCGGGCTCCAAGAGCGACAGCGCGATCAACACCACGGGCTTCGCGCTGCTCGCGCTGCCCAACTTCGTGCTCGCGCTCGTGCTGTCGTACTTCATCGGCGCGGAGCTCAAGTGGTTACCCACATCCGGCTATGCACCCGGGTGGCTCGATCCGTTGTTCGACCCGAGCCGTACGCCCGACTTCGGTGAGCACATCCGCTTCATGATCCTGCCCGCGATCACGCTGGCCGTCGGCCAGATCGCCATCTACATGCGACTGCTGCGCAGCGACATGATCGCGACGCTCCAGGAGAACTTCATCACGATGGCCAAGGCGAAGGGGATCTCGAACCGGCGCATCCTGTGGCGTCACGCGCTCCGCCCGTCGAGCCTCACGTTGCTCACCGTCGCCGGTCTCAACGTCGGCGTGCTGATCGGTGGCGCGATCGTCGTCGAAGTGATCTTCGGGATCCCAGGTATGGGACAGAAGATCGGGCAGGCGATCTTCTCGCGCGAGTACGTCGAGCTCCAGAGCTACGTCGTCGTGATCGCCGTGCTGTTCGTGCTCATCAACTTCTTCGTCGACTTCCTCTACTCCGTGCTCGACCCGAGGATCCGCCGTGCCCGAGCGACCACCTGAGACCGCGCTCGTCGGCGACTTCGAGACTCCCGACGAGCAGATCGTCGAGGAGTCCATCGAAGGTGGGCTCCTCGGTCAGAGCGCGGAGATCAGAGTCGGCGCGGTCGCGGCCGGCGGTGAGGGTCGCCGTCGCGGACCGGGTCTCGGGCTCGGCGCGTGGCTCGCGATCGGCTGGATGGTCTTCATCGTCCTCATCGCGGTGCTCGCCAAGACCGGCATCCTCACGTGGGGCGATGCCGAGGAGAGCTTCGGTCGGTGCGCGCGCAAGGGCCCGCTCGCCGACGAGGGCAGCGCGTCGGGGTTCCTGCTCGGTTGCGACAGCAACGGGCGCGACATGATCCCGCGCCTCGCGCTCGGCGCGTGGACGTCGATGCTCGTCGCAACGGGTGCAATCGTCGTCGGGTTCGTGATCGGCGGCTTCCTCGGCCTGCTCGCCGGATACTTCGGCGGGAAGGAGACGAGGTTCGGCGCCGTGATCGTCGGCGCACTCGTCGGCGCGGTGTTCGGCCTCATCATCGGCGGCGTGTTCTTCGCCGTCCTCATCGGCCTCGGCGACAACCTGGCCGGCGTGCTCGGGGTGCTCTTCGGCGCACTCGCCGGTGGGTTCGCCGGATACCGAAGAGGGGATTTGGACGTATACCTCACCGGAGTCTTCAACGTCATGCTGTCGGTGCCGGCGATCGTGCTCGCGCTCTCGCTCACCGCGTTCCTGCTCGGCAGCGCCGACGAGGCGGCCTCCGGTGGCGGCCTGCCGCCCGAGCTGGTGCTCATCATCGCAATCGGGGTGGTGTCGATCCCGCTCGTCGGGCGCATCTCGCGAGCGAGCGCGCTGAGCTGGGCGCAACGCGACTTCGTGCTCGCCGCCCGGGCGCAGGGTGCGAAGAACGGCCGCATCATGGTCAAGGAGCTGCTCCCCAACGTGCTCCCCGCCATGTTCTCCATCTCGCTGCTCGGCATCGCGATCGCGATCGTCGCCGAGGGCACACTGGCGATCCTCGGCGTGGGTGTGCGGCCACCGACGCCTTCATGGGGCAACATCATCGCCCTCGACCGCGGCAACCTGTTCAAGTCGCCGCACATCGTGTTCGAGGCCTCGCTGCTGATCTTCCTCACCGTGCTCGCGCTCAACTTCCTGGGTGATGTCGTGCGGTCTCGCTTCGACGTGCGGGAGGGTGGGATTTGAGTGACACCGACGCGCCCGGCATCACCAACACGTCGACTGCCGCTGGCGGCGGCGGGCCGGCGACCGATGGCAGGTTGCTCACAGTCACCGACGTCAAGACGCACTTCCAGACCGACCGCGGCCTCGTCCGCGCCGTCGACGGCGTCTCGTTCACGCTCGACCGGGGCGACACGCTCGGGATCGTGGGCGAGTCGGGGTGCGGCAAGACGGTGCTCTCGCGCTCGATCATGGGGCTGCTGCCCAAGCGCGGGCTCGTGCGCGAGGGCTCGATCGTGCTCGAAGGCACGGAGCTGATCGATCTCTCCCCCAAGGAGATGCGCGAGTACTGGGGCGCGCAGATGTCGATGATCTTCCAGGACCCGATGACGTCGCTCAACCCGGTGATGAAGATCGGCAACCAGATCAACGAGTCGATCCGCCAGCACCTCGACGTGTCGAAGGACTTCGCGACCGAGCTCGCCACGAACCTTCTCGGGTCCGTGCGCATCCCCGAGCCCGAGGCGCGGCTCAAGGAGTACCCGCACCAGCTGTCCGGCGGCATGCGGCAGCGCGTGTGCATCGCGGTGGCTCTCGCCTGTGGACCCAAGCTGCTCTTCGCCGACGAGCCGACGACCGCGCTCGACGTGACCGTGCAGGCGCAGGTGCTCGACCTCATGGCGACGCAGCAGCGAGAGCGATTCATGGCCATGGTCCTGATCACGCACGATCTCGGCGTCGTCGCCGGTCGCGCCGACGAGATCGCGGTGATGTACGCCGGCCGCGTCGTCGAGAAGTCGCCGGCCGAGGAGCTCTTCTCCAACATGAAGATGCCGTACACCGAGGCACTGCTCTCGTCGATCCCGAAGCTGGGGGACGCGACGCACACCCGGCTGGCGACGATCCCCGGCCGGCCGCCCGACCTCGTGAACCCACCGAAGGGCTGCAAGTTCGCGCCCCGGTGCGCCTACGCGCAGGAGAGGTGTCTCGAGGAAGAGCCGCCGCTGGTCGAGGTCACGCCCGGCCACGAGTACCGGTGCTGGTTCCCCGTGGGCACGCCCGAGGGCGTCGAGGCACTCGAGCGAAACAAGCGGGAGGGCACCGTCGCCGCCGCCTCGCTCACGCGGGGAGCCTGAGGTGAGCGACCGCGAGCCGGGGCCCGAGCGGCCCGGCGCGACGCGCCGAGAGCGGAGAGGCTGACGATGGCCGGGACCGGGACCGCCCACCTGCGTGACGACGGCGCGCTCTTGCGCGTCGAGGATCTGGTCGTGGAGTTCCCCGCGCGCGACGGGCTGAAGGTGCACGCCGTCTCGGGCATCAGCCTCGACATCCTCGAAGGCGAGACGATGGGGCTCGTCGGCGAATCGGGCTGCGGGAAGTCGACGACGGGTCGCGCCATCGTGCAGCTCCCGCCACCGGTTTCCGGGAGCGTGCGCCTCGACGGCACCGAGCTCACGGCGCTCTCGGGCGAGACGCTGCGGAAGCTGCGCCCGCGGATGCAGATGATCTTCCAGGACCCCATCTCATCCCTGAACCCACGACGGCGAGTGCGCGACATCGTCTCCGAGGGCCTCGACATCTGGAAGATCGGCGACAAGGCGTCGCGGGTCAAGAAGGTCGAGGAGGTGCTCGAGACCGTCGGCATCGATCCCGCCAACGCGGGCCGCCGTCCGCACGAGTTCTCCGGAGGTCAGTGCCAGCGCATCTCGATCGCCCGCGCACTCGCGACCGAGCCCAAGCTGATCATCTGTGATGAGCCGGTGTCGGCGCTCGACGTCTCGGTGCAGGCACAGATCATCAACCTGCTCCAGGACATGCACCACGCGTACGGGCTGACGCTCGTGTTCATCGCGCACGACCTCGCGGTCGTGAAGAACGTGAGCGACCGCATCGTCGTCATGTACCTCGGGAAGATGTGCGAGGTCGGTGACCCGGACGCGATCTACAACCAACCGTCGCACCCGTACACCGCGGCGCTGCTCGCCGCGATCCCCGAGCCCGATCCGGGTGTCCGACCCGACCCCGAGAAGGTGCTCGGCGGCGAGATCCCGTCGCCGCTCAAGCCTCCGAGCGGCTGTCGCTTCCGGACGCGCTGCCCGAAGGCGCAGGAGCAGTGCGCGCACGCGGAGCCGACGGTCCGCGAGATCGGCGCCAACCACTACGTCGCGTGTCACTTCCCGCTCGCCGAGGGCGAGGAGCTCGACTTCGCGCAAGTGGGAGTCGGCGCCCACATCGGCTACGACGACGAAAACGACGACCTCGCGTGATGCGTCCCTGAACCGTCTCCACGACGGCCAGCGAAGCATCCACCACCCAGGGTCACGCGGCGGCGGTCGTCACCGCCCCCGGTGCGTCCGCGAGGGCGAGCGTCAGCACGTCGGCGACGTCGTCGACGAGGTGGAACTGCATCGACTCCCGCACGCTCTCGGGCAGATCGTCGAGGTCCGGCCCGTTGCGCTCCGGGAGGATCACCGTGGTGAGCCCGGCTCGCTGCGCCGCGAGCACCTTCTGCTTCACGCCGCCGATCGGCAGCACCCGTCCCTGCAGCGTGACCTCTCCCGTCATGCCGACCTCCTCGCGCACCGGCCGCCCGGTGAGGAGGCTCGCGAGCGCGGTCGTCATGGTGATCCCCGCCGACGGACCGTCCTTCGGGATTGCGCCCGCGGGGACGTGCAGGTGCACGCCGCGACGCGTCACCGCCGGATCCAGACCCAGCTGGGCGGCGTGCGATCGGACGTACGACCGCGCGATGTGGGCCGACTCCTTCATGACGTCGCCCAGCTGGCCAGTGAGCGTGAGCTCCCCGTCCTTGGCGCGATCGGAGGCCTCGAGCGTCGACGCCTCGACCACGAGCACGTCACCTCCGGTGCCGGTCACCGCGAGCCCGGCCGCGACGCCCGGGGCACCGGTGCGAGCGATCGTCTCGGGATGGACCTTCGCCCGACCGAGCGCCTCGCGCACCGCGGGCTCGTCGATGACGACCCACTCGTCGGCTGCGCCGTCGGCGACGCGCGCCGCGGCTTTGCGCAGCAGCTTCCCGAGCTCACGCTCCAGGTTGCGGACACCGGCCTCACGCGTGTACTCGGTCACGAGCACCCGCAGCACCTCGTCGGACACCTCGACCTCGTCGGGTCGCAGCCCGTTCGCATCGAGCTGGCGGGCCAGCAGGTGGTCGCGAGCGATCGCGACCTTCTCGTCCTCGGTGTAGCCGTCGAGCCGGATCGCCTCGAGCCGGTCGAGCAGCGGACCCGGGATCGTGTCGGCCACGTTCGCGGTCGCGAGGAACAGCACGTCGGACAGGTCGAGGTCGACCTCGAGGTAGTGGTCACGGAACGTGTGGTTCTGGGCCGGGTCGAGCACCTCGAGCAGCGC
>CAZHKE010000061.1:0-2607 GCA_964532485.1 uncultured Bifidobacteriaceae bacterium
CGATCGGCATGAACTTCTTCATGGAGGTCGCGAAGCTGCGCGCGGCTCGCGTGCTCTGGTCGCGGGTGATGTCGCGCTTCGAGCCGAAGAAGCCGGGATCGCTGATGCTCCGCACGCACTGCCAGACGTCGGGCGTCTCGCTCACCGAGCAGGACCCGTACAACAACGTCATCCGCACCACGCTCGAAGCCCTCGCCGGGGTGCTCGGTGGCACCCAGAGCCTCCACACGAACAGCTTCGACGAGGCGCTCGCGCTCCCCTCCGACTTCGCCGCCCGCATCGCCCGCAACACCCAGCTGGTGATCGCCGAGGAGAGCGGCGTCACCCACGTGGTCGACCCGCTGGGCGGGTCGTACTACGTCGAGGCGCTCACCGACGCGCTGGTGCGTCACGCCTGGGACCTCGTCGAGGAGGTCGAGACGCTCGGCGGCATGACGAAGGCCGTCGAGTCGGGCATGCCGAAGCTGCGGATCGAGGAGGCCGCCGCCCGGCGCCAGGCTCGTGTCGACCGCGGCGACGAGACGATCGTCGGCGTCAACAGGTACCGGCTCGAGGGCGAGGCCGAGGTGGACATCCGCGAGGTCGACAAGACCGCGGTTCGCGAGGCGCAGATCGCGCGCCTCGAGCACCTGCGCGCGACCCGCGATGCACAGGCGTGCACCGCGGCGCTCGAGCGGCTCGCCGAAGGCGCGCGCGGTGACGGCAACATGCTCGAGCTGGCGATCGATGCGACGCGGGCACGGGCGACGGTCGGCGAGATCTCCGCGACGCTCGAGCAGGTGTTCACGAGGCATCGCGCGGAGGTTCGTACGATCTCGGGCGTGTACGGCGGCGCGTACGAGGGCGACGAGGGCTACGAGCGCGTGCGCCACGAGGTGGAGGAGTTCGCCGCATCGGCCGGCCGCCGTCCGCGCATGCTCGTCGTGAAGATGGGCCAGGACGGCCACGACCGGGGCGCGAAGGTGATCGCGACCGCGTTCGCGGACCTCGGCTTCGACGTCGACGTCGGGCCGCTGTTCCAGACGCCCGAGGAGGCAGCACGCGACGCCGTCGAGAACGACGTGCACGTCGTGGGGGTGAGCAGCCAGGCCGCGGGGCACAAGACGCTCGTGCCCGACCTCATCGCCCAGCTGCGCAAGCAGGGCGGCGACGACATCGTCGTCGTGTGCGGCGGTGTCATCCCCGCCGCCGACTACGGGTTCCTCGAGGACGCCGGGGTTGCCGCGGTCTTCGGACCCGGCACCAACATCCCGGAAGCCGCGGCCCGGGTCCTCGAGCTCCTGTCGAAGCACGCCTGACCACTCCCTGCATGGCGCCGACCGCTGCACCCGCCGCAGAGGCCCCACCCGCCCACCGCCGCTCGCTTCGCTTCGTGACGCCTCTGCGTCGGGCACATCGGTCGGCACCTCGGTTGGCGCGGGTCACTCGTCCCGATGCGTGAGCTCGCCTCCCAGGTCGCGGCGGGTGATCGGCGCGCGCTGGCGCGGGCGATCACGTTGGTGGAGTCGACGCGGGCGGATCATCGGACCGAGGCCGACGAGCTGCTGTCGGAGCTCATCGAGCGCACCGGCGGCGCGACGCGCGTCGGGATCTCGGGTGCGCCGGGCTCGGGGAAGTCGACGCTCATCGAGGCGCTCGGGCTCCAGCTCGTCGACTCGGGTCATCAGGTCGCCGTGCTCGCGGTCGACCCGTCGAGCACCCGCACGGGCGGTTCGATCCTCGGCGACAAGACCCGCATGGAGGAGCTCGTGCGGCGCCCGGAGGCGTTCGTGCGCCCGTCACCGACCGGTGGCACGCTCGGCGGCGTCGCGCGACGGACGCGCGAGGCGATGCTGTGCTGCGAGGCCGCCGGATTCGACGCCGTGCTGGTCGAGACCGTCGGGGTCGGCCAGTCGGAGGTCGCCGTCGAGGGGATGGTCGACACGTTCGTTCTCCTCGTCGCGCCTGGCGGCGGCGACGAGCTGCAGGGCATCAAGCGCGGGATCATGGAGCTCGCGGACCTCGTGGTGGTGACGAAGGCAGACGGCGTTCTCCAGGTCGCCGCCACGTCGACCGAAGCCGACTACGCGAACGCGCTCCACCTCGTGCGGCCGAAGACCGAGGCGTGGACCGCCCGCGTCGTGACCTGCTCGGCGACCACCCCCCGGGGGGTCGGCGACGTGTGGGCTGCGATCGAGGAGCACCGCGACGCGCTCGCGGCGTCGGGCGACCTCGAGCGGCACCGGGCCGAGCAGGCCCGCCAGTGGATGTGGGCCGAGATCGGCGAAGGCCTCCTCGACCGGCTCCGGGCCCACCCCGGGGCCGCCGAGGCCGCGGCGCGCCTGGAGGCCGAGGTCGGCGCCGGGCGCCTGCCGGCCCCGGTGGCCGCCGCCCGAGTCCTCGCCGAGCTGGGTGCCTGAGACCCCCGGCCCGACGCCCGGCCCAGCCGACGCCCAGGAGACTCCCAGAAACGGCTCAGGTCGCGGCCCCGACGGGTCGACAACACCGGCGGGATGGGAACGGGGGCTCTGCTCGCGGTCGCGTGCGGCACGGCGCTGGCGACGTTCGCCGTCGCGGCCATGCTCTGGATGCACGAACGCCGTACGCGCCAGGCGCTCGAGGACGTCG
>CAZHKE010000061.1:2707-10604 GCA_964532485.1 uncultured Bifidobacteriaceae bacterium
CGACGCCGAGCTGCGCGAGGCCAAGGAGCGGTTCCGGTCGGCGTTCGATCACGCACCGATCGGCATGGCGCTGATCGCGCCCGACGGCGGCTGCTTCCAGGTGAACCGAGCCTTCGCGCAGATGCTAGGCCGCGACGACGAGGAGCTGGCTGGCGTCGCGATCGGCACGCTCACCGATCCCCAGGACCGCGACCACGTCGCCGACGCGATGCAGCACGCGACCAGTGGGACGGGCGCGTCCTACCGCATCGACCAGCGCTTCGTGCACGCCGACGGCCGGCCCGTGTGGGTCTCGCACTCCGGGTCGGTCGTTCGGGACCTCACGGGCGAACCCCTCTACCTCGTCTGCCAGATCGAGGACGTCACCGAGCGCCGAGCTCGCGGCGAGCTGATCGCGCACCAGGCGATCCACGACCCGCTGACGGGTCTCCCGAACCGCCTCCTGTTCGTCGACCGGCTGCGTCGCTCGCTCGCCACGTCGGACGACGCCGACCATCTGGCGGTCCTGTTCCTCGACCTCGACCAGTTCAAGGTCATCAACGACAGCCTCGGCCATGCGGCCGGCGACCGCCTCCTCGTCGCGCTCGCCGACCGATTGCGGACGGCGATCCGCCCGAGCGACACGGTCGCCCGGTTCGGCGGTGACGAGTTCACCATCCTGTGCACGGGGGTGCCCGACGAGACCGTCGCGTGCGACCTCGCGCGCCGAATCTCGAACGCGGTCGCGAAGCCGATCGCCCTGTCGGAGGGCGAGGTGTTCGTGACCGCGAGCGTCGGCATCGCCCTGTCGGGTGGCGAGCTCGAGACCCCCGAGACGCTGCTGCGCAACGCTGACGCCGCGATGCACCGCGCGAAGGACCAGGGACGTGCCCGCACCGAGCTCTTCCAGTCGGATGCGCACGACCGCGCGGTCCGTCACCTGCGCACCGGGAACGAGCTGCACCGTGCGCTGGAGCGCGGTGAGCTGCGGCTGCACTACCAGCCGATCATGAACCTCGAGAACGGATCGGTCAGCGGCTTCGAAGCGTTGCTGCGATGGGAGCACCCCACCCGCGGCCTCGTGCAGCCCGATGACTTCGTCGGCCTCGCCGAGGAGACGGGGCTCGTGGTGCCGATCGGGTCGTGGGTGCTCGAAGAGGCGACGCGCCGAGCCGCCGCGTGGCACTTGGCCGGGTCACCGCTCTCCATCAGCGTCAACCTGTCACCGCGCCAGCTCGCGGAGCCGACGCTCGTCGAAGACGTCGCGCGCGTCCTGCAGGAAACCGGTATCGAGCCCGGCGCGCTGTGGCTCGAGATCACCGAGAGCACGCTGATGCGTGACGCCGAGTTCGCGGTCAGCACGCTGACGGCGTTGCGGTCGCTCGGCGTGCACCTCGCAGTCGACGACTTCGGCACCGGCTACTCGTCGATGTCGTACCTCAAGCGCTTCCCGGTGGAGGCGCTGAAGGTCGACCGCACGTTCGTCGACGGCATCGGCCGCGAGCCCGAGGACTCGGCGATCTGCACCGCCGTGGTGACCCTCGCGCACGCGCTCGGCCTCCGCGCCGTCGCCGAGGGCGTCGAGACGCCCGAGCAGCTCGCCGAGCTGCGCACGCTCGGCTGCGAGCTCGCCCAGGGCTTCCTCTTCGGCAAGCCGGCGCCGGCCGAGGAGTGGGGCGAGCGCCCTCACGAGCAGCGGTGGGCGGCCCTCGGCGTCTCCTGAGGCCCGGCGTCTCCCGAGGCCCGGCGTCTCCCGAGGCCCGGCGTCTCCCGAGGCGAGGTCACGCGCCCGCGGCCGCAGGGTCCGCACCGAGCGCCAGACGCAACCCCCTCGTCCACCCCTCGGGAGCTCGCATGCCCGTCTCACTCACGATCCAGCCCTGGCCCGACGCCGTGCTCGACACGGTCGGGCACGACCCGAGGTCACGATACGCCGAGCGGTTCTGGCTCCCGACGCTCGGCCCGACCGCGCTGCTCCTCCTGCGGCACCTCGCCGCGCAGTTCGACCTCCACCCGCAGGGCATCGAGCTGCGTGTCGCCGACACGTCGCGGGCACTCGGCCTCGGTGACCGCGAGGGCACCAGCTCACCGATCGTCCGCTCGCTCATGCGGCTCGAGACGTTCGACCTCGCGTGCAGCGACGGCCGCGGGACGTTCGCCGTCCGGCGCAACCTGCCACCCGCGAGCCGGCGTCACCTGCGCCGCCTGCCTGCCGACGTGCAGGCCGAGCACGCGGCGTGGACGGAGGCGCGCCTCGCCGAGGCTCCCATGGCCGACGCGCGGCGTCGCGCTCGACGCGTCGCCCTCACGCTGCTCGAGCAGAGCGACGACGCGCATCACGTGAGCCCCGACGAGATCGAGCACCAGCTCGCGGCTACCGGCTTCCATCCCGCGGTCTGCCACGACGCGGCCCGCTGGGCCTGGGTGCGCCACCGCGACGCGGCGCGAGAGACGGGTCTCCAGCCCGCCTGAGGGCCCGCGCCCCCTTCTCCCAGCGAACGAGCGGGGGCGCGCGTAGCGTGCGGGCGTGGCCGACGTCGACGACCTCGATCGGATCGCCGGCTGGCTGGCCGCCGCGAGTCGGATCGTCGTGCTGACGGGGGCAGGCATCTCGACCGAGTCGGGGATCCCCGACTTCCGTGGCCCGAAGGGCGTGTGGACGAAGAACCCGGACGCCGAGAAGACCGCGACGCTCCGCTACTACGTGTCCGACCCCGAGATCCGGCGGAAGGCGTGGCAGAACCGGCTCTCGAGCGAGATGTGGCAGGCCGCGCCCAACGCCGGGCACCGCGCGCTCGCCGACCTCGAGCACCAGGCGGCGCTGCACACGCTCGTCACCCAGAACGTCGACGGCCTCCACCAGGCCGCGGGCTCGTCGCCCGAGCGGATCGTCGAGATCCACGGCACGGTCCACGACGCCAAGTGCCTGGCGTGCGGCTGGCGCGGGCCGATGGGGCCCGTGCTCGACCGCGTGCGGGAGGGCGACGACGACCCCGCCTGCATCGAGTGCGGCGGGATGCTGAAGTCGGCCACGATCTCGTTCGGCGAGAACCTGGTGCCCGAGGACCTCGCGCGGGCACAGTCGGCGGCCGCAGGATGCGACGTCTTCCTCGCCGCCGGCACGTCGTTGACCGTGTACCCGGCAGCGGGCCTGCCGGAGGTCGCCCTCGGGAACGGGGCGCGCCTGGTGGTGTGCAACGCGCAGGAGACGCCGTTCGACGGCATGGCCGACGCCGTGGTTCGCGACGCTCTCGGCGACGTCCTCCCCGACATCGTCGCCCGGGTCTGACTCCCCGGCCTGACCTCTTGGGCGGCCTGATCCTCTTGGGAATTTCCGACCCCCGCGGTAGCATTTCAACCCAGTAGCTGCACCCGTCTCAGCCAGCACCTCCCCCGTCTCAGAAGGACGTCACTGCGATGGCCGGTTATCGCGAGCTCCTCGCCAAGGCCAAGGAGAACATCCGAGAGATCGACCCGGCTGCGGCCGAGCCCCGCCTCGGTGACGCCACGTTCCTCGACATCCGCGAGCTCGACGAGTACGAGCAGGGGATGATCCCCGGAGCGCTGTTCATCCCTCGGGGCCACCTCGAGAGCCAGGTCGAGAGCCGCATCACCGACCACGACGCGCCCGTGATCGTCTACTGCGCGGGCGGCATGCGCTCGGCGTTCGCGGCCGAGACGCTCCAGCAGCTCGGCTACACCGACGTCACGTCGATGGCCGGCGGCTTCGGTCGCTGGAAGAACGAGGACCGCCCGTGGGTCACGCCTGCGGTGCTCAACCCCGAGCAGCGCAACCGCTACAACCGTCACCTCCTCCTGCCGGAGGTCGGCGAGGTCGGGCAGCAGAAGCTCCTCGACAGCCGCATCCTCCTGCTCGGTGCCGGCGGGCTCGGCAGCCCTGCCGCGCTCTACCTCGCGGCCGCGGGCGTCGGCACGTTGGGCATCGTCGACATGGACGTCGTCGACGCCTCGAACCTCCAGCGCCAGATCCTCCACAACATCGACCGCGTCGGTGAGCGCAAGGTCGACTCGGCCAAGAAGACGCTGACTGCCCTCAACCCCGACGTCGACGTCGTCACCTACGACGTGCGCTTCGGCGCCGACAACGTCGTCGACATCATCGACGGGTACGACGTCGTCGTCGACGGAACCGACAACTTCCCCACCCGCTACCTGCTCAACGACGCGTCGATGCTCACGCACACGCCCGTCGTGCACGGCTCGATCTTCCGCTTCGAGGGACAGGTCACGGTCTTCAAGCCGTACGAGGGCCCGTGCTACCGATGCATGCTCCCCGAGCCGCCACCGCCCGAGCTCGCACCGAGCTGCGCCGAGGCGGGTGTGCTCGGCGTGCTCCCCGGCATCATCGGCTCGATCCAGGCGCTCGAGGCGATCAAGCTCGTCCTCGACCTCGGTGATCCGCTCGTCGGCCGGCTCCTCGCCTACGACGCGCTCGAGCAGTCGTTCCGCACGTTCAAGGTGCGCCGCGACCCCGAATGCCCGACGTGCGGCGAGAACGCCGGCGAGATCGTCATCGCGGAGTACGACGACCTCTGCCTGCCGCACGCGACGCTCGCCGACGGCAGCAGCACCGCGCACTGACGCGGCGACCGATGTGAGCAGCCGGGTTGTCGTCTTCGGCATCGATGCCGGCGATCCGGACACCGCCCGCGCGCTGGCCGACGAAGGGCACATGGGCGTCGACTACGTCACCGGCGCCGCAGCAGCCAGTGCGTCGACGAGCTCGGCGTAGAACCGCTTTCCCGTCTCGGGATCGCAGAACTGCTCCAACGCGAACATGCGCACGCGCTCGCGCTCCGCGTCGATGGCAGGCCCACCGGCGACGATCGTCCGGACGTGCGCAGTGATGTCCTCGGCAGTCTCGTAGGTTCTGACGTCGGGGCCGAAGACGTCTCGGGCGGGCACGAACGCGGGGAGGATCACGCACGCTCCTGCCGTCATCCCCTCGACGACCGACATCGGCATCCCGAAGCCGGACCCCGGCGCCAGCGTGTAGACGAGCGCGCTCGTGCGGGCGAGCAGTGCGAAGACGTCGTCGCGCGTGAGGTTCGCCTGGACCAGCGGCGGCTCGTCGTACGCCCGGAGCGCGAGCACGATGTCGGTGATGACGTGCTCGAAGTCGGCTGTCGTGCCGACCACGACGCGTCGCTCCACGTCCGTCAGCGGAGCCAGCGCCTCCAGGAGCAGCGGGAAGTCCTTCTTCGGCAGGCCGGCCGAGGTGGAGAGCACGAGATCACGCACCGGGGCGGGCGGCGGCATCCGGTGGTGACTCGTGAACACGACCGGCAGCGGATGGAGCTTCTCGTGCTCGCTCACGTGCTGCGGGAAGCACCACACCCCTATGCACTGCGGGTCGTCGACGAGCAAGCGGCTCTGCTCCGCCTCGTTGGCGAACGAGTGCCCGCGCACCGCGTACGGGACGCCGAGCTCGCGGAGCAGCTCGCGGTACTTGTGGCCGACCCCGGCCCAGTGCAGCAGCACGAGGTCGGGCTCGTGCTCGGCCACCGCCTGTCGCGGATCGTGGTACAGCCGGTATGGCGACTGGGCCGGCGCGACCCGTCGGTTCAGCACGCAGCACGCGATCTCCGCGCCCTCGGCCTCGAGCGCATCGAGCTCCTCACCGATGTACGACTCGGTGATCAGCGGGTACATCTGGTTCATCGCCAAGATCCGGATCGGTGCCATTGCCCGCGCCCGCGCCCGCACGACCGGCCAGGTCCTCGCGGCTTCGACGCTGCCCGTGAGTCGATCCTCGGCGTCGGTCGAGTACAAGGACGCGAGCACGGGCACCATCACCGGGTCGCGCTCGGCGGTCGCGCGCAGGAGGAAGTCCCAGTCGACGTTGGCGGCGAGCGACTCGTCGTAGTACGCGTCCCTCAGCCCGCGGCGGTGCGCCACGACGTTCTGGTCGATGTAGTTGCCGTGGCGCAGCCGTCGCCGATCGAAGCGCTCGAGGTGCAGCGCCGGGAACGAGCCGGCATAGCCACGCGCTCCCGGTGCGTCGACGACCTCGGCGCCGTAGAACACCTCGGCCTCCGGGTGGCGCTCCGCCGCCCACACGAGCGCGCGCAGCCAGAGCGGGCCCATCACGTTGTCGTCGTCGAGGTACGCCACGAGCTCACCGCGCGCGGCGTCGAGCCCGCAGTTCCGAGCCGCACTCACGCCGGCGCCCGCGCCTTGCACGATTTCGATCCGCGCGTCACCGGGAAGCTCCTCGGCGACCTCGCGGCGCGTCGGCTCTGGCGCGTCGACGACGACGACGAGCTGCCATCGGTCGTGTCGCTGCGCTCGGACCGACTCGACCGCCCGGTACAGCGATGCGGGCCGGCTCCCTCGGGTCGGTAGCACCACGCTCACGAGCGTCTCGGCCGCGACCGGCACGGTCTCCAACCACGAGGTGAGCGCGGCGACCTGTTGGAGGACCTGCGCGATCTCGTGGTCCTCGTCGGCACGCGTCGCGGCGGCGGTCGCCCGCTGCGCCTCGTGGAGGGCGCGGTCCGTCTCACCGATGAGCAGCTGCGCGGACTCGTCGAAACGCCTCGAGGCGTCGACGAGCTCGGAGATCTGGTGGCTCATCTGGTCGACGCGACCGGAGGTGACGGGCCCGAGATCGAGCGTCCGGCGCACCCGGTGAACCGTCGCGGCCCGAGTCCCCGCGGCGGCACGCTCGGCGCGCCACGCGGCCAGCTGCGCACGCAGGCGCGACCAGATGGTGGGCGGCACCCGAAGAGGCTAGCCACGCCCCTTCCCGGTCGGCACCTGCAGGTGTCCGACGCGCACCCTGATGCTCGGCTCCTGCGTCGCCGGGCGCGCCCTCGCCGACTTGGCTTTCGGCATGTTCGGCAGGTCCACGGGCGGATCCGGCAGGGCCACCACCTTGTAGTCGACGGCCGGCGGCTTCTCACTGCCCAGCAGTGCCGCGAAGAGGGCGATGTCGGCGGTGTACCCGGCCGCGGGGCCGTCGCACGGCAGCACCGTCTCGATGTCGGGCGGCGTCGACGTCGTGTACTCGTTGTCGGCGAAGCAGTTGCCGCCGTCGTCGGTCGGGTCGTCGAGGCTCGTGATCGAGGCGAGGTCGTACTGGTTGGCGCTCGTGACGTTGTCGCGCACGGTGTTGTCCCGGGCGTCGAAGTCGCGCGCCTCCGGTTCGTCGCCGTAGAGCGCGGTCTCGGGCAGCGGGATCACGCCGATGCCGGTGGTCTCGTGACCGGTGACGAGGTTGCGCTCGACGACGTTCTCCTGGCCCCCGGCGAGCAGCACGCCGTTGCCGAGCGCGGTGACGGCGATCTCGATCCCCGCGCTCTGCGTGTTGTTGTTGTCGAAGACGTGGTTCCCGACGATCGTGGCCTTGCGCTGCGGGTAGAGCTCCTCGCTGGTGAGGCTGTTGGGCACGATGCCGACACGGTTGTCGTGCCACGACGAGCGCGCGATCACGAGCTTCCCGCCGGCGTTCGTGCCCGAGTACCCGAGGCCGTTCCACTCGGACTCGGAGTCGACGATCAGGGCGTTGCACGGCTGGCACTGCCCGATGTAGAAGCCGCCGTCGGGGCTGCCGGCCGCGTACGAGTGATCGAGCTGGCCGTTCACCGAGTCGAACGCGTAGATCCCGTAGTCGCCGTTGCGGATCGCCGTCAGGTACGAGCCGCGGTAGCCGTCGACACCGGTCCAGAAGAAGCCGTTCGTCGTGAAGTTGCGCGCGGTCATGTTCTCGATCGCGACGCCGTCGGCGAACACCTTGAAGCCGTTCTCGTGGTTCGGCTCCTCGTCGAACTCGCCGTCGACGATCGTGGTCGCGCGGTCGAGGCCCCGGATCACGATGTTCCGGTGCTGGGGCGCCACCGTCACGGCTTCGGTGTAGACGCCGGGCTCCACGAGGATCAGCGTGCCGGGCTTCGAC
>CAZHKE010000061.1:10704-15829 GCA_964532485.1 uncultured Bifidobacteriaceae bacterium
CCCGCGATGTCGAGGTGCACCCACGGGACGTCACCGACGAACGACTCGAGGAAGATCCCGGCGGTGAGCGCGCCGCCGTAGCGGTTGGCGCCGATGTTGCGGAGGTCTGCGACCTCGGAGTCGAGCTGCTTCTTGTAGTCGTCGGGGAGCGGGAGCGGCCACATCGGCTCACCGGCGCGGTCGGCCGCGGCACGCACCTGGGCCGACCACTCGTCGTGGTTGCCCATCAGCCCGGCCACCTTCTCGCCGAGCGCGACGACGCACGCGCCGGTGAGCGTGGCGAGATCGACGATCGCGTCGACCTTCTCCTCGACCGCCCACGAGAGCGCGTCGGCGAGGATGAGCCGACCCTCGGCGTCGGTGTTCAGCACCTCGACCGTCTGACCGTCGCGGATCCTCAGCACGTCACCGGGCCGGATCGCGGATCCGCTCGGCATGTTCTCGACCATCGGCGCGTACGCGACGACGCGATGACGAACCCCGAGATCGCGCAGGGTCGACATCGCCGCGAGCACGGCCGCGGCACCGCCCATGTCGGTCTTCATCGCGTCCATGCCGTCCGCGGGCTTGATCGAGATGCCGCCGGTGTCGAACGTGACCCCCTTGCCCACCAGCGCGAGCGTGCCCCTGGCGCGGGTGCCCGCCGGCGGGTCGTACGTGACCTTCACGAACCGGGGCGGACGGGTCGAGCCCTGGCCCACACCCAGCACGCCACCCATCTTCTGCGTCTTGATCTGGGGCTCGGTGAGCATGGTCACCTTGACGCCCTTGCCCGTCAGGAGCTTCTTCGCGGCCGCGGCGAACTCGGCCGGTGACTTCGTGCCCGACGGCTCGTTCACGATGTCGCGCGCCCAGCCGACCGCGTCCGCGACGATGCACGCTTCTTCGATCGCGGCCGTCACCGCCTTCCCGCGGCCGCCGACGAGGACGGCCTTCGCCAGCTTCGTCGCCTTGCCCTTCGTCTTGTACGCGAGGAACTGGTACGCGCCGAGCAGCAGCCCCTCCGTGACGGCGCGCGCCGCCTCTGCGTCGTCGAGCGCGGGCGCGGCGCTGGTGAGCGTCGTCGCGACCGTCGTCACCTTCATGGCTCGGCGGGCGACAGCCGCGGCGGCGCGCCGCAGCGTGGTCGCGCTCACCTCGTCGGGATCGCCGACGCCGACGAGGAGCGCGGCGCCGGCGCCGAGGCCGTCGACCGGCACCAGGAGCGTCTCTCCCGGCTTGCCGCTGAACCCGGCCTCGACCATGAAGGTCTCGAGCCGACCGCCCAGGGCGTCGTCGACCGCGTCGGCGCCGACCCCGAGCGTGCGCTCGGCACCGACGGGCACCGCGAGCACCCCGGCCTTCACCGACCCCGGCGCCTGCGCCGTGGCGCTCACCTTCATGCTCACTGCTGCGGCTCCTCACGTTCTCGATGCGTATCTGGAGGCCGCAGAGCGGCCTCCAGATACGCATCAACGGGTGTTCGTGCGGACAGGGCGGAAGGCGCCTTCCTGCCAGCGCGCCAGCGTGTAGAGCAGGTCGGCCAGCCGGTTGAGGTACGCGACGACGTGTGAGTCGTCGAGCCATCCTTGGCCGGCAGCGGCCACGCACTCTCGTTCGGCGCGTCGCACGACGCTGCGAGCGACGTCGAGCGCGGCGGCGATCCGGTTCTCACCCGGGAGCACGAACTCCTGGGGGGCGTCGAAGCGAGTGGTGACGTCGTCGATGATCGGCTCGAGCGCGCTCACCATCTCGCGGGTCACCCGCGTCGTGCCATCGGCGAGCTTCGACCGGTTCTCGGGGGCGGTCGCGAGCTCGGCACCGACGACGAACAGCTCGCGCTGGAGCCGCACGAGCAGGTCACCGAGCTCGGAGCGCGCCTCGCACTCGGCGCGGGCGAGCCCGATCGCGGCGACGGCCTCGTCGACCGCGCCGTACGCGGTCGGTCCGGGCGCGTCCTTGCCGACCCGACCACCGAACAGCAGCGCGGTCGTGCCGTCGTCGCCGGTGCGCGTGTAGACGGTCCGCGGCTGTCGTGACACGGCGCGATTCTACGGCTCGGCCCGGACGACGCCGTCCCTCGAGCGCACGGAGCGCAGGGAGGTGCTCCGGTACCCTGGCTGCGATGTCCGTCGCGTCCGAGCGGGCCGCGGCCTCCGGACCGCGGCCGTCGACCGTCGCCGCGCTGTGGCGCACCGCACGGCCGAAGCAGTGGGTCAAGAACGTCCTGGTGTTCGCCGCACCGGGTGCGGCGGGCGTGCTCACGGAAGCCGGACCGCTCGCGCGCACGATCGTCGCGTTCGTGGCGATGTGCCTCGCGGCGAGCGGCACGTACTTCCTGAACGACGCGCTCGACGCCGAGGCCGATCGCGAGCACCCGACCAAGCGCTCGCGACCGGTTGCCGCCGGCCACCTGAGCGTGGGCACGGCGAAGATCATGGCCTGCGTGCTCATCGCGGCCGGCATCGCGATCTCGATCCCGATCGCGCGCGGCGAGCTCGCGCTGGTGGTCGCCGGCTATGCCGCGCTCACGATCTCGTACAGCATCTGGCTCAAGCACGAGCCGGTGATCGACCTCGCCGCGGTCGCCGCCGGGTTCGTGCTCCGGGCGATCGCCGGCGGCGTCGCCGCCGACGTGCTGATCTCCGACTGGTTCCTCATCGTCGCGGCATCCGGATCGCTCTTCATGGTCACCGGGAAGCGCCACGCCGAGCAGCTCGAGCTGGGCGACGCCTCCGGCGCGCACCGCACGACGCTCGAGGAGTACTCGACGAGCTACCTCGGCTTCGTGCGCGCCGTGTCCGCCAGCGTCATGGTCACGGCGTACATCCTGTGGGCGTTCGAGAACGCCTTCACCACGGGTGACGTGACGTGGTTCCGGCTGTCGATCATCCCGTTCGTGCTCGCGGTGCTGCGGTACGCGCACGTGATCGAGCAGGGTGGCGGCGGCGCGCCCGAGGACATCGTGCTGTCGGATCGCATCATCCAGGTCCTCGGGCTGCTCTGGGTCGTGACGTTCGCGATCGGTGTCAACGCCTGAGATGGCCCGCTCTACAGAGCGCGACGATGCGCCGGGCACACGACGCCTGCTGACCGGCTGGGGACGCACAGCCCCGACGGCCGCGCACGTGGTGACCGTCGGCGAGCCGACGACGATCGACGAGCTGCTCGAGCACGCCGGCCGCCGCGGCCTCGTGGCGCGGGGCCTCGGTCGGTCGTACGGCGACGCGGCCCAGAACGCGGGCGGCACCGTCGTCGATGCCACCACGCTGGCGGCGATCCGCGACTTCGACTTCGCCCGCGGCGTGATCCGCGTCGACGCCGGGGTGAGCCTCGATGCGCTGATGCGACTGCTCGTGCCGTTCGGCTTCTTCGTCGTCTCTCCCGGGACGCGCTTCGTCACCGTGGGTGGCGCGATCGCGGCCGACATCCACGGGAAGGGCCACCACACCGACGGCAGCTTCGCCAACCACGTCGAGTCGTTCACGCTCCACGCGCCGAAGGGCACGTTCGCCGTCGATCCCCAGCACGATGCCGACCTGTTCTGGGGCACCGCGGGCGGGATGGGACTCACGGGAGTCGTGAGCGAGGCAACGCTGCGCCTGCTCCCGATCGAGACGTCGATGCTGCTCGTCGACAACGAGCGCGTCCCCGACCTCGACGATCTCATGGCTCGGATGGTCGAGGGCGACGACCGCTACCACTACTCGGCGGCCTGGGTCGACTGCATCGCGAGCGGCGCGTCGCTCGGTCGCGGCGTGCTGACCCGAGGCGATCACGCGCCCGTCGACGCCCTGCCTGCCAAGGCACGACGCGACCCGCTGCACTTCGCGCCACGGGCGCTCGCTGCTGCACCACCCTGGGCGCCGAACGGGCTGCTGAACCGCTTCACCGTCCGCGCCTTCAACGAGCTGTGGTACCGCAAGGCGCCGCGCCGGCAGGTGGGGCACCTCGAGAAGATCGGCACGTTCTTCCACCCGCTCGACGGCGTGCGCGGATGGAACCGCCTCTACGGCAGCCGAGGCTTCCTCCAGTACCAGTACGTCGTGCCCGACGCGGCGACCGACACGGTGCGGGCGACCCTCGAGAGGCTCTCGAAGGAGCAGTGCGCGTCGTTCCTCGCGGTGCTCAAGCGGTTCGGGCCGGGCAACCCGGGTCCGCTCTCGTTCCCGACAGCCGGCTGGACGCTCGCGCTCGACCTGCCGGCGTCGGTGCGCGACCTCGCACCGGTCCTCGACGACCTCGACCGCCTCGTCGTCGACGCGGGCGGCCGTGTCTACCTCGCGAAGGACTCGCGCCTCTCGCCCGAGCTGCTGCCGAGGATGTACCCGAGCCTCGACCGGTTCCGCGACCTGCGCGCCCGCGTCGATCCCTCGGGCGTGCTGCAGTCCGACCTCGCTCGACGACTCGAGATCTGAGCCGTGCAGGACGCACTCGGCGGGGTGCAGACGGTCTTGGTCCTCGGCGGCGGATCGGAGATCGCCCAGGCGACGCTTCGACGCCTGGTGGCGAACCGGACGCGCACCATCGTGCTCGCGGCGCGCCGGCCCGACAGCCTGCGCGCGGCCGCCGACGAGCTGCGCGCCCTGGGCGCGACCCGCGTCGAGGTCGTGGCGTTCGACGCCGAGGCGACCGACACGCACGAGGCGTTGATCGACGACTGCGTCGACCGGGTCGGCGACCTCGACCTCGTGCTCGTCGCCTTCGGCGTCCTCGGCGATCAGGCCGAGGCCGAGCGCGACCCGGCCGTTGCGGCCGAGATCGCCCGGATCAACTACCTCGGCGCCGTCTCGGTGAGCGTGCCGCTCGCGTCGCGTCTGCGCGCACAGGGCCACGGGATCATCGTCGTGCTGTCGTCGGTCGCGGGTGAGCGGGCGCGTCGGTCGAACTTCGTCTACGGCTCGTCGAAGGCCGGGCTCGACGCGCTGTTCCAGGGGCTCGGCGACAGCCTCGTCGGGACGGGGGTGCGCGTGCTCATCGTGCGCCCCGGCTTCGTGCACACGAAGATGACCGCCGGGCTCGACCCTGCGCCGCTCGCGACGACGCCCGAGGCCGTCGCCGACGCGATCGTCGGCGGGATCGAGCGCGGGACCGAGATCGTGTGGGTCCCCCCCGCGCTGCGAGTCGTGATGTCGGTCCTGCGCCA
>CAZHKE010000061.1:15929-17834 GCA_964532485.1 uncultured Bifidobacteriaceae bacterium
GGCGGTTCGCTTCGCCGCCGATGTCGTCGCTGATCACCTGCGCGACGACGTGCTCGCACGCGCCGACTGGCACGCCGAGCAGGGCCACCGACGAGTGATCGTGTCGGCGTCCTACGAGTGCTACCTCACGCCCGTCGCTGCGCGCATCGGGTTCGACGCGGCGTTGGGCACTCGCCTCGAGGTCGACGGTGGCCGTCTCACCGGGCGCCTCGACGGGCCGAACCTGCGCCGGGCCGAGAAGGTCCGTCGCCTCGACGAGTGGCTCGGCCGCCGCTCGGCCACGGTCTGGGCCTACGGCGACTCGGCGGGAGACCGGGAGCTGCTCGCTCGCGCCGACCAGGCGGTCCGCGTCGGGCGGCGCCGCCTGGGCACCCCGGCGACCGGCGAGCGCGTGGCACGCTAGGCCGATGGCTGCGCCCGAGGACGTGCCCGCGGATGGGCCCGAGGATGTGGAGGAGCACCGGATCGTGATCGTGGGCGCCGGGCCCGCGGGGCTCACGGCCGCCTACGTGCTCAACAAGCGGGGCGTCACGAGCACCGTCCTCGAGTCCGACTCGGTCGTCGGCGGCATCAGCCGCACGGCCACCGCCGACGGCTGGCGCTTCGACATCGGCGGGCACCGCTTCTTCACGAAGGTGCAGCCGGTCGAGGACCTCTGGTTCGAGATCCTCGGCCCCGACGACTTCCTGAAGCGGCCCCGGCTGAGCCGCATCTACTACCGCGGCAAGTTCTACGACTACCCCATCTCCGCGACGAACGCGCTCAAGAACCTCGGTCCCATCGAGGCGCTGCGCTGCGTGGGCTCGTACCTCTGGGTTCGCGTCCACCCGCCGAAGGACACGTCGACGCTCGAGGGCTTCGTCGCGTCGCGCTTCGGGTGGCGGCTCTACCGGCACTTCTTCAAGACCCAGAGCGAGAAGGTCTGGGGTGTGCCGTGCACCGAGATCCAGGCCGACTGGGGTGCCCAGCGCATCAAGAACCTGTCGCTGTTCCGCGCCGTGTGGGAGGCGCTCAAGCCGAAGGGGCTGCGCCGCAACGCCGACAAGTCCAAGCAGGTCACGAGCCTCATCGAGGAGTTCAACTACCCGAAGTACGGCCCCGGGATGATGTGGGAGCGCTGCGCGGAGCTCGTCACCGCGCAGGGCACGAAGATCGCGTTCGACGCGACCGTCACGAAGATCGAGCATCGTGACGGGGCCGCCGTCGCCGTCACGGCTATCACGGGCGGCGCGCCGACTCGATACGAGTGCACCGACGTGATCTCGACGATGCCGATCAGCGCCCTGCTCCGGTCGATGGACCCGCCGCCACCGGCCGAGGTGCTCGCAGCCGCCGATGCGCTGCGCTACCGCGACTTCGTGACCGTCGCCCTCGTCGTGCCCGAGGAGATCGGCTTCCCCGACAACTGGATCTACATCAACGACGCCACCGTCGAGGTGGGACGCGTCCAGAACTTTGGTTGCTGGTCGCCGTACATGGTGAAGGACGGCCGCACCTGCCTCGGCCTCGAGTTCTTCGTCTGGGAAGGCGACGAGACCTGGACGAAGGCCGACGCCGACCTCATCGAGCAGGGCAAGCGCGAGATGCACGAGATCGGCCTGCTCGACGACCCGTCCGTCGTCGAGGCCGGCTACGTGGTGCGAATGCCGAAGGCGTACCCGATGTACGACGCGGGGTACAAGGAGAACGTGCAGCTGCTCGCGAGCTGGATCGCGGAGCACACTCCCAACGTGTACCCGGTCGGGCGCAACGGCATGCACCGCTACAACAACCAGGACCACTCCATGTTCACGGCGATGCTCTCCGTCGAGAACATCTTCGGTGCGCACCACGACGTGTGGGACGTCAACGTCGAAGAGGAGTACCACGAGGAGAAGGTCGCGGCACCTCCGCACCCGAACCAGT
>CAZHKE010000062.1:0-17782 GCA_964532485.1 uncultured Bifidobacteriaceae bacterium
TGGTCGGGCTGCCGGGACTCGAACCCGGGACCTTCGGTCCCCCAGACCGACGCGCTAACCAAGCTGCGCCACAGCCCGTCGCCGCCATCGGTGACGGCGGCAGCGGACGATGCTACCCGCCGGGTCCGCCGCCGCCCGAGTGACACGAGTCGGGTGTGTGCGTGACGCGTCATCGCCTCGGTGTGACCCATGACCACTTCGCCGCGCGTGGCCCGATCGGGCGGTTCGTTGTCATACCCCCCTGGTTGGATGAGGTCATGACCGCGACCATGTCGAGCGCGACGGATGTCGGAGCCCTGACCGAAGCCGAGCCAGGCTTCGACTTCGGCGCTCGTCTCCACGAGCTGCGATGCCATCCCGACGACGTGCTGCGCGACCGCGTCGCCGACGCGCGCCGGGAGCAGCAGCGGTGGCGACTCGAGGAGCTCGCGGCGACCCGCGTGCTCGACGAGCGCCAAGCGCTCGACCGCATGCCCGACCGCAAGGTGTCGGCGCGGACGTCGAAGACCAACGTCGAGGTCGCGCGTGCGCTGGAGTCGCGTCCTGTGCTTGCGCAGGCGGCGCACGACGGCGCGTTGAGCTGGGACCAGCTCCAACCGCTGTGTGAGCTGTCCACCCCCGACACGGAGGCGGAGTGGGCGGCTCGAGGTGCGACCCTGGCGCCGGTCGACCTGCAACGCCGCGTCCGCCAGGGCCAGACGGTCACGCTGGCCGACGCGCAGCGGCGCCAGCAGGCGCGTGAGCTGCGCACCTGGCGCGATCGCATCGACGGGATGCAGTGCGGCCGCTGGCGGCTTCCCGAGGTCGAAGGCGCGCTCGTGGAGAAGGTGTTCGACCTCATGGCCGAACGCCGGCGACCGGCCAAGGGCGAGACCTGGGACACGCTCGCGCACCGCAAGGCCGACGCGCTCGTCGACCTGGTGACCAGCTACGCCGACGTCGAACCGTCGGGCAAGCCCGTCATCGAGGTCGTCGAGATCTCCGACCCCCGCCAAGTCCCCGGCGCGTCGGTCGACGGCGTCCCCATCGCCGCCGAGACCCTGTCCGCGGTCAAGCTCAACGCCAAGGTCCGCCGTTGCGTCACCGACGAGACGGGATGCGCCCGCACCGTCGAACGCAAGCGCTCCCCCCTCCCTCGCGACGTCCAGCGCCACATCCGCCGTCGCGACCCCACGTGTCGTGTCCCCGGGTGCGAGGACGCGCGCAACCTCCAGATCCACCACACCGACCCGATCTGCGACTACGGCGACACCCACCTGGTCCACAAGCTGGCCGCGGTCTGCCCCGCCCACCACAAGCTCTTGATCCCCCACGGCCCCTGGCGCCTCGTCGGCGACGCCGAAGCGAGCGATGGCCTCACCCTCGAACGCACCCATCAGCCACGCGACGGACCCTCGCCATGAAGGTGCACCACCAGGAGCGCGCGCCCGGGCGTGCGCGTCAGAGCTGGCCGACCAGCCACTCCAGGCCCTGGAACGTGCGATAGCCGAGGTAGATCGCGAGCACACCGAGCAGCGCCTTGACGTGCCACGGGATCTCGCGTCGCCTCCGGCCCGCGGAGCCGGGCGTGGGCTCGGCGTCGGGATCGTCGGGCCCGCCCGCCGGCGCGCTGGCGCTCGCGGCCGATGCCTTGCCGGGGTCGACCGCGCCACCGCAGCGCGGGCAGGTGCCGGTCGTCGTCACCGTCGAGGGCGACAGGAAGCGGTCACACGCCGGGCACCAGGGCACGCCGCCATTCCAGCAGCAGGGAGCACCATCACAGCAGTCGTGCCGGCGACGCCCGCCGCGTCAGCCGCCTCGCCGCCGCACCCGCAGCTTGATCGGCGTCGGACCGAGATCGAGGCCCTCACGCAGCTTCCGCTCGACGTAGCGCAGGTACGTCGCGGGCAGCTCGTGGCTGGCGAAGATCGTGAACGTGGGCGGGTCGGTCGCGCCCTGGGTGGCGTAGAGGATCCGCGGCCGGTGGCGCTTCACGAGCGGCGGTGGGTGTGCGCTCTGGGCCTCCTGGAGCAGGCGGTTCAGCGTCGCGGTCGGGACCCGCTGGTGGTACGCGGCCTCGGCCTCGCGCAGCGCGGGCAGCACGTTCTTCATGTTGCGCCCCGTCAGCGCGGAGATCTTCAACACGGGCGCGTAGCCCAGGAACCCGAGACGGTCGTGCACGTCTTCGAGGACCTGCGTGCGGGTGTCGGCCTCGTCGACCAGGTCCCACTTGTTGAGCACGACCACGATTGCCGTGCCGGCAGCGTCGACGCGCTCGGCCAGCCGCTGATCCTGGTGTGTGACGCCATCGCTCGCGTCGATGACGAGCAGGGCGGCGTCAGCGCGGTCGACGGCCTCGAGCGCGCGCAAGAGCCCGTAGTACTCGGTGGCCTCGTCGATCCGGCTTCGGCGTCGCATCCCCGCGGTGTCGACGAAGCGGAGTCGACCCTCCGGAGTGTCGACGACCGTGTCGATCGCATCACGCGTCGTCCCGGGCAAGTCGTGCACGACGGCGCGCTCGTCGCCGACGAGGTGGTTGAAGAGCGTCGACTTGCCCACGTTCGGGCGGCCGACGATCGCGACCGCGAACGCGCCGTCGTCGGCGTCGTCCTCCCCGGTTGTGAAGGGCTCGGGCCCCAGCGCGGCGACGACCGCGTCGAGGAGGTCGCCGGTCCCGCGGCCGTGCATCGCCGAGATCGGGTAGGGAGTGCCGAGCCCCAGCCGGGCGAACGACCACGCGTCGGCCTCGTGCCGCTCGTCGTCGACCTTGTTGACCGCGAGGAGGACGGGCTTGCCCGACCGGCGGAGCACCTTCGCCACCGCCGCGTCCTCCTCCATCGCACCCACCGTCGTGTCGACCACGCACACGACGACGTCGGCCATCGCGATCGCGCGCTCGGCCTGCTCGCTCACCTGACGAGTGAGCACCGCGGAGTCGTCGCCCCCGGCCGATGCGGGGAGCCACCCGCCCGTGTCCACGACGAGGAACGAGCGCCCGGCCCACGACGCCTCGAGCTCCTTGCGATCTCGCGTGATCCCGGGGCGCTCCTCGACGATCGCCACCCGTCGGCCGACCATGCGGTTGACGAGCGTCGACTTGCCGACGTTGGGCCGGCCGACGATCGCGACCACCGGCAGCGAGCGCGTCATCGCAGCGCCGCGACGAGCGACGTGCCGTCGGTCCCGATGACCTCCACCGGGCGAGGCAGGTCGTCGGGCGTCCCGTCGTCGAGGAACCGACCCTCCGACAGCACCACGTCGGGGAGGAGGTACCGGTCGCCCTCGGGCTGATCCGCCAGGGCTCGCGCGAGGTCGGCACCGGTGAGCAGCCCGGTGACCGCGATGTTGCCACCGAAGAACTCGTTCGCGACGGGCAGCATCCGCACGGGCACACCGGCGGCTCGGGCGAGACTCGGCACGAGCGGCGCGAGCACCCGCGCGCCGTACTCCCCCGTGATGATCGCGACCGGGCGCTCCCGATCAGATCCCGGTGGGACTGCCGGTATGGCTCGCTCGTCGTCGACGCGCCGCGAGCGGTACCCCGACGCGGGCGCGCCGTCGACCCATTGGAAGAACCCGCGGCGCGTCCCGGTCGCCGCGATCGGCGTCCCGGCGAGCGCGGCATCGACCTCGCGGGCGAACGTGGTGGCCATCCCGATGCCGTTCTCGTGCTGTGCGAGCGCGCCCGCTTCGTCGGGCTCGTACTCATCGAGTGCCGGAAAGGCGCGGTCGGCGAGCAGGAAGAGCTCGTCGGCGGCGTGCACGACTCGCCGCCCGAGCACCTCGAGGAAGCGGGCCTGCCAGCGCCCGACGGTGTCCAGCACCCGGGCGGCGTCGGCGGCGGTGTGCTCGCGCAGCTCGGCCTCCCGCGAGTGCGCGCTGATCCCGAGCGGCACGACGCCGACGGTCGCGAGCCGCGGGAAGCGGTCGAGGATGCCGAGCAGCGTGTCGTCGAGCGCGTCGCCGTCGTTGAGGCCGGGGCACACGACGATCTGCCCGTGGACGGTCACGCCCGCGTCGAGCAGCGCGCCCAACCAGCGCAGGCTCGTGGCGCCGCGCCGGTTGCGCAGCAGTCGGGCTCGCAGCTCGGGATCCGTCGCGTGGATGCTGACGTACAGGGGCCCGAGCCGCTCGTCGATCACGCGCTCGAGGTCGGCCTCGGTGAAGCGCGTGAGGGTCGTGAAGTTCCCGTAGAGGAACGACAGGCGGTAGTCGTCGTCCTGGAGCGACAGGCTGCGTCGCATGCCCGCCGGCAGCTGGAAGATGAAGCAGAACGGGCAGTGGTTGTCGCACGTGCGCACCTGGTCGAACACCGCGCTGGCGAGGTCGAGGCCGAGCGGCACGCCTTGGTCCTTGTCGACGACGACCATGCGCTCGAGCCCCCCGCGACGGATCTCGAGCTCGACGCGCGGCTCGTCGGCCTGGAGCTGATAGCGGATCACGTCGCGCACGGCCTCACCGTTGACGCTGACGAGCTCGTCGCCGGCCACGAGGCCGGCGGAGGCGGCAGGTGAGTCAGGCGCGACCGCCACGACGCGGGCGGTCGGCATGCTCCCAGTCTACGAACGCCTCCGCTCGCGTCCCGGGGGCGTGCGAGCGCCGCCGGGAGAGGCCGTTAGCCTGAGGTCGTGCCGATCGAACGCGTGCTCCTCGCCGAGCCGCGGGGCTTCTGCGCCGGCGTGGAGATGGCGATCAAGGCGCTGGCTTGGATGGTGCAGGCGTTCGAGCCACCCGTGTACTGCTACCACGAGATCGTCCACAACCGTCTCGTCGTCGATCGCTTCCAGCGTGAGGGGGTCGTCTTCGTCGAGTCGGTCGACGAGGTGCCGAGCGGCGCGCCGCTGATGCTGTCCGCACACGGGAGCGCGCCCGACGTCGTGGAGTCGGCTCGCGAGCACGGCCGCTTCGTCGTCAACGCGGTCTGCCCACTCGTGACCAAGGTGCATCACGAGGCGAGAGTCCGGGCGAACAAGGGCTTCACCGTCCTCTACGTCGGCCACGACGGCCATGACGAGGCGGTCGGAACGTTGGCCGTTGCCCCCGACGCGATGCGCCTCGTCGAGCGCGAAGAGGACCTCGACACCACGCTCGCGACGATCGACGACCCGGAGCACGTGGCGTTGCTCGCGCAGACCACGCTCTCGCTCCAGGACTGGGAAGGCATCAAGGAGCGCGCCCGGAAGGAGTTCCCCCAGCTCTGGACGGCCTCGCGCGACGACCTCTGCTTCGCGACGACGAACCGGCAGGCCGCGCTCCGCGAGCTCGCGGCCCGTGCCGAGGCCGTCGTGGTCATCGGCAGCTCCAACTCCTCGAACACCATCGCGCTCGCCAAGGTCGCCGAAGAGGCCGGCTGTGAGCTCGTGCTGCGCATCGACGGTCCCGAAGAGCTCGACCTCGCTCGACTCGACGGAGTGAAGGTCGTGGGGGTCACCGCAGGTGCGAGCGCGCCCGAAGACCTCGTCCGGGCCGTGATCGACGAGCTCGCGCCCACCCACGGCGTCGAGCCGGTGTACGTCACCGACGAGGCGGAGTACTTCCCTCCCCCGCGCGAGCTCCGTGAGCTCGTGCCCGTCCTCGACGTGGTCGCTGCGCTCGCGTTCGGCGCTGACCCGGGCGCCGGACGGCGCGCCCGCGGACCGTTCAGCGACGACCGCGGCGCCGACGCGTCAGACGTGCTCGCGAGCCTCGGTCGCTGATCCCGACGCCGACTCGGGGGCAGCGGCGTCTCTCGACTCCTTGGGCCTCACCTGCGGCGTGGTACCCGCGAGCCGGTTGGCCTCGTCGAACGCACGCTGGAGCTCGCGCTCGAGCATCCTGGTGAGCGCGCCGATCTCGGACCGCTTGCGCACCTGCTTCTTCGCACCAGCCACGTTCTTCGCCGCGGCCGCGCCCGCCGATCCCGGCACGCCCTCGTGCGGCGCGATCGGCTCGCCGATGACGATCGCGACCCTGTGGATGCGGGGGAGAACCTTGCCGCTCGGGAGGATCTCCTGGGTGCCGCCGATGCCGACGGGCACGATCGGCACCGCGAGCCTTCCCGCGAGGTACGCGACGCCGTCGAAGAGGTCTTCGACCGCCGGGCCGCTCCGCCGCGTCCCCTCGGGGAAGATGGCGAGCGGCTCTCCCTCCTCGAGCGCCTGCTGCGAGGCGCGCAGCGCCCCGCGGTCGGTGGTGTCGCGGTCGACCTTGATCGCGCCGAGACTGGTGAAGAGCCAGCTCCCGATGCTCGTCGAGAACAGCTCGTCCTTGGCCATGAAGCGGATCCGTCGCCTGCTCACGTAGGCCGCGAACGGCACGTCGAGGATCGAGCGGTGAGACGGGGCGACGATGTAGACGCCGCCGGTGGGGACGTTCTCGCGGCCGACGACGCGCACGCGGAAGATGACCTTGAACACCGACAGCACGACCGCGCGGGCGAATCGGTAGAAGGTCACAGAGCTCTGACTCGCGCGACGCGACTCACGTCACACCTCGTTCCGTGGCCTCCCGGAACCGCTCGACGATCATCTCGACGACGTCGCTCACCGACAGGTCGGACGTATCGATGATCAGTGCGTCGGATGCCGGGGCCAGCGGCGAGAGGGCGCGGGTCGAGTCGAGACGGTCGCGCCGCTCCAGGTCGCGTCGCACCTCGTCCAGGTCGACATCCCGATCCACCGCGACCTCGTCGTGGTGGCGTCGGCGTGATCGTGCCTCGTGGGTGGCGGTGAGGAAGACCTTGACCGCCGCGTCCGGGAACACCACCGTGCCGATGTCGCGGCCCTCCACGACGCCGCCATCGTGGGCGTCGGCCCATGCGCGCTGGTGGTCGACGAGCGCCGTGCGCACGGCCGGATGCGCCGAGACCTGCGAGACCGCCTCGGTCACTGCCGGTCCTCGGATCTCGGCGGTGACGTCGCGCCCGTCGAGGAGCACGACTCCGTCGGCAATGCCCCCCTCGAGCCGAACACGCGCGGAACGGGCGATCTCTCCGCAGGCCCGAGCGTCGTCGAGCGCGACACGGCGCTCGAGGGCTGCGAGGGTGATCGCGCGGTACATCGCGCCCGTGTCGAGCGTGGGGATGTCGAGCGCGTCCGCGACGGCGCGGGCAACTGTCGACTTCCCGGCCCCCGACGGCCCGTCGACCGCGATGATTCGTCGCATGGGCCAGGTCAGCCTCTGGACCCGCGTACCAAGTCGTCGAGATCCCGTTCGAAGTCCGGATAGGAGACCTGGGTCGCGCCCCAGCTCGTGATGGTCGACGTGCCGGGCACACCGTTGGTCGCGACCGCGGCGGCGAGGGCGATGCGATGGTCACCATGGCTGTCGATCGTCGCGGCGCGCGGCGTGCCGCCGTGCACGACCAGGGTGTCGCCTGCCGCCTCGGCCTCTCCGCCGATCGCGCGCACGAGCTCGATGACCGTCGCGAGGCGGTCGCTCTCCTTGACCCGCAGCTCGGCCGTGCCGCGGAGCTCCGTGCGACCCTTGGCGAACGCTGCCGCGACCGCAAGGGCCGGCACCTCGTCGATCATCGCCTCGTGGCACTCGACGACCGCGCCGTGCAGGGCTGCGGCGCGCGCGGCCACGTCACCGACAGGCTCTCCGAGGCGCTCGCCACGAGGGCTCACGTCGATGTCGGCCCCCATGGCCCGGAGCACCTCGACGAACGCGATCCGACCGGGGTTGACGAGGACGTCCTCGAGCAGCAGCTCGGAGCCGGGCGTGATCGTCGCGGCGACGACGAGGAACGCAGCCGACGACGGGTCGCCGGGCAGCTCGAGCTCGAAGGGCCTGGGTTCGCCCTTCGAGACCCGCAACGTCCGCCCGTCGAGCCGCGTGACCGGCGCGTCGAGCGCGACGAGCATGCGTTCGGTGTGGTCGCGGCTGGGCGCTGGTTCGACGATCTCGGTCGTCCCGCTGGCCTGCAGCCCCGCCAGGACCATCGCGGTCTTCACCTGGCCGCTCGCGACCGAGAGCTCGACCGCGGCGCCGGTGAGCGAGCCACCGTCGATCTCGAGAGGTGCGTGCGCGCCGTCGTCGGGGCCGCCGATGCGCGCCCCGAGCGCACGCAACGGCGTCACGACGCGCTCCATGGGGCGCCCGCGCAGCGAGGCGTCGCCGGTGAGCGTGCTGTGGAACGGTCGGCCGGCGAGGAGGCCCGCGAGCATCCGCATCGTCGTCCCCGAGTTGCCGCAGTCGATCTCGGTCGTCGGTGGCGTCAGGGCCTCGACGCCGCGACCGGCGACCTCGGTCGTGCCGTGACGTTGGGTGATCTCGACGCCCGTCCCACGCAGCGCGGACGCCGTGCGAGCCACGTCGTCGCCCGGCGCGAGGCGCGCCAACGCGCTGGTCCCGTCGGCGAGCGCGGCGAACAGCAGCGCGCGATGGGACATGCCCTTCTCGCCCGGAAGCCGGCAGGTCCCGCGCAGCGGCCGCGGGCCCTCGATCGTCAGCGTGTCCTCGCGACTCACGGCTCGCAGCTCACACGTCGGCGCTCATGGAAGTGGTGTCCGCGCGGGGTGATAGCCGCGTGCGGCGAGGGCAGCGACGAACCCATCGGCATCCGGCTCGACGATCACCAGCACCAGCACGCCGCCGCGACCTTCGACGGAGTGGGCGATCTCGATGTCGGCGATGTTCACGCCCAGCGTGCCGGCCAGGGTCGTGACCTCGGCCAGCGCGCCCGGTTCGTCGGGGATCGGGACGCGCAGCTCGACGAGCGCGGCGTCGGGCGGGATGCCGGCCGGCAGGCTGCGGCGGGCCGTGCGCGCCCGTTCGAGCACCTCGAGGAGCCCTTCGCGGTCCCTTGACTCGACGAGCGCGCGGACGGCATCGAGCGCGGCGACGTACTCGTCGAGGGCGGCGACGATCGCATCTCGGTTGGTGATGCAGATGTCGGGCCAGATCCCGGGGTGCCCGGCGGCGATGCGCGTCATGTCGCGAAAGCCGCCGGCCGCGAGCCGAAGCAGCAACGCGTGACTGTCCCCCCGCGTCGCCGCCACGTCCATCAGCGTCGTCGCGGCGAGCTGGGGTACGTGGCTCACGACGGCGACGAGCGCGTCGTGGTCGGCCGGTGTGATCGCGAAGACCTCCGCACCGAGCCGTGCGAGGAGCGAGCGCACGGTCGCGAACGCCTCGGCGTCCGTGGAGTCGGTCGGGGTCAGCACCCAGGTCGTCCCGACCACGAGGTCGGCGTCGGCTCCGTCCACGCCATCCTGCTCCGACCCGGCCATGGGGTGGCCGCCGACGTAGCGAGTCGCCAGCTCGGGCCGTTCGGCCTCGACCGCCGCGACGACGGGCGCCTTGACCGAGCCGACGTCGGTCACGACCCTGCCACCCGCGTCCAGCGCCGCGACGACCGCGCCCGCGATTGCCCCGACCGGGACGGCGACGAACACGATGTCGGCGTCGGCCGCGGCTTCCCGAAGGCTCCCGACCGCCTCGTCGACGGCGCCGAGCTCGACTGCTCGTGCCGTGCGCGCCGGATCACGGTCGTAGCCGCGCACCGTGATGCCGGCACGCCGCAGCGCGAGCCCGAGCGATCCTCCGACGAGCCCCGTTCCGACGAGCCCCGCCCTCGTCACTCGGGCAAGTCGTCCCGGAGCGCCCGTGCGCCCTCGAGGTAGACGTGGTGGAGGTCGGCGCGGTCACGCTCCGTGTAGTAGTGGATCAAGACGCGCACCACGCGGGGCATGCCGTGCCCGATCTCGAGCTCACGCGCGCACAGCAGCGGAACGTCGCCGAGACCGAGCGCGCGAGCGGCCGTCGCGGGGAACTCCGCCGTCAGGTCCTCCGTAGCCGTGAACACGATGCTGACGAGATCGTGGTGGTCGACGTCGTTGCGCTCGAGCAGCTCCTGGACCAGACGCTGGGTCTTCTCGTCGATCTCCGCCTTGGTGTCCTCGTCGCACGTGATGGCACCGCGAAGCGCTCGAACTCTCACGTCCACTGACACTAGCGGTGCGCTTCTTCCGCACTCGGTGGCGAATGCGCGGCCTCGTACAGCGCCCGCACCTCGCGCGGAAGCAGCTCGCGCCACGCGCCGGGGCCGAGGCGCGGGTCGGCCAAGGGACCGATCTTCGTGCGGACGAGTCGCTGCACGCGCAGTCCCACGGCCGCGCACATGCGCCGCACCTGACGCTTGCGGCCCTCGTGGATCGTGAGCTCGAGCGCGGTCTTACCCTGCGTCCGCGCCATGATCCGTGCCCTCGCCGGGGCCGTCGGCCCGTCTTCGAGCTCGATCCCGGTGCGCAGCTGGCGGAGCGCGGCATCGCCCGGGTCTCCGGCGACCTCCGCCACGTAGGTCTTGTCGACGCCGTGCCGCGGATGCGCGAGGAGCTGCGCCAGGTCGCCGTCGTTCGTCATCAGGAGCAGTCCCTCGGTGTCGGCGTCGAGGCGCCCGACCGGGAACACGCGCGGCTCGGTCGGTACGAGCCCGACGACCGTCGGACGGCCCTGCGGGTCACTCGCGGTGGTCACGACCCCGGTCGGCTTGTTCAGCACGTAGTACACGAGGTCGGGACGCACCGCGAGCGGGACGTCGTCGACGAGCACCTGCTGGGTGTCGGGGTCGGCCCGGTCGCCCAGCGTCGCGACCACACCGTCGATCTTCACCCGCTGCGCACGGACGATCTCCTCGCACGCACGACGCGAACCGAGGCCCGCGCGAGCGAGCAGCTTCTGGACGCGCTCGGGCTCGGCCACTCCTGCCCTAGGTCAGACGGGCTCGTCGTCAGCGCTGGCGTCGTCGGCGGGCACCGACGCGTCCGTCGACATTCGCAGCCCACGCTCGAGCGCCTCGACGACGCTCGCATCCGGGACGAAGTCGCCCAGTGGCGGCAGGTCGTCGACGGAGTCGAGGCCGAGGCGCTCGAGGAACATCGTCGTGGTGCCGTAGAGCACCGCGAGCCCCGGGCCGGGATCACGATCGACCTCTTCGACGTAGCCGCGCGCGATGAGCGTCTGGAGCGTCGCCTCGACGTTGACGCCGCGGATCGCCGAGACCTGCCCGCGCGCGATCGGTTGCTTGTACGCGACGATCGCGAGCGTCTCGAGCGCCGGACCCGAGAGCCGCACGTGCTGGCCTTCGAGCACGAAGCGCTCGACGTACGGCGCGAGCTCGGTGTGGGTCTGGAAGCGATAGCCACCCGCGACCCGCGTGAGCACGAAGCCACGGCCGGTCTCCTCGTACTCGGCAGCGAGCTGCTCGCACAGCTCGTCGATCCGGGCGACCGGCAGCTCGAGGAGCTCGGCGAGGAAGCGCGGCTCGACTGGCTCGGTCGCCGCGAGGACGACGGCTTCGATCGCGCGACGCGACTCGTGGTCACGCAGCTCGGTGTCGGGCTGCTGCTCGGGCCACCGCTCCGGCTGCGGCTCGGGGAACACGCTCATGTGGCGTTCGGCCCGGGCGTCGCGCGGTCGGTCGGGCGCGTCCCGCGAACGTCCTGGTCCCAGTCGGCGACGCTCTCGGCGTCGAGCTCGATCCCCTCGATCCGACGGACCTCGAGCACGCCGAAGTTCTCGGCCTGGTCGAGATCGACGATGCCCTGCTTGAACAGCTCGAGCACCGCCAGGAACCGAACGATCGCATCGACGCGCGTCGGCGCGTCAGCGGCAAGATCGCGGAACGTGACGACGTCGAGCTCCTGGAGTCGGTCGAGGACGACCGAGATCGCGTCGGCGACACTCACCCGGATCGGCGCGATGTGGTCGGTCTCGACCTCCTCGAGCGGACGCGCCTCCAGCGCGCGGCGGGCGGCGTCGCGCAGTCGTTCCGGTCGGACCTGCGACAGCGGATCGGGGACGAGCGAGCGGAATGGCTCCTCCGGGCCCGCGCCCCTCGGCAGGCTCCGGTCGGCGACGCGCATGAGTGACAGGAGCGAGTCGGCTGCGTCCTTGAACGTCTTGCACTCGAGCAGGCGCGCGAGCAGCAGGTCGCGTTCCTCGAAGCGAAGGAGCTCCTCGTCGAGCTCGAGATCGGATGGCCCGGGCAGCAGCCGACGCGTCTTGAGCTCGACGAGCGTCGCGGCGATGAGCAGGAACTCGGTCGCGATCTCGAGGTCGAGCGACTCCGTCTCCCGGCGCTCGGCAAGCCGGTCGAGCTCGGTGAGGTACTCGTCGACGATCGTCGCCAGCGAGACGTCCCAGAGGTCGACCTCTTGCTTGAGGATCAGGTGGAGCAGCAGGTCGAACGGACCCGCGAAGACCGACGTCTCGACCTCGTAACCCATCTGGCTCGAGGGTACCGGAAGGTGTTCCGAGGTCCGCGACATCCATGACTACCTTCTTCTCATGGCCCGGGTCTTCAGTGGCATCCAGCCGACCGGTGAGGTCCACCTCGGCAACTACCTCGGCGCGTTGCGGCAGTGGGTTGCCGATCAGGACGAGCACGACTCGATCTACTGCGTCGTCGACCTGCACGCGATGACGACGCCGTTCGATCCCGCCGACCTCTCGGCGGCGACGCGACGGACCGCGACGCTGCTGCTGGCGGCCGGGCTCGATCCGAGCCGCTGCACGTTGTTCGTCCAGAGCCAGGTGCGCGAGCACACCGAGCTGACGTGGATCCTGAACTGCGTGGCGACGTTCGGCGAGCTTCGGCGCATGACGCAGTTCAAGGAGAAGAGCGGCGAGGCCGCCCCTGGGGGCGTGAAGGGCCAGGAGTCGGTGAGCGTCGGGCTGTTCGACTATCCGGTGCTCATGGCCGCCGACATCCTCGCCTACGACACCGATCGCGTCCCCGTCGGCGACGACCAGCGCCAGCACCTCGAGCTCGCGCGCGACCTCGCCATCCGGTTCAACCATCGCTTCGGGGAGACGTTCGTCGTCCCCGAGGCGGCGATCCCGAGGCTCGGAGCTCGGGTGATGGATCTGCAGAACCCGACGGTGAAGATGGCGAAGTCAGCCAGCTCTCCTCAGGGCACCGTACCGGTGCTCGACGAACCCGGTGCGATCGCCAAGCGGTTCAAGAGCGCGGTCACAGACTCGGAGACCGAGATCCACCACGATCCCGCTGCGAAGCCCGGCGTGTCGAACTTGCTGGAGATCCTCGCCGCGGCGACCGAGCGCAGCGTCGACGACGTGGCCCGCGATCTCGACGGCCAGGGGTACGGAGCGCTGAAGACCGCCACGGCGGACGCGGTCGTCGAGCTGCTGCGCCCCGTCCAGGAGCGCTTCGCCGCGCTGGAGGCCGACCCGGCGCAGGTCGACGACGCGCTCGCTCTCGGCGCGGAGAAGGCCGGCGCGATCGCGTCGAAGGTCGTCGAGCGCGTGCGCCGGGCCACCGGTCTGCTCCCGCGTCGCTGACGCCCCGAGCGGCGGGGTTCGGTCGCTGACGCCCCGAGCGGCGGGGTTCAGTCGTCGTCGGCTTCGTGGAGCGCGGCCACGACCGGCGCCGGGATTCCCGTGCCGGGCCATGCCGACGGATCGTGGTGCGCGGCGGCCCACCGCGCGGCCTCCTCGGTGCCACCGACCCGACGGATCCGCTCGGCTCCCAGCTCGCCGTGCCGCAGGTACAGACCGACACGCCGCGTGTAGCCGCGCCGATGCGTCCAGGATTTCGACGTCTCGCGACCAGCCGCCGCTCCCGCGATGGTCGCGCCGACGCGACCCAACACGCCGAGGCCGGCGTCGAGCTTGCCGACGTCGTGCAGGAGGGCCGCGGCGGCCCATCGCTCGTCGGCAGCGTCGTCGGTCCCGGCGAGCGTGACCCGTGCGCGACGTGCGACGGCGATCGAGTGCCGCCGGTCGTGACGCGGGAGCTGTGACCAGAGCTCGTACTCTCCGGGACGCAGCACCGACCGGACCCACGCGTCGTCGGCCGGGTGCGGCGGCCCGGGGTACAGCGCCGTCACGAAGCGACGCCCGAGATGGCCGACGCGGTGGATGGAGATGCTCATGCGCCGACCACGAAGTCGTAGAGAGCGTCGTAGAACGGCGTGACGATCGTGGTGAGGACGCCGGTGAAGAAGATCAGCGCGAACAGCACGACGATTCCGTAGGGCCGGAAGCGGTACCAGTGCGGGAGCCACGAGGCAGGTAGCACGCGCTCGATGAGCGCGGAGCCGTCGAGCGGGGGAATCGGCAGCAGGTTGAACAGCCCGAGGAGGAGGTTGATGAGCGAGAAGTAGAAGACGATCTCGAGGAGCAGGTCACCGGTGGCGTTGTCGAACGTGCCGCCGATGCCGCGCCCCTGATCGACCATCCACCGTGCGATCACGGCAAAGATCAGGCAGAGCAGGAAGTTCGTCGCCGGCCCGGCGAGGCTCACGAACACCAGGTCGCGGCGTGGTCGTCGCAGGCGAGCCGGGTTCACCGGGACGGGCTTCGCGAAGCCGATGACCGGGAGGCCCGAGAGCGCGCCCAGCGCGGGCAGGACGATCGAGCCGAACGGGTCGATGTGCGGGATGGGGTTGAGCGTGAGCCGACCGGCGCGCTTGGCCGTGTCGTCACCGAACCAGAGCGCGACGACGCCGTGGCTGATCTCGTGGAGGATCACCGCCACGACGAGGCACAGGAAGAAGATCAGCGCCTCGCGCAGGTCCACGCGGCGTCCCGACCGCGTCCGTCAGCGGGACTTGGAGGCGCAGGTGATGCAGAGCCGGGCCGCGGGCTTCGCCTCGAGCCGGGCCGCCGAGATCTCCTGCCCGCACGACTCGCACGCCCCGTACGTGCCCGCGTCGAGCTTGCCCAGGGCGTCCTCGACCTCGTCGAGCGAGTCGGCGAGGGTGCCGGCGATCGCGTCGAGCTCGCCCCGCTCCGCCGTCACCTGGCTCGAGTCGGCGAAGCCCTCGTCGAACGCCTCACCTGCACCGAGCTCCCGCAAGCGGGCCCGCAGGCGCGCCCGCTCCTCCTCGAGCTGGACGCGAACGACCGAGGTGTCTGGAGCGACCATGGCTCAATGGTACCGCCGGGGTGCGACGGCGAGACCGGCAGAATCCCTTGATTCTCCGGAGCGGGGATGGGCGCCGTCGTAGACGGCCCGGAGGCGTTCGGGCGACACCTTCGTGTACACCTGCGTCGTGGAGACGCTGGCGTGTCCCAGCACCTCCTGGACGACTCGGATGTCGGCGCCGTGGTCGAGGAGGTGCGTGGCGCAGGAGTGCCGGAGCACGTGCGGGTGCACCCGATCCCCGAGACCCGCCCGCCCACCGGCTTCGCGCACGATCCGCCAGCAGCCCTGGCGTGTGAGCCGGCCCCCGCGGGCGTTCAGGAACACCGCGTCGCCGGCGCGGCGCGCTGCGCCGCCCGAGCGCGCGAGCTCGGGGCGGCCTCGAGCGAGGTAGGCGTCGAGCGCCTCGCGGGCAGGTCGACCGACCGGGACCACGCGCTCCTTCGCTCCCTTGCCGAAGACCCGGAGGAGCCCGTCGTCGAGCGCGAGGTCGCGGCGATCCAGCCCCACCAGCTCCGTGATGCGCGCGCCGGTGGCGTAGAGGGCCTCGAGGATCGCCCGGTCCCGGAGGGCGCGCGGTTCGTCGCCGACGACGACGTCGAGGAGCGCCGACACCTCGGTCTCGCCGAGCGCCTTCGGGATGCCCGCCGGCACCTTCGGTGCGCGCACGTCCTCGGTGGGATCGTCGCTGGAGAACCCCTCGTCGACGCAGAACCGGTGGAACGACCGGACGGCCACGAGCGCGCGAGCGACGCTGGCCGGCGCCGGCGGGCGGGCATCCGGCTCGTCGCCGACCGTGGATGCGCGCCTCGCGACGTACTCGCGCACCACGCCGACGTCGACTGCGCCCGCGTCAGCGATGCCCCGAGACCGGAGGAACGACACGTACTCCCGCAGATCACGCCGGTACGCATCGAGCGTGTTGGGTCGCAGCCCGCGCTCCACCGCGAGCCAGGTCGCGTGCTCGGCCAGCAGGTCGTCGAGGTTGTCCGCGGTCGCGACCGAGTCGGTCATGCGCCCGCGGGCACGGACCCGGTGAGGAGCGCGCGGGTCAAGAGCAGCCCCACGATCGTGGTCGCGTCGACGAGCTCGCGGTGGGCGATCAGGTCGTCGACGGCCGCCAGCGGCACGCGTTCGACGGTCATCACCGCCTCCTCCGCGGTCGCCGCGCTGGGCGCGTCGAGCGGCGTGAGGTCGAACGCGGCGTACAGGTACGCGTACTCGTCGCAGAAGCCCGGCGAGGTGTAGCACTCACCGAGCCACTCGAGTCGGCCGGCGCGGTGCGCCACCTCCTCCTCGAGCTCGCGGCGCGCGGTCTCGTCAGGGGCCTCGCCGTCGACGTCGCGCTTGCCTGCCGGCGCCTCGAGGATCTCGGTGCCCACGGCAGCTCGGTACTGGCGGACGAGGAGCACGTCGGGGGCGTCGCCGAGCACGGGCACGACCGTGACGGCGCCCGGGTGGCGCACGATCGTCCGGACGAACTGCTCGTCACCCGGTCCTTCGATCGTGGCCTCGAGCAACTCGAGGAAGCCACTGTGCGCACGCATCGTCGTGTCGACGATGCGGAACCGGGTCACGTCGGCGGTTTCACGACCCGGCGAGCATCTCCGGCGCCGAGCGGAGCGGGTCGCCGGCGTCGATCGGGAGACGCGGGGCTCGCCCCTCGGCGCGGTCGGCGGCGGCACCCACGAACGCGGCGAACAGCGGGTGCGGGCGGTCGGGGCGGCTCTTGAACTCGGGGTGGGCCTGCGTCGCCACGAAGAACGGGTGCATCTCCCGCGCCAGCTCGATGAACTCGACGAGGCGCTCGTCGGGCGACGTCCCCGAGCAGATCAGGCCGGCGTCCTCGAGCTTGCGCCGGTACCTGTTGTTCACCTCGTAGCGATGCCGGTGACGCTCGTACACCACGTCCTCGCCGTACGCGTCGCGGACGAGCGTGCCCGGATGCAGCTTCGCCGGATACGCGCCGAGTCGCATGGTGCCGCCGAGGTCCACGACGTCGCGCTGCTCGTCCATCAGGTCGATGACGGGGTGCGGCGACTGCGAGTCGAACTCGCTGGAGTTGGCGCCCGCCAGACCGCACGCGTCGCGCGCGAACTCGATGACCGCGCAGTGCAGCCCGAGGCAGAGTCCGAGGAAGGGCACACCGTGCTCACGCGCGAAGCCCGCGGCCGTCACCTTGCCGTCGATGCCCCGGAACCCGAAGCCGCCCGGGATCACGATGCCGTCGAGCTCGCGCAGGCGCCCCTCCGCGAGGAGCCCTTCGGTGTCGTCGGCGGCGATCCAGTCGATCTCGACGCGTGCGCCGCTCGCGTACCCACCGTGGCGGAGTGCTTCGACGACCGAGAGGTACGCGTCGGGCAGGTTGACGTACTTGCCGACGAGCCCGATCTTCGCCGGCCGCTCGGCACGCTCGACTCTGGAGACGAGGGCGCGCCACTCGTCGAGGTCGGGCACCGTGTCGTCGAGCCGGAGCATCGTGCACACGTAGTCGTCGAGTCCCTCCTCGTTCAGCACCAGCGGGATCTCGTAGAGGTGCTCGGCGTCGATCGCGGACACGATCCCCTGCTCGGGCACGTCGCAGAGCTGAGAGATCTTCTCCTTGAGCCGCGCTGGGATCGGGCGGTCGGAGCGGCACACGATCGCGTCGGGCTGGATGCCACGGCTGCGCAGCTCGGTGACGGAGTGCTGCGTCGGCTTCGTCTTCTGCTCCCCCGACGGGCCGATGAACGGCACGAGCGTCACGTGGACGTAGAAGACGTTGTCGCGCCCGACGTCCTTGCGGAACTGCCGGATGGCCTCGAGGAACGGGAGGATCTCGATGTCGCCCACGGTGCCCCCCACCTCGGTGATCACGACGTCGACGTCGTCGTCGGCCAGGCGGGTGATGCGCCCCTTGAGCTCGTCGGTGATGTGCGGGATCACCTGCACTGT
>CAZHKE010000063.1:0-14934 GCA_964532485.1 uncultured Bifidobacteriaceae bacterium
TCGTCCGCTCGGGTCGTCCGCTCGAGTCTTCCGCTCGAGTCGGCCGGATGTTAGCGACCGTTCACGCCCGTTAGCATCGCGGCCGTGGGCGACTACGCGGCCCTCTTGGCCGACCTGACCGACGAGGAAGCCGCGCTCGACCGGCTCGTCACCGGTCTCGACGATCGGGGCTGGGCGGCGACGACGCCGGCCGCCGGGTGGGACGTGCGCGACAGCGTCGCGCACCTCGCCGTCTCCGAGGAGCTGGCCGCGACCGCGCTGACCGACGAGGACGCGTTCGCCTCCTGGCTGGCGGAGCTCGTCGCGGACATCGACGCGACGGAAGCCGGGCTCACCGAGCGGGGTCGATCGTTGCCCGGGCCCGAGGTGCTCACATGGTGGCGCGGCGCGCGCGCCGCCACGCTCGACGCCTTGCACGCGCACGGCCCGCGTGACCGGGTGCCCTGGATCGCAGCGCCGATGTCGGCCATGTCGTTCGCCACCGCGCGCCTGATGGAGACGTGGGCCCACGGCGAGGACGTCCGGGATGCACTGGGCACGCCCGGCGAGTCGAGCGCGCGCCTCCGCCACGTCGCCGAGCTGGGCGTGCGCACCCGCCCGTTCGCTTACGCCGTGCGCGGCCGCACGATGCCCGACGTCGCGGTGCGGGTCGAGCTCGAAGCCCCCGACGGGTCGACGTGGACCTGGGGTGACGACGCCGACGAGGCCGTGCGCGGCACCGCGCTGGACTTCTGCCGGGTCGTCACCCAGCGCCGACACCCCGACGACACGGGCCTGGAGGTTCGCGGTGACGCGGCGCGCGAGTGGATCTCGATCGCGCAGGCCTTCGCGGGCCGACCGACCGATCAGCGCCCGCCCGCGACGCGCTGATCAGGAGACCGGCGGGCGGCGGCCGGCCCACGGGCGCTCGGCCTCCACCAGCGACGCGACCGCGACGACCGTCGCTTCGTCGGCCGGGCGACCGACCAGCTGCACGCCGACGGGGAGCCCGGCGTCGTCGACGGCGACCGGCACCGAAGCAGCCGGCTGGCCCGTCGTGTTCCAGAGTGCGGTGAACGGCGTCAGCGCCCAGAACTCCGTCACCCGCTCGATGCCCGCGTCCTTCATGGACCCGACGACCGGCGGCGGCCCCGCGACCGTGGGCGACACGAAGAGGTCGAACTCGTCGAAGAACGCGACGGTCCGCCGTGAGAGCGCCTGGAGATCGTCGAAGGCCCGCACGAAGTCGACCGCGCTCACGAGCCGGCCCATCTCGACGAGCGTGCGCATCCAGGGGTCGAGCGTCTCGAGCGGCGGGTACGGGATCCGGTCGGCAGCGGCTGCATGCTGCGCCGCGAAGATCATCGACGACGCCACGAGCAGATCCTCGGCGTAGCCGGGCGGCGCGACCTCCTCGACATCGTGACCCAGAGACTCGAGGAGCGCCGCGGTGTCTTCGGCCGCGGCGCGGTTTGCCGCCGCGCACGAATCGCGTTCGACTCCCGGATGAGCATGGAAGGCCACGCGCAGGCGCGCCGGCGCGCGGCCGACCTCCTCGACGAGCGGGCGCGACAACGGTGGCGCCCACCAGGCGTCACCGGTCGCCGGACCGGCCATGACGTCGAGGAGCGCGGCGGCGTCGGCGACGTCCCGTGCGATCGGACCATTGATCGAGAAGAACTGCTGGGCGTCGGGCGCGGCCGACACGCGTCCTCGCTGCGGCTTGAGCCCCACCGCCCCGCACCAAGACGACGGGTTGCGGATCGAGCCGCCGCCGTCGGAGCCGTGCGACACCGCGCACAGGCCGGCGACGACCCCGGCGGCAGCGCCGCCCGACGATCCGCCACACGATCGCTCCGGGTCCCACGGGTTGCGACCCGGCGGATAGGCCGGCGGCTCGCTGATGTTGAGCGGGCCGAACTCGGGCACGATCGTCTTGCCCAAGAAGACGAACCCCGCACGACGGCAGCGCGCGACGACCTCGTCGTCGGTGTCGGGCACTCGGTCGTGCCACTCGGCCGTCCCGTGCGTCGAGCGGATCCCGGCCGTTTCGTGCAGGTCCTTGATCGAGATCGGCACGCCGAGAAAGGGCGCGTCGTGATCGGGTGCGGTCTCGTCCTGCAGCGATTCCTGCGCGGCCGACGCCTGCTCGCGCGCCACCTCGGCGGCGACCGTCACGTACGCGTTCAGGATCGGGTTCAGGCGCTCGATACGAGCGAGGTAGCACTCGACGAGCTCGATCGACGTGACCTCGCCGCGGCGCACCATCGCCGCCTGCTCGCGTGCCGACGTGTACGCCAGCTCATGCGCGTCCATGTGTCCCGGCCCCCTCTCGTCCCGCCTCGCGATCGTCGAGGCCCGACAGGTACGCAGACTCCAGGTCGCCCACGTGCGCGCGCAGCTCGACCGCAGACCCCTCGAGCGCGACCTGACCTCGCCGCAGCACGACGACGCGGTCGGCGACGCTCAGCGCCTCGCTCGCGTGCTGCTCGACCAGCAGCACGCCGACCCCGCGGTCCGCGGCGGCCCGCACCGCGAGCAGCAATCGCCGCACGACCAGCGGTGCGAGGCCGAGCGACAGCTCGTCGACGAGGAGCAGCTTCGGGTCGCCCGCCAGCGCGCGGCCCAGCGTGAGCATCTGCTGCTCGCCGCCCGACAAGAGGCCCGCCCGCCGGCGGAGCAGCGGCGCGAGCTCGGGGAACAGCTCGACGGCGCCCTTGGTAGCCCCGCGCCGGAGCCGCAGGTTGGCTCCCGCCGACAGCGACGTGAACACGGCGCGCTCCTCGGGAACGAAGCCGAGGCCGCGCCGCACGCGCGCTTGTAGGGGTGCTCGCGGCGACGACCCGAGGCAGCTGACCTCACCGGCCAGCGGCGCGAGCTCGCCCGCGATCGTGAGCAACGTGGTCGTCTTGCCGGCCCCGTTCGGACCGAGGAGGGCGACGACCTCGCCGGCGCGCACCTCGAGGTCGAGCGCCCGCACCGCGGCGAGATCCCCGTACCCGGCGTCGAGGCCGCGCACCGCGACCAGCGACTCGGACGTCGCCGGCGAAGCCGCCGACGCCGCTGGCACCGCGCCGCCGACCTCGCCGTCGGCGACGGGAGCCCCGATGTAGGCCGCGACGACCTCGGGCGCGTGACGGACCTCGTCGGGTGTCCCCGCCGCCAGCTGCTGACCCTCGTCGAGCACCACGACTCGGTCGCACACGTCGAGCACGAGCTCGACGTCGTGCTCGACGAGGAGCACGGCGATCCCCCAGTCGCGCGCCAGTCGCCGGATCAGCTCGCCGAGCCCCGCCGTCTCCTCGTCGCTCAGACCGGCGGCCGGCTCGTCGAGGAACAGCACCGACGGGGCTGCCGCGACGGCGCGCGCGATCGCGACGAGCCGTCGTCGCCCGTAGGGCAGCTCGTCGGGTCTCCGGTCCAGGTCGGGCTCGAGCCCGAACTCACGGATCGCGGCGACCGCGGTCGGAGCGAGGGGCGCGCGTCGGGGCCAGACCAGGTCGCTCAGGTACGCGGCGCGATCGCGCGGCTCGGACGCGACGCGTAGGTTCTCCATCACGGTGAGGCTCTCGAACAGCTCGAGCGACTGGAAGCTGCGCGCGATCCCGGCCGCCGCACGGCGGCGTGGTGACCAGCGATCCACTCTGCGCCCGTCGAGCGTGATATCGCCGCTTGCACGCACGAAGCCGGTGGCCGCGTCGATCAGCGTCGTCTTGCCCGCGCCGTTCGGACCGATCAGGCCGAGCACCTCGCCGGGGCGCACCGTCAGCGAGACGCGTTCGAGCGCGGTCACTCCCCCGAACCGGACCCCGACATCGTGCAGCTCGAGCGTGGCCGGTCGCACCGGCTCGCGAGTGGACTCGGCCGGCAGCGTGGTCGTCCGTGCCTCGGCGGCAGGGCGGCGGCGGACCCGGGCGGCGAGGCGGCGCGGCAACGAGGCCAGCCCGTCGGGGACGACCACGAGCACGACGAGGAGCACGAAGCCGAGCACCACCTGCACCGTCTCGTTGTCGTCGAGCAGATCGCCGAAGAGGCTCGTGGCGAAGGCGCCGGGCGCGATCGCGCCGCCGAGCACCGAACCGAGCACGAACCCGATCCCACCAATGACTGCGTAGATCACCACGAAGATCGACTCGAAGATCGAGAACGTCGGGAGGAACACCGCGGTCGGACGGCGGAACGTGATCAGCACACCACCGATCGCGGCGATCGCCGCGCTGAGACCGAAGGCGTAGAGCTTGGCGCCGAACACCGAGATGCCGAGCGACGCAGCCGCGCGCTCGTTCGACCGCACCGCGACGAGACGTCGGCCCGCGCGCCCGCGCCGCAGGTTGGCGACCAGCACGCCCGCGATCGTGAGCAGCGCGACCGCGAGCAGCGCGTAGCGCTCGGGATGGTGCAGCGGATCGATCTCGAGACCGAACAGGTCGGGGGCACCGACGTCGAGCCCCGTGATCCCGCCGGTGCGGTCGGCGTCGCCGAGCACCCAGGCCTGGATCACGACCGCGAGCCCGAGCGTCGCGACCGCGAGGTTCACACCACGGGTGCGCAACGACGGCAGCCCGACGAGCACCCCCACCGGCACGGCGCCCAGCACGCCGACGATCACCGCGAGCCAGAACGGCGCTCCCTCGTCGACCACGAGCGACGCCGCCATCCAGCCGCCGATGCCCGCGAGCGCGAACTGGGCGAGTGACAGCTGCCCCGTGAAGCCGGTGACCACGACGAGCGACAGGACCACGATCCCGAACGCGGCGCTCGTGGTGACCGCCTCCACGAGGGTCGTCGAGAACGCGAACGACACGAGCAGCACGGTCACGACGACGACGGGCACCAGCACCACGGGTCGGAGCCGACCGGGGCCGACCTCGGGGGGGCGCTCGGTCGGGTCGCCGCGCAGCGGGAGCGATCGCCCGAGCACGACCAGCACGAGGATGATCACGAGGAACGGCACCGACTCGGCCCAGCCGTCGAGCGTCACGATCTCACCGCGCTGCTCGGTCAGGTAGGTCTGCAGCCAGGCGATCTCCGACTGGAGCACGCCGATGAGGAGACCGCCGAGCAGCGTGAGCGGGAACGATCGGAACGCCCCGACCAGCGCGGCCGCGAGCGCCGGAACGATCAGGAGCGTCAGCCCGACGACGGAGAGCCCGGCGATGTTCACGACGAGCACCGCGGCGAGCACGGCCAACATCGACCCGAGCGACCAGTTCACGGTGGCGATCAGGTCGGGCGAGATGCCCTGCGCCGACGTCGCGCGCCGGCTCTCGGCCACCGCGCTGGTGGCGAGCCCGAAGCGCGTGTAGCGGTAGACGAGCGTGAGCACGACCGTGAGGAGGATCCCGATCGACAGCAGGATGATGCGGTCCTCGCCGATCGAGATGTCGGGCAGCACGTCGAGCGCGTCGATCGGGAGCAGCTTCGCTACGATCCGCGGCGTGTCGCCGTACTCGCCGTGTGCCCACGAGAAGAGGATGGCGAAGATCCCGAGCGTCGCGACCAGCCGCGAGATCGGCGGCGCGCGCCGCAGCGAACGCATGACGACGAGATGGATCGCCGCGCCGAGGAGCGCGGCGAACCCGAGCGCCCACGCCCACGCGACCCAGGTCGGTGTCCCCGCCTCACGCTCCGTGTAGAAGATGAACGCGCCGACCATCCCGATGGCGCCGTGCGCGAAGTTCACGACCCCCGATCCGCGGTACACCAGCACCACGCCGAGCGCGGTGATCGCGTAGACCGCACCGGCGCCGAGCCCGAGGATCGCGAACCGAAGGATGTCCTCGGCCATGGTTCAGCGCGCCCGAGGTGCGCGGCCCGAGAGCTTCGTCAGGGCGTCGGGCAGTCCTGGTCCGTGAACGCGTCGAAGAAGTCGCCCGTCACGGGCTTCACCTTCGACCCCTTCGTGAGCTTCACGGCGAGCTCGCAGCCGTTGAAGACCCGCTCCAGCGGGAGACCCACGTCCGCCGGCGTCGTCCACTGCAACGGCGGCGTCAGCCCGGTCTCGAGGTCGTCCGTCGTGTTGAGCGCGTCGAACACGGCCGGGGCGGTGACCTCCGACAGGGGGTCCGCCACCTGCGCCAGCACCTGCATCGACACCCACGAGTTGAGGCGGAACCCCGTCGTGTCCTTGTAGCCGGCGGCCTTCATCTCCTTGAGGAACCGAGTGCCCTCCGGGGTCTTCACGCTGAGCGGCGGCAGGAACGCGGGGCCCTGGATGATGCCGGCCGCGTCGTCGCCGAGCGCGTCGCGGAAGGCGCCGGGCTCGGTGGAGATGACCGCGAGCTTCACGTTCGGGTCGGCCTGCTTGGCGGCCTGGACGAAGTTCACCGCGTCCTGGCCGGAGAGCGCGACGAGGATGCCGTCGGTCCCGTCCGCGAGCGCAGCTTCGACGTAGCTCGACATGTCGGGCGCGCTCTCGGGAACGGGCACGTCCTGGTTGAGCGTCTGACCGACGGCGGCGAGGGTCGTGGTCGCGAAGGTCGGGATGATCGCGGCTTGGGCCAGGTCGATCCGGGCGATGCTGACCTTCTCCGCGCCGTCGTCGGCGAGGAAGCGCGGCAGGTTCCCGGCCGTGGCGGGCAGCCCACCGGTGATCGGGAAGGCCGCGGGCGACGTGAAGTCGGATGCCCCGGCCGCGACCACACCGATCGACGGGATGTTGTTCTCCTCCATCAGCGGCATGAACCCGTCGGAGTAGGGCGTGAGCACGCCGACGAGAGCGACGACCCCTTCGTCGACGGCCGTGCGCCCGCACTCGGCCGCGGTGTTGGGGTCGTTGTTGGTGTCGCACACGAGGACCTTCACCGGCCGTCCGCCGATGCCGTCCCCCTTGTTGAGCGCCTTCGCCGCGGCCTTGGCGCCCTCGGGGATCTCGGGGTTGGCGACGCCGGCGGACTTCTCGTAGATCACCATCACCTTGACGGGGTCGCCCGACGTCTTCGCGGGCGCCTCGGCACCTGCGGGCACGACACCCGCGCCGATCGCGAGCGCGGCCACCGCCGCTCCCACGACGATGCGTCGAACGGTCCTGTGGCTCCGACCACTCCTGCGCATGCGATCCCCCCGGTCGTCCGGCCTCACCAGCCGGGCAGCGTGAACTCGCGGCGAAAGTTAGTTACCGTTCACATGCCGGTCAAGGAACCAGATCCGGAGCGGGCGTTCAGGGGGACGCAGGGGTGGACCTCACGACCATCACGTACGAGACGGGCGCCGACGGCGTCGGCACGATCACGCTCGACCGGCCCGACGCGCTGAACGCGGCGACGTTCGAGATGGAGGAGGAGCTCCTGCACGTCCTGGCGTCCGCAGATGCCGACCCCGACGTGCGCGCACTCGTGCTCACGGGTTCCGGGCGGGCCTTCTGCGCCGGCGACGACGTGAAGAAGGCCTGGGGTGACCCGCGGATGGAAGCGACGCTCGCCGAGCTCGCCGGGCCCGAACCGCCGATCACCCCGAGCGTCGCCGCGATGCTCGCGCTCGACACCCCGGTGATCGCGGCCGTGAACGGCGTCGCGCTGGGGATCGGCATGGACTTCGCGCTGCTGTGCGACGTGCGTGTCGCTTCCGAGCACGCCAAGTTCGGTCAGCTCTTCGTCAAGATGGGCTTGAGCGCGGACGTCACCGGCTATTGGCTCCTGCCGCAGCTCGTGGGGCGCTCGGTCGCCGCGGAGCTGCTCCTCTCGGGCGACATCATCGACGCGGCCACCGCGGCGCGGCTCGGGCTGGTGTCACGCGTCGTTCCCGCCGACGAGCTGCTCGTCGAAGCACACGCGCTCGCCGCCCGCGTCGCCGCGAACCCGCCGCAGGCGGTGCGCACCGCCAAGGAGGGGCTGCGACTCGCGGTGGGCCGTCGCACCGACGACCTCGACGAGATGGCGACGTTCGTCGGCCACTCCCTCGCCCGGCTCTTCGAGACCGACGACCACCAGGAGGCGGTGCGGGCGTTCATGGAGCACCGGCCGGCCACGTTCACCGGCCGATGACGCACGACGCGCCCACGCGCGAAGGGACGTTCACCCAGGCTGCGCCCCACACGCAGGCGCGCCAGCGGATCGCGGCGGCGATCGACGAGCTCGGACTCGGGACCAACGCGGCCGACCTCGAGACGAACGGCTACACCGTCGTGGAGGATGCGGCGCCCCGCACGCTCTTCGATGCGGTGCGCGCCGCGATCGTCGAGGTGACCGAGGAGCACCGGGCCCGCGGCGTCACGCCGTTCGACTTCGGTCCCAACACGTCGATGGTGTACCGGCTCCTCGCCCGCCGCGAGATCTTCGCCCGTGCCGTGCTCATCCCGAAGCTGACCGCGCTCCTCGCCCTCCTGCTCGGCGAGGGCTACGTCTCGCAGGTGACGACGGGCAGCATCCTCGAGCAGGGCGCGCAGGCCGGCCCGGTGCACGCCGACAACCAGTTCTTCCCCGAGCCGTTCCCCGTACAGGCCCACGTCGCCACCGCGATCTGGTGCTGCGACCCCTTCGACGGCCCCGGCGGCTCGACGCATCTCGTGCCCGGGAGCCATCGGCACCGGCGCCATCCACGTCCCGGCGAGGGCCTCGACGTCGCGGTCCCCGTCGTCGCGCCCGCCGGCTCGATCGTCCTCTGGACCGGGCACACGTGGCACCGGAGCGGCGCGCGCACGACGCCCGGCCACCGGGTCGCCCTGCACACCGCGTTCTCGCGCCCCCACGTGCGCGCCTTCGAGGCCTACACACCGGACGAGATCCAGCGGCTCGTCGACCTCGACGAGCGGTTCACGCGCCTGGTCGGAGCAGATCTTCCCTACGACTGCACGGGTGACTCGCCCGACCCCGTGAAGCTGCTCGCGCTCGCGGCGACCACGCAGGCCCAGGCCTGAGCGTCGCGAGCCCCTCAGGCGACGAGGTGCACGGCGCGGATCAGCGCCGCCGCGACCTGGTCGAGCAGTGCCGGGCTGGTGACCGTGCCCGGCACGTCCTGGGGCGTGTGAAATCCGTCGAACCAGCCGACCAGCGACAGCACGGGGGCACCCCGGCCGCGCCACACGGAGCCCTCACCGGAGTCGGCGGGCAGCGCGGGATCCCAGGCCACCGCCGGGAGCGCGGCCGGCGCGAGCGCGGCGCTCAGCTCCTCGACCATCGGGGCCGCGAGGCCGTCCACGAGGGCGACCCGGAGCGCGCCGAGCTCGCGTCCGTCTCCCGCCGCGAGACCCGCCCCGAGGTGCACGACGAGGCGCGGCGCGTCGGCGTCTTGCGCCAGGTGCTCTCGCAGACCGAGGTAGCCGAGCTCGTGCCCCGTCGTCCCGATCACGACCACCGGCACGTCGACCGGCATCGTGGCGAGCAGCTCGAGGAGCAGCGCGATCCCTGTCCCCCGCTCGCCTGCGCACCCGAACCAGCCGGTCAGCGGCGTGGTGAGGACGAGCGCGGCCTCACCACCGCCACCCCCGCCTCGCCCCGCGACGACGGTCGCCGACTCGCCCGACTCCACGTGGGCATCGACCGTGACCTCGACAGGACCCTCCGCGCACCGCTCCAGGTCCGCACCCGCGACGAGGACGGCCAGCGGGCCGAGCGGTTCGGCCACCGGTCGGTTGATCGCGACGAGCCGACCATCACGGCCACCGGTGCCGAGCACCGCGACGTGACGACCCGATGCGCGGGCGTCGGCAAGAGCCGCGTCGGCAGCATCGCTCGAGTGAGCTCCCGCACCCGGAACGTCGAGGCCGGCGGTGAACGGGGCGTCCGTCGCGGCCGAGCCGACGCCCGAGTAGAACAGCGGTACGCACCGAATCGCGGCTCCGTCCGCGACGATGCGGGCGTCGGCGACGTAGCGGTCGAACTCGTACGGCACCATCGCAGCACGAGCGCCCCGAGTCTCGAGCTGCGCGGCGAACCAGGTTCGAGTCGCACGATCGACCGGTGTGCCGGTGCGATGATCACCGAAGGCGGCGAACTCTTCGACCAGCGAGTAGAGCATGTCGCCGCGGGTCGCTCCCACCGATTGCACCGTACGCACGCCGTCGTTACCTTGCAATCGTGATGGACGACGTCGCGTTGCTCGACGCGACCGCCCAAGCCGAGCTCGTGCGGCGGGGTGACGTCTCGACGGTCGAGCTCGTCGAATCCGCGATCGCCCGCATCGAGCAGCTCGACGGGCTGCTCAACGCGGTGATCCACACGCGCTTCGACGAGGCGCGTGCGGAGGTCAGCACCGCGCGGTCCGGAGCCCCGTTCTGCGGTGTCCCGTACCTCGTGAAGGATCTCGGTGCCGGCGGTCGACTCGATGGCTCGCCGTACCACCGCGGCAACCGTGCGCTGCGCGACGCCGGCTACGTCTTCCGCGGCGGCGACTCGTCGGTGGTGCGGCGGGTCCGCGACGCCGGCTTCGTCATCGTCGGCAAGACGAACACGCCCGAGCTCGGCTTCTCGGTGACGACCGAGCCCGCCGCGACGGGTCCGACGCACAACCCGTGGGATCCGACCCGAACACCCGCGGGATCCAGCGGCGGGTCCGCGGCCGCGGTCGCCGCCGGGCTCGTGCCCGTCGCCGGTGCGAGCGACGGCGGCGGGTCGATCCGCATGCCGGCGAGCGCGTGCGGGCTCGTCGGCCTGAAGGTCTCGCGGGGGCGCGTGTCGTCGGGGCCTCACGCCGGAACGCCCGCCGGTGGGAACTCGGTCGAGCACTGCGTCACCACCAGCGTCCGGGACACCGCGGCGATGCTCGACGTGCTCACGGGTGCGGAGCCCGGGGACCCGATCGTCGCTCCGGGCGCGCCGCGACCGTTCCTGGCCGAGGCCTCGACCCCGCCGGGACCGCAGCGTGTGGGGATCCGCACGCACGGGCTGCTCGGCCCGGTGCACGCCGACTGCTCCGCCGCGGTCGAGCAGGTCGGCCAACTGCTCGAAGCGCTCGGCCACCGCGTCGAAGGCGGTTGGCCGGAGGCGATCGACGACGTCACGGCCGGCTTCGAGGGGATCATGCCGGCGCACGCGGCCGGCACGGCCGTGTCGGTCGCGGGCGTCGCCCGGGACCTGGGGCGCGCCGTCACCGCGGCCGACTTCGAGCACCGCACGTGGGAGGAGGCCGAGTCGGGCCGGGCGGTCGGCGCCGTCCAGCTCCTCGACGCGCTGGAGCTGATCGTGAGGTGGTCGCGTCGAGTCGCGGCGTGGTGGGCCGACCACGACCTGCTGCTCACGCCCACCCTGGGCACGCCCCCACCACCGCTCGGGCACCTCGGATGGGACAACCCCGACGCGATGTCGCACACGGTCGAGTTCAGCCCGTTCTGCGCGGTGTGGAACTGGACCGGCCAGCCCGCCATCAGCCTCCCGCTCGCCGTCAGCTCCGACGGCCTGCCCGTGGGCGTGATGCTCGTCGCCGCCTACGGCCGCGAGGACCTCCTGCTCCGCGTCGCCGCTCAGCTCGAGGCGGCCCAGCCGTGGAGCGGCCTGCGGCCGCCGATCCACGCGTCGAGGCCTGCGCCGTCGGCGTGAGCGCGGATCCGGCTAGACGCTGAGCAGGGTGCACGCGCTCACGCCGGGCGCGCCGTACACCTGGGTGAATCCCACCTTCGGCTCGCCGGGCACCTGGCGCTCGCCGGCGTCACCGCGCAGCTGGAGCGCGATCTCGTGCACCTGGCGCATCCCCGATGCACCGATCGGCTCGCCGTTGGCGATGAGACCCCCGTCGGTGTTCACCGGCAGGCGGCCGGTGATCTCGGTCTCGCCCCGCTCGAGCAGCTCCTCCTGCTCACCGTCGGCGCAGAGGCCCGTCTCGGCCATGTGCATGATCTCGGCGCCGGATTCGGAGTCCTGGAGCTGCGCGACGTCGACGTCGCCCGGCTCGACCCCGGCCTGCTCGAAGCAGCGACGCGCCGCGTCGACGGTCGGTGCCTGCCCGCGGTCGGGCGAGAGCCACGGTGCGAACACCTCGAACGACCCCCAAGTGCGCGTTCGCACCGCAACCGACCGCAGAAAGACAGGTCGGTCGGTCACCTCGCGCGCCTTGTCCGCACGGCACAGCACCACCGCGGCCGCGCCTTCGTCGGGTGAGCAGAACATGTACTGGGTGAGCGGGTAGTTGAGCATCCGCGCCTCGAGGATCTCCTCCTCGCTCAACGGCTTGCGACGCCACGCGTTGGGATTCCGGGCGCCGTTCCGGAAGTTCTTCGCGGCCACCCTGGCGAGCGCGTCGCGCGAGATCCCGTAGTCGTGCATGTAGCGGTTGAGCTTCATGGCGAAGAACTGCGTGGTGATCATGAGCCCGAGCTCGCCGTACCAGCGCGGCAGGCCGTGCTGCTCCGGCTCGGCGTTGAAGTGCCCCCGCGGATGCTTGTCGAACCCGACGCACACGCCGAGGTCGTATGCGCCGGACTCGATGAGCGCCGCGCCCATCGCCAGCGTGCTGCCGGCCGTCGCGCATCCGTTGTGCACGTTGGTGAACTGCAGCCCCGTGAGCCCGAGCTGGCTCACCATCACGTCGGCCTGCACCGACTCGTCGCTGCCCTCGAGCACGCCACCGAGGGTGCCGCCGACGGCGAACTCGGCGTCGGGCCACGTGATGCCCGCGTCCATGAGGGCCTGGCGCACCGCGTACTCGCCCAGCTCGAGGGCGTTCCTGCCCTCGAAGCGCCCGAACGGGTGCATGCCGACGCCCACGATCGCGACGTTCACGACGAGACCTCCGGATCGATCGGAGCGAACGCGAACGTCAGGACCTCCGTGCCGTCGGCGTCACGCCGGAACGGCACCACCACCATCTCCATCTCCATCCCGATCTGCAACCGCTCCGGGTCGGGCTCGGTGAGGCGCGCCTCGACCATCACCTCGTCTCCCAGCTCCACGTAGCCGAGCGTGAAGCCCGCGAACGTCTCCTCGGTCTCGGGGCCTGCATAGGGCTCCTTGGGCAGGAAGTTCTGCGTCGTGTACGTGAAGAGCCGACCCCGGCGCGCGAGCTCGTGCGACTCGACCTGCGCGCTGCCGCACCGTGGGCACGTGTCGGCGGCGGGGAACACGACCGTCGCGCACTCGACGCATCGGGAGCCGACCAGGCACGGTCGCTCGGCCGGCCAGGTGAACAGGTCCGGTGCGATGGGGCGCGTGGTCGCTCTTGGGGTCGTCGTCACCGTCGTCTCCCTCAGTCCCATGGCGTCCTCGCGACCGCTCGGCCGACCTTCACGAGGTCGGGCCCGTCCTCGGTGCATCCCGCCGGCACGTGCTGGCCGAGCAGGGTGGCGAAGCGTGGCGGATTCCGCTCGAGGATCTCCTTGGTGACGCGCTCTCGATACCCCTCCAGCGGGGTCACGAACATGCGCGAGTACGCGTACGCGAGCCCGGCGCGCAGCCCGGGAGTCGTGCGCCCGAACGATCCGTGCCACAGCGCGCCGTGGTGGACGAGGAGCGAGCCCCGCGGCGCCTCCACGGGGACGGCGCGCTCGACTGCCTCGCCGACGGCCGGGTGGCGCGCGGCGCGGTGGCTGCCCGGAACGTACGCGAACGCCCCCTGCTCCCGGGTGTAGTCGGTGAGGAGCAGGGTCGCACCCGCAAGCAGCGCGTACGGCGGGAACGGGTCCGGCACCATCTGCTGGTCGCTGTGGAGCCCGAGCTGGAGGCCCTCGACCGGCGGATCCGTCGGGCCCTTCATGAAGACGGTCGTGGTGTGCAGGATGCACTGCTCGCCCAGCAGGTGGTCGACGAGCGCGCGCACGACGGGGTGCAGCAGCCACTGCTCGAACAGCCGGTCCTCGAACAGGAAGTAGTAGAGCGTCGGGAAGCAGATGTTGGTGTGCGTCGCACCCGACGAGAGGTCGGGCCGCACGCCGTTGCGCCGCTCCATGAGGTCGAGGACCAGGTCGAGCATGCGGTCGGCCAGGTCCGTGCCACCGACGCGCTCGGGCGGCACCACGGTGAGCCCTTCGAGCTCGAGGTCGGCGACGTGGCCCGCCAGGCCCAGCCGGTCGATCTCGGCCACGATCCGGTCGCGGGCATCACCCGACTCGTCGCCGGGAGCGTGCGAAGTGTGCACTGTGCGGCTCCGTGGACCACCGGGCGGAAGTGAACACAGGTTAACCTCTGGCCCTCTCGAGCGCCACGAGGAGGCGCCGACGTCCCCCACGCACGAGGCCGAGCGATGGACCTCATCGACACTCCCGAGGCCGGCGCCTTCCGGGCCGAGTGCCGGGCCTGGCTCGAGGCGAACGCCGACCCGCGCCCGTCGGGAACCGTCACGAGCGTCACGGGCGTGCTCGGAGCGGAGATCGACAGCGAGGCCGCGCTGGCGCGAGCACGCGACTACCAGCGCCGCGCCGCGGCAGACGGCTGGGCCGCGATCGGCTGGCCACGCGAGCACGGCGGGCGAGACGCGAGCTTCGTCGAGCAGATCGTCTTCGGCGACGAGGCGTCGCGTTTCGACGTGCCCGATCACGTCTTCCGCATCGGCGTCACGATGGGCGGGCCCACCGTCATCGCACACGGCACGGACGAGCAGCGTGCGCGGTGGCTGCCGCCGCTCCTCGTCGGCGACGAGATCTGGTGCCAGCTGTTCTCGGAGCCGGGTGCCGGGTCCGATCTCGCCGGCTTGCGCACGACCGCAGTGCGCGACGGCGACGAGTGGATCGTCAACGGGCAGAAGGTGTGGTCGTCGGGCGCGCACTACTCGCGCCGAGGCATGCTCCTCACCCGCACCGACCCCGACGTACCGAAGCACGCGGGGATCACCTACTTCCTCCTCGACATGGAGGCACCTGGCGTCGATGTGCGGCCCTTGCGTCAGATGACCGGTGCCGCCCACTTCAACGAGGTCTTCTTCACCGACGTGCGAGTGCCCGATCGCGATCGGCTCGGTGACGTGAACGACGGATGGCGTGTCGCGCAGACGACGCTCCTCAACGAGCGGGCGTCGATCGCCGAGCTGATCGGCGCCGCGAACCCTGCGCTTCCGCTCGCGGGGCTGGCCCGAGAGGCTGCGCGTCTCGGTCGC
>CAZHKE010000063.1:15034-17391 GCA_964532485.1 uncultured Bifidobacteriaceae bacterium
GGACACCCCGTTCCGCGAGCTTCCCGCCAGCGGCTGACGCGGCGTCAGCGGGGGAGGCTGCTCCAGGGCACGTCGCGATCCTGGGCCGGCTCCTTCGGAAGGCCCAGGACGCGCTCCCCCAGGATGTTGCGCGAGATCTCGGTGGTGCCCCCACCGATCGTCGAGCCGCGCGTGGTGAGGAACCCCTTCTGGAGGTCGACCTTGTCGTCGGGGCCGAGCGCCGTCTCGCCGATCACGTCGGGGCGCCGCATCTCGTAGTCGGAGATCAGCATCCCTTCCGGGCCGAGCAGGTTCACGATGAGCTCGAACGCCCGCTGTTGGTGCTCGCTCACCATGAGGCGCCCGATCGATCCTTCCGGACCCGGAGTGCCCTGATCGCGCGCCCGCTCCGCGCGCAGCATCGTGAGGCGCACGATCTCGCTCTCGATCCAGAGCTCGACGAGCGCGTCGCGCCGGACCGGGTCGCGGGCCTCGGGTCGGAGCGCGTTCCAGACGCGGATCGCGTGGCGCACGACACCACCGTCCTGGCCGCTGAGCTTGCCGACGCGTCCGAGCATCACGCGTTCGTTCATCAGGGTCGCGATCGCGACGCTCCACCCTTCGCCGACCTCGCCGATGCGCTGCGAGTCCGGGATGCGTGCGTCGGTGAAGAAGATCTCGTTGAACTCGGCCTCGCCGGTCATCTGACGCAGTGGTCGCACGTCGACGCCGCTCTGGTGCATGTCGATGTAGAAGTACGACAGCCCCTTGTGCTTTGGGGCTTCGGGGTCGGTCCGAGCGAGGAGCAGGCCCCACCGGGCGACGTGCGCCATGCTCGTCCAGACCTTCTGGCCGTTGATCACCCACTCGTCGCCGTCGCGCGCGGCGCGCGTCGAGAGCGCCGCGACGTCCGATCCCGCGCCGGGCTCGCTGAACATCTGGCACCAGATCTCGTCGCACGTGAAGTCGGGGCGGAGCAGTCGCGCCTGCTGGGCCTCGGTGCCGAAGGCGACGAGCGTCGGACCGGCCATGCCGACGCCCATCATGTTGACGAGCAGGTTCGACGGCGCGCCGGCGCGCAGCAGCTGGTCGTCGACGACGTCCTGGAGGCCGGGGTCGAGACCGAGCCCACCCTTGCCCTCGGGGAACTGGATCCACGCGAGGCCGAGGTCGAACTGCGCCCCCCAGAACTCCCCGGGTGGCGTCGTCGCCGGCGGATGCTCCCGGAGCAGCTGCGCGACCCGCGCCTCGACCGCTGCGACCTCGTTGGTCGCGTCGTCCGCTCGCAGGTCGATCGCCACGGCCGCCGCCACCTCCCGGTCGTCCCGGCCTCGTCGGCACCGGTGGCGCGCCGACGGCAGCCATAGTTAACCTGCGTTCACCTGGGTGTCAACGGACACGGCGCAGCGACGGCGCGCATGCCGACGTTCGCGAGGGGGGCGCATGGTCGACGACGAGCTCGCGTTCACGCCGGCCCTCGAGCAGGCCGCGCTGGTGCGCGCCGGCGAGGTGTCACCCAAGGAGCTCGTGGAGCTCACGCTCGCCCGCATCGAGACGCTGAACCCGCGCCTCGACTCCTTCCTCACGATCGCCGCCGACCAGGCCCGCGCTGCGGCGCGCGACGCAGAGGCGACACTCGTCGGCGGCGACGACGACGACGACGTGCCGCCGTTCCTCGGCGTGCCCATCTCGATCAAGGACCTCAACGACACCGCGGGGATCCGCACGACCCATGGGACCGCGACGTTCCACGACCGAGTGCCCGACCGCGACGACGAGGTGGTCGCGCGCATCCGACGCGCCGGCTTCGTCATCGTCGGCAAGACGAACACGCCCGAGTTCGGCTCGCGCTCCACGACGGAGTCGCCGGCGTATCCGACCGCGCGCAACCCGTGGGACCCGACCCGGACGCCCGGAGGATCATCGGGCGGGGCCGGTGCGGCGGTCGCGGCCGGCATGGGCTCGGTCGCACAGGGCTCCGACGGAGGTGGCTCGATCCGCGTCCCGTCCGCATGGTGCGGCGTGTTCGGCATCAAGCCGTCGCGCGGTCGGGTGACGAGTGCACCGGGGCCGCTGAGCTGGAACTCGACCAGCGGCCCGATCGCGCGCACCGTCGCCGACGCAGCCGCGCTCCTCGACGTCATGGCGGGCCGTGCCGAGGGTGACGCGTACTGGCTCGCGCCGCCGGACCGGCCCTACCGGCACGAGGTCGCGGAGCCACCGGGCCGCCTGCGGATCGCGTGGACGACGGAGCATCCCGATGCGGATCTCGAGGTCGAGCCTGCCTGGCGGGCGGCAGTAGAGCGGACGGCCGCGCTGCTCTCCGAGGCCGGCCACGACCTCGAGGAGGTCGTGCCGCCACGCCTCGACCTGGCGTC
>CAZHKE010000064.1:0-16685 GCA_964532485.1 uncultured Bifidobacteriaceae bacterium
CGCGGCGCAGCTCCGGCGACCGCACCGCGGCGAGCGGGTCTTCGCTCCACTCGGAAGACGTCTCGGTCACGTCGCTCGACACCGCCAGCCTGGATCCCTCATGCCGACGATCATGGCCGACCACCCCGGTGCGGATGGGCGTCCTCGTTCCGCTCGTGAGGCCCTCGACTCGACCTCCGCGTCAACGTCCGGGCGCCTCCGGAGCGGACGTACGATCCGGACATGGTCCCGAAATCCACCGATTCCCGGCCGACGCTCGTGTTCGCGATCGCGGGAAGCCTGCGCGCGGCGTCGTGGAACACGATGCTCGTGCAGCGTGCCGCCGCGCTCGTGCCCGAGACCGTCGTCTTCGACATCTTCGACGAGCTCGGCACCATCCCGCACTTCAACCAGGACACCGAGGGCGACCTCACGCCGCCGGAGGTCCCGGCGCTCCGTGACCGCATCGAGCGGGCCGACGCCGTGCTCGTCGCCACGCCGGAGTACAACAGCGCGATGCCGGGCGTGCTCAAGAACGCCCTCGACTGGGCGTCGCGACCGCCGGGTGAGAGCGTGCTCGCCGACAAGCCCGCGGCCGTGATCGGTGCATCGCCCGGGCGGTTCGGGGCCCAGCGGGCACAGGCCGGGGTGCGGAGGGTCCTCGCTGCGATCGGCGCGGAGGTGCTCGAGGACGAGCTCCCGCTCGCTCGGGCTCACGAGGCGTTCGACGAGCAGGGGGCGATCAAGGACGCCGAGATCGAGGCGAGCCTCGCCGCGCTCGTCGACAAGCTGGTCGCGACCGCCCGCGCTCCCGTACCGGGCGAGCCTGCGGACTTGGCCGTCTACAGCGTCGAGTGCCAGCGCCTCGCGAACGCCACCTGACAGCCTGGCTGCGGCGCAGACATCATCGACCAGGGGCTCCGCAAGATCGAAGGTCGACCGCCCGTCGCCTATTCGTCGTGCGGACGCCGCCCGAGGCGCCGACTCGAGCTCGGGTCGGCCGAAAGGACCGAGTCGATCTCGTCGGGCTCGATCACGAGCGCGTGCACCGGGGCGAGCGCGCGCAGCGTCGCCGTCCGGTGGCCGTTCCCCAGCATCGACAGCTCACCGACCACGTCGCCCGCAGCGGCAGTCGCGACCTGCTCGCCGTCGACGACCACGGCGGCCTCACCGTCGACGAGCACGAAGCCGTGCGTCTCCGACTCACCCTGGCGGCAGAGCTCCTCGCCCGCCGCGAAGTGCCGGTCGGAGAGCAGCTTGGCGACGTCGTCGATCTCGCGCTGGGTGCAGCCCTTGAAGAAGTCGACCTGCGCGATCAGGGCGCTCTTCTCGGATGCATCGAGCTCTTTCACGGCGTGACCTCTCGTGAGCGCACCCGGTCAAGGTAGCCGCCGACCGCGACGGTCGACCCGCCAGCGCGGAGACCGTGCCCGGCGCCGGTCGCTAGGGTGCCGCAGTGCTCCATCCGGCATGGCTTGGTCACGTCGAGGCTGACGCCGACACCCCGTACCCGCTGCGCTGGTACGCCCTCCTGTTCATCTGCCTCGCGCTCTTCATCGGGCAGATCGACATCACGATCGTCAACATCGCGCTGCCGTCGATCGCTGCGGACCTGGACGCGACGACGTCCGACCTCCAGTGGACGGTCGACGCCTACCTCGTGATGCTGGCCGGCTTCGTGCTCTTCGGTGGCGGGCTCGCCGATCGATTCGGGCGCAAGGGCGTCTTCATGACCGGTCTCGCGCTCTTCGGTGCCGCGTCCCTCGGCGCGACGTTCGCGACCGAGCCTGGGCATCTGATCGCCGCGCGCGCGTTCATGGGACTGGGCGCGGCGCTGTTCTTCCCGCCCGCGTTGTCGATGCTCGCGACGATCTTCGCTCCCGGTGAGCGGGCCCGCGCCGTCGCCGTCTGGGCCGCCGTCGGTGGGATCGCGACGGCACTGGGACCGGTCGTCGGCGGCGTGCTGCTCAGCCGGTACTGGTGGGGGTCCGTCTTCCTCGTGAACGTGCCGGTCGTCGTTGCGGCCCTGGTGGGCGCAGCACTGCTGATCCCGACGTCGCGCCGCCCGGGCTCACCGAAGCTCGACGGAGTCGGAGCGCTCCTCTCGGTCCTCGGGCTCGCCGCCCTCGTCTTCGGCATCATCGAGGGACCGGATCGAGGGTGGGGAACCCCACTCATCGTCGCGTCACTGCTGATGGGCGGCGTGCTCGTCGGCGCGTTCGTCGCGTGGGAGTCCCGTCTCGAGGAGCCGATGGTCGACGTGCGGGTCTTCCGGTTGCGGGGAGTCAGCGCCGGCGGCCTCGCGGTCACCACCAACCTGGCGGCCATGGCAGGGGTGCTGTTCCTCATCCCCTTGTACCTGCAATCGGTCGTGGGGCTCAGCACGACGACGATCGGCCTGCTGCTGCTCCCCTTCGGCGTGGTGTTCATGTGTCTCGCCTTCGCGGCCGGGCCGGCGACTCGCCGCTTCGGGGTGCGCCCGATCTTGACCGGCGGGCTGCTCGTCATGGCCGCCGGGACGCTGCTGCTCTCGTTCCTGCCCGACGTCGGCCGTGACACCCTCTCCGTCATGGTCGGAATGGCCGTGTTCGGTGCGGGAGCTGCCTTCGTCGCTCCCCCGGCGACCACGGCGATCATGAACGCACTGCCGACCGCGAAGGCCGGGGACGGATCTGCCGTCAACCAGGTGACCCGCCAGGTCGGCGCCGCGCTCGGCGCCGCGGTCGTCGGGACAGTGCTCGTCAGCGTGTACGCGCACGATCTCGCGCCGTCGCTGACCGGCCTGTCGAGCGCCGATGCGTCCGTGGCGGACTCATCGATCGCCGGCGCGCAGAAAGTCGCGGCGAAGCTGACGTCGGGATCCGACGCCCTGTTGGACGCCGCAGACTCGGCGTTCTCGTCGGGCTTCCGCGTCGCGATGCTCGTGCCCGCGCTCCTCGCGGTCGGCGTGGCCGGCGCTGTCCTGCTTGCACTGCGATCCGACCCATGACGGCGGACGTCACGTTTCGCGACGCGCGGCTTCGCTCCCGACCGCTCATCGCCCTGAACCGTCTGGGCGAGCTGTCGGCACGCGCCGGGCGTGCGCTGCCGACCCTGGATCCCGAATCGATCGTGGCGGCTGCCCGCAAGCGGGCACGCTCCGACGACCTGGGCAGCGAGTCCTATCGCGAGCCCCTGACCCGCTACCTCAGGGCCGTCGAGCGCGAGGCTGATCTCACCACGTTCGGACGTCTCGCGGTCCGCGGCATGCTCGTCGGGGCACTCGTGAACCGCATCCAGCTCCACGGGTGGGCGAGCGCGCATCCCGAGATCCGAGACGAGCGCATCGAGGCGCCCTGGGTGATCGTCGGGCTCCCGCGCACGGGCACGAGCCTGCTCTCGATCCTGCTCGGGCTCGACCCCGAGGCTCGCGCGCCCCTGCAGTGGGAGGCCGCGCACCCCATCCCGCCGCCGGGCCTCGCCGACGAGTCGCAGGACCCCCGCGTCGCCGGGTACCAGAAGGAGACCGACCAGCTCTTCAAGCTCAACCCTGCGTTCGCCGCCATGCATCCGACGGGACCGATGCTGGCCCAGGAGTGCGTGGCGTTCTTCATGTACGACGTCCGCACGCTCGGCCTGGAGACCCAGGCGCTCGTCCCGAGCTACGGGCGTTGGCTCGAGACGGCGGACATGACGCCGGCGTACGAGCAGCACCGCAGCGCGCTCCAGGCGCTCCAGGCCGCGAAGCCGACCCAACGCTGGGTCCTCAAGACACCGAACCACCTCTGGTGCCTCCCGGAGCTGCTGGCCTGCTATCCGGACGCGCGCATCATCTGGACCCACCGTGACCCCGGCCCGGTGGTGACGTCGCTCGCGAGCCTCGTGAACACGCTGCAGCGCGTCTTCACCGACCGCGCCGACCCGCGCCCGACGGCCCAGGAGTGGAAGGGCAAGGCCGCTCACGCGATCCGGTGCGGGATGGCGTTCGACGACGAGGCCCCCGAGGGCTGGTGCGTGCACGTGCACTACCGCGATCTCGTGGCCGACCCGGTGGGTGCAGTGCGGCGCATCCGCGAGCGGTTCGGCGAGACGGTCTCGTCGCTGCACGAGCGTCGCATGGAGGCCTGGATGCGGGAGCGCCCCCAGACGGCGTTCGGACGTCACGTCTACGACCCCGCCGACTTCGGCTGGAGCTACCCCGACCTCGCCGACGAGTTCTCGGCCTACCGGACCCGCTACGAAATCGCGCCCGATGAGAGCTGATCGAAGCGAGCACGGCACTCGCGGGCCTGCAGTCCATGGGTGACGTCGCGGTCGAGACCGTCCTGCACGTGCGCGCCGAGCACTCCGAGGGGCCGATCTGGGACGCGCCGTCGGCGCGCCTGTGGTGGGTCGACATCACCGGCGAGCAGCTGCATCGCTTCGACCCGGCGTCGGGCGCCGACCGCTCCTGGAGCCTCGAAGGCCAGCCCGGTGGGGTGGTGGTCGACACCGCCGGCGAGGCGATCGTCGGCATGCCCGACGGCCTTGCTCGGTTCGATGCCGATCACCAGACGACCACCCTCGCGATCCCGATCGAGGCCGACCGGCCGGGGATCAGGCTCAACGACCTCACCGCGGACCGCCGAGGGCGGATCTGGGCGGGGACCATGGCCTACGACAAGGCACCGGGCCACGCCGCGCTCTACCTCGCCGAGGCCGGCGTGGCGAAGCAGGTGGTCGGCGACCTCACGATCTCCAACGGCCCGGCGATCGACGAGCGGTCGGGGCTCTGCTACCTGGCCGACACGGCTCCGATGACTGTCGACGTGTTCGACCTCGACGTCGCCGGCGCGCCGCTCGGCAACCGGCGGCGCCTGCTCGACTTCGGCGCCGAGCAGATCTGGCCCGACGGCATGACGGTCGACGACGAGGGCATGTTGTGGCTCGCGCTCGGGCGGAGCGGCGAGGTGCGCCGGTACCGGCCCGACGGCACGCTCGACGGCGTCATCGAGATCCCGACGTCGAACCCGACGTCGGTCGCGTTTGGAGGCGACGGCGCCGACCTCTACATCACCAGCTCGTGGTTCGACCTCGATGCCGTGGACCGGCCCGAGCAACCGCTGGCCGGCGCCGTCTTCTGTTGTCGCCCGGGGCCGACGGGACCGTCGTCGCCTCGCGCCACGCCCATCGGATGACGCAACCCGTCGCCGTGGAGGGCCGTACAGCCGGAGCACGGGAGCAGCGCCCATCGCTCGCGTCCTTTACCGCAACTTCACGGTCTCTGAAGCCTGCGCTTCATCCCGATCGGGTCTGATCGCGGCGCCTGGAGAGACGACCGAAGGAGCGGACCGATGAAGGTATGGATCGATCAGGACGCGTGCGTCGGAAACGGGATCTGCGCCGAGCTGGCCGAGGACCTGTTCGAGTTCGACGGTGACCTGGCCTACGTGCGAGACGGCGACCGTGTCCTCACCGAGCGCGGGGCGATGATCTCGGTGCCATCCGGCCGTGAGGCCGCGGTGCTCGACGCCGCAGAGGAATGCCCTGCGGCCTGCATCTACGTCGAGACCGACTGAGGTCGGCCGCTGACCCGATCGGGTCGAACGGCCCTGTCATCGATCCGGCCCCGGGTGCAGCCTGAGGGCATGCCGGTCGGGAACACGCTGGTCGCGACGTTGCTGGAGTCGCCGCTCCGCGGGGTGCTGTCGGGGTCGGTCGACGTGATCCGGTACGTCGGCCGCCGGTCGGGCCGGGAGATCTCGACTCCGACGCAGTACGTGGAGCACGGCGACGACGTGGTGATCCTTGTCGGCCGCCCGGAGACGAAGACCTGGTGGCGCAACTTCCGCCAAGACCGCGACCTCGAGGTTCTCGTGCGCGGGACGTGGCGGCCCATGGTCGGGAGAGCCCTGATCGGGGCGGACGAGCCCGACGTCGTGGCACCGCTGCTCGACGCGTACCTGGCGCGCTTCCCCAAGGCCGCCCGGGGTCTCGGCGACGACGCCGAGACGCGGGTCCAGAACGCGGTGATGGTGCGTTGTCGGCCGAGACCCCGATCCACTGCGCGGGGTTGACCTTTCTTATACAGCGTCATATTCTTTCGTGCGATGGTAAAGTCATCTAAAACGGGCGACTGGCGTGAGGCCCGGCGCCGATCGGCTCGGGACGCGATCGTGGCGGGGGCGTGGGCGTTGGTCCACGAAGAGGGCCTGGCCGCGCTCACCCTGCGCGATCTCGCGCGTCGCGTGGGCATCACGACCCCGACCGTGTACTCGTACTTCGAGTCCAAGAACGCGATCTACGACGCGATGTTCGGCCAAGCAGCGGCCGACTTCGCGGCGCACGTGGCCGAGCCGTACGAGACCGATGATCCCCAGACCATGCTGCTGACCGGCGCGCGTCGCTTCGTCGAGTTCTGCACCACCGACGTCGCCCGGTACCAGCTCCTCTTCCAGCACGTCATCCCCGGGTTCGAGCCGTCGCCCGAGGCGTACGCGCATGCGGTGCGCGCGCTCGACGGGCACCGCGAGCTGCTCGCCCGCAACGGGTTCACCGATCCGCGCCAGCTCGACATCTGGACCGCGGTGCTGAACGGGCTCGTCGACCAGCAGATCTCGAACGACCCGGGCGGAGACCGGTGGATCCGCCTGGTCGACGACGTCGTGACCATGTTCTCCGACCACTGTGACTCACAACGCCCATCACGGACCCGCCGACCGGCTCGGTCCCAGACCAAGGGAGCACCACGATGACCACGAAAGTCGACGAGATCGCGCCGCACATCTACCGCCTGTCCACGCTCGTGCCCGAGATCGGGCCGACGGGGTTCACGTTCAACCAGTTCCTCCTCGACGACGACGAGCCACTGCTGTTCCACACCGGGCATCGTTCGATGTTCCCGTCGGTCCGCGAAGCGATCGAGCGGATCGTGCCCGTGGAGCGGTTGCGCTGGATCACGTTCGGTCACGTCGAGTCCGACGAGTGCGGCGCCATGAACGAGCTCCTCGCCGTCGCACCGCGCGCGCAGGTCGCGCACGGAGGGCTCGGGTGCATGGTGTCCCTCGACGAGATGGCCGACCGGCCGCCCCGACCCCTCGCCGACGGTGAGACCATCGAGCTCGGCACGATGCGGGCGCGTCACATCGAGACGCCGCACGTCCCACACGCCTGGGAGGCCCGGGTCCTGTACGAGGAGACGACCGGCACCCTGCTCTGCGGCGACGTGTGCACCCATCTCGGCGACGGCCCGGCGCTCACCGAGGGCGACATCGTCGGCCCCGCCGGTGAGGCGGAGGACGTGTTCTCGTACTCCTGCCTGGCACCCTCGACGCCGGCGACGATCGAGCAGCTCGCGGCGCTCGAGCCGCGCACGCTCGCGCTCATGCACGGCTCGTCGTTCGCCGGCGACTGCCCGGCGACGCTGCGTGCCCTCGCCGGCTCCTACCGGGAGCGCATCACCGCCGCCACTGCCTGACTCACCGATACGACCTCACCAAGGAGCCCGATCATGCCCAGCGTCGCCAGTCCGAGACTGCACCACCTCGCCCTCACCGTCACCGACCTCGACGCCAGCATGCGCTGGTACCAGGACGTCTTCGATGTCACGTTCCAGATGGACGGCCCCCACCCGGGTGGCGTCGGCAAGGTCCTCGCCGACGAGACCTGGGAGCTGATGATCGTGCTCCACCACCACGACGCCAACGACGGGGCCGAGTTCGCGGAGACGGCCACCGGTCTCGACCACGCCGGGCTCTCCGTCCCGAGTCGCGCCGATCTCGAAGCCTGGCAGGCCCATCTCGAGGTCAATGGCGTCGTCCGCAGCGACACCGCGGACAAGCCGCTGACGCAGTCGCCGATCGCCGACGAGGCCTATGGGTCCGTGCTGGTGTTCCGCGACCCCGACAACATCCAGCTCGAGCTCTTCGCTCCTCTCGCGGGCTAGGTGCTAGGTGGCACGGAGAGAGCGGGGCCCCTTCGCCCGGGAGGGGTCCCCTCCCCCGGCGCTGGGCGGGGCGGCGCGTCCGACGGATCGGTGATCGTCGCTTCGCACCTCGTCGTCCAGGGCCGGGTGCTGCGCGCAAGGCCTCCTAGGGCGGGTTGAACTGCTCCGAGAAGCGTGGCGCGAGCCAGGGCTTGCGGCCGTAGGCGACGACCTGACCGGTGAGCAGCGCCCGCGCCGTGCTGAGGCGCCCGTAGCCGGCGAGCATCCAGCCGACGGCCGTCGCGGAGATCCGGCAGTCGGCCCGCTCGGGTCGGCCGGGCTCGATGCGCAGCGTGCCGTGGTCGAAGGCGAGCAACCAGTGCGAGCTGCGCCGCAGGTGCAGGCCGTAGGTGGCCGCGAACCCGCTGCTCTCGGGCTTCACGAACGCGGGCAGGATCTCGGCGAGGCTCACGAAGCCGAGCACGGCGTCGCCCTGGTCGATCGGCCAGGCGGTGCGGGTGCTGCGTGCGAGGTCAAGCCCGTGCAGCAGCACGTCGGCGGTGTTGAGCCCGAGGATGGCGGTCGCGCTCGCGGCGACGTCACCGAAGGCGACGATCGGCGCATCCGAAGCTCGCAACGCCGCGCGCATCTCCTCGCCGGCGACCTCGAGCGCGTCGGCCAGCTCGGCCGGGTTCCGCTCGGGAGTCTCGTCGAGCAGGCGCTGATTGCCGGCGACGCCGTCCAGGCCCGGCCAGAGCGGCTCGATCCCGGTGGCCGCGCGCGTGTAGCCGCGGAAGAGCGAGAGCACGTGCGCGCCGACCTCGAGCGTGGACCACGCCGAGCCCCGGACGGGTCGGGGCTCCGGCGGCAAGGATCGGACCAGGTCGGCGAAGCGCGTCGCCGCCCGCTCGTGCGCATCGACCTCGGCATCGACGTCCATCACGGCCTCCCCTCGCGCCTCGACGATACGCCCGGTTCGTTGCTCGCTCCCTCGGTCACCCGAGAGTGATGAGCGTGATGCCGACCAGCGCGAGGACCAACGCAGCCAGCTGCAGTCGCGAGAGGCGCTCCCGGAGGAGCACGCGCGCGAGCAGCACCGTGCTCAGCGGCGCGAGCGAGCCGAGGACGCCGACGACCGACACCAGCCCTTCGCGAGCCGCGAGGATGTAGACGCCGTTGCCGGTCACCTCGAGCGCGCCGGCGACGGCCGCCACGACGACGATGCCCCGGTCCGGTCGCGGCGTCGGACGGACGGTGATCGCCGCGATCGCGGCAACGGGGACGGACACGCATCGCCAGGCGACCAGGGGCCACATGCCCTGCACCGGATCGACATCGGAGAGCAGCACGAAGATCGCTCCGAAGCAGAGTCCGCTCAGGAGGCCGAGAACGACGCCGACTCGGTGGTGGGCCGTGGACGTTGCCGGTGCGCCCGGTGGTGGATCATCGGCGTGCCAGGTCGTCACACCCACGGCGACGACAGCGAGGAGCACGCCAGCCGAGGTGATCGCGCCGGGTCGTTCCCCGTCGACGATGCCGTACCCGATCGGCACGATCGCCCCGGCGACGGCAGCGACGGGAGCGACGACTCCCATCGGGCCGCGCGCCAGCGCCGTGTAGAGGAGGCCGAGCCCGATGATGCCGACCGCGCCGGCGACCGCGCCCCGGCGGAGCGCCGCGGCGCTCGCACTCGCGTTCGCGTCGAGCAGCACGGCCACGAGACCGAGCGCGAGCCCGGTCGTCTGCGAGACGACGAGCACTGCGATCACCGAGACGCGCTTGGTCGCGATGCCACCCGCGTAGTCGGAGCTGCCGTAGACGGCGGCGGCGACGAGTCCGAGGAGCACGGCGAGGCCCGACACTCTGGTCCCTCCTTCGCAGCCCGGACCGGCGGAACAATACGTTGACTACGTTTCCGAGCGAGGACGAACGAAGGGGGTCGAGCGTCGTGGCCGAGTCGCTCGGAGTGGGCCTGATCGGGTGCGGGAACATCGCGCACCTCCATACCGCGTCGCTCGCCAGGATCGCGCTCGCCGGAGCTCCGGTCCGCGCCGTCGCCGCGGCGGACCCGTCACCAGCAGCCCGCGAGGCCGTCACGCGCAACTTCCCCTTCGAACGGCTGCACGACGATCCATACGCCGTGCTGAGTGATCCAGATGTCGATCTCGTCTACATCTGCACGCCGACGTTCACTCATCGCGATCTGTATCTCGCCGCCTTCGACGCAGGGAAGCATCTGTACGCGGAGAAGCCGATCGCGCCGAGCTTCCCGGAGGTTCAGGAGCTCTGTGCCGCGGCCGCGGATTCGTCGGTCATCTCGCAGGTGGGCTTTCAGATGCGCTACCACGCCCTCCTCGCCAAGGTGGCCGAGCTCGCGCGGACGGGCGAGCTCGGCGAGCCCATGGCATACCTCTGGCGCGACGACGAGGCGTTCCCGACCGCCGACGTCGACTCCAACCTGTCCGACTGGCGATCCCAGGCCTCCGCCGCTGGCGGTGGGGTGCTGCTCGAGCACTCAATCCACGGGCTCGACATGCTCGCGTCGATGTTCGGCCCGGCACGAACGGTCGCCGCCGCGACGCGCTCGGTGCTGGGCTACGACGTCGAGGACACCGCGGCACTCGCGATCACCCACGACGGGGGCGTCGTGGGGACGCTGGTCACGGTCTACGGCGGGGTGCGGGGCCGCGAGGAGAGCCGGCTCGAGGTCTTCTTCCGCGACGCCATCGTCGAAGTCACCTGGGGAGTGCTCGTCGACGCCCCCGAGGCGTCGATGCGGATCCAGCGTGCCGGTGAGCGTCCCACCGTCATCGACCCTGCCGACGTCCTCACCGACCTGCTCGCCCAGCAGGGGATCGAGGCACGGCCGTTCTTCTGGAACGAGCTCGCGAGCCGGGCATTCGTCGAGTCGATCGTCGGGGGTCGCCGAGCGTCGCCGAGCTTCGACGACGCGCTGCTCGCGCACGCGACCGTCGAAGCCGGCTATCGGGCCGCGGTCAGTGGCGACGTCGTTCGCGTTGCCGACGTCATGGGGAGCTGAGCTGCGTGCTGCCGAACGTGCTGATGATCGTGACCGACAACCAGTCGGCCGACTCGCTCGGCTGCTACGGCAACGTCGAGCACGAGACGCCCCACATCGATCGTCTAGCCCGCGACGGCGCGCTGCTCACGCGCGCCTTCTGCTCGAGCGGGCTGTGCTCCCCGACTCGCGCGACGATCCTCACCGGCCTGATGCCGTCACAGCACGGTGTCCACATCGCCATGCCCGACGACGACGTGTTCCCCAAGCCACCCGGCTACGACGTGACCCGCGAGTTCCGCACGCTGCCCTCCACCCTGCGCGCCCGCGGTTACGCCACCGGCATGGTCGGGAAGTGGCATCTCGGCGACTTCCGCCAGCCCGGTCACGGCTTCGACCACTGGGTCGCGTTCACCAAGGGTCACACGACCGACTTCTACGACAACGCGGTCTACAGCGACGGCGAGGTTCGTCGGGTCGTCGGCGAGCACATCGTCGACCACTTCACGGGCCGTGCGATCCAGTACCTCGACGATCGTGACACCACCCGTCCGTTCTTCCTCCAGGTCAACTACGACGGCCCGTACGTGCTCCCACCCACCGTGGTGGGCGCAGACGAGCGCAACCCGTTCTACGAGCGGTTCGCGCGCCGGTCGTTCGCGCCGTTCCCGCCGGTCGACGCCCGGCTGATCAAGAGCCTCGCCGCGCCGTTCGACTTCGACCTCGACCCGGGCGAGGAGTACACGCTCGCGAGCGCGTTCAACAACGCCTGGTGGACCGTGCGCATCCACAACGACCAGGCGACCCGCGCCAACATCGCGGCGCAGAACGCCCTGGTGGACGCGGCTGTCGGGCGGCTCCTCGCGGCCGTCGACGCGCATTCGTTGCGCGACGACACGATCGTGATCTTCACCACCGACCAGGGCAACCCGTACGGGCAACACGGCCTGTGGGGTCACCCCCAGTGGACCGATCCACCCTTCGTCCACGACGTCACCTTCCGGGTCCCGATGCTGGTGCGGCATCCGGGCTCGGTCGATCGAAGCCAGACGTGCGACCGGGTGGTGAGCCACTACGACCTGTTCCCGACCGTCCTCGAGCTCTGCGGGATCGACGGCGTCACGATCGCGGGCTCGCCGGGGCGCAGCTTCGCCGGGCTGCTGCGACCCGACGCCGACAGCGAGTGGCGCGACGAGGCGTACTTCGAAGCCGAGACCGCTCGGGCCGTGCGAACGCCCGAGCATCTCTTCGTCGCGCACCTCGAGGGCACGGGCGAGCCCGAGCTCTACGACCTCGTCGCCGACCCGGAGCAGTGGACGAACGTCGCAACCGAACCCGCATGTCGCGCGACCGTGCAGGACCTCCGCTCGCGCATCGATGCGTTCTGGTCACGATTCGTCGACCGGCGCTACGACCTCTGGAACGGCGGCACCGGCCAGGCAATGGTCTCGCGCTACCTGCTCTTCAAGCAACGGTACGGCCCGTCGTGGGAGGTCACCACCGACGTCGGCCCGCCGTTCGAGGATTGAGAGATCGTGGAGACCGCAGCGGTCATCGGCGGAACGCTCGCCGGCGCGATCCTGCTCACCCGCCGACGGCTGCGGACGTCGTCGGCATGGCGTGCGACCGTGACGCCGTTGGCGTCGATCATCGGCAGCGGCTTCCTCGTCCTCGCCCCACTGCTCGCGGGCACGGTCGGCGAGTGGGCACCCCTCGCCATGCTCGGGATCGTCGCCGCGGGCTACGCGATGGGCGCCTCGGTGCGCTTCAACATCCTCCATGTCGAGGGGATCCTCGCGTCCGCGAGCCCGCCGCGTCTCGTGCGCGACCTCGAACGAGTCGCGAGAGTCGCGCTGGGCATCGCATACGTCATCTCCGTCGCGTTCTACCTCCGACTGCTCTCGTCCTTCGTCCTCGATGCCTTCGGCATCGGCACAGACCTCAACGGTCGCATCCTCACCACTGCGATCCTTGCCGCAATCGCGGCCATCGGCCTGCTCCGCGGCCTCCACGGCATCGAAGCCGTGGAGGTGCCTGCGGTCGACCTGAAGCTGGCGGTCATCGCGGGGCTCCTCGCCGGGATGCTCGTCTTCGATGCGGTCCACGGCTCGGCCACCCTGACGGCCTTTCACCACCATCCGGTCGATCTCGACACGCTGACCGTCGTCCGGCGACTCGCCGGCATGTTGCTCGTCATCCAGGGGTTCGAGACGTCGCGCTACCTCGGTCACTACTACGGGCGAGAGCTCCGCGTGCGCACGATGCGCGCCGCGCAGCTCATCAGTGGTGCGATCTACCTCGCCTTCGCGGCGCTGGTCGTGCCCTTGTTCGGACACCTCGGAACCGGGCCGAGAGAGACCGCCATCCTCGATGGGGCTCGATTCGTCGCGCCGGTTCTCGTGCCCCTGCTGGTGATCGCCGCGATCGCGAGCCAGCTCTCTGCCGCCACCGCCGACACCGCGGGTGGCAGCGAGATGCTCACCGATCGCCCTCGCCACCAGGGCGGGAACGTCGGCTACCCGGCGTTCGCGCTCGGCGCAGCACTCGTCGCCTGGTTCGCCGACATCTTCTCGATCGTCAGCTTCGCGTCCCGGGCGTTCGCGTTCTACTACCTCTGCCAGGCCGTGCTGACCGTCGTCACCGCGTCACGGCTTCGTCCCCCGCACCACCGCCTCATCGCCGTCGGCAACACGCTGCTCGCCGCCGGACTGCTGTTCGTGGCGCTTGCGGCTCTGCCCGGGGAATAGGACTGTTGACCTGATGCGTGCGCGAGCGTTGTTGGGAACGGCCGCAGTCGTTGCACTCGTCCCGACGTCGGTCGCCTTCTCCGCATCGTCGGGCGCGCGGCACGCCGTGGCGAAGCGGGGTGTTGCCTGCCATTCCGAGCCGGTCGTGCGCACGACCGATGCCGGCGTCGAGTTCGTGCGCACCCCGCCGGCGTGCTTCGGTGACCTTCCGGGCTTCGACTTCAAGCCCCGCCAGGTCGTGATCGACGGGCTCCGACAGGGCTACGTGGAGGCCGGGCCGCGTGACGGTGAGGTCGTCCTTCTGCTCCACGGCCAGCCGTCGTGGTCGTACCTGTACCGGAAGATGATCCCGACCCTCGCCGAGGCCGGGTACCGGGTCATCGCGATGGACCACCTCGGCTTCGGGTACTCCGACAAGCCGACCGAGATCGGCTCGTACTCGTACCTCGGACACGTCGCCCGCATCGAGGCGTTCGTCCAGAAGCTCGAGCTGTCCGACATCACGCTGTTCGCACAGGACTGGGGCAGCCTGACGGGGCTGCACGTGGTCGGGACGCACCCCGAGTGGTTCGCCCGGGTCGTCGTCGGCGACGGCACGCTGCCGGTCGTCCCCGCGGGGATCCACCCGTACCCGCCGGTCGAGGACCCCGACGCCCTGACGACCGACATCGACCCGCCGCTCCCCGGCGTCCCCGACCAACAGCCCGACTTCCGGGACGACGACGGCGAGCTCATCCCCGAGGCCGTCCCCGCCTCCGGACGCACCGGCGGACTCGAACCGGGGTTCGCGTCGTGGATGGCGTACGCGATGACCAGCGCCGACTTCCATCCGGGCGGGATCGTCGAGGCGCTGACCTACTTCGACCTGCCACCTCGGGTGGAGCAGGCGTACGACGCGCCGTACCCGAGCCGGATCTACCTCACCGGGCCGCGGACCTTCCCGTCCCTGGTCAACGAGCTCGCCGGCCAGAACCAGGGAGCGTGGGCCGCGCTGATGGCCTTCACCAAGCCGTTCCTCACGATCTGGGCCACGAACGACCCGGGCAACCTCGGGACGGTCGCAACCCAGCAGAACCTCGTCGAGCAGATCCCCGGCGCCGCCGGGCAGCCGCACGCCCGTCTCGCCGAGGCCAGTCACTTCCTCCAGGACGACCAGGGACGGGAGATCGCCCGCCGGATGGTCGCCTTCATGGCCGCCACCCCCCTTCCACCCGGCAGGCCGTGACCGAGGCCGAAGCCCGGGCCGTCCAGCCATCGATCCCGAGATCCGGGAGCTCACCCTCTCTATGAGGCCACTAGCGTCCGGGACGCGGGCTCGGTGACCCGTGGCGCGCCAGCACCCGGCCTCACACGGAGACCACGACCTTGCCCCGCGCACGACCGTCCTGGAGGTGCCGGATCGCCGCCGCGGTCTCGGCCAGCGGGTAGGTCCGGTCGATGGCGGGCATGACCTTCCCGGACTCGATGAGCTCTCGGAGCGCCGCGAGATCCTTCGCGTTCTCCGACGAGACCAACATGTCCAGCTTCTGGCGCACGAACGGCGACAGCAGGCGCGCTCGGACCGCGCGATCGAATCCGCCGAGCCACCGTCCACCCGTCTCGCTGCCGACGATGACGAGCGTTCCGCGGGGGGTGAGCGCTCGGCGAAGGCGAGTCAGGGGGCTGTGGCCTCCGGTGTCGAGGACCGCGTCGTAGCGGTGCACGCCGTCGGCGAAGTCCTCGCGGGTGTAGTCGACGACCCGGTCGGCACCCAGGGCTCGGACCAGGTCCAGGTTGTCGGTGCTCGACACCCCCGTGACTGCAGCCCCGAACGCCGTGGCGATCTGCACGGCGAACGTGCCCACGCCACCCGAAGCGCCGATGATCAGCACCTTCTGCCCCGCCTGCACCTCTGCGTCGTCGCGCACGGCCTGGAGCGCGGCGACTGCTGAGATGGGCACGGTCGCCGCCTGCTCGAAGGAGAGGTTCGCCGGCTTTCGAGCGAGCTGTCCCGTCGGGACGACCGCGTGCTCGGCGAACGAGCCCTCGCAGCTCCCGTAGACGTCGTCGCCCGGCTCGAGCTCGGTGACGTTCTCGCCGACGGACTCGACCGTTCCCGCCAGGCTCCGTCCGGGGTTGGGAGCCTTCGGTCTCCGCAGCCCGAAGCCGACGACCCGAACGACGTACGGGAGGCCGGCCATGAGATGCCAGGTGCCTCGATCCACGCTCGCCGCGTGGACCCGCACCAGGATCTCGTGGTCACCTGCCGTCGGCTGCTCGACCTCGTCGAGTCGGAGCACGTCCTCAGGGGCGGGGCCGTATTCGTCCTGGACGATCGCCTTCATCACTCCAGGCTGCCAGCCGGACCAGCTCTGGGCGGAGCACCTTGCCGACCTCCGTGCGAGGCAGCGAGTCGATGCGGCGAAACGTCGTCGGGACCTTGTAGGGCGCGAGGTGCTCACGGCAGAGGACGGCCAGGTCGTCATCGGAGACGTCGCCCCGCAGGACCACGAACGCCACGGGCACCTCGCCGAGTCGCGAATCGGGGGCACCCACGACCGCGGCATCCGACACCTCCGGTGCGAGCCGCAGCACCTCCTCCACCTGCGACGGGAAGACCTTGTTGCCGCCACGGTTGATCATCTCCCCCGAACGGCCCTCGATCCACACGAACCCGTCCGCGTCGATCCGCGCCTGGTCGCCGGTGTCGACGTATCCCTCGGCGTCGACGCGTCCTCGAAGGTCCTCGGCGTCGGTCATCGTCGGGGGACGAACCAGGAGGCGCCCGACCCCCGACGTGGGGACGCGCTCGTCGTCGACGACCCGAACGCTCACCCCCGGATGCGGGCGCCCGACCGCGCCGACCTTGCCCGGATGCTCGCGCGCGTCGCGCGCGGTCCATCCGATCACCTCACCCATCTCGGCCTGTCCGTAGCCGTTGAGCACGGTCACGCCGAAGCGCTCGACGAAGCGGACGGCCTGGAGCGGAGAGAGCGGAGCCGTGATGCTCCGGACGTACCGCAACGGCTCGAGGTCGACGATCCTCTCGTCGTCGTTGAGCATCGCGATCGCGGCCGGC
>CAZHKE010000065.1:0-16682 GCA_964532485.1 uncultured Bifidobacteriaceae bacterium
TCGACATGAGGAATTCGACATGAGGAATTCGACATGAGGAATTCGACATGAGGAACTCGACATGAGGGACTCGACGTGACGGTGTGGCTCGTCGGCGCCGGACCGGGCGATCCGGGGTTGTTGACGCTCCGGGGCGCCGAGGTGCTCGCGAGCGCCGATGTCGTCGTGCACGACCGGCTCGCCAGCCCGGCGCTCCTCGACCTCGCTCCCGCCGCCGCCGAGCGCATCTCCGTCGGCAAGGCGCCCGGCAAGGTCGAGCTCGACCAGGACGGGATCAACACGCTGCTCGTCGAGCGCGGGCGCGCCGGGAGTCGAGTCGTGCGGCTCAAGGGCGGCGACCCGTTCGTCTTCGGACGCGGCGGTGAGGAGGCCGAGGCGCTCGCCGCCGCGGGCGTGCCCTTCGAGGTCGTCCCCGGCATCACCAGCGCGATCGCAGCACCGGCCTACGCCGGCATCCCGGTCACCCACCGAGGACTGTCGACGCACGTGACGATCGTGACCGGTCACGAGGACGCGACGAAGGGACGCACCGACGTCGACTGGGACGCACTGGCCCGCGTCGGCGGCACCCTCGTGATCCTCATGGGCGCGGCTCGGGTCGGCGAGATCGCCGAGCGCCTCGTCACGGCAGGGCGCGCGCCCGAGACGCCGGTCGCCGCGGTGCGCAACGGCACGCGCCCTGACCAGGACTCGGTCCGGGCGACGCTGGGCACGATCGGTGACGCCGGCATCCTCGCGCCGTCGGCCATCGTCGTCGGTGACGTCGCGGGGCTCGACTTCGGGTGGTTCGAGCGACGACCGCTGTTCGGGCGGCGCATCGCGATCACGCGCGCGCGTGAGCAGGCGAGCGGGCTGCGCCAGCAGCTCGAGGCGCTCGGCGCCGATGTCGTCGAGCTCCCGGCCATCCGCATCGAGCCACTCGCGTTCGAGGCGCCGGCTCTCGACGACCATGCGTGGCTCGTGCTCACGTCGGCCAACGGGGTGATCGCGCTCTTCGACTCGCTCGAGCGCGCGGGCCGTGACGCCCGCGCGCTCGCACCGGTGCGAATCGCGGCGATCGGACCCGGGACGGCCGACGCGCTGGCGCTGTTCGGAGTGCGCGCCGACCTCGTCCCCGAGCGGTTCGTCGCCGAGTCCCTGCTCGAGGCGTTCCCGGATCCGGCGGGCGCGGGCGAGCGCGTGCTGCTGGCTCGGGCCGAGCAGGCTCGCGACGTGCTGCCCGACGGCTTGGCCGCGAAGGGCTACACCGTCGACGTGCTGGCGGTGTATCGCACCGTACGAGCCGATCCCCATCCGGACGCGCTCGAGCAGGTGCGGGCGGGCGCAGTCGATGCGATCACGTTCACGTCGTCGTCGACCGTGACGAACTTCTGCGAGGTCGTCGGCGAGCTGCCGGATCCACAGCCCACGGTCGTGTCGATCGGACCGATCACCTCGAAGACGGCCCGCGAACGTGGCCTGCGCGTCGACGCCGAAGCCACCGAGCACACGATCGACGGCGTGGTCACCGCCCTTCTCGGGTGCGTCCGACACCCGCGTCGGGACGGGTGACGGACGCAACTCGGCGTCGACTGGCTCCGCTACGGAGCATGGCGACCCCGGGCCCCACGTACCATTGAGCCGTGGCGTTTCCCCGGCATCGGCCCCGTCGGCTGCGGCGCAGCGCAGCCATGCGCCGGCTCGTGGCCGAAGCGCGCGTCGGTGTCGACGATCTCGCCGCTCCGCTGTTCGTGAAGGAGGGCATCGACGCACCGGAGCCGGTGTCGTCGATGCCGGGCGTCGTGCAGCACACCCAGGAGAGCCTCCGCAAGGAGGTGCGGGCGCTGGCCGACCTCGGTGTGCCGGCCGTCATCCTCTTCGGTGTCCCGTCGCGCAAGGACGCCCGCGGCTCGAGCGCCGACGCGGCCGACGGCGTCGTGCAGGTCGCCCTCCGGTCCCTGCGTGAGGAGGTCGGTGACACGCTCGTCCTCATGGCCGACGCCTGCCTCGACGAGTACACCGACCACGGCCACTGCGGGCTCGTCACGCCCGACGGTGACGTCGACAACGACGCGACCCTCGTCCGCTACGCCGAGATCGCGGTCGCGCAGGCCGACGCCGGTGCCGACGTGATCGCCCCGTCGGGGATGATGGACGGACAGGTCGGCGCCATTCGTGACGCGCTCGACACTGCGGGCCACGCCGACGTGGCGATACTCGCCTACTCGGCCAAGTACGCATCGGCGCTGTACGGACCGTTTCGCGATGCAGCCGAGTGCGCCCCGCAGTTCGGAGACCGACGCGGGTACCAGATGGACCCGGCGAACGCCCGTGAGGCGATCACCGAGAACCTGCTCGACATCGACGAGGGTGCCGACATGGTCATGGTCAAGCCCGCAGTCGCCCACCTCGACGTCATCGCGGGCCTGCGCGCCGCGGTCGACGTGCCGATCGCGGCGTACCACGTGAGCGGTGAGTACGCGATGGTCAAGGCGGCAACCGAGGCCGGGTGGCTCGACGGTGACGCAGTTGCGCTCGAGCACCTCACCGCGATCAAGCGGGCCGGCGCCGACTTCGTCGTCACGTACCTCGCCCGCGAGGTTGCCGAGCGCCTGCAGTGACGTGAGCGAGGAGTGGGACCGTGCCCGGGCGGTCATCCCGGGCGGCGTGTCGTCGCCGGTGCGCTCGTTCTCCGCCGTGGGGGGTGAGCCGTTCTTCGTGAACGGCGCTTCGGGCGCGCGGATCTCCGACACCGACGGACGCGAATACCTCGACTACGTGCAGTCGTGGGGGGCGTCGATCCTCGGGCACGCGCACCCGAAGGTCGTCGAGGCGGTGCAGCGCGCGGCTGCCGACGGCACCTCGTACGGCGCGCCGACCCTGCGCGAGGTCGAGCTCGCGGAGGCGATCGCCGAGCGCGTCGCGTCGGTCGAGAAGGTGCGCCTGGTGTCGTCCGGCACGGAGGCCGCCATGACCGCGGTGCGCCTGGCGCGGGGTGCGACCGGTCGCTCGAAGATCCTCAAGTTCGCCGGTTGCTACCACGGACACCTCGACTCCCTGCTCGTCGCCTCCGGGAGCGGCGTCGCGACGCTCGGAATCCCCGGCTCGGCCGGCGTCACCGATGGCACCGTGGCCGACACGATCGTGGTGCCGTTCAACGATCCCGTCGCCGTCGACGACGCGTTCTCGCGGCACGGCCGGGAGCTCGCCGCCGTGCTCGTCGAGCCGATCGCGGCCAACACCGGGCTCGTCCCACCGGTCGACGGCTTCCTCGCGCACCTGCGCACGCGGACGCGTGAGCACGGTGCGCTCCTCGTCTTCGACGAGGTCATCACGGGGTTCCGGGTCGGCCTCGGCGGCGCACAGGGTCGCTTCGGCATCACGCCCGATCTCTCGATCTTCGGAAAGGTCATCGGCGGTGGCCTCCCGCTGGCCGCGGTCGGCGGGCCGACCGGCCTCATGGACGAGCTGGCGCCGGTCGGCCCCGTCTACCAGGCCGGAACCCTGTCGGGGAACCCGCTCGCGACTGCGGCCGGCCTCGCGGTGCTCGCCGAGCTCGACGACGGCTCGTTCGAGCAGCTGGAGAAGACGGCCGCGCGCCTCGCCGACGGGCTGCGCGCGGTCGCGTCCGACGCGGGGGCCTCGCTCCAGGCCCCGCGCGCGTTCACGCTTGCCGGGGTGTTCTTCTCCGAGACACCCGTGCGCGACCACGACGACGCCAAGGCGTCCGACGCCGAGCGCTACGGGCGCTTCTTCCGCTCGATGCTCGACGAGGGGATCTTCCTCCCGCCCTCGGCGTTCGAGGCGATGTTCCCGAGCCTCGCCCACACCGACGCCGACATCGACCGCACGCTCGAAGTGGCCGCCGACGCGCTGGCGTCGTGAGCGACCCGCCGACGCCCGAGCCGACCGCGGAGACCGACGCGGACGGAGACGGCGACGAGAGCACGCCACTCAAGCAGCGCTTCGCCGACTACGAGGAGCGCCTCGAGACCAAGTACGAGGAGTACCAGTCGCGTCGACCGGAGTCGCTCCCGATCGACGTGGCGTTCCGGGTGGTCGAGGCCGATCGCCGCTACGCGGGGGGCCTGATCGCCAGCGGCATGGCGTTTCGCGTGTTCATCGTGCTCGTTCCCTTCGCGTTCGTCGTCGTCACCGCGTTCGGGTACGTCTCCGAGCTCATCGACTCGGAGAGCCCCCAGAGCGTGGCGCGCGATCTCGGCATCACCGGGCTGGTCGCGAGCGCGATCGACGCCTCGATCGGCAGCTCGACGTGGCAGCGGTTGGTGACGCTCGTGGTCGCGCTCTACGCGCTGCTGTGGGCGACGTGGACCCTGATCCGTGCCATGCAGACCGTGTTCGGGCTCGCCTGGAACCAGCGCCCGACCTCGCACCTGACCAGGTCCTGGCGACCACTGCTCTGGGTGGTCGGCCTCATGCTCGCCATGTTCCTCGGCGGTGCGGCGGTCAGCGTGCTCCTCGACAACGTCGGGTTGTTGCTCGCGATCGTGATCCGCCTGCTGCTGTTCGGGTTCTTGATCGTGCTCTGGATCGTGGTGTCGTGGCTCCTGCCGCGGGCCCCCGAGACGACGTGGAGCTCGCTCCTCCCCGGCGCGGTGCTCCTCGCGGTCGGGGCCGAGGTGCTCCAGTTCCTCACCGTGTTCTTCTTCTCTCGCTACATCGAGGACAAGACCGAGACCTACGGTGCGATCGGCGCGTCGGTCGCGATCCTGCTGTGGGCCTACCTGCTGGGGCGCCTGGTCGTGACCAGCGCCTTCCTCAACGCGGAGCGCTGGCGGCGCAGCCGCGAGCCCGCCGAGCAGCCGTTCGTCACCGAGGGGTGACGCCGAGCAACGCCCGGATCTCCCCGTACCACGACGTCGCGTCGAAGTCGACCCCACCGACGCGCTCGTCGAGCTCGGCCACCGCGGGATGCGTGCCGACGACCGCGGCGAGCTGGCGCGCCGTGCGCGGGCTGCCGTGCATGCCGGGCTCGCCGTCGATGCCGGCGAAGCAGAGCCAGCGCCCCGCGTCGGCCCAGACGAGGTGGACATCGGGCGCGAGGGCACGCACGCCGGCGACGCCGGAGGTCTCGGCGAGCAGCCCGGCCACGTCGGCGTGCTGGCCGTAGACGATCCCGGCCGTGCCCTCGGGCATCCAGACGAGGTCGGTCCCCTCGAGGGCGGGGCTCAGGTCGACGGGCTCGATCTGGGTGACCGGCTCCATCGAGTGGTCGCTGACGACGATCACGACGGTCTCGTCGGCGCGCGGCTCGATCGCCTCGCGGACGGGACCGAGGCGAGCGTCGGTCGCGCGGTAGACGTCGTGGGCGCCGGCCGGGCCGTGCACGTGCCCCGCGGTGTCGGGCGCGTTCAGGTGGCCGAAGACGAGGTGGGCGTCGCCGGCGAGGGCATCGACGAGCACCGGAAGCGTGACGTCGTCGTCGAGGTAGCCGTGGGAGTCGGTGGCCGCACCGTGGGGGACGACGCCGTCGGGTGGCCAATGGGTGCCCGCCCGCCGCGCGCCCATCACGCCGATCAGGTCCTGGTCGCCGACGACGACCGTGCTCGTGCGTCCCGCAGTGGCGAGCGCGTCGAAGATCGTGGGCACGCGCGGTCCGACGTCGCGTGCGGGCACGAATCGCCTGTGCTCGCCGAGCACGTGGTTGCCCGTCACGCCGTGCTCCGTCGGGACCACACCCGTCGCGAACGTCGCGTGGTTCGGGTAGGTCGCGGCCGGCAGCACGGCGGGGACCGCACGCGGTGTCGTGTGCGACGCCCGGCACCAGTCATGCAGCACCGGTGTGACCTCGCGCCCGACGGCCTCCACCGGGAGACCGTCGAGGACGAGGAAGACGACTCGGTGCGGGCTCACGCCCGCACGCTACGCGGGCGCTAGCGCCGGCGTCGTTCCTCGCGGCGGTCGACTCGGTTTCTCGTGCGCTCGGCCGTGCCGGCGACGACTGCGGTGGTCACGGCGACCCGTGCGATGGGGCGACGACGCAGTGGCATGTCTCGTACCTCCTCGGTGCGGTGTGGCTTGATGCCGTGGGGCTGGGTCGGTGCCGACGCGGTCAGGACTCGAGACCGGCGACGACCGGCTCGATCAGGTCGTGCGGGATGCGGGCGCCCTCGAGGAGCACCGCGTCCGCGTTCACGAGCGCGTCGAGCAGGGGCTTGGCCCAGAGGTCCTCCCAGACGATCAGCGCGGCCGACGAGCTCGGCTCGAGTGCCTCGGCGGCGTGCTCGATGTCGTCGTTGGAGATCACGCCACCGATCTCGCCGTCGATCGAGGCGAAGGCCTGAAGGCCGTCGTGCTCGTCGAACTCCACCGCACCGAAGTCGCCGGCAGCGTCCTTGGCGATGAAGACGAGGTCGAGGACGCGGATGGTGCCGCTCCCCACGAGATCTGCGATCGCCGGTGCGATCTCACCCTTGAAGTCGTTGCCGGGGAACCCGACCACGATGTACTCGACCGGACCAATTCCCATCTCTGGACCCTCCTGGGTTCCGTGCTTGCCGTGGATACGTCAGTAGCTCGAGCGCGTGGTGCGATCCTCGACCGCGTAGGCGAGGATCAGCGCGAGCGGGAAGAAGAGAAGGCTCAACAGGAAGTAGCCGAAGAAGCTGTGCCCCTTGCGACCCGCGACCCGCGCGGGCCAGAACGCCAGCGCGACCCAGATGATGACGAAGGCGACGATGCCGATCGTGAGACCGGTCGAGATTGCAAGCACGCTGCTCTCCTCTGTTGGAGACATTTCTAGTCCGGTGGCGGTTCCGATTCCGCATCCGAGTCGCGTGTACGACACGACGGAGTGGCGTGAGAGCGTGAGAGATTGTCGGAAGGAACACCGACGGCTGCCAGGAGCACGAGACCATGGGGGAAGCTGCGCTCGGACCGGCCGAGACCAGCAAGGAGCTCGCCGAGCACGCGCGCCACGCGACGGAGCACGGCCCGACGTCCCGCCACGATCGCCGGATCAGCATCCTCGAGGCCGGGCTGCTGGCACTCGTCGCGCTGCTCGCAGCGTGGTCCGGCTATGCCGCCGCGAAGTGGTCGACCGAGTCGCGCCTGACGATCGCCGAGGCGTCGACGACCCGGAGCCTCGGGAACACCGCGCACCTCGAGGGGCTCGACCTTCGCCTCGGGGACGGGCTCGCCTTCAACGCCTGGCTGGACGCGCACTCGCTCGGCGACGCCGAGGACGAGGCGATCGCCGAGCGGCGCTTCCGGCCGGGCTTTCGTGTCGCCTTCGACGCGTGGCTGGCGACCGACCCGGACACGAACCCCGACGCGCCGCCCGGGCCGCAGGCGATGCCCGAGTACGTCCAGCCCGACGTCGAGCGGGCCCAGCGTCTGCAGGAGCGGGGCGAGGAGCTCTTCGCCGAGGGGTCCGACCAGGGCCAGGACGGTGACGACTACGTGCGCACGACCGTCTACCTGGCGACGGTCCTGTTCCTCGTCGGCGTCAGCACCCACTTCCCCGTGCGCGCGGCGCGCTACGGCCTGCTCGGGATCGGGGGGATCATCCTCGTGTTCTCGATCGTCCAGCTGATCCTGTTGCCGAAGCCGCCCTTGTGACCGTCGCTCGCCCGCCGGGAAGCGTGGCGCGTCAGACGTAGCCCTTCGCTCGCTGCCAGCGCAGCGTCAAGAACCCGAAGATCGGCGGGATCGCGAACGTGATCGTGCGGAACACGATCACGGTCGCCAGCGCCGGGTTCGCGGGGATCCCGAAGCCGGTCAGACCGGCCGTCAGGGCGGCTTCCTGCACGCCGATCCCACCCGGGACGGGGGCGACGTTGCCCAGCATCCCGGCGCCGACCTGCACCACGATGAGCTGCGCGTAGTCGAGGTCGTAGCCGAACGCCTTGAGGCACAGGCCCAGCAGCGCGGGGTAGATCAGGTTCCCGGCGAAGTCGCCGCCGAAGAGCTGCATGCCCTTCTTCGGGTTGCGCAGCACCGCCCAGATGTCGCTCGCGGCCTTCTTGACCGCGGGCACGACCTTGCCCCGGATCTTGGGGATGAAGAGGATCACGCCGATCAGCGCGGCCACGACTGCGATGGCCCCGAGGGTGATGCTGCTGCCGCCGCTGCTCGTGTCGACGCTGGTCGCGGTGATCGACGCGGCGATGAGGAAGAGGATCATCTGGATCGCGCCGCCCACTCCTGTGCTCAGCACCATGGCGCTCCCGGCCGATGCGAGCGGGACGTCTCGGTGGTGCAGGTAGTCGAGCTGGAGTGCGGTGCCGCCGATCCCGTTCGGCGTGATCAGGTTCAAGAACGTGGCGGAGATCTGCGTGGTCACGGTCGGGACGAACGGGAGGTCGGTGTTGACGCAGCCCATGAGCGCGGTTCCCCAGGCCATCGGGATGAGCGGCCAGAGCACGAACGCCAGCGCGACCCAACCCCAGGTCGCGTCCTCGAACTGCTTCTGGATCGTGTTCCAGTCGACGTTCTCGATGCTGGGGATGGCGATCGCCAGCGCGACGAGGACGCCGGCGAGCATCCCGATGTTGACCAGGCTGAGGCGCTTGATCTTCAACGGCGGGATGTCCTCGGCGCCGGTCGCCGCCGTGATGTCGGCCCGGAGCGCCTTCAACGTCTTCGAGAGGTGCTTCTGGCCGTGCGTGACTCCCGACGGGAGCGCCGCGGGCTGCACGAACGGGATCAGCTCGGCGACGCGCTCGGTGCCGAGCACCGCCGTCGCCGCTCGCACCGCGCGGTCGTTGCCGACGAGGAGCGCGGTCGCCGTCAGGAGCCCGGCGCTGTCACGGTCGACCCAGTACTGGTCGGCGTTCGCATCTGCGGCGCTGAAGTCGTCGAAGGAGACCTTCCCGTCGTCGACGAGCACGTGGTGCGCGTCGAGGGTGCCGTGGCTGATCCCGGCCGCGTGGAGCAGCTTCACGTTGCCCCACGCGCTCGTGAGGACCTGATCGGTGATCGCACTCGTCTCGATCTCGTCGAGCGGTGTTCCGTGAGGTGCGCTGGTGACGAGCATCGCGGCCTCCGCGCTGGTCGCGCCGGTCGCGCCGGTCTTGACGAGGCGGGGCGCCGGGACCTCGGCTCGCTCGGCGAGCATGAGCGCGTACCCGATGTGCTCGGTCTGCTGGAGCCTGCTGCCGAACACCGGGACACCGGGGTCGCGATACATGATCCAGTGCCACACCTTCGCCGCGACCTGGCCGTCACGCTGGTCGCGGCCGTACGCGTCGACGCGCAGCCGTTCGCCGCTCGTCAGGCGCACGTCCATGACCGCGGCGCGCGGGACCTGGTCGTCGGCATGGGTCACTTCGGCGACGTCGAACCCGAGCGCGACCAGTCCGTCGCGCACCTCGTCGAGCGTCGGTCGACCGCCCGGCGCGCCGAACACGGCCAGCACCAACCCGGCCGCCGCGAGCCCCAGGAAGAGGCCGCCGACGACGTCGGAGGCGAACGCGGCGCCCTGGTACATCGCCGCCAGCGCGATGAGCACCACGAGCAGCAGGAACACCCGGCGCAGCGGGCGCACGACGTAGGGGGCGAGCACGAGGACGAGCGCCGTGATCACCGCGACGTTCGTGGAGGGGAAGATCGGCCCGTCGCCGAAGCGGACATTGACACCGAGACCCTGGATCTTCTGCGGGTCCGCGAGGTCGTGGAGGATCTCCCCCGCACCCCACGCGAGCACGCCGGCCAGCGCGACGTGCAGTGCGACGGGGAGCTTCCTCAGCGCGACGAGCACGAGCGCGACGCCGAGGACGGCCCAGATCGTGCCGAGCGCGTAGAGCGCGTCCGCCAGGCCCTCGAGGCCGTTGGGGAAGTCGTTGACGGTCTTGAAGAAGTTGGTGTCGAGGCTCGACTCGGCCTGGGCCCACAGGCCGGTGAGCGCGACGCCGAAGACGCCGACGCCGGCCCGCACGATGTCGGTCGGCCGCCGCTCGGGCGGCTCCTCGGTGCGCCTGATCCACGCCATGCCGGGCGGGACGGTACTCGGATCAGCGCCGGTGCCGCATCCCATCGGGAGGATTCCCGCGCTCCCCGAGCGTCGCTAGGGTGCGGCGATGGCCAGCCCTGCGTCGGACGAGACGTCGACCGCGCCGGATCGCCAGGGGCTCGTGCTCCTCGCCCTCATCCTGGTCGCGGCCGTCGCCAACCTGAACCTCGCGGTCGCCAACGTCGCGCTGCCGGACATCGGCCAGGACTTCGACGCGGGGCAGACCGCGCTCAACCTCGTCGCGGTCGGCTACTCGCTCGGGCTCGCCGCGTCCGTCCTCTACCTAGGCGCGCTGGGCGACCGACACGGCCGGAAGATGATGCTGATCCTCGGCGTCGCGCTGTCGATCCCGGCGTGCCTCCTGGCTGCCTACGCGCCGACGATCGAGGTGCTGTTCCTCGCGCGCGTCCTCGGCGGTCTCGCCGCCGGCATGGCGTTCCCTACGACGCTCGCGCTCATCACCGCGATGTGGTCCGGCCCGGCTCGCACTCGCTCGATCGCGCTCTGGTCGGCGATCGGGGGCGCCATCGCGGCGCTCGGCCCGATGGTCGCCGGCGCGTTGCTCGAGGAGTTCTGGTGGGGCTCGGTGTTCCTGGTGACGCTGCCGCTCGCAGGGGTCGCGCTGCTCCTGGCGCTCCGCTACGTGCCGAGCCACGTGAACGAGTCGACGGATCCGGTCGACAACCTCGGTGGCATCGTGTCCATCATCCTGGTCGGGGCGTTGATCCTGGCCATCAACTACGCGTCGATCCCCGACAAGGGCACCCTGGTCGCCGGGCTCGCGGTCATCGCGATCGCGGCGACCGTCGCGTTCGTGATCCGCCAGCGCCGGGCACCCAACCCGCTCTACGACCTGAAGGTCGCGAGCCGGAGGATCTTCTGGGTCGCGGCGGTCGCCGGGATCATCGTCTTCGGGTCGCTGATGGCCGCCATGTTCGTGGGCCAGCAGTTCCTCCAGGAGGTGCTCGAGTACGACACGTTCGAGGCCGGCGTGGCGATCCTGCCGGCGGCGATCCTCATGGTCATCGTCGCCCCTCGCTCGGCGAAGATCGTCGACCGCCACGGCGCCCGCCTCACGCTGCTCATCGGCTACGTCTTCTGCCTGCTCGGCTTCGTCACGATGCTGCTGCTCTGGGAGCAGGGCATCGACTACTGGAAGGTCGGTCTGGCGTACGCCTTCGTCGGCATCGGTGTGGGCTTCGCCGGCACGCCGGCGTCGCACTCACTGACGGGGTCGGTCCCGGTCGAGCGCGCGGGGATGGCCTCGGGGACCGCCGACCTCCAGCGCGACCTGGGTGGTGCGATCATGCAGTCGATCCTCGGGTCGCTGCTCACCGCGGGGTACACCTCGGCGTTCGCCAAGCTGATCGCGGGCAACCCGCAGGCGAGCCAGGTGAGCGACAACGTGCAGGCCGAGCTCACCAAGTCGTTCTCGAGCGCCGTCAACACTGCCGAGCAGTATCCGCAGTACGCGAAGCAGATCGTCGCGGCGGCACAGCAGTCGTTCATCGACGGCGCTGACTGGGCGTACGTCGCCGGCATCGTCGCGATCGTCCTCGGCGCGGCGCTCGTCTTCTTCTTCTTCCCGAAGCGCCCGCGCGAGGTCGAGCTCCTCGAGGAGTACCACCAGATCGACGTCGCCGCGGCCGCGAACACCACCTCGGCCTGAGGATCCGTGGGCCATCCGTCGATCGGTCGACTCCGATGATGCCGCGTCGTCTCGCTCCTCCTAGTGTCCCGACACGAACCAAGGAGCGCTGATGACCACGCCGAAGTACCAGGGCAAGATCGAGCTCGACATCCGGGACTCCACACCGGACTGGGCGCCGTTCCTCCCCGAGAGGGCGCCCGAGGGCGCGCCGAACGTGCTGTTCATCGCGTGGGACGACGTCGGCTATGGGACCATGGACGTGTTCGGCGGGCCGGTGAAGACCCCGACGATGCAACGCATCGCCGACATGGGCGTCAAGTTCTCCAACTTCCACACCACCGCGCTCTGCTCGCCGACGCGCTCGTCCCTGCTCAACGGTCGCAACGCCACGAGCAACGGCATGGCGACCATCGCCGAGTTCAGCGCCGGCTTCCCCGGCATCTCCACGCGCATCCCGTTCGAGAACGGCTTCATCTCCGAGGTGCTCGCGGAGCGCGGGTACAACACCTACTGCGTCGGGAAGTGGCACCTCACACCCGGTGACGAGTGCAACATGGCCGCGTACAAGGGCCGGTGGCCGCTCGGGCGGGGGTTCGAGCGCTTCTACGGGTTCCTCGGCGGCGAGTCGAACCAGTGGTACCCCGACCTCGTCCAGGACAACACCCAGATCGACGCACCCGCGACGCCCGACGAGGGATACCACCTGTCGAAGGACCTCGCCGACCAGGCGATCTCGATGATCCAGGACGCCAAGGTCATCGACCCCGACAAGCCGTTCTTCATGTACCTCGCTCCCGGGTGCGCGCACGCGCCGCACCACGTGTTCGCCGAGTGGGCCGACCAGTACAAGGGCACCTTCGATCAGGGCTACGAGGCGATTCGCGCCGGCATCCTGGCGAACCAGAAGAAGCTGGGAGTGCTGCCGAAGGACACCGAGCTCTCACCGATCAACCCCCACGGTGAGCCGGGAGCCACGGGTCCGGACGGCCAGCCGTGGCCGGTGCTCGACACCGTCAGACCCTGGGACTCGCTGACCTCCGACGAGCAGCGTCTCTTCGCGCGCATGGCCGAGGTGTTCGCGGGCTTCGTCTCCTACACCGACGACCAGATCGGTCGGGTCGTCGACCACCTCGAGGCCACGGGACAGCTCGACAACACGATCGTCGTCGTCGTCTCCGACAACGGCGCCAGTGGCGAGGGCGGGCCGAACGGCTCGTTCAACGAGTGGCGCTTCTTCAACGGCGTGCCCGACACGACCGAGACGACGATGCCGCACCTCGACGACCTCGGGACCCCGCGCGCGTACAACCACTACTGCACCGGCTGGGCCTGGGCGTTCGACACGCCCTTCCCCTACTGGAAGCGCTGGGCGGGCTACGAGGGCGGTGTGGCCGACATGTGCCTCGTGTCGTGGCCGAAGCAGATCAAGGCGTCGAAGGACGTCCGTGACCAGTACATCCATGCGGTCGACGTCGTCCCGACCGTCTACGACCTCCTCGGCATCGAGCCGCCCGAGGTCCTCAAGGGCTACCCGCAGAGCCCGATCGAGGGCGAGAGCTTCGCGGCTGCGCTGAAGGACCCGAAGGCGCCCGGGAAGCAGACCCAGTACTACGCCATGCTCGGCCAGCGATCGATCTACCACCAGGGCTGGCTCGCCTGCACGCTGCATCCACCCCTCTCGGGCTGGGGCAAGTTCGACCAGGACGTGTGGGAGCTCTACGACCTGTCGAAGGACCGCGCCCAGTCGAAGAACCTGGCCGAGCAGGACCCGGTCAAGCTCGAGGAGCTCAAGAGCCTGTGGTTCTACTACGCGGGCATCTACCAAGGTCTCCCACTGGACGACCGCAGCGCCCTCCAGCAGGTGCTCGCCGAGCGCCCCAAGGGCGGGCGTGACCGCGACCGGTACGAGTACTTCCCCAACACCGCGGATGTCCCGGAGTCGGCCGGTGTGGCGATCAACGGGCGTTCCTACACCATCGCCGCCGGCGTGCACGTGGAGGAGGCCGACGCGCACGGTGTGGTCTGGGCGCACGGGGGAGTCGCGGGCGGGCACAGCCTCTACGTCAAGGACAAGTTGCTGCGGTACACGTTCAACTGGATCGGCACCAAGATCCAGGACGTCGTGGCCGACACCGAGCTGAAGCCCGGCAAGCACGTGCTCGCGGCCGACTTCGCGGTGAAGGGCCAGAGCACCGACGCCGCGATGCCCGGATTCGAGGGCACCCTCACGCTGTACGTCGACGACGAGAAGGTCGGTGCGGGCGACATCGTGACCCAACCCGGCGCTTTCTGCCTCGTGGGCGACGGGATCTGCGTGGGTCGCGACAGCGCGTCACCGGTCACGCCGGACTACACCGCACCGTTCCGGTTCACCGGCGGCAAGATCGACAAGGTGGTCGTCGACGTGAGCGGCGATCGGTACGTCGATCACGAGAAGCAGGTCGCGGCCTGGTTCTCGATCGACTGAGCCCCGAACCGACTCAAGGACACCATGGCCCTGCACAAGAAGCTCATCGAGGACCTCAAGCCGATCATCCTCGGCCCGATGTACGCCCGACCCGGCGAAGCCGGTCGCGCCCCTCGTCACACCTTGCCCGACGCCGAGATGGCCGCCGACACGGCGTTCCAGGTGGTGCGCGACGAGCTGATGCTCGACGGCAACGCGCGCCTGAACCTCGCCACGTTCGTGACGACGTGGATGGAGCCGCAGGCCGGTGAGCTCATGTCGGAGACGTTCGACAAGAACATGATCGACAAGGACGAGTACCCGCGCACCGCGGCGATCGAGGAGCGGTGCGTCAACATGCTGAGCCGCCTCTGGAGCTCGCCCGACTCCGACGAGGCCACGGGCACGTCGACGACCGGATCGAGCGAGGCCGCGATGCTCGCGGGCATGGCGCTGAAGTGGCGCTGGCGGGCGCGTCAGGAGAAGGCGGGCAAGGCGACCGACAAGCCCAACATGGTCATGGGCTCGAACGTGCAGGTGTGCTGGGAGAAGTTCTGCCGCTACTGGGACGTCGAGCCCAAGCTCGTGCCCATGGAGGGCGACACCTACCACCTCACGCCCGACCGGGCGGTCGCCCACTGCGACGAGAACACCATCGGCGTCGTCGCGATCCTCGGCTCCACGTTCGACGGCTCGTACGAGCCGGTTGCCGACATCTGCGCCGCCCTCGACCGGCTCGAGAAGGACCGGGGGCTCGACGTCCCGGTGCACGTCGACGGTGCCTCGGGCGCGTTCGTCGCGCCATTCATCGATCCCGACCTCGAATGGGACTTCCGACTTCCCCGGGTGCAGTCGATCAACGCCTCCGGGCACAAGTACGGGCTCGTCTACCCCGGTGTCGGCTGGGTCGTCTGGCGCGACCCCGATGCGCTCCCCGACGACCTGGTGTTCAACGTCAACTACCTCGGCGGCAACATGCCGACGTTCGCGCTCAACTTCTCGCGCCCCGGCAACCAGGTCGCGGCGCAGTACTACAACTTCCTCCGGCTCGGCTTCGACGGGTACCGGCGCATTCAGCAGGAGTGCCGCGACGTCGCCATGTACACCGCGGAGTCGATCGGCGCCATGCCCCACTTCGAGCTCATCACCGACGGCAGCCAGCTCCCCGTGTTCGCGTTCGCGCTGAAGACCGATTCGGTGAACTACTCGGTGTTCGAGGTCGCGGACGCGCTGCGCAAGAACGGGTGGCTGGTGCCGGCCTACACGTTCCCCGAGAACCGGCAGGACCTCGCCGCCCTGCGCATCGTCATACGCAACGGCTTCTCCCGCGATCTCGCCGACCTGCTCGTGCGCGACCTCGAGACCCACATCGAGCTGCTCGAGAAGCTGCCCGCGCCCCTCCCGAGCTCCGGTCACCGGGGCGGGTTCGCGCACTGAGGGCGCACCGGGCGCCTGCCTGAGTCGTGACGGGCACGGGGATCGCGGCGCCTCCCGACTGGGAGCGCCTCGAAGCCGCAGGACCGGGGCCCTTCGTCACGCGGAGGAGCTTCCGTCGTCCCGACGGCGTCCGCGTGACCTGGACGTCCCGCGACCAGCGCAAGCGCCACTCCGTCCTCGACAGCGGGCGCGGCTCCACGTGGTGGGCGCCGGGCGCGATCAGCTGGTGGATCGGCGTGCTCTTCGCCGTCGGCTCGATCTGCTTCGCGCTCGGTGCTGCCCCCGGGTATGTCGGTCTCGTCGGTGACGAGGCCGACGCGGTCACGTTCTTCGTCGGGTCGCTCTTCTTCACGAGCGCGGCGCTGCTCCAGTACCTCGAGGTCGCGAACACCTCGCGGGTTCTGACGGGTCGGGTCGGCCACGAGCGCTGGCGGCTGCTCACCTGGGAGCCGCGACGGATCGACTGGTGGGCCGCGCTCGTACAGCTGGTGGGGACCGTCTACTTCAACGTGAGCACGTTCCATGCCGTCGACCTCGAGCTGTCGGCGAGCTCCGCGAGCGAGCTCGTCTGGCGGCCCGACGTCGTTGGGTCGATCTGCTTCCTGGTGGCCAGCGGCCTGGCCTGGGCCGAGGTCGGTCATGCGTGGTGGTCGTGGCGCCCGCGCAGCATCTCGTGGCGGATCACCGCGCTCAACCTCGCGGGCTCGATCGCGTTCGGCATCTCGGCCGCGGCGGCGAAGATCGTCCCGTCGACCGATCAGGTGCGCAACGTCGCGCTCATGAACGGGGGGACGTTCGTCGGCGCGCTCTGCTTCCTCGCCGGTGCGCTCCTGCTGCTCCCCGAGCGCACCCGTCCCGGGCCGGCCTGAACCGAGCCACCGCAGACGTGCTGCGTACGTGTGGGTAGCGTCGCCCGATGACCGCAAGCGTGGACGAGACGACCTTCCGGGGCGAGCCGGCGATCCGGCTGGTCGCCGGCGAGATGAGTGCGACGTTCCTGCCCCGGCTCGGGATGACCGGCGCCTCGTTGCGCCATGGCGGTCGCGAGCACCTCGCGCTCCCGGGCGGCCTCGACGCGCTCCGGGCCGGCAAGACGCTGGGCCTTCCCCTGCTCGCGCCCTGGGCCAACCGCCTCGCGCGCCGCCGCTACCGGGCGGCGGGCGTCCCGGTCGACCTCACCAGGCTGCGCCTCACGA
>CAZHKE010000066.1:0-15385 GCA_964532485.1 uncultured Bifidobacteriaceae bacterium
GGCCGCCGAAGAGCTGCACGACGATCGTGCGCAGCCCCGAGGTCCTCGAGCAGCTCTGCATGGGTGCCGAAGGCTCGGTCGTCGACCTCGACGACACGGGCGCGCCCGTCCTCGCTCCCAACACCGTGCCGCCTCGTCAGCTCGACGAAGCGCGCGCGACGCGACAAGGGATCGAGGAATTCGCGACGCGATGGCGCGACCTCGCGCCCACCGCGGAAGTGCTGCTCGGACGGGCCACGACCGCGAACCTGCGTTCGGTGCTGACGCGCTTCGTCGGCGATCCCACGACCCTCGAGGCGCAGCTCTACGGCGGCTGGGTCCACGACGACAACTTCGGCATGGCGACCGTCCGCCAGCTCGCGCACAGCGATCTCTTCGCCGATGGCGCGTACGTCGACGAGGCCCGCATCAACGAGGTCGATGCCATCTGGCCCGGTGCGATCGTTGCCCGTGACGCGCGCTCGATCGAGGACGAGCCCCGGTCGCTCGTCGCGATGTACGTGGACGACGGCACCGGCTACTCGGAGTCGCGTGCGGTCCACCGGACCCTCACGACCAACGGCCGCGGCCTCAGCTACATCCAGCTGGGCGTCTCGACCGGCGCGGCCCAGCGGATCCGGCTCGATCCGATGTCGTCGCCTGCGATCGTGCGCCTCGATCGCATCGCCCTCAAGCTCGGCCTGCGCGACCGCTCCGACCCGGTCGTCATGGTCTTCCCGTCGGGCCGCGAGCTCGGCGAGTGGCGGACCTACGACTGCTTCTGGCTCACCGACACGATCCTCGTCGGCACGTCGTTCGACCCGAGCATCGTGCTCGATCTCGATCCCGTGCTCGCCGGGCAGGTCACGTCGGTGCTCGCGAGCATCGCCTGCACGCGCGTCGACCTCCCCGACTCCGCGCTCGCCGACGAGGGCGAGCTGACCGCACGGCGCGATCGCGCAGTCGCCCCGGGGGTTCGCGCCTCGACCCGGGAGCTGCTCGCCGCGATGGGCCACCTGCGCGACGCGGTCACGATGCGTCTCGAACGGGAGCGTGATGCACGCCGCTGACGGTGAGCGGGCACCACTGCTGCTCCACTCCCTCGCCACCATGCGAGAGATCATCGTCCCCGCCCTCGACACCGCCGGCGCGCGACGCATCGTCGAGGTCGGCGGCGAGACCGGCGGCTTCACGGCGCACCTCGCCGAGCGGGCGCGGGCCAACGACGGGCACGTCCACATCGTCGACCCGTCACCGTCATCCGAGCTCGAGCAGCTCGCCGGCCTGCGGTCCGAGGTCACCCTCGTGCGCGAGCCCAGTCCGCAAGCGCTCCTGTCGATCGAGGCGGCCGACGCCTACGTGATCGACGGCGATCACAACTACGCGACGGTCACCGGTGAGCTGGCCGCCGTTCGCGAGCGCGGTGGACCGATCTGGCCGCTCGTCGTCCTCCACGACGTCGGGTGGCCGTGGGCGCGCCGCGACCTCTACTACCGGCCCGACGCGCTCCCAACGGAGGCCGTGCACCCGCACACCTACGAGGGCGGGGTCCGTCCGGGCCGACGCGAGGTCGGCCCGGGCGGCTTCTCGGGCGCGGGCGAGTTCGCGTACGCGCTCGAAGAGGGTGGACCGCGCAACGGGGTGCTCACCGCGGTCGAGGACTTCCTGGCCGAGCAGCCCTCACTCGAGCTCGTCCGCGTGCCCTGCATCTTCGGGCTGGGCTTCGTCTACGACCGCCACGCGCCGTACGCGGAGCGCTTGCGCGCCCGGCTCGCGGTCTACGACGAGAGCGCGTTGCTCGCGCGCCTCGAAGAGAACCGGATCGCGCTCTATCTCCGCTTGCACGACGTGTTGGACGACGTCGAGACCGCGGTCGCCGAGCGAGACGAGACGCGATCCGCACTCGACGAGCTGCGAGGAGCCTTGCGTGGTCTGGCGGCGTCGAAGACGGTTCGCGCCGCGGACGCCCTCATGCTGCGTCGCGGCAACGGGCTGCGCCGCGTGCTCGAGGACCTCGCGGGCGACGATGATCCCGCCGGATAGCCTCTCGTCGTGGTGAGGGTCACCCATTCCGGGCGTGTCTCGGTGGTCATCGTGAACTATGACGGTGCCGACGACACGCTGGCGTGCGTCGAGAGCCTCCGTCAGGTCGAGATCGGTGATGGCGGGCTCGAGATCATCGTCGTCGACAACGGCTCATCGGGTGGCGATGCCGAGCGGATCCGTGCCGCGGTGCCCGACGCCCATGTCGTCGAGCTCAAGGAGAACCTCGGGTTCGCGGCCGGCTGCAACGCAGGAGTCGCCCGCGCGACCGGCGAGTACCTCGCGTTCTTGAACAACGACGCGCGGCCGCACCCGCACTGGCTGGGCGCCGCGCTGGAGCCGCTGCACCACGACGGGTCGATCGCGTGCGTGGCGAGCAAGGTGCTGGGTTGGGACGGGTCGACGATCGACTTCGTCGGTGCGGCGCTTGCGTACTACGGGCACGGCTTCCGGGTCGACTTCGGCAAGTCCGCGAGCGTCGTGGAGAACACCGCGACCGACGTCCTGTTCGCGTCGGGCACGGCGATGGTGATCCGCGCCGAGGTGTTCCGCCGAGTGGGCGGGTTCGACGAGCGGTACTTCATGTTCTTCGAGGACGTCGACCTCGGATGGCGGCTGTGGCTGCTCGGCTACCGCGTGCGGTACGTGCCGGGTTCCGTCGCCTACCACCGGCATCACGCGACGGCCGCGCGGTTCGGCGCGTGGCGCGAGCACTTCTTGCTGGAACGCAACGCGCTCTTCACGATCTTCAAGAACTACGACGACGACAACCTGCAAGCCGTGCTGCCGGCCGCGCTGCTGCTCGCGATCCGGCGCGGCATCGTGCTCGGCGGCGACGACTCCGGGGCGCTCGACCTCGCCAAGGACGCCAACGTGCAGGCGAGCAAGCTGCTCACGGTGGATCGCCAGACGATCGCCCCTGCATACGCCATCGATGCCTTCATCGACGCCCTGCCGGGGCTCGAGCGCTCACGGCGCGAGCTCCAGGCCGCGCGGCGCCGACCCGACCACGAGATCACGCCGCTGTTCGGGACGCCGCTGCAGCCGAACATCGAGGACCGCCGATTCCTCGACGCGTTCTCGACGGTGAACAGGGTCTTCGATCCGGCTCGGCGCCTCACCCGGCGGCGACGGATCCTGGTCGCGACCGGCGACGTGCTCCAGCCCAAGATGGCCGGCCCTGCGATCCGGGCATGGCACATCGCACGGGTGCTCGCGCGCGAGCACGAGATGCGCCTGGCGAGCCCCCATCCGTGCACCCTCGAGCATCCCGACTTCCCTGTGCTCCAGGTCGACGATCGGAGCTTCACCGAGCTCGAGGAGTGGGCCGACGTCATCGTGTTCCAGGGGAACCTGATGCGCCAGTACTCCGCGTTCCGCGACACGAAGAAGATCGTGATCGCCGACGTGTACGACCCGTTCCACCTCGAGGTACTCGAGCAGTCGAGACACCTCGAGCACGACGCGCGCCGCTTCGCGGTGCGCTCCTCGACCGAGATCCTGAACGAGCAGCTCATGCGGGCCGACTTCATGCTCTGCGCGAGCGAGAAGCAGCGCGACTTCTGGCTGGGTCAGCTCGCCGGGGTGGGGCGCATCAACGAGCTCAACTACGACACGAGTGAGCGGCTCAACGCGCTCATCGCAGTCGCGCCGTTCGGGATCGATGACCAACCGCCCGTCGCGACGCGCAAGGTCCTGCGCGGGGTCGTGCCGGGCATCGGCCCCGACGACAAGGTCATCCTCTGGGGTGGGGGCATCTACAACTGGTTCGATCCCCTTACGTTGCTACGCGCCGTCGACAAGCTGCGCTCGCGCCTGGTGAACGTGCGGGTGTACTTCCTCGGCATCCGGCACCCGAACCCCGACGTCGGCGAGATGCGGCGCACCATCGAGACGATCGAGCTCGCCGAGGAGCTCGGTCTCACCGGGACGCACGTCTTCTTCAACGACGACTGGGTCGAGTACGAGGATCGGCCGAACTACCTGCTCGAGTCCGACATCGGCGTGAGCACGCACCTCGACCACGTCGAGACCGCGTTCTCGTTCCGAACACGCGTCCTCGACTACCTGTGGGCGGGTCTGCCGGTGGTCGCCACGCGCGGTGACGCGCTCGCGGGGTTGATCGAGTCGAGCGGCGCGGGGATCACCGTCCCGCCCGGAGACGTCGACGCGCTCGAGGACGCCCTCTACCGAGTGCTCGAGGATCCCGAGCTCGCGGCCATGTGTCAGGCCTCGGCGCTCGAGCTCGCGAAGAGGTTTCGATGGTCCGAGGCCCTGGCCCCACTCGTCGAGTACTGCCGGAACCCCGTACGGGCGCCCGACCTCCTCGATCCCGAGCTGGCCGCGACGGTGCGCGACCCGCTGGACCTGGCGACGTGGCGACCGCGCACCATCCGACGAGACGTCGATCGCGCGCTCGCACTCGTTCGCCGGGGCGAGCTGACGCAGCTCCTGCGCAAGGTGGTCGTGCGCGTGCGGCGCATGGTCAAGGGCTACTGAGCGTCGGCGCCGGACCACCGCGCCCTGGAGTCTCGTCGTAGTCGGCCACACCGGAGCGAAAGCTCGGGTTGTAGAAGGGGTCGTCGCGCAGCAGCCGGCCCCAGCGCCGACGGATCAGCTCGAGCTCGGGCGACCCCACGCTGCCGTCACGGCTCGACGACTCGAAGTGGCCGAGCACGGCGTCGGGTGTCGCGACGACCCGATAGCCGGCCCGATGCAGCTTGCAGCAGTAGTCGAGGTCGTTGTAGTTCGCCGGGAACCACGTCGACATGCCGCCGACCTCCCCGAAGACGTCGCGCCGTGTCATCAAGCAGGCGCCCGTCACCGCGAGGAAGTCTCCGGGGACGAGCGCGTTGGCCCCGTGCCCCGCGGTGTCGGCGGGGAAGCCGTGGTAGGCGTGCCCCGGGTTGCCACCGACCCCGGCGACACCGGCGTGCTGGATTCGCAGATCCTCGAACAGCAGGCGCGCGCCCACGGCGCCGACGCCCGGATCGAGCGCGTACACGAGCATCGCCTCGAGCCACCCGGGGGTGTCCACCTCCGTGTCGTCGTTGAGCACGACGACGACGTCGCCGGTGGCAGCGAGCACGCCACGGTTCACCTTGCGAGAGAAGTGGAACGGCTCGTCGAACGGGACCAGTCGCAGCGCGCCGGGTGCGAGGCGTGCCAACCGCTCGCGCGTCGATTGATCGACCGTCGGGTCGACCACGCAGACGATCTCGACGCGGTCGTAGGTCGAACGCTCGACGATGCTCGCGACGCAGCCCACCACGAGGCTGCTGTCGATGCCGCGCACCGCTCGTCGAGCCCCACCGGTCGGGATGACGATGCTGACGAGGGGCCCGTCCCCGATGCGCGGCTCGAGGCGGAGCAGGCCGGGAGCGCTCGCATGGGGCCGAGCGACCGCCGGCATGCCGATCCGCTCGAGATGGTCGTCGACGACCGCGCACGCTTGGGGCACGTCGGAAGGGTCGAAGGCCGGATAGGGCAGGGCAGCGGGAGGCCGCTCGCAGCACGCCACCGCGAGGTGCGCGACGTCACGCGCCTGCTCGCCGACACGCAGCAGCAGGTCGTGCTCGGCGCAGCCGCCGAGCTGTGGTCGGAGCCCCCCCGCCGCGGCGACGAGCTCGGATCGGGCGACGGTGAGCCGACCGGTGTAGGGCTGGCACCGCAGCCGATCGGGAGACCAGCCGGGCTTCGAGAAGCGCCGCCCGCCGGCCGACGCACGCCGCAGCTCGTCGGTGTAGAGGACATCGGCGCGAGGGTTGCCGGTGAGGTGACGCGCGATCTGGTCCACGGCGTCGGACAGCAGCGCATCGCCGGGGTCGAGGAGGCCGACCCAGCCGTGCGTCGCGGCGATGACCTCGGCCGCGTCTCGAGCCGTCGCCACGACCTCGATGCATGCACCAGCACCTCGTTGTGCCTCGACCGACGAGATCGTCTCCCGAGCGTCAGCGGCGGCGCGCCCCGCGATGCACACGAACGTGCACCACGGCGCGGTCATGACGGCGTCGACGGGGTGCTCGACCCGCGAGCGAGACCGACACGCGTCCGGATGCGAGCGAGACGTCGGCGCGGGGCGCTCGGGAGCGACCGCTCCACCTCGTCGACCCGGATCCGCAGCTCGTCGAGCTGGGCCTGCACGCCGATCAGCTGGTCGCGCAGGTCGAGCACCGCCTCGACGAGCGCGGCGACGTCGTGCCCGTCCTGACGCGACGCGGGATCAGGCATGCCGTGCGATCGTAGCGGCGCGGACTCGCCAGGCCCGCCGCCTCAGCGCTTCGTGCCGAGCAGGTAGTTCGAGCAGGCGAGCTCCTCGACCGCCTCGGCCGCCAGCTCCGTCACGAAGGAGTCGGCGAGGAACCCGTGCCCGTCGCCGAGGAGGTCACGCACACGCATGTCGGCGAGCTTGCGCGCCGTCGCCTTCGGCAGACCGTCGAGGTACGACTGGAGGAACCAGGTCAGGGTGAACACCGGGTGCCCGTACGGTGCGGTGTCGCAGCGCTCGATCTCGAACGCGTCGGCGAACAGCTGCTCGAGCCCGCGACGGGTCATGTTGTAGTAATGGTGCGGGTAGCCGTGATACGGCTGCAAGAACGGGACCGCGACGTAGATCCGGCCCCCCGGCTTCACGACGCGCCCGATCTCCGCCGCGCAGCGGAACGGATCGCGCACGTGCTCGAGGACCACGAGCGACAGCGCGGCATCGAACGATTCGTCCGCGAACGGCAGTCGCTCACCGATCGCGAGCACGTCGGTGGTCGGGTAGTCGACCACCTCCAGATTGACCACGTCGTCGAGGTACGCCGCCTTCAAGCCGCTGCCGGCATCGAGCACCAGCCCGCCGCGGCATTCCTCGATGAGCTCGGTCGCGATGGGGTCGTAGCCCCAGCTCGAGATCGCGTCGGTCGTGTCGATCGCGCCGATCTCGCGGAGCTCCTCGGTGAGGAAGTCGTATCGACTGCTGTCCCGGCCGAAGCGGGTCCCGCAGCGCGTGCACGCCATCGTCTCGTCGTCGCCCGTCGTGAGCTCGCCGAGGCACGACGAGTCCGACCCGTCGGCGGGCGCCGGGCGCGGGCAGCGCAGCAGCGGCTCGAGCCGCTCGAGCTTGCGCGCCTTCTGCACCGGGAAGCGAGCGCGGGCCGCGTCGTCGATCTCCACGTCGAGGTCGCGGGTGTAGGTCGACGCGTCGGTCGTGACCGTGAGCCGCCACGGACGCGTCGTCGTGGGGTCGATGGCGACGAGTCCCTGGAAGCCGACGACCTCGTGACCCGGCCAGCGGATCGCGATGTCGGGACGGTCGACTCGGGAGAGCGCCGTGCGGCCGCCGTGCTCGACCGCGACCTCACGCGCGGTCGCACCAGCTCGGAGCAGGAGCCAGCCCTTGACGCGGAGGGTATGCCCGGCCGGCGGAGCGCTCGGCGAGGGCTCCTCGATCGCATGCACGAACGGGAAGCCCCGCCTCGGCAGCACCCGCTGCTTGGCGACGCTCGCGAGGTCGCGCAGCCTGCTCACTCTCTGCGAGGGCGTCGCGTCACGGGCGGCGATGCTATCGGGCCGCCCGCGACGGCTCTCGAAGCCTGTCGGGCACCTCGAGAAGCGTCCGGTAGCGTCTCTCAACGATGAAGATCGTCCTGTCCGAGGTCGGCGTCGCGCTCGAAGGCTGGCGCGACGTCAACTTCACCGGGTCCGGTGCCGGTGCCCTCCGCGCCGGAGCGCTCGAGTTCCTCGACGCACGCGGAGCCGAGATCGACGAGCTGCTCATCGTCGGACCGCTGGAGCGTCACGAGCACGCGTACTCCCGTGCTGTCCTCGAGCTCGTCGCCGATCGGCTTCCCCCGAACGCCGAGATCACCGTGATCGTGCCCGACGCCGAGGCCGCCTTCAGCGCGCTCGACGAGCGCCGTGTCAGCGAGGACGAGCTCGGCGAGTGGTTCGACATGGTCTTCGGCGCGATGGTCGACCCCTGGTGCGCGGGCCCGGCCGACATCGCGCCGCTCCTCTCCGCCGCAGGCTTCGGGTCCGCCTCCCTCGTCGAGCTCCCGAACGGCCTCCCACCCGGGCTCGCGCAGTGGCGGCGAGCGCTCCGCCTGCACCGCGAGCCCGGTGCCGGCAGCGATCTCGGGGGCGAGAGCGACGAGGTGCTGCACCGCCTCCGGCGCCTCGCGAGCACCCGGGCACGCACCGAGTCCGGTCCGCCCGAGATCGCCGCGTCGCCTGCACCCGTCTCACGCGCCCGCGCGCTCATCGAGCGGCTCCTCCCACGCGGCGGTCGCCGCCGCGCGCTGGCGCGTGCCGGGTTCGACGCCCTGCGCGAGACGCAGGAGTACGCGGACCGCGTGCAGGAGCTCGCGACGCAGTCAGGCGTCCTCGAGGCGCGGATCCCCTCCTACCGATCGTGGTGCAAGGCGCACGATGCATCGCCGCTCCAGCTCGCTGATCAGCGAACGCTCTCGCAGGTCGCGCGTGATCCGGTGATGGTCCATTGCATCGTGCTGGCGCGCGGATCGTGGCGCGACGTCCGCTCGACGATCGACTCCCTTCGCCGCCAGTCGTGGTCGCACTGGCACGCGACGATCGTGGGACGGGGCGTCGGATGGCTGCGATCGGACGCGCGGATCGCGCACCGGCGCTCCGAATCCAGCGATCCCGCGGCACTCGTCAACGAGGTGCTGGCCGACACCGACATGCGCGCCCTCGTGCTCGTGCTCGAGGCCGGTGACACGCTCGCGCCTGACGCGTGCTTCCGGATCGCCGACACCGGTTGGACCGACCCGGTGGTCGACCTCGTGTACTGGGACGACGACATCGAATCCGGTGGTCGCCGGAGCGACCCGCGCTTCCGCCCGGCCTGGTCGCCCGAGACGCTGCTCGGTGCCAACTACCTCGGCCGCTCGTTCGCGATCCGCCGGCGTCTCCTGCTCGGTCTCGGGGGGCTGCGCGACGGGCTCGGTGAGGATGCGTGGTGGGATCTCCTGCTGCGCTCCGACCTCACGAGCGAACGTGTCGCGCGCGTGCCACGGGTGTTGTCGCACCTGCGCCGCCGGCCGGCTGCGGTCGGCCCCCACGGCATCGGGGTCGTGCAGGAGCACCTCGAGCGGATCGGCGCACCGGCGCGGGCTGTCTCGACGCCCGGCACCGTGAAGGTCGACTGGCAGCTCGGGCACTGGCCCCACGTCACGATCATCATGCCGACGCGGCACAACCGATCGATGCTCGCCGGCTCGTTGCCGGGGATCGCCACCACCGACTACCCCAGCTTCGACGTCCTGGTCGTCGACAACGGCGGGCGCAGCGACGACCGTGCCGACTGGTACGCGCGGATCGCCGAGGATCTCGACCTCGCCCTCGACGTCGAGTGGTGGGACGACGACTTCAACTACTCCGCCGTGAACAACTCGGCCGCTCGCCGTGCGCGTGGCGACGTGCTCGTGTTCGTCAACGACGACACCGAGTTCCCCGACGCCGGCTGGCTCCGCGAGCTGGTCGGCTGGGCGACGTGTCCCGACATCGGCGTCGCCGGGCTGCAGCTGATCGGTCCCGAAGGAGAGATCCAACACGGCGGCGTCGTGCTCGGGATGAACGGCTTCGCCGACCACCTGTTCCAGGGCCTCGCCCCGGGCTCGGCGTCGTTGCTCGGCCCGACCACGTGGTACCACAACACGCTGTCGGTCACCGCCGCCTGCGCGGCGATCCGGCGCGAGGTGTTCGAGGAGCTCGGGGGCTTCGACGAGGGGTTCCGCCTCTGCGGCAGCGACGTCGTGCTCGGGCTCGACGCGGTCATCAGCGGCCGCCGCAACGTCTGCTCGCCGTTCGGGGGCGTCCGCCACCTCGAGTCGGTCACCCGTGGCACGCACGTGCCACAGCAGGACTTCTTCGCCAGCTACTGGCGCTACCAGCGCTGGATCTTCGCGGGCGATCCGTACTTCTCGCCGAGCCTCTCGCTCGGCAGCCGGATCCCGCGGCTGCGATCGCGCTTCGAGCCGTCGCCCGCGGATCGCCTGGCCGAGCCGCTCGGTCGGCAGATCAAGATCTTCCGCCAGTCGACCGACGAGGGCGAGCTCGACCTCGTCGCCCGCGGATGCCGGGTGAGCGACGCCGACGTCGAAGCGATCCACACGTTGCACGCGCACAACGCCGAGCCCTTCGCGCCGAAGACCGTCAACTGGTTCTTCCCCGAGCTCGACAGCCCCTTCTACGGTGGGATCAACACGGCACTTCGCATCGCCGACCACCTCGCGCGCGTGCACGGTGTCGAGAACCGGTTCGTGCTCTGGGCGCATCCCAACGACGGGTTCCACCGTTCGGCGATCGCGGCGGCGTTCCCAGCGCTGGCCGACGCACCGATCTACTACGACCTGTCGTTGCGTGCCGCGGCCGGCATCCCCGCGTGCGACATCTCCATCTCGACCCTGTGGGTCACCGCGTTCGTCGCGGCGCACTTCGCCAACGCGCGAAGGAAGTTCTACCTGATCCAGGACTTCGAGCCGATGTTCTACCCCGCAGGCACGATGTACGCGCTCGCCGAGGAGAGCTATCGGTTGGGTCACTACGGGCTGTGCAACACCGAGAACCTCCTGCACCTCTACCAGCGCTACGGCGGCCGCGGCACGGCCTTCTCGCCGGCGGTCGACCGGAGCGTCTTCCACGCGGTCGGTCGGCGTGAGCACCGTCCCGGGGACCCGGTCACCGTCTTCGTGTACGCGCGCCCGGGCCACTGGCGGAACTGCTGGGAGCTCGCCGAGCTCGCGCTCGAGGAGCTCAAGCGCCATCTCGGTGACCGCGTGCGCATCGTGACCGCCGGTTCGTGGGCGCGTCCCGAGGACCTCGGATCCGGCATCCAGCACCTCGGGTTGCTCGACTACCGGGAGACCGGGACCCTCTATCGGACCTGCGACGTCGGAGTGGCACTCACGGTGTCGGAGCACCCGTCGTACCTGCCCCTCGAGCTGATGGCGTGCGGTGTCCCGGTCGTCGCGTTCGACAACCCCGCCGGCTACTGGCTGCTGCGAGACCGCGAGAACTGCCTGCTGGCGCGACGCACCGTCGACGGTCTCAGCGGGCAGCTGGAGCGGATGGTCGTCGACCACGAGCTGCGAGCGTCGCTGGCCCAGCGTGGCCTGCGTGACATCGACGAGGGCTACGCGAGCTGGGACAAGGCGCTGTCGGGGATCTACGAGTACCTGAGCGACCCCGAGGGTGTCGGCTCCGGCTGAGCGGTCCCCGTCGAGCCGGGGCGGGCGTCGACGACCCAGGCGACGAAGGCGACGACGACGACGGCGTTGCCGAGCACGAGCAGCCAGGCCGGCACCGGTGGCGCCCACGTGGGATCGACGACGAAGCCGAGCGAACCTTCGTAGCCGACCGCATTGCGTCGAAGGGCCTGCCAGAACGCCGCGACGTGACCGACCGCGACGAGGACGGCGATGACCCCGACGATGTTCCCTCGGCGCAGCCACGCGCCGACGTCTCGCGTCGGTGCTCCGTCGGCTCGGTCCACCGCGACCGACAGCGCCAGCAGCAACGGCACGCCGACTGCGAGCGGCATCGTGTACCGACCCTGCCAGAAGAAGCCCGTCGTCGACGCTTCGAGCGTCTCGAAGAAGACGGGGAGCGCGACGGTCGCGACCGCGACGCCGGCTGCGACGAGCACGAACCGACGCCGACCGGCGACGAGCGCGACTGCGAGGAGCAACACGAGCGCGATCGTCCAGCAGGCGTACGTGAGACCGGGTGACGGGGTGTCGAGCCACCCGAACCAACCGACCATCTCGCGGAATCGGCCGAGCGACTCGCCGAAGGAGGTGCGGATGGCCGACAACGTGTCGAGATTCGGGATGGCGTGCTCGTCCGACAGGGTCGCGTCGAGCGGCCGGACGATCGCGATCCACGCGACCTGGGCGATCGTCGCGGCGATCGCAGCCGCGCCCCAGCGACGAGCCGATCGGGACTCCCAGAGCGCGCGGATGCACGCGGTCCCCGCGATGATGACGAGAGAGACCGCGATGAGTCCGAGCCACAGCGGCGCGAGCTGACGGGAGAGGGCGAGGACGATCGCGGAGACGGCGACGCGGCGCACGAGCCGCGGGTCCACGCCGGTGGGTGCCTCGATCGCCAGCGCGACGCCCGCGGTCCAGCAGCACAGCGCGGCCGGGATCTCGGCGGCGCTGGGGTTCACGACGGCTCCGACGAAGAACAGCATCGGGGTCGCGGCCAGGAGGATGCCCAGGGCTCCGACGCGTGGGCGTCGCAGGCGTTCGAGCGTCGACACCGCTGACGCGAGGAACGCGGCCGTCAGCAGGACGCTGACGAGTCGAATGAGGTAGATCCCGAGCTCGCCTCGGAAGGCGAGCGACGGGATGCCGGCGACGACGTAGTACGCAGGCGGATGCCGCCCCGCACTCGTCGGAACCTCCTCCAGATCCGTGTTGCCGGGGAACTGGGCGCACGCAGCCGGGACATCACGCGCGAACGCGTAGCAGCCGATGCGTCCACCCATCCCGAGGTAGGCGCGGGGCGCGTCGACCACGAGCTGGTCGTCGTAGCGAGCTGACTCCTCGCCCAAGATCTGGAGCCGGGCCGCCGACGCGGCGCGGATCGCGTGTGCGGGCTCGTCCGGGGCCGCGAAGATCGGTGTTGCCAGCAACCACAGCACGCTCATGAGCGCCGCGAGCACGAAGGTCGTCCACCAACGCGAGCGCTCCGTCGCGCGTGCGCGCACCAGTGCCTCGCGGAGGGGACGTGGGACGTTCACGAGAAGCGAAACCTAGTCGCGGACCTCGCGTCGACCTCGATGCTGTGCCTCGCGCCGGGTACGTGTCGCATGTGGAAGCCGACGGAGGAAGCCGCCGAACGCTCGCACACGATCGCTGACGATCGCGGCTCGCGGGCGTTGCCCGTGCAGCACCGGACTCAGGATGTCGCGTCGAGCATACGAGCCGGTGATCAGGAGCGACCGCCCCGCGGCTCGGGCCGTGGTGAGCGGAGGAGCGTGCCGGGCCAGGACCAGCAACCGGTTTCGCTCGTTCTGATACCGGGCGAGGCTCGAGTGCTCGTTCACCGTCGCCGAGTGGACGTGGTGCACGACGGAGCCCGGGACGTAGCGATACCGCCAGCCTGCATCGCGTCCACGCCACGACAGCTCGAGATCCTCGTAGTAGAGGAACAGCCGTTCATCGAGCATCCCGACGTCGTCGACGTACGCGGCGCGGAGCAACACTGCCGCGCCACACCACGCGAACACGTCGGTCGGCTCGTCGAAGCGGCCGTCGTCGACCTCGAGGTAGCCACGGTCGGCTCCGTAGCCGTCGGATGTCAGCTCCGAGCCCACGTTGTTGATGACGTCGCGGGGTTCGGCGCCGACGATCACGGTGACCCAGCGCGGCCTCGCGTCGACGGTCGTTCGAACCGGCGAGCCTCCGGCACGGAGCGTGACCGATCCGTCGGCCGCAGCCTCGACCCGGAGGCGGATGCTGCGCGGCGCGGGCCCACCTCGTGCGACGGGGACGCGGAGCACTGCGACGTCACGGCTCCATCGGGCATTGGAGTCCGGCTCGGGACCCCAGAAGCCGCGCCACCATTGCACGCCGGTCGTGACGTCGCGCCCGTCGACCTCCGCTCGCGAGACCCGGACACCGAGCGCGCGCCGATCGCCGCGGGCACGTCGCGCGGTCGTCGCGTCGAGCTCGACGTCGACGAAGCGAGACTCGAAGAGGATCTTCGGGCACACAGCGCCGAGCCCGTCGTCTTCGCTCAGCGTCGCCGCGAGCGGCCCCAGCCATTGCGGTGACACGGTGACGTCGTTGTTGACGAGCGCGACGTAGTCGACATCGTCGAGTCCGGTCGGACCCGTGAGCCCGAGGTTCGTGCCGCCGGCGAATCCTCGGTTGACGTCGCTCTCGATGACGCTGATCTCCGGCCACCGCGCCCTGACCTCTTCGACGACGCCATCGGTCGAGGCGTTGTCGACGAGTGTGATCGCGAGCCGGCCGGGTGGCCAGTCGCTCGCGCGCAGCGCGTCGAGGCACCGAAGCGTCATCGGCCCACCGTTGAAGTTGAGCGTTATCGCACGAACCCTTGGTGTCACAGCGCCGCGGGCCTTCGAGGGCTGTCAGGGCGCGAGAAGCATGCGGACGACATCGATGATCCTGTCGACGTCGTCGTCGCCCAGTCCGGGATGCACGGGCAGTGAGAGGACCTCGCTCGCGGCGCGCCGAGCGTTGGGTACCTCGGCCACGCGGACCCTCGGGTGCGTCCGGTAGCAGTCGTAGTCGAACGCGACCCTCGGATAGAAGACGCTCGTCCCGATCCCGAAGGTGTCGAGCGCGGCACCGAGCGCGTCACGGTCGAGGCGCGCACCTTCGCTCACACGGACCGTGTACTGGTGCCAGACGTGTGTCCGATCGACGGGAGTCTCGGGGAGCACCAGCCCGGGGAGGCCCGCCAATCCGGCGGTCAGCTTCTCGGCGTTCTGCCGCCGACGTTCGGTCGCATCGGCCAGTCTCCCGAGCTGCGGGATCGCCAGTGCCGCCTGGAGGTCGGTGAGCCGGTAGTTGTGCCCCGCCATCACGTACTCGTAGCGAGCCCGCATCCCCTGGTTGCGCAGCAGACGCAGCCGGTCGGCGAGCGCAGCGTCGTCGGTGGTCACCATGCCGCCCTCGCCAGAGCTCACGTTCTTCGTGGCATAGAGCGAGAAGCAGCCGACGCCGAACGAGCCCACCGGGCGCCCGGCAACGAGCGCGCCGTGCGCCTGGCACGCGTCCTCCACCAGATGGAGGTCGTGCGCACGCGCCACGGCACCGATCGCGACCATGTCGGCGGGCAGGCCGTACAGGTGCACCGGCATGATCGCAGCCGTCGCGTCCGTGACCGCCGCGGCCACCCCGGCAGGATCGAGCGTGAAGTCATCACCGATGTCGGAGAACGTGACCGTCGCGCCGGCCTCCAGGACCGCGTTGACCGTCGCGATGAACGTGAACGGGCTCGTGACGACCTCGGCACCGTCGGTCAGGTCGAGCGCCTGGAGCGCCGCGACGAGCGCCGTCGTGCCCGAGCTCATCGCGATGGCGTGCTCCACGCCCACGAGGTCTCGGAACGCGGCCTCGAGCTGCTCCACCCGTGGGCCCTGTGCGACCTGACCCGAGCGCAGCACGTCGAGCACCGACGACTCTTCCTCCGGGCCGAACTCGACCCGAGTGATGGAGATCTTCGCGGTGGGAGGGCTCGCCACGTTCGTCGATGGTAATGGTCGGGAGGCCCGTCGACCTCGCTGCACGCGCGAGGGGTACAAGCGCCGCGAAGCGCCGCGGCTAGCGTTGCTCGCTGATGTTTGCTCGGAGTCGACGTCGACTGCAGCGCCTGAGGC
>CAZHKE010000067.1:0-14203 GCA_964532485.1 uncultured Bifidobacteriaceae bacterium
TTGGGGGTTCGAATCCCTCCGAGCGCGCTGCATCTGCAAGGCCTGACGGTTCTTCGTCGGGCCGGCTGCTGGCCGTCGGCCGTGACCAGACCGGCCGGAACCGGCAGTGGGTCGGCGGTTTCGGCACGAAGAAGGACTCCGAGATCGCCCTGCGCCCTCGAGAAATCTCCTGGGGGTCGCTCAAGTCTCGTCGGCGCGCTGCCGATGTTCGCCGGTGCACGGCAACCGAATGCCGCGCGCTGAGCTGCACCGAGACTTTCGGTGCGCGAAGAGGGGGACGAACCAGATGCTCAATTACCTGCGACTGGCGCTCACCGATCGCTTCCAGAGCGAGCGGGGCGCGACCGCGGTCGAGTACGGGATGCTCGTCGCACTGATCGCGGCGGTCATCATCGGCACCGTCGTGATCCTCGGCGGGCAGATCGACTCGGCCTTCAACGAGATCAGCGGAAAGCTCTGATTCCGCGAGGTCGACGGGGTGACGGGTAGCCGTGGGGGGGCACCACGGCCATCCGTCACCCGCCGACCGCAACGGGGCGGTGGGTGCGCGATGGGGAGCGTCCTCGCAACGAGATTCCGTAGTGAGCGCGGCGCGGCCGCGATCGAGTTCGCGATCCTGCTACCCGTCCTCGTGGTCTTGGTCTTCGGGATCGTCGAGTTCAGCCTGGTGCACAACCGGCAGCAGGCACTCCACGCCGCGGCACGAGAGGGAGCGCGCGTCGCATCCGTCGAGACCGCGACGCTCTCCGATGTCACGAGTGCGGTGACGGGTGCGCTCAGTGGCACCGAGCTCGGGTCGGAACCGGCGGTCGAGGTCTCGCCCGACGCGACGCGTCCGTGCCTGAACCGGGTCGGTAAGACCGTCACGGTCAGCGTCAATGCCTCGACGACGCTGGACATCCCGCTCTGGAGCACCGTGGACGTGTCGCTCGACGGCGAGGCGCAGTTCCGATGCGAGTGACGAGACGGGCACGCGTCCGGCACGGGTGGTCGCGCGAGCGCGGCGCCGTCGGCGTGATGGTGGCGCTCCTCCTCACGGTGCTCTTCGGCGGCGCGGCCTTCGCCGTCGACCTCGGCGACGCGTGGCAGCGCCGGCGCCAGCTCGCGACCGCAACCGATGCCGCGGCGCTGGCCGCGGCACAGGAGTACGCCACCGGCACCGACGGCTGCGCGGAGCGCGCCGCGACGTACCTCTCCTCGAACGACGATCAGGCCTCCATGACCGTCTGCAACCACGCCGCCGGCCATGTGGCTCGGTCCGGCTACGTCACGGTCGAGGCCGCGTCGCACGTCGACTACACGTTCGGCCCCGTCCTCGGCCTCGAGGGCCAGGACGTCCACTCGAGCACGACCGCCGGGTTCGGCGTCCCGACCGGCGCGACCGGGCTGCGCCCCATCGCGGTCTGTCAGTTCTTCCCGGAGCTCGCGGCGTGGCTCGCGGGCGGACCGACGACCCCGTCGGGGACGATCACGATCCCGTACACCAACGGCACCCTCGGTTGCGGCTCCGCGCCCGGCAACTGGGACCTCCTCGACTTCGACGACGGCGGTGGCGGCGCCGACGAGGTCAGAGATCAATTGGAGAACGGGTACCCGGACATCGTCGAGATCCCGTCGCTGATCCCGCCGAAGCCCGGTCACGTCTCGAGCATGAGCGAGGCGTTGGCCACCCTCGTCGACGAGGAGGCGATCTTTCCCGTCCCGCTCTTCGATGTCGTCACGGGGAACGGCAAGAACGCCCGCTACCACGCGGTCGCGGTCGCTCGCGTGCGGCTGGTCGACTTCCGCATCACCGGGTCACCGTCGGGTCAGTACCTGACCTTCCAGTTCCTCCCGGGCCTGGTGAGCGGCTCGTGTTGTGGCGACGGCCCGGACACCGGCGCGCGCTCGATCACGATCTGCGCGGTCGGGGACGGACCGACGGAAGGAGAGTGCGATGTGTGACGTGTGGAGCCGAGAAGTGCTCAACCCGGTGCGCGTGGCTGTCGAACCCAACTTCATGTGCCATGAGCCGACCCGGACTGCACGCTCCGTCGGCACGACGACGAGGAGGCCGCGGTGACGAAGCGAGTGCTCGGAGTGGTCGCGGCGTTCGTCCTGGCCGCGATCGGCACGCTCTTGCTGGTGTCGTACGTGAACGGCGCGGAGGAGCGCGCGCTCGCCGGCGAACGTGTCGTCGACGTGCTCGTCGTCTCGGAGCCCGTCGACGCGGGGACGCCGGCCAAGGCGCTGACGGGCGAGGTGCAGCTCGAGCAAGTGCCGGCCAAGGTCCGGGCGAAGGGCGCGGTGGCGAAGCTGAGATCGCTCGAGGGTCTGGTCGCGTCGGCCGAGCTCGTCCCGGGCGAGCAGGTGATCCGTTCGCGCTTCGTGACTCCGGAGGCCGCGACCAGCGACGTGCAGAAGCCCGGAGCTCGGTCGGAGCCCGGCGATACGTCGCAGCAGCTCTCGCTCTCGCTCGAGCCCGAGCGTGTCCTGGGCGGCACCTTGCAAGAGGGCGACACCGTCGCGGTCTATGCGTCCACCGAGAGCCCCCTGCCCGACGTCACCCACATGATCCTCCACGATGTCGTAGTCACGCGGGTCCAGGGTGCGCAGCCTCCGGCAGCCAAGGACGACGCGACGCAAGCCGCCGACGAGGCCGCGCCGGGGAACGACCAGATCGTCGTCACGCTCGCGCTCGAGCCGGCCGCGGCGGAGTCCGTCGTGTGGACGATGGAGCACGGCACGATCTGGCTGTCGCTCGACCCCAAGGGTGGCGATCCTGCCGGCACGCGTCTCGTCACGCCCGAGATCGTGTTCGGATGAGCGACGTCACGATCGTCAGTCCCTCCGAGGACTTCTCGACGACCCTGCGGAGCGTCTACGCCGCCGCCAACGGTGACCTGCGGTACTGGCGTGATGGGATGGTCACCACCGACATGCCGGAGGTCGTGCGCGACCTCGCGCATTCCGACGCGCGCGTCGTCGTTGTCGGCCCGGGACTGCTCGACAGCTTCGCGATCGAGCTCATCGACGCGCTCGACCGCGAGCGTCCCGACATCGTGAAGCTCCTCGTCGCCGAGCCGTCCCAGGACCTCTGGCCGGCGGCGCTGCGGGCCGGGGCCCGCGACGTCCTCGCGCCGAACCTCGCCCCCGACGAGCTGCGGCAGTCGCTCGACCGTGCGCTCTCGACCGCGTCGCGGCACCGATCGGTGCTCCCGACCAACGGCAGCGATCCTGCGCAGACCACCGAGGTGATCACCGTGGCCTCACCCAAGGGCGGCGTGGGGAAGACGACCATCGCGACGAACCTCGGGATCGGGCTCGCGCGGCAGGCTCCCGGTGAGGTCGTGGTGATCGACCTCGATCTGCAGTTCGGCGACATCGCCGGCGCGTTCGGCCTCACGCCGTCGACGACCATCGCCGACGCCGTGGCGGGGATCCGATCGGTCGACGCGACCACGTTGAAGGTCTTCCTCTCTGCGCACGCTTCCGGGCTCTTCGCGCTCTGTGCGCCCGAGTCGTTGGCGCAGGCCGACGACGTGAAGCTCGAGCACCTCGAGCAGATCGTCGCGCTGCTCCGACGCGACTTCCGATACGTCGTCATCGACACGAGCGCGGGGATCGACGTCGTCACGCTCGGTGCCATCGAGCTCTCCACCGACCTCGTCGTCGTGTCGACGACCGACATGCCGTGCGTTCGCAGTGTGCGCCGGGCGCTCGAGGCGCTGTCCGCGATCCACTCCACCTCGCGGCAGCATCTCGTGCTGAACCGGGCCGATGTCCGCACCGGGCTCGGGATCGACGACGTCGAGGCGGCGATCGGCCTGCGCGCGATCGCCACGGTGCCCGAGTCGCCGACCGTGGCGGTCTCGCTCAACGTGGGCAGCCCCGTGCTCGAGTCCGACCCGCGCTCGGTGGCCGCGGCGGCGATCGACCAGCTGGCTGGGGAGCTCGTCGGCGCGCCGGGCGACCACCCCTCGCCGCGAGCGCTCCGCCGGCTCCGGCGGCGCGCCAAGGGGCACGCATGACGCTGAGCGACCGGCTGCGCGAGCTCGGGGATGCCGGGAAGCCGGGCTCCCGCGAGGTGCAGTGGTCGGCGCCCCGGCCCACGGGCGCGGTCGACACCGGGCCGCTCGTAGCGAGGTCGAGAGCGACCGAGTCGGCCGCGATCGCGCCCGGCGATCCTGCGAGGCCCCGTGACCCGCTCGAGAACATGAAGCGGCGCACGCAGGAAGCGCTGTTCCAGCGACTCGGCTCACGCCTCTACGACTCAAAGCTCAGTGAGCGGGAGCTCCGAGAGGTCGTGGCGAGCGAGCTGAGCGACGTGCTCGCGGAGCAGGAGACGCCGCTGAGTGATGAGGAGCGCGGCCGCCTCGTGGCGCTGTTCACCAACGACGTGCTCGGGTACGGGCCGATCGAGGCCTTCCTCGCGGATCCGTCGGTCACCGAGGTCATGGTCAACGGCCTCGGCCCGATCTTCATCGAGCGGGACGGTCGACTCGAGCGCACCGACGTGCGGTTCCTCTCCGACGACCACCTGCGCCAGGTGATCGACCGCATCGTCTCCGCGGTCGGCCGGCGGGTCGACGAGGCCTCGCCGATGGTGGACGCGCGCCTCGCCGACGGGTCCCGCGTGAACGCGATCATCCCGCCGCTGGCGGTCGACGGCGCTGCGCTCACCGTGCGGAAGTTCTCGCAGCGGGCGCTGTCGGTCGAGGACCTGATCGGTCGGCGATCGATGACGCCGACGACGGCTCGGTTCCTCGACGCCTGCGTGCGCGGGCGCCTGAACGTGCTCGTCACCGGCGGGACGGGCTCCGGGAAGACGACGCTCCTCAACGTGCTGTCGTCGTTCATCCCCGAGGATCAGCGGATCGTGACCATCGAGGACGCAGTCGAGCTCCGGCTCCTGCAGGAGCACGTCATCCGCCTCGAGTCGCGCCCGGCGAACATCGAAGGACGCGGGCAGGTGACGATCCGAGGCCTCGTGCGCAACGCGCTGCGGATGCGCCCCGACCGCATCATCGTCGGCGAGGTCCGCAGCGGCGAGGCGCTCGACATGCTGCAGGCGATGAACACCGGACACGACGGCTCGCTCTGCACCTTGCACTCCAACACGCCGCGCGACTCTCTGTCACGTCTCGAGACGATGGTGCTCATGGCAGGCATGGACCTCCCGCTGCGGGCGATCCGCGAGCAGGTCGCGTCGGCGCTCGACCTCATCGTCCACGTGTCGCGGCTGCGTGATGGATCACGTCGGATCACCAACATCACCGAGGTCGACGGGATGGAGGGCGACGTCATCACCCTGACCGACTTGTTCACGTTCGACCACCTCGCCGGCGTCGACGCCGAGGGCCGAGCGCTCGGCGAGCTGCACTCGACCGGGATCCGCCCGCGGTTCACGGAGCGACTTGCGGCCGCGGGGATCGAGCTGCCCGCGGACCCGCAGGCGCTCGAGCCACTGCTCGCGCCGACCGCAGGGGGCCGAGCGTGACCGGTCGGCTCGCGACGCTCGCGACGCTCGCGGTGCTCGGCGCGCTCGCCGTGGGCCCGAGCGCGCACGCGGCGCCCGAGCCGCTGGACGTGGTCGGCGTCGACGCGACGCGCGCTCCGGAGATGGGCATCGTCGTGGCGGCACCGCCCGCGCTCGCCGGCGTCGACCTCCCGCCCGAGTCGTGGTCGCTCCGCGAGGACGGCGAGCGGCGCACGATCCGCGTGACGCCGGTCTCGAACGAGGGCCTCGAGATCGTGCTCGCGCTCGACACCTCCGGGAGCATGGAAGGTGAGCCACTTGCCGCGGCGAAGGCAGCGGCCGTCGGGTTCCTCGACGGGATGCCCGCCGGGAGCCGCGGTGCCCTGGTGTCGTTCGACGACGACGTCGCCGTCGAGGCGGCCATGACCGACGATCGTGCTGCGCTCGCCCAGGCCGTCCGGGCGCTCGGCGCCCACGGTGAGACCGCGCTCTACGACGGTGTCGCGACCGCGGCGTCGCTGTTCACCGGCGGCGCGGACACCCGACGCGCGCTCGTCGTGCTCTCGGACGGGGGAGACACCGCGAGCACGGTCGGCGCCGCGGCGGCGCTCGAGGCCGTGTCTGGTGTCGACGCCAGCGGATACGTCGTCTCGCTCGTGACCCCCGAGACCGACACCGCCGCGCTGCAGCGGCTCGCCGACGAGGCGGGCGGCAAGGTGGTCGCCGCACGCGACCCCGCGGCGATCACCGACGTCCTGTCCGGCATCGCGACCTCGTTGACCAACCAGTACCTCCTGACGTTCGACGCCGAAGGTCGCAAGCAGAGCGTCGTCGCGATCAGCCTTCGTCGCGGTGACGTGGAGGCCGCGACCGAGCGCGTGGTCGAAGTGCCGACCGGTACGGCCACGACCGCGACTGCCCGCGCACCAGCGGTCCTGGTCCCCGACGCCGACGAGTCGTGGAAGCTCGTCGCGGGCCTCTCCGCCGCGGCGCTGGGGCTGCTCGCGCTCGGGTTGTTCGTCGTCTTCGGAAGGCGAGCGGGCGAGCGGCGGCAGCGCCGGCTCCCCAACGTGCGTCTGCGCCCACCTCGGCCGAGCGCCCTCGAGGGAGTCTCGGCGCGCGCCGCCACCTTCGCGCAGCAATCGCTCGACCGGAGCGGTCGCGGCGCGCGCCTCAACGCGGCGCTCGAGCAGGCAGGCCTCGAGATAAGACCCGGTGAGTACGTCGTGCTCGCTTCGTGCGTGTCCCTCTTCGGGTTCGCCGTCGGCCTGCTGGCGACGGGGCTCATCGGGGCGCTGGTGCTCGCGGCGCTGGTCGCCGTGGGCTTCCGGCTCGCGCTCGGCTTCCTCGCTCGTCGCCGGAAGGCGCGGTTCGCCGACCAGCTCGTCGACACCCTGCAGCTGCTGTCGGGGAGCCTGCGCGCCGGCTACGGGATGCTCCAAGCGGTCGACGCCGTCGCCCGCGAGGCCGACTCGCCGACCGCCGAGGAGTTCCAGCGGCTGGTCATCGAGACGCGCCTCGGGCGCTCCGTGTCGGACGCCCTCCACGCGCTGGCCGAGCGCGTCGGCAACGAAGACTTCGAGTGGGTGGTGCAGGCGGTCGACATCAACCGTGAGGTGGGCGGTGACCTGACCGAGGTGCTCGACCGCGTCGCGGAGACCATCCGAGAGCGCGACCAGATCCGTCGGCAGGTCAAGGCGCTCAGCGCCGAAGGGAGGATCTCGGCGGTGATCCTCGTCGGTCTGCCGATCGGGATGGTCCTGTTCATCCGGGCGGTCAACCCCGAGTACCTCGGGGAGCTCACCGGCTCGCCGGTCGGAGTCCTCATGATCCTGATCGGTGCCGTGCTGCTCGTGCTCGGTGGCATCTGGCTCCGCAAGATCGTCCAGGTCAGGTTCTGAGGAGGCGGAGGTGGCACCGGTGGTCGCGCTCGGATCCGCGCTCGTGGTGGCCGCGATCACGCTGCTCGGATGGTCGGTGTTCGCGCCGCGCTCGACCCTCCGACTGGCACGTCGACACCCCCAGCTCCCGGCGCTTGACGCGGCTCCCACGGTCGATCTGCGCGAGGCGATGCTCGAGCGCTCGGCGCGAGAGCGCGTCGTCCGGCCCGGTGCCGAGGCGCTGGCGCGCACCGTTCGCCGCCTCACGCCGTCGGGGATGGTGCGCGCGCTCGAGTCGCGCCTCGCGCTCGCCGGACTCGAGACGACGTGGCCGATCGAGCGGACCCTCGCCGCGAAGCTGGTGCTCGGCGGCGTCGGCTTCGTGTTCGGGATGCTGTACCTGGCCACGAGCCGGTCGCTCGGTGGCCTGCTGTTCGCGACGGGTGCGACGGCACTGGGCTTCTTCGCGCCCGACATGCTCGTGTACCACAAGTCCGTCGAGCGCCAGGAGCGGATCCAGCGAGAGCTCGCCGACGCCCTCGACCAGATCACCATCAGCGTCGAGGCCGGGCTCGGGTTCGAGGCCGCGGTCGCACGTGCCGCGTCCTCGAACGACGGGCCCCTGGCCCAGGAGCTGAGCCGGATGCTGCAGGACGTCCGCCTCGGGATCCCGCGCCCGGAGGCGCTCCGACGCATGCTCGGTCGCACCGACACGAGGGACCTGCGCAGCTTCGTGCATGCCGTCTTGCAGTCCGAGCAGTACGGGATCCCGATCGCGCAGATCCTGCGGGTGCAGTCGGCGGAGGTCCGTCAGCGCCGGCGGCAGCGGGCCGAGGAGACGGCCATGAAGGTGCCGGTGAAGATCGTGATGCCGCTGATGCTGTGCATCCTGCCCGCGCTCTTCATCGTGCTGCTCGGGCCGGCCGCTCTGCGGGTCGCCGACGCGGGCCTCGGGGGATGAGCGCGCCAGCGGTGATCCTCGCGGCGGGTCTCGGCCTCACCGCCGGGATGGTGCTCGAGGTGATCGTCGAGGTGGTCCCACGGCGCGTCGCCGTCGACTCCTGGTCGCTCGACGACGTGCACCCGGTTCGCGCCGGCGTGCTCTGCTTGCTGACCGCCGCGCTGTTCGGGCTCGCGACCGCGCGGGCGCCCTCCGGGTGGGAGCTCGCACCGCTGCTGCTGCTCGCGGCTGCGCTCGTCGGACTCTCCGCCATCGACCTCGAGCACCTCGTGTTGCCGAACCGGCTCGTCTACCCGACCGGCGCCGCGCTGCTCGTGCTGCTCGCCGCCGCGGCCGGTGCCGAGGGTGCATGGCCGGCGTTCGGGCGCGCCGTGCTCGCGGGCGGCCTCGCGGTCCTCGTGATGACAGGGCTGGTGCTGTGCTCGCCGGGTGGCCTCGGCATGGGTGACGCGAAGCTCGCCGGCGTCGTCGGGCTGGCGCTCGGGTGGATCGGATGGGGCTCGCTCGTCGCCGGGCTGTTCCTCGCGTTCGCCGCGAGCGCGGTCGTCGGCCTCGTGCTCGTCGTCACGCGCCGCCGAACTCGCCACGACGCGCTCGCCTTCGGTCCCTTCCTCGCGCTCGGCACGCTGGTCGTGCTCCTGGTGTGAGCCGCGCGCCGCCGGCGGCGCACAGGTCGCCACGAGGTGTTGGCGCGCAGGGAGCGTCAGGCGAGAGAGGCCGGGTGACGATCGGCCCACGGCAGGGCCGCCTCGAGCTGGCTCGCGACGCGCAGCAGCACGTCCTCTCTTCCATAGGCGGCGACGAGCTGCACGCCGATCGGCAGCCCGGCGTCGTTCCAGTGCAACGGCAGTGAGATGGCGGGCTGCCCGGTCACGTTGAACGGCATCGAGAAGCTGGTGACGCTGGCGAGGCGAGCGAACATGTCGCCGGGGTCGACGTCGGGAGCGAGCCACCCGAGCGGGAACGGTGGCTGGGTCAGCATCGGCGTCACGAGGATGTCGTTGCCGTCGGCCCACCACCGCTGGAGGTCGCGCGCGTACCCCTGCGCCGCCTCGATCCCGGCGGCGTAGGCGACGGCACTCGTCGCCGCGCCCACGTCGGCGAGCATCGCGTTGAACGGCTCGAGGTCCGATGGCACCAGCGTCCGGCCGAGCTTGGCGCCCCACCGCGCGAGGTCGCCGGCGACGAAGACGCTGAACACCGAGCCGATGCCTTCGGCGGCGCGCTCGTCGTCGAGCGCCTCGAGGTCCGTGGCGCCCACGTGGTGGCCGAGGGCCTCGAGCGCCCTGCCCGCGGCCTCGACGGCGGCGACGCAGTCGGGGTGGGTGTCGGGCGAGAGGTCACCCGACCTCGTGCGGACGCCGATCCGCAGTCGGCCCGGGTCGGCGCCGACCTCGCTGGCGAAGGGCCGCGCCGGGGCGGGTGCCGTGTACGGGTCGCCGACGCCGGGCCCCGAGATCGCGTCGAGCACGCCGGCGGTGTCGCGCACCGATCTCGTGAGGACGTGCTCGTGCGTGGTCATCGCCCAGTACTCGCCGAAGTCGGGTCCGAGCGTCGAGCGCGCTCGCGTGGGCTTGAGCCCGACGAGTCCGCACATCGACGACGGGAACCGGATCGAGCCGCCCATGTCGTTGCCGTGGGCGACGGCGACCATGCCCGACGCGACCGCGGCGGCAGCCCCGCCGCTCGAGCCGCCCGGGGAGCGCGTGGTGTCCCACGGGTTGCGCGTCGGCCCGTAGGCGAGCGGTTCGGTCGTCACCGACGTGGCGAGCTCCGGGAGGTTGGTCTTCCCGCAGATCACGAAACCCGCGGCGCGGAACCGCTCGACGAGCCACGTGTCGGCGGGCTCGGTCCAGCCGGCCTCCTTCAGCACTCGCATGCCGCAGTGGTACGGGTCACCGGCGGAGTGCGCGACGGCGTCCTTCAAGAGGAAGGGCACGCCGCGGAACGGACCGTCGGGCAGGGCGGGATTGGCCGCGGCGCCCCGCGCCTTGTCCGAGAGGTCGTGGATCACCGCGTTGAGCGACGGGTTGCGCCCTTCGATGCGGGCGAGCGCGCTCTCGAGGAGCTCGTTCGGCGTGACGTCGCCGCTGCGGACCGCCGCCGCCTGACCGGTGGCGTCCATCCACTCGAAGTCGTCGCTCACCGGCTCTCCCTGGTCCCGGGCTCCGAGGCGCCGCGGGCTGCTGCGAACTCGCGGCGCAGCATCATGATGTCGTCCACGTAGTCGGCAGTCTGGGCGCTCACACCGTCGTTCGCCACCGACGTCGAGCCCTGCAGGTATGCAGCCACTGCCGTCGGGACGTCACCGTCGAAGCGCTCGATCAGCCCGCGGAGGTAGCGGGCGGTGAGGCGGATGTTGTCCTCGGCGTCGACCGGGTCGAGGTCCGGCTCACCGAGGAGCTCCGTCGCGACGAACGTGGCCGTCTCGGGCAGGAGCTGCCCGATCCCGACGGCGCCCGACTCCGCGTTGACGGCCGCCGCGTCCCACTGTGACTCCCGCCAAGCCAGCGCCTCGAGGAGCGCGACGGGGAGTTGCTCGTCGTGTGCAGCCCGTTCGAACGCGGGCGCGAGCGCGCGACGCGTCGGGTCGTGCACGAAGGCCGGCAGGCCAGCGGCGCGCGCACGGCGCGGCTCGGCGTCGCCACCGCCGAGGCTCGCGACTGCCACGACGCCGACGACGAGGAGAAACCCCGCGAGCGCGACGAAGAGACGGCGTCTGCGGACGTGCGGCGGCGTCAACCGGCGGCGCGGAAGGCCCGGGCCAGGAGCGGTGTGCTCTCGTCGGCTTCGGGTGCGGTGTCGCCGTCGTCGGGGAGCAGGGCTCGCTCCCGCCGCTGCTTGGCGGCCTTGGCGTCGAGCGGGACCGGGTGCTCCGGCGGTGGCTCACCCACGGTGACCGTGCCCGAGCGCAGGTCGCGCAGCTCCCAGTGGACCGGGGGCCGCAGGCGCGCCGCGTGCCGCTCGCAGAGGTCCCCGGCGGTGCCCGTCGTCGTCCGAGCCTCGGTGATCGCGTTCAACCACACGATGCGCGCCAGACCGTCGAAGTTGAACGCCGCGACGGCAGGTGCGCTGCAGGTCGGACGCGCGCAGTGTCGTTCCACGACATCCGACGGTACCGCCGCCGCCCCCCGAACCCGCGGATGAGCCGCTGAGTCAGTCGCCGTCGGCGCGCAGCGCGGCGCGGGCGGCGTTCGCACCGCAGGCGCCGTGCACGCCGCCGCCGGGGTGCGCGCCTGCCGACGCGAGGTAGAGCCCGCGGATCGGGGTGCGCTCGCCGCCGCTCCGGTCGGGCAGCGGGCGGAGGAAGAGCTGCTGCCCGATCGACGAGGTGCCGCCTCCCACCGCGCCGCCGACCAGGTTGGCGTCGAGCGCCTCGAGGCTCGCCGGAGTGAGGACGTGACGGGCCTGGACGTTGCGGCGGAACCCGGGGGCTCGCCGCTCGATCTCGGTCTCGATGCGGTCGGCGACCCGCTCGCCGTCGCCGTTCGCCCACCGTCCGCTGATCCCGTCGGGCCCCGCGTCGCCGCGGACGAGCTGCGGCACGTGCATGTAGGCCCACGCCGCCTCGGTCCCGGCCGGGGAGCGGGACGGATCGGCCGTCGTCGTCTGTCCGACGATCACGAACGGGCGCGCGGGCACCCGATTCGCCTCGAGCTGGGCACCCGCGGTGCGGAGGTCGTCGATCGAGTCGACGAGGTGGATCGTGCTCGCGTGGCCGGCCGGCTCGGCGTCCCACGGGATGGGCGCATCGAGTGCCCAGTCGACCTTCACCGTCGCGTGGTCCCAGGTGAACCGCCCGAGCGCGCGTTGGTAGCGGCGCGGCAGGTGGCCGCGGCCGACGAGGTGGTTGTAGAGCGCCGGCGCGGACGTGTCGGCGACGACCGAGCGCCGCGCCCGCAGCTCACCGAGGCCGGCGACGTCGACCCCCCGGGCGCGCTTGCCGTCGATGAGCACCCGCTTCACCCGCGCGCCGCAGCGCACCTCGCCGCCGCGGTCGGCGAGACGCCGGACGAGAGCGTCGGACAGGTTGGCGGCGCCGCCCCGCACGACCGGGAAGCCGACGTCCTGCGCGAGGCAGGCGAGGAGCCATCCGTAGAGCGCGCCCGCCGGCGCCGACGCCGACAGGTCGGTGTGGGCCATGTTGCCGCCGAGCAGGAGCTTGCCCCCTTCGCCGTGGAACCGGCGCACGACGTGATCGAGCGATGCGACCGCGAGCCGGGTGAAGGTCAAGACGTCGCGCGGCCCGAGTGCCCGGGCGGCGTGCAGCGCGCCGCGGACCGGTGGGACGGGAGCCAGGAGCGCGGCCAGGATCGCAGTCCCGCCGCGGTCCCACGTGCGGTACATGCGCTGCCAGACCTTGCCGTCGCCGGGGGCGAATGCGTCGATCGAGCGCGTCGTCGCGTCCCGGTCGCTCGGGTCGACGAGCACGCAGCCGTCGGGCGCCGGGTGCGCGAGCGCCAGTGGCGCGTGCGACCACTCGACGCCGTACTCGTCGAGGCCGAGTGACTGCAGCACCGGCGAGGCGATCCCCAGCGGGTAGCAGGAGCTGCACACGTCGGCGCGAAAGCCCGGCGCCGCGAGGTCTGCGCTGCGCACCGCGCCACCGGGTGACGACTGCGCCTCGAGCACGAGGATCTTCCAACCGGCGTCGGCGAGCACGTTCGCGGCGACGAGCCCGTTGGGCCCCGCCCCGATCACGATCGCGTCGGGATCATCGCCGCTCACCGGGTTGCGTCTCTCACCCGCGCATACGTGGGTGAGAGACGCACGTGCCACCTGCGTCTCTCACCGTGGAATGCGCGGGTGAGAGACGCATCAAGATGTGGTGGGGAAGCCGAGGTCGGGGCCGCGGGTGGCGGGGTCGGCCCAGCGCGACGTGACGACCTTGGCGCGGGTGTAGAAGCGCACGCCATCGGGGCCGTGGACGTGCAGGTCACCGAACAGGCTCTGCTTCCATCCGCCGAACGAGTAGTACGCCATCGGCACCGGGATGGGGACGTTGATCCCGACCATCCCCGCGTCGACCTCACGCTCGAACCGCCGCGCCGCGCCACCGTCGCGCGTGAAGAGCGCCACGCCGTTCGCGTACGGGTTGTCCGACAGCAGGCGCGCCGCCTCCTCGTAGGTGTCGACGCGAATCACCGACAGCACCGGGCCGAAGATCTCGTCGCGGTAGATCGACATGTCCGGCGTCACGCGGTCGAACAGGCACGGCCCGAGGAAGAACCCGTCGGGTCGCCCGTCGACCGTGAGCCCGCGGCCGTCGACGACGAGCTCGGCTCCCGCGCTCACCCCGGCATCGACGTAGCCCGCGACTCGCTCGCGGTGCGCCGCGGTGACGAGCGGCCCCATCTCGGACGCGGCGTCGTCGCCCGGACCGACCCTGATCGCCGCGGAGCGCTCTCGGATGGCCTCGACGAGGTCGTCGCCGATCGCCCCGACCGCGACCACCACCGAGATCGCCATGCAGCGCTCGCCGGCCGACCCGTATCCCGCACTCACCGCCGAGTCGGCGGCCAGCTCGAGGTCGGCGTCGGGCAGCACGACCATGTGGTTCTTCGCGCCGCCGAGTGCCTGCACGCGCTTGCCGTGACGCGCGGCCGTCTCGTAGACGTGCCGCGCGATCGGCGTCGAGCCGACGAAGCTGATCGCGCGCACGTCGGGGTGCGCGAGCAGCGTGTCGACCGCGACCTTGTCACCGTGCAGCACGTTGAACACGCCGTCGGGCAGGCCTGCGTCGGCCAGCCACTCCGCGACGAGGAGCGACGCCGACGGATCCCGCTCCGACGGCTTGAGCACGAACGCGTTGCCGCACGCGATCGCGACCGGCCACATCCACATGGGGACCATGGCGGGGAAGTTGAACGGCGTGATGCCGGCGCACACGCCGAGCGGCTGGCG
>CAZHKE010000068.1:0-13673 GCA_964532485.1 uncultured Bifidobacteriaceae bacterium
GGTCACCCCTGTGCTCACCCGACCCTTGGTCACGCCGAACTCCCCGCTCTCGGTGCGCCGGGGACCACGAAGGTCTGGGACTCCTGCACTGCTCCGGGCACGCAGTCGAACTCGGCCACCTGCGCGGGCACCTGGGCCATCGCCGACGGGGTCGAAGCGCCCCCGAAGGCGACGGCAAGTGCGAACGCGCCGCCGAGCGAGGTCACGATCGAGAGGCCGGACCGCCAGCGCCTCGTACCGACGTCGCTGCTCGTACGCGCCATGCTCGACCTCCGGGCTTCGGACCACGCGCTCAATGGCGGAGGCACTCTATTCGGAACTGATGAGCGCCGCACGCATGGCCTTCGCGCGCGTCGCGCGCACACGAGTTGTTGGCGGCGAGGGTGGAGCCGGGGAGGGGACTCGAACCCCTGACCTGCTCATTACGAGTGAGCTGCTCTGCCGACTGAGCTACCCCGGCGAGGGACCGAGCAGTGTACCGATCGACTCCTCAGGTTCCCGAGGTGTTGTCACCCCCCGGTGAGGTCCGGGTTGGCACGGTCGCGGGAGTGGTCGAGCGGTGTGTGCAGGAGCAGCCGCTCCATCGTCAGGCTCTCGTTCGCGTTGAACTCGACGAGGTCGTTGCGGGCCTTGCGACACGCGTCGAGCGCTTGGACTGCGGCGCGCGCGTGCACCGAGGCCGGCTCGCGGTCGATGTTGAGCCGCGGCGCGTCGGCACCGGCGAGCGCGTCGCGCAACCAGGTCTCGAGCGCGGTGATCGCCTCGATCCAGGCATCGGTGCGGGCCCGCCGCAGCTCGCGCTTGTGGCGCTCGCTCACCACCCGCCGCCGCGCCTGAGCGACCCGACCGGGATAGCCGGCGGCCTCGAGCTCGGCGTCGAGCCGTTGGGCGTCCTCGGCCTGGCGGGCCTCGAGCTCCTCGAGCGCGCGCTTCACCGCCAGGTCGATGCTCGCCGAGCCCCGGGCCACCGAGGAGCCCGAGCCGTCGAGCTGCGACGCCGCGAGCAGCGCGGCGTCGCGCACGCCGCCGATCGGGCCCGCGAGCCGGCGGGCGCGGTCGACCCGTCCACCCGCAAGGCGCGCGACGAGCGCGCCCCGCTCGTCGCGCGCGTCGTCGGCAACCGCGGCGAGGACGGACGCCTCCGGCAGGTAGGCGAAGTCGACGCGCTGACAGCGCGACCTGATCGTCGGCAACAGGGCGTCGGCCCGCTCGGCGACGAGCACGAGGTGCGCGCGGGCGGGAGGCTCCTCGATCGTCTTCAGCAGCCGGTTGGCCGCGACGTCGTTGAGCCGCTCGGCGCCGAGCAGCATCACGACCTTGCGCTCGCCCTCCACCGGGCTCGCGTGGCACTCGCGCACGAAGCGATCGGCGTCGTCCTTCACGATCTGTGTGGTCGACGGGTCGATCTCCACGACGTCGGGGTGCTCGCCCCTCAGCACGAGGTCCCACACGCGCTCGTCGTCGGCGATGCCGCCGCTGCTGGTCACGAGCGACGCCGCGAAGCACCGCGCCGCGTCCTCGACGCCCGAGCCGCGCGGGCCGACGAGCAGATAGGAGTGGACGGGGCGCGTCGCCGCGTGCTGGAGCAGCGCGACGGCCTGATCCTGCCCGACGACGCGATCCCAACGAAGGGCGGTCACGGCTTCAGGTGCTCCTGCACGACCTCCCACACCGCGACCTCCACGTCGTCGACGGCACCCGCGGCGTCGACGAGCGCCCACCCGCGGCTGCGCGCCAGGTCACGGTACGCCTCGTGGACGGCCAGCGCGAACGCGTCGTCCTCACGCTCGAGGCGGTCGCGACCGTCGCCGTCGGGACGGCGACGCGCCGCGACGAGGCGCTCACGCGCGGCGTCGGGCGACAGGTCGAGCACCACGACGAGATCTGGGACGAGCCCCACCGACGCGAGCTCGTTGAGCTGTTCGACCTCGGCCACCCCGAGCCCGCGGCCCACGCCCTGGTACGCGAGCGACGAAGGCACGAACCGGTCGCTCACGACCCAGGCGCCGCGCTGGAGCGCGGGGCGGACGACCTCGGCGACGTGCTCCGCGCGGTCGGCCGCCATCATGAGCGCCTCGGCCGTCGGGTCGACGGGCGCGTCGCCCTCGAGGAGCAGCTCGCGCAGCCGCGTGCCGAGCGCCGTCGCGCCGGGCTCGAACGTCTCGACGACGTCGTGGCCGGCGTCGCGCAACCGGCCCGCGAGGCGTGCGACCTGGGTGCTCTTGCCCGTGGCGTCGCCGCCCTCGAGAACGACGAACCGCGCCGGCGCGTCGGCGCTGCTCATGCGGCGCCCGACTCGGGGAACTGGTGCACCGACGCCTCGCGGGTCCCGTCGAAGCGCTCGGCCTTCATCACGGAGTGCCGAGCCCAGAAGCCGGCCGCGAACGTGACGATGCCGCCGCTCCAGAGTGCGATGCGCACCCCGGGGAACGAGTACTCCGCGCCGCCGAAGGACACGTCACCGGACCCGAAGAGACCGACGAACCAGTCCAACGCCTCGGCCCACAGCGGGGAGAGCACGAGGGAGAGCAACAGGGAGAGCCGGATCACCGTGTAGAGGGTCGCGAACGTCCGCCCGCGCAGGTCGTCGTGCACCGTCTCCTGGAGCACCGTGAACCCGGTGACGTACGAGGTGCCGGCACACGCACCCGTCAGCCCGACGGCGAGCGCGCACGGGAAGACCGACGTGAAGGAGGCACCGACGAAGAGGAACGCGCCCGTTCCCATGACTGCGAGCTCGAACACCGTCTCGCGGGGCAATCGCCTCTGGAGGACCAGGAGCAGCACGACACCGAGCGCGGCGCCGCACCCGAGCGCGGTCATGAGGACGCCGAAGGTGGTGCTGTCGCCGCCGAGGCCCTGCTTCGCGAACGCCGCGCCGAGCGGGATCATGGCGCCAGCACCGATGAGCCCGACGCCGAGGGCGACGATCACGCCGCGCACCCGTGGGTGTCTCGCGATGAAGCGCAGACCGTCGCGGATGTCACGGAACGTCTGCGTGAGGTCGACGCGTCCGGTGTGCCGCTCGCGGTCGTGGGGGATGGGCAGCCGCCAGACGATCAGGGCCGACACGACGAACGTGCAGGCGTCGACCACCAGCGCGAGCAGCTCTTGATCGACCTCCAGGCCCGAGAGAGCGTCGAAGGATCCGAGCCACGCCGCGAGCGCAGCGAACAACGAGAACGCGATCGACGCCAAGGGGAACGTCGCGTACGACGCGACGAGCGACAGGCTGTTGGCCGATGTGAGCTGCTCCTTCTTCACCAGGTGCGGTACCGAGGCGTCCTTCGCCGGGCCCCAGAGCAACGTGAGGATCTCCAGCCCGAACGAGATCAGCACCAGCCCACCGAGCGACTCGACGAACGGCAGCATGAGCAGCAGCGACGCGCGTGCGAGGTCGCACGTCATCATCACGCGCCGCCGGTCGAAGCGATCGATCAGCACACCACCGACCGTGCCGAGGAAGAAGCCGGGGACGACGCGCGCCAGCATCACCAGGCTCACGGCCGCGCCCGAGTTGTCGGAGACTCGCGCCGCGATCGCGAGGATCGCGATGAGCCCGATCCAGTCGCCCGTGCTGGAGGTGACCTGGGCGAGCCAGAGCCGGAAGTACGAGCGCGTGCCGAACACGCGCCACGGCGCGGGCGGAAGCGGTGCTTCGTCGGCGCTGGGGGGGATGAACGGAGCAGGCTGCTCGTCGCTCACGACGGACGTCAGGCTAGAGGGTCACCCGGGATCGGCGTCTCGGCGGCCGGCTCGGAGACCTCGGAGCCGGGCTCGCTGACCGGGGAGACCCCACTCTTCTTCTTCTTCTTCGCCGCCTGCTTGGCCCGCTTGGACGTCCCCTTCTTCACGACCCGGGTCGTCGTTCGCGGTGGTGCCTTCTTGGTGGCCTTCTTGGTGGCCTTGCGCGCCTTCTTCTCGGGCAGGCCGCGGGCCTCGCGCTCACGCAGCAGCTCGACCGCCTGGTCGAGGTCGACCTCCTCGGGGTTGACGCCACGGGGCACCGTGGCGTTGATCGCGCCGTCGGTGACGTAGGGCCCGAAGCGCCCGTCGAGGACGCGCACCCGTGCGCCGCTCTCGGGGTGCGGGCCGAGCTCGGCCAACGGCGGCTTGGGCTGCGCGCCGCGGCGCCGCTTGGGCTGCGCGTAGAGAGCCTCGGCCTCGTCCAGCGTGATCGTGAACAGCTGCTCCTCCGATTCGAGGGTTCGGCTGTCCGCCTTCGCGTCGGGTATCTCCTTGGTGAGGTAGGGCCCGTAGCGACCGTTCTGCGCGGTGATCGTGCGACCCTCGGCATCGACGCCGACGACGCGGGGCAGCGCGAGCAGCGCGAGCGCCTCGTCGAGCGTGACCGAATCGTGCTTCATGGTGGCGAACAGCGACGCGCGCTTGGGCTTGTCCTTAGCCCCCTCCTCCATCTCGCCGAGCTGGACGAACGGTCCGTAGCGACCGGTGAGCGCGAGGACGGGGAGGCCCGTCTCGGGATCGTCGCCGAGGATCCGCGGGCCGCCACCACCCTCCTTGATGAGCTCCTCGGCCTTCTCGATCGTGAGCTCGTCGGGTGCGAGGTCGACGGGCACCGGCGCCCTCTCCTCTCCGCGCAGCACGCTCGCTCCGTTGTTCCACACCCGCACGATGATCTCGTTTCCGGCCGCATCGGTGCCGATGTCGACGGCATTGACGTCGGCCGGGTCGATCGTCGCGAGGTGCTCGTCGTCGACGAGGTCGCGCAAGCCGGGCGCGCCGTCGGACCCGTTGCCGAACCAGAAGGCGTGCAACCACTTCTCTGCCTCGCCCTCGCCGCGGGCGATCGTGTCGAGCGCCTCCTCCATGGTGGCGGTGAACTCGTAGTCGATGAGGTGCGGGAAGTGGCGTTCGAGCAGCTGCTGCTTGGCGAACGCGGTCCACGACGGGACGAGCGCGCTGCCCTTCTTCCAGACGTAGTCGCGACGCAGCAGAGTCTCGATGACCCCCGCGTACGTGGACGGCCGCCCGATCCCGCGCTCCTCGAGCTCCTTGACGAGGCTCGCCTCGGTGTAGCGCGCCGGAGGCTGGGTGGTGTGCCCCGAGGGCGTGAGCTGGCGGCACCCCACGGTCGCGCGCTCCTCGAGCGGCGGGAGGATCGCCTCGCGGTCCTCGAGCTCGGCGTCGGGGTCGTCGGCGCCTTCGACGTACGCGCGCAGGTAGCCGGGGAACTCGATCGTGCGCCCGGTCGCCTGGAACTGCACGTGCTGCTCGCCACGTGGAGCGGTCGGCGCCATCGAGTCATCGAGCGGGCGCGTCGCGCCGAGGCGCGCGGTGACCCGGCGGACGCGCGCGTCGGCCATCTGGCACGCGATCGTCCGCTTCCAGACCAGCTCGTAGAGACGGCGCTCGTCGCTCGTCGCCAGCTCGGGCGCGAGGTCTTCGGGAAGGCGCATCGAGTCGCCGGCGGGGCGGATGGCCTCGTGCGCCTCCTGTGCGTTCTTGACCTTGCCGCGGTACGTGCGCGGCTCGGCCGGCATGTAGTCGTCGCCGTAGAGCGTGCGAATCTGCGCGCGCGCGCCGTTGACCGCCTGGTCGGAGAGCGTCGTGGCGTCGGTGCGCATGTAGGTGATGTGACCGTTCTCGTAGAGGCGCTGCGCGATCGACATCGTGCGGGCCGCGCTGAACCCCAGCTTTCGGGCCGCTTCCTGCTGGAGCGTGGAGGTGGTGAACGGCGGCTTGGGCCGTTCGGTCTGCGACTTCGTCTCGACCGACTCGACCGCGAACTCGGCGTCACCGAAGCGCTGCGCGAGCGCGGCCGCGTCGGCCTCGTCGAGGAGCGCGACGTCGGCGTCGGGCGCGAGCTGGCCCGTCGTCGGGGCGAAGTCGCGCCCGGTGGCGAGCCGCTTGCCGTCGACGGTGACGAGCGTGGCGGCGAACTCGGCGTCGTCGGCCGCGAACGTGCCCTGGACGTCCCAGTAGGAAGCGGCGCGAAATGCCATCCGCTGGCGTTCACGCTCGACGACCAGCCGGGCGGCCACGCTCTGGACCCGCCCCGCCGAGCTGGCCCCGCCGGCCCGACGCCGGGTGACGAGCGACATCTCGTAGCCGAAGAGGCGGTCGAGGACGCGCCGCCCCTGGTAGGCCTCGACGAGCTTCATGTCGAGCTCGCGCCCGTGCTCGATGGCTTCCTGGATCGCCGTCCGGGTGATCTCGTGGAAGACCATCCGCTTGACCGGCATGTCGGTCGGGGGCTCGAGGAGCTGGAGGACGTGCCAGGAGATGGCCTCGCCCTCGCGGTCCTCGTCGGTGGCGAGGTAGAGCTCGCTGGCGTCGCCGAGCGCATCCTTCAAGGCGCGCACGTAGTCCTTCTTCTTGTCGGGCACGACCCAGACGGGCTCGAAGTGGTCGTCGACGTCGATGCCGAGCCGGCGCACCTCCTTGTCCTTGATGCTCTTGGGCACCTCCTTCGCGCTGCTCGGCAGGTCGCGGACGTGCCCGTAGCTCGCGACGACGCGCACGTTGTCGCGCCCGAGGAAGCCCTCGATGGTCTTGGCCTTCGCAGGTGACTCCACGATCACGAGTGGCTTGGGCACAGGTACCTACTTGTTCTGCAGGTCTCGTTCTGCAGGTCGAGACGGCAACGTCGCCGCGTCGACGCGGCGAGTCTGGCGCGTCGGTACGACAGACGCGCGCATGGCGGGATCACCAGGATTCGCACGTCCCGGACACGTGAGTCAAGCCCCGCCTACGAGAGTCAACGCGCACAACGGTTACAGTGCCCGCCGTGCATCTGCACCTCGCGATCCTCGGCATCGACGTCGAGGAGCTGCTCAACTCCTTGAGCCCGTACGGCGAGCTCGTCCTGTGGGCGATCGTCTTCGCCGAGACGGGTCTGCTGATCGGGTTCTTCCTGCCCGGCGACTCGCTGCTCTTCACGGCAGGGATCCTGGCGGGCCAAGGCAAGCTCGACGTCGCCATGGTCATCATCGGGGCGTTCGTGTTCGCGGTGCTCGGCGACCAGGTCGGCTACACGATCGGCAAGCGCCTGGGTCCGCGTCTGTTCCGCAAGCCCGACTCCAAGATCTTCCAGCAGGAGTACGTCGAGCGCACGAAGGCGTTCTTCGAGAAGCACGGCCCGCGCACGATCATCCTCGCCCGGTTCGTCCCGATCGTGCGGACGTTCGCACCGACGCTCGCCGGCGTCGGTGAGATGCCGCGCAAGACGTTCCTCGTCTACAACGTGATCGGCGCTTTCCTCTGGGCGGTCGGCATCACGCTGCTCGGCTACGCGCTGGGCGACGTGATCGGCGGCGACATCGACACGTACCTGCTGCCGGTGATCGCGGTCATCATCGTGGTCTCGCTGATCCCGCCGTTCCTCGAATGGCGCAAGGCCCGCAAAGTGCGCCAGCCGGGCGCGACCGCTCCCGAGGCCGTCGCCGAGGTCGCGGAGCTCGAGGAGATCCTCAACCCGGACGACTGAACCGCTACTCGCCGGCGCTGGCGCCCTCCGGTGCGCCAGCCGCCACGAGCGCGTCCTCGACGATGTCGGACTCCTCACCGAAGCTGCCGCTCTTGCGCTTCGAGTACGCGATCGAGACGAGCACGACGATCAGCGCGACGCCGGCGATCCCCAGGCGGGCGCCGTCGTCGTCCCGCAGCTCGATCACGGCCGGGAGGATCAGCAGGGACACCAGGTTCATGACCTTGATGAGCGGATTGAGCGCGGGGCCGGCGGTGTCCTTGAACGGGTCGCCGACGGTGTCACCGATGACGGCGGCCTTGTGCGACTCCGAGCCCTTGCCGCCGTAGTGACCGTCCTCGATGTACTTCTTGGCGTTGTCCCACGCACCGCCGGAGTTGCTGAGGAACACAGCCATCAGCTGCCCGGTGAGGATCACTGCGGCGAGGAATGCGCCGAGCGCGAGGTATCCGATCCCGAAGCCGATGACGAGAGGAGTGAGGACGGCGAGGAGCGCGGGAGTCGTGAGCTCGCGAAGCGCGGCGGTCGTGCAGATGTCGATGACCTTCCCGTGCTCGGGCTCGTCGATGCCCTCCATGATCTTGCGCTCACGAAACTGGCGCCTCACCTCCTCGACCACGGTGCCGGCCGAACGACCGACCGCCCGGATCGCCAGCGCGCTGAACATGAAGGCGATCGATCCGCCGACGAGGAGCCCGATGAACACCTCGGGGTTCGCGACGTTGATCTGCGTCAAGGGGTGGTTGAAGATCGCGTCGCCCACGACCCTCGGGATCAGCTCGTCGCCGATGACCTCGATGTACGACGCGAACAGCGCGACGGCCGCGATGACCGCGGAGCCGATCGCGAAGCCCTTGGTGACGGCCTTCGTGGTGTTCCCGACCGCGTCGAGGCTCACCATGATCCGCTCGGGCTCACCCTCGAACTCGCCCGACATCTCCGCGATGCCGGCCGCGTTGTCGGCGACCGGACCGAACGTGTCCTCGGAGACGACGACCCCCGTCGTCGCGAGCATGCCCATGCCGGTGAGAGCAACGATGTAGAAGGTGAACTGCAGGTTGCCGTCGCCGAGCACGATCCCGACCCCGATCGCGACGGCGATCGCGATGATCGACCACACCGTCGACTCGAGGCCGCTCGAGACACCCGAGAGGATGGTGGTGGCCGGCCCGGTGCGCGTCGACTCGGCGATCTCCTGGACAGGCTGGGTCTCGGTCGACGTGAAGTACTCGGTGAGCCGGCTCACCGCCTGTGCGAGCACGAGCCCGATCACGACGGCGAGGAACACGCGCGCTCCCGGACCGAAGTCGCCCCAGCCGACGTTGTTGTCCTGACCGACGTAGAAGAACGCGACGATCCCGGTCCCGATGACGGTGAGGATCGAGGCGGCCGCGAAGCCTCGGTTGATCGGTGCCATCGCCGACCGGTCCTTGTCGGTCGCCCGGACCATGTAGACGCCGACGATCGACGCGAGCACACCGACCGCTCGAGCGACGACCGGGAAGATGAGCCCGTAGGCAGGGTTTGCGCCCACGGACGAGAAGGCGGCGACGCCGAGGATGATCGACGCGACCAGCGTGACCTCGTAGCTCTCGAAGAGGTCAGCCGCCATGCCGGCGCAGTCGCCGACGTTGTCGCCGACGTTGTCCGCGATCGTGGCGGGGTTGCGGGGATCGTCCTCGGGGATGCCCTGCTCGACCTTGCCGACGAGGTCGGCGCCGACGTCGGCCGCCTTGGTGAAGATGCCGCCGCCGACCCGCATGAACAACGCGATCAGCGAGCCACCGAAGCCGAACCCGATGAGGATCGCCGACGCGGTGTTCTGGAACAGCATGATGATGGCGGTCGCGCCGAGCAGCCCGAGACCGACGGTGTACATGCCGGCGACGCCGCCCGTCCGGAACGCGACCTTGAGGGCCGCCTTGAGCGAACCCGTGCGAGCGGCGGCAGCGGTGCGGACGTTGCCGCGCACGGCGAGGCTCATGCCGATGAAGCCCGTCAGCGCGGACAGGAACGCACCGGCGACGAACGCCAGCGTGCGGAAGAGCCCGGACTGGAAGAACGTCAGCCCGCTGGATCCGCCGGTGAACTCGGCGATCGCGGGCTCGAGCACCTCGGTCGAGGTCAGGAACACGAGCGCAGCGACCGGGACGATGATCAGGGCGATCGTGCGGAACTGGCGCCGCAGGTACGCCATCGCCCCTTCCTGGATCGCCGTGGCGATCGAGATCATCTTCGGCGTGCCCTGATCGGCCGCCAGCACGCTGCGGCCCAGGAGGAATCCGACCACGATGGCGAGCAGAGCCGTCGCGATCGAGAAGACCAGCCAAGCCCATTCGGTGTCGCCGAGCACGAACTCCTGGTACCCGCCTTCGGCCGCGAGGACGATGCTGCCCATCTGCCTGGTTGCTCCTTCGTCTCCCCCCGGCCCGGCCGTGTCGCGGCGTCGCCGGCGGCACCCTGCCGGGTCGCAAACGTTGGAAAACTAGCCGCTGGTCGGCGGCGGAGCCGACTCCGGCGCGGGGCTCACTCCGGCTCGGGCTGCTCGCGGTGGAGGTGGTACGGGACCGACACGACGACGACGTCCTTGCGGAAGAGCAGCCGGCCCTTCAGGAACAGCGCGCTCTGGTTGTGCAGCAGGTGCTCCCACCAGTGCCGAACGACGAACTCGGGGATCACGATCGTGACGACGTCGTTGTCGTACTGGGCGTCCAGCTCGTCGACGAAGCGCAGGACCGGTCGGGACAGCTCCCGGTAGGGGGAGTGGATGATCTCGAGGGGCACCGAGATCGAGTACTCGGCCCACTCCTTGGTGATGCGCTCCTGCTCCTCGGGCTCGCTGACCATGGTCACGGCGAGCAGCCGGTTGGGGTTCAGCGACCTCGCGTAGGCGAGTGCCTGGAGCACCCCGCGGTGCACGCGGCCGACGAGCACGATCACCGTGTGGTTCATGCGCGGCGGACGCCAGTCGGGCTCGACGCGCAGCTCCTCGGCGACTGCGTCGTAGTGGCGCCGGATGCTCCGGAACAGCAGCACGATGGCCGGGATCACCACGACGGGCAGCCACGCGCCGCTCGTGAACTTCGTGACGAGCACGATCGTCAAGACGATGAACGTCGCCGCCGCTCCACCCGCGCTGATCGCGGCACCGACCTGCCAACGGCTCCCCTCGCGCTTGCGTCGCTGGTACCGGACCATGCCGAGCTGGCTGAGGGTGAACGACGTGAAGACGCCGACCGCGTACAGCGGGATGAGCGCGTTCGTCTTGCCGCCGAAGAAGACGACGAGCACCCCCGCCGCGCCGGCGAGGAACAGGATGCCGTTCGAGAACACGAGCCGGTCACCGCGGTTCGCGAACTGGCGCGGGAGGAATCCGTCGCCGGCGATGATCGACGAGAGACGTGGGAAGTCGGCGTAGGCCGTGTTGGCGGCGAGCGCCAGGATCGTGGCGGTGGCGATCTGGAGCACGAAGAAGACGGGTCCGTCGCCGAACACCTGCTGTCCCATCTGCGCGATCACCGTCTGCTCGTGGCTCGGGTAGGGGTGCAGCTGCTTCGCGAGCAGCGCGGTGCCGAGGAAGAGGGTGCCCAGGATGATCGCCATCCACGTGAGCGTGGTGGCCGCGTTCTTCGCCGATGGCTTCCGGAACGCGGGTACGCCGTCGGCGATCGCCTCGACGCCGGTGAGCGCGACAGCACCGGACGAGAAGCCCTTCAGGATGAGGAAGAGCCCCAGCGTCCCGCCCGCCTCCATCCGACCCTCGAAGGCCTGTTGGTCGAACGGCACCTTCGAGATGTCACCCAGGATGCTCTCGACGAGCCCGACCACGATCAGCAGCGTGAGCATCACGATGTAGAAGTAGGTGGGAAGCGCGAAGACGCGGCCCGACTCCTTGATCCCCCGCAGGTTCAGCACGGTGATGATCGCGATGAACACGATGCAGAGCAGCACCCGCTGATCGCTCGCACCCTCGAACGCGGGGATCGAGATGATCGCCGCGACTCCGGCCGACACCGACACCGCGACGGTGAGGACGTAGTCGACCAGGATGGACGCGCCCGCCACCAACGACGCGTTCCGTCCGAGGTTCTCGCGACTGACGACGTACGAGCCACCACCGTTCGGATATGCGTGGATGGTCCGGCGGTACGACGCGACGACGACCGCGAGCAGTAGCGCGACGGCGATGGCGATCGGCACCAGGACGTCGAGTCCGAGCGCGAGGCTCGAGGCGCCGACCGCGGTGACGAACAGGATCTCCTCGGTCGCGTACGCCGTCGACGAGATCGCGTCCGACGAGAACACCGCGAGGCCGATCAGCTTCGCGATCCGCTGGTGCTCCTGCTCGGCGCTCGCGAGCGGTCGACCGACGAGGAACCTCTTCACCAGCGCCACAGGCCGATCCTCCCTCGCTGTCGCCCCGCGGCGTCAACCCGGGGTCGTGCTGCGGCTCAGCCGTTCGACAACCGCGCCGATAGCATCGCCGCGAACGGAGGAGGAGCCGTGCACGTCATCGTGGTGGGGTGCGGCCGGGTCGGGAGCGAGCTCGCCGGGACGCTCGAGAAGGCGGGGAACACCGTCTCGATCATCGACAAGAGCGGATCAGCGTTCCGAAGGCTCCCCGCCAGCTTTGCCGGCAAGCGGATCGTGGGCTTCGGCTTCGACCGCGGCGATCTCACCGCGGCCGGCATCGAGACGGCGGATGCCGTCGCCGCGGTGACCAGTGGCGACAACTCCAACATCCTCACGGCCCGCATCGCGCGCGAGAACTTCGGCATCGACCGGGTCGTCGCCCGGATCTACGACCCCCGGCGCGCGCTCATCTACCAACGGCTCGGCATCCCGACGGTCGCTACGGTCAGCTGGACGACCGACCAGGTGCTCCGGCGGCTCGTTCCGAGCGACCAGCAGGCGCACGAGTGGCTCGATCCGAGCGCCAGCGTCTGTCTCGTCGAGTACGGCCTCCCCACGGTGTGGTGCGGCAAGAAGCTGGGGGACCTCAACGAGCCGGGGACGTTCTGGCTCACCGCGATCACGCGCTTCGGCGCGGCGGAGGTCGTCGGATCGGACGCGGTCGGGCAGGAGGGCGACCTCCTCCACTTCGTCGCCGACGTCAACGCGCTCGACAGTCTTCGTCAGCGACTCGAGCAGGGACCCGACCACTGATGCGTGTCGGCATCGCAGGCGCCGGAGCCGTGGGGCTCTACATCGCCGACGACCTCCGATCCACCGGCCACGAGGTGCTGCTCATCGAGCAGCAGCCCGGCATCCAGGAGCGCGCCGACACGGCCGAGGGCATCGAGTGGTACATCGGCGACGCGTGCGAGGTGTCGACGCTGAAGGATGCCGGGGTCGACCGTTGCGACGTGGTCGTCGCCGCGACCGGCGACGACGAGGACAACCTGGTCGTGTCGCTGCTCGCCAAGACCGAGTTCGCGGTGCCGCGCGTGATCGCACGCGTCAACAACCCGAAGAACGAGTGGCTGTTCAACGAGAACTGGGGTGTCGACCTCTCGGTCTCGACGCCGCACCTCATCACTGCGCTCGTCGAAGAGGCCGTCCAGGTCGGCCGGCTCGTGCGGCTCCTCCAGTTCGAGGGCGGCAATGCTCGACTCGTCGAGGCGACGCTCGCCGAGGACTCGCCGATCGTCGACAAGGTGATCGCCGAGCTCGACATCCCTCGCGACGCGACGATCGTCGCCGTGGTGCGCGCCGAGCACGTCGTGATGCCACGCGGCGACACGCTCTTCGAAGTCGGCGACGAGGTGCTGGCGATGGTGACGCCCGAAGCGGAAGACGAGGTGCGCCGGCTCCTGACGGGCGCATAGCTCGCGGCGCCGACGCGCCGGGCTACGGCAGCAGGGTGTACTCGGGGTTGAAGACCAGGTTGCGGTCGCCGTCGCGGCCGACCACGCCTTCGAACGTGATCTTGCGCCCGGGCGCGATGCCCGCGATGTTGCGTCGGCCGAGGAAGACGGCCGTGGCGTTGCCGCCGCCGTCACTCACCGTGACCTCGAGCGCGGGCGCGCCGGCGCGGGGCACGACCCGCACCGAGCGGACCTCGCCACCGACTCGCACCCGCTGACGGGGCTCGATCTCGGCGGTCGGCGTGAGGCCGAGCTTCGAGCAGAAGTCGGCCAGCTGCTCCCGGTCGAGCTCCTCGATCGGCGCCGTGAACCGGCGCATCACGCCCTTGACCCCGGTCTTCCTCGTGTCGCTCGCC
>CAZHKE010000069.1:0-13618 GCA_964532485.1 uncultured Bifidobacteriaceae bacterium
GGCGAGAAGCCGCTCTCCAGCGCCGCCGCGACCGTGATCGCCTTCCACGTCGAGCCGGCCTGACGACCGGGGTAGCTGGTGGCGATGTTGTACTGGCTCTCCTCGAACCCGGGCCCGGCGACCATCGCCTTCACATGGCCGGTGCTGGGCTCGATCGCGACCAGCGCAGCCGTGAAGCCGGGCTTGTTGGTCGGCAGCGTGGTGTCGATCGCTGCTCTCGCCTTCTCCTGGAGCACGGGATCGAGCGTCGCGTCGATGCGCAGCCCACCCGTCAGCAGGCGCTTCTCGCGCTCGGCGCGTGTGTCGCCCAGCGCGTCGAAGCGGTCGTCGGAGATGATGCTGTCCTGCACCTCTTCGGCCCATGAGTTGCGCGGGCGCAGGTCGGCCGTCGGCAGGATCGTCGGGAGCGGCTCGAGGTCGGCCGCGTCGGCCTGCTCCTGCGTGATGACATGCTGGTCGACCATCCGATGGAGCGCGAACGAACGCCGCGCCGTGGCGCGCTCGGGCTGGAAGAACGGGTTGTTGCCCTCCGGGTTGGAGATCACCCCCGCGAGGAGCGCCGTCTGGCCGACCGACAGCTCGGCGAGCGGTGTCGGGACGGCGATCCCGTAGGGACCGGGGTGGAGGAAGAAGCGCTCGCTGGCAGCCTGCACGCCGTACGCACCCTGCCCGAAGTACACGGTGTTGAGGTACTGCTCGAGGATCTCACGCTTGGGGTACCGCTGCGCGAGCTGGAGCGCGAGCACGACCTCGCGCAGCTTGCGCTCGATGTCGCGCTTGGGCGAGAGCAGCCGGTTCTTCACGAGCTGCTGGGTGATCGTGGAGCCACCTTGCTCGACCTCACCCGACTCGAAGTTCTCGCGCGCGGCGCGGACGACCCCGTTCACATCGATGCCGGCGTTGTGCCAGAACGACTCGTCCTCGACGGCGACGACCGCGTCCTGGAGCAGCTTCGGGACCTCGCGAAGCGGGACGTACTGACGGTCTTGGGAGCCGACCTGCCCGATGAGGTTGCCCGCGGTGTCATAGATCGCCGACCGCTGCGCGAGGTCGCGGAACTCCTGCGCCGCTCGAGAGCGCTCGTACTCGCCGGCCCCCGCGACGAGGAGCGCGCCGGGAACGATCAGTGCGATCGCGAGCGCGGTCGCTACAGTCCCGACTCCCACGAGCCCTACGAACCGTCCCAGCAAGGACGCCTCCATCACGATGGGCGGTTGGCGCCCTCGACGCGTCGATCGGATTCGCCATGCACTCTATCGTCGGGATGCGCGCGTTCAGTGGTCGCTTGGCATGTGCCATCTCACGCGTCTCCACATGATGTGGCGCTCAGCGATCGTCTGCGATGACCCGCAGCACCTGGTCGTGCAGGTCGGGCGGGCCGGCCACCACGTCACCAGACTCCAGCCACGCGCGTGCGTCGCCGTGCCAGTCGGTGACCGCGCCCCCTGCCTCGCGTACCAGCAGCGCTCCGGCTGCGACGTCCCATGGGCCGAGCGCTTGCTCGAAGTACGCGTCGAACACGCCCGCTGCGCACCACGACAGGTCGAGTGCTGCCGCGCCGGCCCGGCGGAGATCTTCGAAGGTGCGCAAGGCGCGCTCGAACACGGGGAAGTACTCGTCGAGGCGCTCCCGCTTCTTGCGAAACGGAAAGCCGGTCGCGACGATCGCCTGCGCGGCGGGGCGCGTGCTGACCCGCAGCAGCTCGTCACCGCGGTGAGCGCCACCGCCGCGCCGGGCCGTGTAGGTGTCGTCGAGCAGTGGCGCATCCACAACGGCAACGATCGGCTCACGGTCGGCGACCAGCGCGATCGAGACGCCGACGACCGGGAAGCGGTGCAGGAAGTTCGCGGTGCCGTCGAGCGGGTCGACCAGCCAGCCCAGCCTGGTGCGCTCCCCCCCTTCTTCCTCTCCGACGACCGGGATGTCGGGGAACGCGTCGAGCAGCGAGTCGCGCACCGCGCGCTCACTCGCGGTGTCGGCATCGCTGACCCAATCGCCAGGCGCCTTCTCGACCACGTTGCGAGCCGCGCCGAACGCGTCGCGCACGATCGCACCGCCGCGGCGCGCTGCGCCCAGCGCAGCGTCGAGGAGCGCGTCGAGGTCCGCGTCGTTCATGCGCTCACCGCGGCCTCGATCTCGGTCAGCAGCTCGCGCGTCGAAGCCGCGCGGAGCTGTCGCCGTGCGTCCGGGTCGGTGACCACGAGCTCACGATCCTTCGCCTCGGTCACGAGCGCGCCGGCCTCGTGCGCGATCAAGAGCCCTCCGAGGTAGTCCCACGGCGCAACGGCGTCCTCCAGCTCGACCCACGCATCGATCCCGCCCGCGGCGAGATCGCACAGCCCGAGCGCGACGGAGCCGAGCGCCCGGAACTGCCGCCAGCCCCAGTGCCGCGGCGGGAGCTGAGCCACCGCGACGACGCTCCGGTCGAGTCGCGTGGTCGTCGCAGCAGCGAGATGCTCTCCGTCGCGCCACGCGCCCGCACCGCGAGTGGCGGTGTTTCGGACTCCGGTCGCTCCGTTGGCCACGAACGCGCACAGCAGCCCGTCGCGGTCCACCGCACAGAGTGAGATGCCCCAGTACGGAATGCCGCGCGCGCAGTTCGTCGAGCCGTCGACCGGGTCGACGACGACGGTGACCTCCGCGTCGGCTTGACCGGTGCGCCCCGACTCCTCGCTCACGATCGCGACTCCCGCCGGCGCGAGGACAGCACAGATCGCCTCGTCGGCGACGAGGTCGAGCGCGTACTGGCCCGGGCGGTCGGTGCGGGCCCGGCGCGCCGCTCCCTTCAAGTCGGCGAGTGCGGCTCGCTGAGCGTCGAACGCGACATCGAAGAGGTCGAGCAGTGCCGCGGGATCCACGATGCTCGGCTACCGGCCGAGGTCGATGCGTTGCGCGCCTGCGTAGATGTTGCAGCGCTGGTCGCGCAAGAACCCGACGACTGTCTGGCCGAAGCGCTCGGCCGCCGCCACGGCCAGGCTCGACGGCGCCGAGACCGCGCACAGCACCGGGATGCCCGCGACCGCGGCCTTCTGCACGATCTCGAAGCTCAGCCGCCCCGAGACCATGAGCGCGCAGTCGGCAAGCGGGAGCCGCTGCTCGAGGAACGCGTTGCCGACGACCTTGTCGAGGGCGTTGTGACGCCCGACGTCTTCGCGCAGCAGACGGAGGACGCCGTCAGGCCCGAACAGCGCGGCAGCGTGGAGCCCGCCGGTCTCGTCGAACACGCGCTGCGCCTCCCGCAGCCGATCGGGCAGCGCGGCGAGCGTGGAGCGTGCGATCTGCGGCCCGTCGGCCACCGGCGGGCACCGCACCTCGAGGTCGTCGAGCGTCGCCTTCCCACACAGACCGCAGCTCGCGCTCATCGCGAACGCGCGCTTCGCACCGAGGTCGACCGGTGCGCGCACGCGCAGCGTGACGACGTTGTACTCCTGCTCCCCGTCGTCGCCCAGGCAGTACGCCACCTCAGCGAGCTGTCCCGTGCTCGTGAGGATGCCTTCCGAGACGCAGAGACCGACGGCGAGCTCGAAGTCGTGTCCGGGCGTGCGCATCGTGACCGCGAACGCCTCGGGCTCCGCGCCCGGCCACTGCACGCGGATCTCCATCGGCTCTTCGGTCGCGAGCCGGTCGGGGCGCTCGAGCACCACCGCCCCGTCGACGCCGAGGACTCGCACCGGAGTGACGGGACGGCGAACGCCGTCGGAACGCGGCGCGCGCGTCTGGGACATGCCTGGAGGCTACCGACTGCACCGCAAGCATCGTGCGGTGGCGCCCCCGGGAGCCGGGCGGCACACTCGCGGCCACCCGAGTGGGGCGTCGGAGCTACCGGGGAAGCTCGACGCCGAGCGCGGCGGCCTCGTCGGGCGTGTCGACGTCGGCAAACGCACGCGGATCGGTCACCGGACCCCAGTCGCGCTCGTCGGCATAGTGCACGTCGACGGCGTCGAGCAGCGCGCGCATCGATCGCTCGCCCCGGCGCGCGAGCTCGCTGGCGCGCGCCAGCGCCCTCGCCTCGTATCGCGCGCACAGCGGCTGCGCACGTCCGTCGACCAGCGGGACGACGGCGTCGGTCGCAGCCGGATGGTCGGCGAGCCAGCACAGCGTCGTGGTGTCGAGGCGTGGCAGATCGACCGCGACCACGACCACGGACACATCGAATGCGCGCAGACGACGGAGCTCGTCGCCGCCGGCAGCGATCGCAGCGAGCGGACCACTGCCCGGGGCGTCCTCGCTGACGGCATCGGTCGATGTGAACCCCGGTCCGACCTCGATCACGGGGGTCGCGATCGAGGCCAACAGCCGAGTCGTGCGGTCGGCCAGGCTTTCGCCATCGACGAGGAGGGTGGCCTTGTCACGACCGAGGCGCCGGCTTCCACCACCGGTGAGGACGAGCCCGGCGACATGGCGCACACGTGAACGGTACCGTGCCGGACAGTGGAGGCGACGATGATGCGGCGACGGTTCGCGCACGCGCGCGTCGCGCGGCTCGCGACCGTCAATCACGACGGCAGCCCGCACCTCGTGCCGATCTGCTTCGCGCTCGTCGGCGACCGCGTGGTGACCGTCGTCGACCACAAGCCCAAGACGACCACGAACCTGCGTCGACTGGCGAACGTGCGCGTTCAGCCGGCCGTCACGTTGCTCGTCGACCACTGGGACGAGGACTGGTCGAACCTCTGGTGGATCAGGGTCGACGGTCGCGCCTTCGTCGTCAGCCCCGGGGCCGGCGCCGACCGGGCAGCGGAAGCCGCGCTCGAGCCTCTCCTGCTCGATCTGCACGACAAGTACCGCGGCAGCTACGGGATGCACCTGTTCGACGGGCCGGCGATCGTCATCGAGATCGAGCGCTGGAGCGGCTGGGCCGCGTCCGACACGTCCTGACCGAGATGCGGTCAGATCCCGCCTGTCAGGATCCGGCCGTATCCGACCGCAGCAGGTCGTAGCCGACGACGACCCAGCGCCCGCCGCGCTTCTCGAGCTGCACCTCGTTGTGCGCAGTGCCCCCGTCGTGCAGTGCGATGCGCGTGCGGACGACCGCGACCTGGTGTCCGGCATCGATGTGCTCGACGCTGACGTCGGCGGCGAGGCCGCCGAGCCCACGTTGTGCGGAGTAGGCCGCGCGCTTGGCGTTGAGGAACTCGCGGTGGCGCAAGCCGTCGTGCAGCTCGTCGCCGGACAGCGTCCACAGCGCCTCGAAGTCGAGGCGGTCCCACGCGTCCTCGTACGCGACCGTGACGTCCTCCGGTGGTGGCCCGGAATCGCGTGCGACCGCGACCACGAGCGAGACGACGAGTGCGACGACGACGACGGCGATGATCGCCGAGACCATCGGTCCGTCCTCGCTCAGCCCGCCGTGGCGTCGATCTGGGCCGCCAGGTCGAAGTCACGGCGAGTCAGGCCGCCAGCGTCGTGCGTGGACAGCGCGACGCGCAGCTTGTTGTACCGGATGTCGAGGTCGGGATGGTGGTTGGCGTCCTCGGCGAGGTCGCCGATCCGGCACACGAGCTCGATGACGGCCGGGAACGTGTCGAGCTCGTACGTCCGCACGATCTCGTCACCCTCTCGCCCCCAGCCGGGCCGCGCCTTCAGCGCCGCCTCGACCTCGTCGTCAGTCAGCTGTGTCGTCACCTCCCCATTGTCGATCCAGTCACGGCGAGGTGCCAACCGGGGCCTGGGCGCACCGAGCGGCCGGCCGCGGCTCGGGCATCCCGAGCCCGCGGGAGCGAGGCACTGCGAGGCACCGGGGGAGGAACGAGGAGCCGGGACGGGCCACCCGGCCCGTAGTCTGGCCGTGTGAACTGCCCGTCGTGCGGGGCCGCCGTTCCCCCCGAGGCACGCTTCTGCGCCACGTGTGGCCACGCTCTGGTCAGCCGGCCCGACGAGCGTCGAGTCGCCACGCTCGTGTTCGGCGACCTCGTCGGCTTCACCGGCATGGCGGAGGCCGCCGACCCGGAGCAGGTGAAGCGCCTCGTCGACACGTGCTTCGGTGCCCTCTCCTCCGACGTGACGGCCTTTGGTGGGCGAGTCGACAAGATCGTCGGCGACGAGCTCGTCGCGATCTTCGGCGCGCCGGTCGCCCACGAGGACGACGCCGAGCGGGCCGTGCGCTGCGGACTCCAGATGCAGCGCACGCTCGGGACTCTTGCCGAGCGGCTCGGGATCTCGGTGCAGATCCGCATCGGCGTCAACACCGGCGAGGTGCTCGTCGGTGCGCTCGCCGGCGAGATCACCGCGATGGGCGACGCGGTCAACACCGCCAGCCGCCTCGAGGCACTCGCGCTGCCGGGGCAGGTCGTCGTGGGGCCGTCGACGCACGCCGCCACCGCCGACATCATCATGTACGACTCACTCGGCGCACAGCAGGTGAAGGGCCGCGGCGAGCCGGTCAACGCCTGGCAGGCAGTCGGGACCCTGGCGCCTCCGGGTCGGCGCCGACGCGCGCGCACTCCCATCGTCGGCCGTGACGCCGAGCTGGCCATGCTCCGGGGCGTCCTCGAAGCGACGCAGCTCCGACGGCGCGCACACTTCGTCGTCGTCGCCGCCGACGCCGGGGTGGGCAAGAGCCGCCTCGTCGGGGAGATCGTTCGCGAGGCCGAGAGCTGCCGCGAGGCACGGGTGCTGCGCACGCACTGCGTCCCCTACGGCGAAGACCTGTGGTACCCGATCGCCGAGCTGATCCGGAACTGCTGCGAGATCCTGCCCGACGATTCGCCGGAGTCGGTTCGCGACGCGGTCGTCAGGGCGATCGGCTCCACCGACCACCCGGCCGACGAGGCCGAGGTGGCGCGTACGACGCGTGGACTCCTCTATCTCCTGGGACACCCGGGGGCGATGCACGACGTCGAGCCGGCGCGGGCACGAGACGACGCTGCGCTCGCGGCGCAGCAGCTCCTGAGCGCGATCGCCCGCGCGCAGCCGCTCGTCGTCTCGGTCGCCGACCTGCACTGGGCCGACGACATCGTGCTCGACATTCTCGTGCGGCTCATCGAGGGGATGCGCGCGCTGCCGATCACCGTCTTCGCGACGACGCGTCCCGAGCTCCTCGAGCGTTGGAGCCCCTCACCGGGACGGCACAACTTCACGCTGCTGCACCTCGACCCCCTCGACGCGGACGCCGTCGCGGCGCTCGCGAGCGAGCTGCTCGGATCCGACGTCGACCCGCGGATCGTCGCGCTCCTGTGCGAGCGGTCGGGCGGCAACCCGTTCTTCGTCGAGGAGCTCGCCGCGCTGCTACGCGAGAGCGGACCCGACGCTGCACCGGCGACCCTGAACACGGGGAAGCTGCCGGCGACGCTGCGGGGCCTCGTCGCGGCGCGCCTCGACGCGCTCGGCCCCGTCGAGCGGGCCGTCCTCGAGGACTGCGCCGTCGTCGGCGCCTCGGGCAGCGTCGACGCGGTCCGCGCACTCGTCGACGGACGAGGTGATGTCATCGACGTGCAGGATGCGTTGCTCGCGCTCGACGGACGCGAGCTCCTCACGCTCGACGACGACGAGTTCCGGTTCCCGTCCGAGGTCGTGAGGACCGTGGCCTATGGAACGCTCGCCAAGGCGGAGCGAGCGCGGCGGCACGCGGCACTCGCCGAGTGGCTCGGTGAGCACGCGGGCGGGGCGGAAGGCCCGTACGCCGAGCGTGCCGCGTACCACTACGGGACCGTGGCCGAGCTCATCGCCGAGCTCGGGCCCGTCACTGGGATCCCGACGGACTTCGCCGACCGCGCGCTCCACGCGCTGGAGACCGCGGCGAGCCGCGCGTCCGCTGCCGAGCTCTGGCGGAGCGCGGTGCGTCTGTACGACCAGTGCGTCCGCCTGCTGCCCCCCGACATCGACGACGAGCACCGGTGGCAGGTCCAGCTCGGGCGGGCGCAAGCGCACGCCGAGTACCGAGACCTCGCCACCGCCACGATCGACCTCGAGGAGGTCCTCGACGAGGTGCCACCGGAGTCGAGGTTCCGGGCCCGCGCGCTGACGCACCTCGCCGAGGTCAAGCAGATGGAGGGCGACTACCCCGGGTCGTTCCGGACCATCGACGACGCGCTCGACCTCTGTCGTCGGATCGCCGACGAGCACGGCCTGGCGACTGCGCTGCGGGCGCGGGGGCGCACGTCCATGTTCACGGGCGACATGGACCGCGCCGACGCCGACTGTCGCGAAGCGCTGGCCGTGTACCGACGACTCGACGACCGCCGCGGCGAGGCGTGGGCGCTCCAGAACCTTGCGACGATCGCCTTCTTCCGCGGCCACACGGAGCAGGCCGACGAGTTCCTGCAGGAAGCCAGCGCGACGTTCGATGATCTCGGCGACTGGGGCGGTCGGTCGTTCGCCTCGGCGCTGCTCGCCTGGGTGCGCTTCATGCAGAGTCGACTCGACGAGTCGGAGAAGCTCGCGCTCGAGCAGCTGCCCGAGTCGGAGGCGCGCGGCGACCGCTACGTCGCCGGCCTCCTCGAGATGCTGCTCGGCAACATCGCGCTCTGGCGTGGTCAGGCTGGGGTCGCGCTCGAGCGCGCCCGCAAGGCCGTCGGCCGCTTCCACGCGCTCGGCGACCCCTGGGCGATGGGCCAGGCGACCGGCATCGAGCTGCGGGCCCAGGCGGCTGCCGGCGAAGTCGAGGCGGCGATGGACCGCGTCGGCTCCGACGAGGTCGCGGGCATCACGGGCCCACCGATGCACATGCTGCGCGCCCACATGCTCGTGCACGTCGGTGACCCCGAAGCCCTGCCCGTGGCGCTGCACCTGTCGGGCGCCGAGGGCATCGCCGACCAGTCGTTCGGCACCGACGCGCCCCGTGCGCTCGGGCTCGCCCTGCTGCAGGCGGGGCGCACCGACGAGGCGGTCGCACACCTCAGCGAGCTGGACCGCGACGGCAACGCCGGGGCCGCCGACGCGGCTGCGCTCGGGCTCGCGCTCGTCGCCGCGGGCCGGACCGACGAGGTCTTCGAGCTCGTCGGGCGCACACTCGACCACGGGACCTACCTCGACCGGCTGCAGCTGGGTCTGGCCGAGGCGTTCGCCAAGCTCCAACGCAACGATGCCGACGCGGCCGACGCGTTCGACGCGCTCGTCGCCACCGCCGAGGCCACCGAGTCGCGCCTCGACCAGGCGGTCGTGCACCTCGCACGGAGCGAGGCCTGGCGTTCGCTCGAGCGTCCCGACGCGGACGGCGCCGAGCGCGAGGCGAACGCGCGCATCGAGATGATCGGCACGCCCCTCACCGGCTGGCAGACCGTCTTCTCGGTCGCCGCCCGCAACGCCCCTCTCTGACGCGGTCGGGCGGGTGCGGTCAGGCGGCTCGGCGGCCGATGGCGTCCAGCACCCGGGCGGCGGCGAGGCCGTCGACGAACGTCGGGACGTCCTCCGACGCGATGCCCGCTTCCACGGCGTCTCGCACGACCTCGGCCCAGCGCTGCATCGGCACGAGATGCGGGTCGCCGTCGGTCCGTGGGCGCTCGTGCTCCTCGCGTGACTCGCCCTCGCGGCGGAGCACGATCCGCGCGTCGGCGACGCACTCGAGCACCCCTTCTCTGCCGCTGACCACGAGGCGCGGCGCCACGCTGGTCGCGGCCGCGAAGGACGAGTCGACCACGATGGTCACGCCCGACTCGGTGCGCAGCCACGCGCTGAACGCGTCCTCGGCGTCGCATGCCCGGAGCACGCCATCGCCGTCGGGGCGCTCGGGCACGACGGTCCGGGTGACCCCCTGGGCGTCGGCGATCTCGCCGAACGTCCAGCGCAACATGTCGACCGCGTGTGAGCCCCACGCGCCGATCCAGCCACCGCCGCTCGCCCGGTCGAACAGCCAGCCGTGACGCCTCGGTGGCACGACCGATCCCGCGCTCAGGTGCGTCCACGTGACGTGGTCGACCTCACCGACCGCCCCGTTGGTCACGAGCGCGCGCAACCGGCGGCGCATGGGTTCGAAGCGGAACTCGAAGTTCAGCAGGTGCAGGCAATCGGCTGCCTCGGCGGCGGCGAGCAGCGTCTCGGCCTCGAGCGCGTCGGTGCCGAAGGGCTTGTCGCAGAGCACGGCGTGGCCGCCGAGCAGCCCGCGCCGGACGTGCGCCGCGTGCAGGAACGGCGGCGAGTGCACGCTCAGCAGGTCGAGGTCGGACCGGTCGCACAGCCGGGCGACGCCGGCGTCGTCTCGCGCCGACACGACGTCGACGACCTCGCAGCCGGGCGTGCGCTCGAACACCGGCGCGACGACACGCGCGCCGAAACCCGTCCCGACGACGCCGACGCGCACGCTCACCGCCGGACGCTCACTCGCCGACCGTCGCTTGGGGCTCGGGATCGACTCCCCCGACGCCGAGATGGAGGCGCGCCAGGAACCAGTGACCGAGTGGACCGATCGAGAAGGCGAACAGCACGGTTCCGATGCCGACGTCGCCGCCGAGCGTCCACCCGATCGCCAGTGCCGTGACCTCCAGCACGGTGCGCACGATCCACAATCGGTAGCCCTTCGCGGCGATGCCCGTCATCAGCCCATCGCGGGGGCCGGGGCCGAGGCCGGCGCCGATGTAGAACGCCATGCCGAACGACGTCACGATGATGCCGGCGAGCAGCATCACCCAGCGCAGCGCGTCGTGGGCCGGGGCGGGGATCAGCTCGAGGAACCCGTCGACGATGAAGCCGAGGGTCAGCGTGTTGATGATCGTGCCGACACCGGCCCGCTGCCCCAGCGGGATCCACGCGACGAGGATGAGCAGGCCCAGCAGCACGACGACCGTGCCGAACGACAGTCCGGTCACGTCGGCGAGACCCTGGTGCAGCACGTCGTAGGGGCTCACGCCGAGCTCCGCGAGCAGGATCAGCGAGATGCCGAACGACAGCACGACGATGCCGACGAGCAGCCGCGGCAGCCGTCGGCGGAGCTCGGCGATGCTCGGGAACGTGAGGACCTCGAGCTCCGGGCGCGGCTGGTCGCTCATCGCCCCGCCGCGACGGCCGCTGAGGCCCCGAGCTCCCCGATAGACGTGCAGACGCGCAGGTCGAGCCCGCTCACGCGAACTGGGGCAGCCACGCGCTCGTCGCGGCGAGCAGCTCGTCGGTCATGCGGCCGAGCTCGTGATAGTCGATCCTTCCGGCGAGGGGGTCGGTCAGCATCGCCTCGAACACCGCGTCGCGGTCGCCGCTGCACGCGGCGTCGACCGTGAGCTCCTGGCTCGCCGAGACGCGGCGCAGCTGCTCCGCGATCGCCGGCGGCAGCGATGCTTCGTCACGGCCCCGCACGCCCTGCCCGTCGACGATGCACATGCTCTCGACGACGGCGTCGGGAGGGAGGTCGGGAACCTGGCCCGCGTTCGGGATGTTGAGCGGGAACCACCCGGCGCGCTCCTGCTCGCGGCACACGATGACGGGCGCGACCATCTCCCCCGACGGCACCGACGACACCCCGTCGGACTCCAGCATCTCCTCCATGTCGGCGATGTGTCTGCCCTGCCACCACTCGCGACCCTCGATGGTCGTGATCTCGACGCCCCAGCGCTTCCCCCAGCCCGACTCCTCGGTGAGGAACCCCGGGAAGAACTCGACGAGGTGGCGGTCACCCGCGGCCGGCAGCACCCCGAAGCGCGCCAGCAGCTCGAGCTTCACGCGGTTCGCGGCGAGGAGATCCCCCTTGGTCCAGTCGGGACCCTCCGACACCTTCTCGTGGCCGAGACCTTCGGGGAAGTCCATCGCGAGCGGTTCGCCGCCGCGCTCGTCGGCGTGGTCGTGCAGGTCGCGGATCAGGGCGAGGCCGTCTTCGCCCCTGACATCGAGCCCGGTCACGAACGGAAGGTGGTTGACGCCGGCCACCGTCGGCGCGACATCGAAGAACGGCACGTCGAGCAGCAGGCTCGTCGTGAACTGCATGATCGTGACCTCGTGGCACAGGCCGATGGTCGTGATCGGCGATTCGCGGGTGACCGACCGGCAGATCGACGTCATGGGATTCGTCAGGTTGAGCAGCCACGCATCCGGGCACACCTCTTCCATGTCGCGAGCGATCTGGCGGAACACCGGGATGTTGCGCAGCGCGCGTGTGATGCCGCCCGGGCCGACGCTGTCCCCGACGGTCTGCTTGATGCCGTAGCGCTCGGGGATCTCGAGGTCGTGGCGCATCGATTCGAAGCCACCGATCGAGATCGTGACGACGACGTAGTCGGCGCCGACGAGCGCCTCCCGCTGGTCCGTTGTCGTCGTCGCCGTGATGCCGATGTCGCGCACTCGGGCGATGTGCTCGACGAGCTCGGCCATGCGAGGCAGCGGCGTCGGGTCGATGTCCTCGAGCACGAGGTCGGCCTCGTGGAGAGCAGGGGTGTTGGCCAGGTCGACGAGCAGCTTCGGCACCCACTGGTAGCTGCCGCCACCGATGATCACGATTCGTGGGCTCATGCTGCGCTCCGGACACAACCCGGCGCGCGGTCGGTCCAACCGTGGATGGCGAAGGGGCCGAGCGGGTCGGGCGACGGAAGCCACCCCGGCAGCGCGAGGACGAGCTGCACGAGTCGCGCTTCGAACACGGCGCCGAACCTATCTGGTCGTCTCGTTGATGCGAAGAAGCGCAGCGCCTGCACGCCGTGATCGCCGTCGAAGACGTCGTGAACAGGGGTCCGACCGTCTGCCTCGGGAGCGCACGGTAGCGTCGCCGCCAGGACCGTGACGCTCGAGTCAGGCCGCGATCGGGAGGGGTCGAGTGCGGATCGGATTTGTCGGGCTCGGCGCGATGGGTCTGCCGATGACGCGTCATCTCGTGGAGGCCGGCCACGACGTGACTGTGGCCTCGCGCAGTCGCGCACCCATCGAGACGGCCATCGGCTTCGGAGCGACGGAGGGCGAGGGACCGCGGGGCGTCGCGGAGGCCAGCGACATGGTGATCCTGTGCGTCCCGAACTCGCCCGAGGTCGTCGAGGTCGTCGACGCGATCATGCCGGTCGCCGACGGCGTGCTCGTCGTCGACACGTCGACGATCGATCCGTCGGTCGAGCGCGCGCAACACGAGCGGGTCACGGCGGCCGGCGGGCGCTACCTCGAAGCACCGGTGTCGGGCGGAACGGCGGGTGCCGAGGCGGGGACCCTCACGCTCATGGTCGGCGGCGAGGAGCGCGTGCTCGACGCGGCCCGGCCGGCGCTCGACCCGTTCGCGGGGTTGATCGTGCACGTGGGCGGCGCCGGGATGGGCCAGGTCGTCAAGCTCTGCAACAACCTCATCTACGCGGCGCAGATGCTCGCGACCGCGGAGGCCACGATCATGGCCACGACGTCAGGCGTGGACCTGTCGAAGCTCTACGAGGTGCTCACGCACGCGACCGGCGACTGCGTCGCGGTGCGGACACGTCTGCCCGCCGAGGGCGTTCTCCCCGAGAGCCCGGCGTCGAACGGCTGGAGGCCGGGGTTCATGACCGACCTGATGGCCAAGGACCTCGATCTCGCGATCGACTGCGCCGCGAGCAGCGGCACCCCCTTGTTCACGTCGGGGATCGTGCGCCAGATCCTCGGCGCCGCGAGCGCGGCTGGGTACGGGCGCGAGGACTTCTCGGCGCTGGCGAAGGTGCTGCGGACGCTCGCCGGGACGTGACGCGTTGCACCATGCCGACGAGTCGCAACGCGCAACCGCCGACGCGATCGCGTCGGCGGTGATCAA
>CAZHKE010000070.1:0-12707 GCA_964532485.1 uncultured Bifidobacteriaceae bacterium
TCGGGCACTGCGGTCCGAGCGGGCACAGCCACTGCCCGAGATCGATCACGCGCACGCGGTCGGGCATCGCCCGAGCGACCTCACGCAGCGTCGTGCGGTGCTGACGCGCCTCGTTGATGCGCATCGTCGACGCGTCCCCCGTGAGCGAGCCCGGTGCGGGGATCGCCTCCGCGAGGAACACGACGGCGCGGCCCGAACCGGCCGGGGCGAGCGCGTCGACGAGCTGGCGGAACAGGTCGACCGCGGTCCGACGCCCTCCGACGGTCCCCGGATCGATGAACGCGCCGTCGAGCGTCCGCGGCGACCCGTCCCATGTCGAGAGCACGACGACGACGTCGGCCGGCATGGCGGCGATCTGGCGGCGCCAGCCGGGAACCTGCCTCTCGCACGCGCGTGTCCACGGCGGGATGTAGCCGTCGAGCGTCGTCGGCAGCCCGGGCAGGAGCCCGCAGCCCGGTTGGGTGCTCTGCGACGCCGCTGCGCCGCGTGCACGCGCTTCGGCCGAGAGCGCCGGCGCGAGCGTGTTCGCGACGCTGTCGCCGGCGAACACGAAGCGGGGTGCGGGGCCCGCCGCCAGGGAGAGTGGCCCGGCGAGGCCCGCGAGCTCGTCGACGCGCGACGCGAGCGCCGCGTCGGGGGTCAGGGTCTTGTCCGCGCCCCGCCCACCGCCGGCCGCGCTCGCGCCTCCCGCCGCCACGACCAGGGCCGTCGCCACGGCGAGCGCCGCCGCGGCCGCGGCGCGCCTCACCACGCCTCCAGGTGCACGACTTCGCCGACACCTCGGCGCCGAGCGGGGTGGAAGTCATCGCCGAGGGTGTGGGCGACGGGGACGAGCCCCGCCTGGGTGACGGCGTCGTGGGGGATGCCGAGGATCGCGGCGACCTCGAGCTCGCGCTCGAGATGCGCCGTCGTCAACGACGTCCCGAGCCCGCGGGAGCGCGCCGCGAGCATGAAGCTCCAGACCGCGGGATAGATCGACGCGAGCGTCGTCACCTGATCGGCCAGTGGCACACCCTCGGTGCGGCCTTCGATGCAGGGGATGACCAGCACGGGCACCTCGTGCAGGTGCTCGAAGAGGTATGCCGCCGACGCCATCACCTTCTTGCGCGTGGCCCGCTCGTCCTCGGTGCGCTCCCGCAGGCGGGGCCGCGGTGGACGTTCCCGCTGGGCGTACTCGACCGCGGCCGCGCGGTACACGTCCGCGATCGACGCCCGAGTCGCGGCGTCGCTCACGACGACGAAGTGCCAGCCCTGGTCGTTCGCGCCCGTGGGTGCCTGCAGCGCGAGCTCGATGCACTCGAGCACGAGCGCGAGATCGACGGGTCGCTCGAGATCGAGCCGTCGCCGGACCGACCGGGTCGTCGTCAGGACCTCATCGATCGCGCTCGGTGGCGGGACAGCGCCGGTCTGGGTCGCGATCCCCGCACCCTAACGCCGTGCCATGAGCGGTGGTCGGTCACCACGCCGGCCGCGTCGTCGAAGAGCCCGGCCAGTGATCCACCTGAGCGGAGCTGATGATGCCCCGTGGCGCGGCGTCAGTCCAGGGTGTCGACCTCGGCGCCAACGAGCACGGCGAACGAGCTCAGGAAGAGCCACAGCAGGAGGACGACGATGGTCGCGAGCGAGCCGTAGGTGCGCGCGTAGCTCGCGAAGTTCGACGTGTAGATCGAGAACAGGATCGACGCGACCAGCCAGAGCACCGTCGCCACGACGGCGCCGCGGCTCACGAAGCCGAGCCAGCCGCGGCTCTGCTCCGGATCGGCGAACCGGTACAGCAGACCGAGCCCGAGCACCATGACCAGGGCGAGCACCGGCCACCGGAGAACACTGACGGCGATCCGGCCCGTGTCGCCGACGACGTCGTCGGCGAGCGACGGGAGGAACGCGGCCACACCGATGACCAGCGCCACGAGCACCATCGCGGCGACGGTCAGTGCGAGCGCGCGAGCCCTCCTCCGCACGTAGCCCTGGGGCTCCGGCCGCCCATGCGCGACCTGGATGCCCGAGAAGAGCGCGGCCATGCCTCCCGACGCGCTCCAGAGGGTGATGATGATCGCCAGCACCAGGGTCACCGAGATCTCGGCCGACCCTGCCTTGATGATCGAGGTGAGCTGGAACTCGAGGAACCGCTGGACCTCGTTCGGCAGCGCGCTTGCGACGTTCTCGACCTGCTCCTTGACGTCGGCCGGGTCTGCGATGAGCCCGTAGATCGAGACGAAGGCGATGAGCCCCGGGATCAGGGCGAGGAAGGCGTAGAACGCCGCCCCCGCGGCGACGAGGGTGAGGTTGTGGCGCCGGAACCTCGCCGAGAGCTCCTTGGTGGACGCGACGGCGCGGTTGCGCGACCACCCAGCCATTCGCGGGAGGCTACCGACATGCCCTACCTCCTGCCGGACGCGCCGCTCACAACGCTCGACGAGTACCTCGCGACCGAGATCGGCGGCCTCGGACTGGCGCGTGCGCAGGAGCTCGGCCCCGAGGCGACCATCGACGTCGTCGCGGCGTCGGGTCTGCGCGGGCGTGGCGGTGCCGGATTCCCGACCGGTCGGAAGTGGCAATCGGTGGTGTCGGGCGGTGAAGGGACGCGCTATGCCGTGTGCAACGCGGCCGAGGGCGAGCCCGGCACGTTCAAGGATCGAGCGCTGCTGCGCGCCAACCCGTACCAGCTCGTGGAGGGCTTGCTGATCGCGGCGCTGGCCGTGGGAGCGAGCGAGGTCTTCGTCGCGCTCAAGTCGAGCGCCTCGCGCGAGGTCGAGCGCGTCACGCGGGCGGTGCAGGAGATGCAGACGGCCGGTATCGCGAGCGACTGCTCCGTGACGATCGTCGAAGGGCCCGACGACTACCTGTTCGGCGAGGAGAAGGCGCTGCTGGAGGTGATCGAGGGGCGTCCGGCGCTGCCGCGCTGGTTCCCGCCGTACGAGCATGGCTTGTTCGCGACCGACATCACGATCGGCTGGGAGGCGACCCAGGGCACGCGCACCCCCAACCCGACGCTGGTCAACAACGTCGAGACGCTCTCGTCGGTACCGCACATCCTCGCTCGCGGCGCCGACTGGTTCCGGTCGATGGGCACCGAGGCTTCGCCGGGCAACATCGTCTGCACCGTCGTCGGCGACGTGGTCGCGCCCGATGTCGGCGAGGTGGAGCTCGGGACTCCGCTCGGCGCGGTCATCGACGCGGTCGCGTCCGGCATCGGTGCCGGCCGCCGCGTCAAGGCGGTGATGCCGGGTGTCGCGGCTCCGGTCGTCACCGATCTCTCGGTGCCGGTGTCGTACGAGGGCTTCGAGGCCGTGGGGTCGGCCATGGGCGCGGCCGGCTACATCGTGCTCGACGACACGGCGTGCATGGTGAACGTCGCCCATGCGATGTCGCGGTTCCTGTTCGTCGAGTCGTGTGGTCAGTGCCCACCGTGCAAGCTGGGTAGCGGCGAGATCACCACGGCGCTCTCGCTCATCGCCGCCGGCGACGCCGATCACGGTGAGATCCAGACGATCGACCACTGGCTTGCTCGAGTGACCGATGCCAACCGCTGCTATCTGGGGACCCAGGAGCGTCTCGTCGTGGCGTCGATCGTCGAGACGTTCAGGTCCGAGGTCGAGGACCACCTCGCGCTCGGCCGATGCCCGCGTCCTCGGGAGTTCACGCTCCCGCGCCTGGCCGACCTGGGTCGCGGGGTGGCAACGTACGAGCAAGCGACGAGGACGCCATGACGACGACCGACGGCATGAAGGCGGGCGGGTACTACGACCACCACTCCGAGTACCAGCAGCGCGTCGCGGCGACGGGCAGCGAGCTGATCCAGGACGCGGTGTCGCGGACACCGGCGCTCCCTCCGGGCTCTTCGTTCGTCATCGCCGACTACGGCTGCTCCACCGGCAAGTCGTCGGCCGCCGCGTTGCGGACCGCGGTCGACGCCGCCAGAGCCACCGAACCCACCCGTGAGATCGCCGCGATCCACAACGACGTGCCGACCAACGACTGGAACACGCTGTTCGCGAACCTGGCGGACGACCCCGACGGCTACTCGCATGCGCCCGGCCCGCCGGTGGTGCCGCTCGCCTCCGCCGTGTCGTTCTTCGACGCTGCGGCACCAGCGGGCACGGTCAACCTCGGCATGTCGTTCTCGGCGGCCCACTGGCTCCGCACGCAGCCCGACGTGCGGGTCCCGGGCTTCTACTTCTCCGAGGCGAGCGGCGCGGCGCGCACGAGCCTGGCCGAGCAGGCCGACGCCGACTGGACGCGCTTCCTCGAGATGCGGGCTCGCGACCTCGCGCACGGCGCGCGGCTCGTCGTGCAGATGGTCGGCACCGCCACCCCGCCACCGCCCGCCGAGCCCCAGGTCACCGCGCGCGCGCTGCTGCAGGCGATGGCCGAGGTGGCCGCGGCGATGGCCGACGACGGGCTGCTCGACCCCGGTGCCGTCGAGCGCTACCTGCTCCCGGTCTACGCGCGCACCACCGAGGAGGCGCAGCGCCCGCTCTCCGCGACCGGGTCGGACGTCGCCGCGGCCTTCGAGGTCGAGCTGATCCGCACCGACCCGGTGGCCAACCCGTACCTCGACGCCTGGAGCGCCGACCACGACGACGCCGGGTACGCCCGCGCCTACGCCGCGTTCGTGCGCGGCTTCACCGAGTCGAGCCTGCGGGAGCACCTCTTCACGCCCGGCGCACGCGACGGGTCCGCCGACGACCTGCTCGATCAGTACTTCGACCGTCTCGAGACACGCTTCGCCGCCGATCCGGAGGCCGACGCGTTCGAGGACTGGACGCTCACCGTCGTCGTCGCCCGCCGCTGACGTCGGTAGATTGGCTCCGTGCCCGAGCAGCCCGGCGCCGAGGCCGAGCTCGCGTTCAAGGAACCGGCGAAGCGTCGCAACGTCACGTTCGCGGTGCTGCCGCTGACGAAGCTCGACGTGATCTCCCATCAGCGCAAGCCGAGCGACACGCACGTGAAGCGTGTCGTCGACTCGATCGAACGCGTCGGATTTCTCACCCCGCTCGTGGTCGTGGCGGCCGACGGGGGCGACGGCTACCACATCATCGACGGCCAGCATCGCTTCCTCGCCGCGCTGGACCTCGGGCTCAAGCGCGTGCCGGTGATGGTCGTGCCGGTCGACGTCGCCAACCGGATGCTGGCCCTGAACGTCGAGAAGGAGCCCAACATCCGCGAGCGCTCAGCGGTCGCGCTGTCGATCTACCGCAGCCTCGTCGAGCGGCATCCGACGATGTCCGAGGACGGCGCCGAGGTCGTCGACTCGGTGCAGCAGGCCCACTACGTCACGCTCGGGCTCGCCTACGCGGAGTCGGGCCGGCTCGCGGGCAGCCAGTACGAGTCGATCCTCAGGAAGTGCGACGGCTTCATGAAGGAGCCGCTGCGCGAGACCCTCCCGGTCCGTGAGATGCGAGCGGCAAAGGTCGTCGAGGCGCACACGCTGGTGCGTGCCGTCTCCGATGCGCTCAAGGAGTCGGGCGCGTGGCACGAGTTCGTCGGCGCGCAGATCGTGTCGTACGCGAACCCGCTGAAGCGCGCCCGCAAGCAGCACTCGTTCGACGAGACGTTCGACAAGATGATCAAGAAGCTGCAGGAGCTCGCGGCGGACCCGACGAAGGTCTTGCGCGGGGCATCCACCACCGAGTGACGCATCGCGGCGGTCGGTAGCCTCTACCGGCGATGCAGCCCGGGCCCGTGGAGTACGCCCAGAACGACGGTGTCCACCTCGCGTACCGGGTCTTCGGTGAGGGCGACCTCGACCTCGTGCTCGTCCACGGGTTCATCAGCCACCTCGACCTCGAATGGGAGAACCCGGCGGTGGCGCGCTTCCTCCGCGAGCTCGCCTCGTTCGCGCGCGTGATCCAGTTCGACAAGCGAGGAACCGGTCTGTCCGACCGGTCCGCAGGGCTGGCCTCCCTGGAGGATCGGATGGATGACGTGCGTGCCGTCATGGACGCAGCCGGGTCGGAGGAGGCTGCGCTCATGGGGATCTCGGAGGGTGCGCCCATGTGCCTGCTCTTCGCGGCCACGTACCCCGAACGCACGCGCGCACTCGTGCTGCACGGGGGGATGGCGCGCTCCACCGAGGCACCTGACTACCCATGGGCGTCGCCCCCGGAGGCGCTTGCGGAGGCGGCAGACGAGCTCGTCACGCCCCTGCTGTTCACGGGTGATGACATCGACATCTGGGCCCCGAGCCTGGCCGACGACGAGCGCGCGAAGGTGTGGCTCGGGCGGTACCGGCGTTCGGGAGCGAGCCCGGACGGGCTGCAGACGCTCTACGACATGTTCCTCGACATCGACGTGCGCGACGTGCTGCCCGCACTCCACGTTCCGACCCTCGTGCTCCACCGTCACGGCGACCGGGTCGTGAACTGGCGCGCCGGTCGCTTCCTGGCGGAGCAGATCCCCGGTGCGCGCTTCGTCGATCTGCCCGGATCCGACCACTTCCCGTGGTTCGGCGATGCCGATGCTGCGATCGCCGAGATCCGGGAGTTCCTGACCGGCGTGCGCGTGGCACCGGAGCCCGAGCGCGTCCTCGTGACCCTCATGTTCACCGATGTCGTCGCGTCGACGGAGCTGGCCACGTCCCTCGGCGACCGGAGATGGCGCGATGTCCTCGACGCGCACGACGCCGCCGTGCGTGACGCGCTCGGCAGGCACCGCGGTCGAGAGGTGAAGACCATGGGCGACGGGTTCCTCGCCACCTTCGACGGCCCGGCCCGCGCCATCCGGTGCGCGTGCGCCGTCCGCGACGCCGCCGCCGCGTTGGGCCTGGACGTCCGCGTCGGTCTGCACACCGGCGAGGTCGAGGTGCGGGGCGACGACATCGGCGGCATCGCTGTGCACGTGGGCCAGCGTGTCTCGGCGCTCGCGGCACCGTCCGAGATCCTCGTGTCGCGCACCGTGAAGGACCTCGTCGCCGGCGCCGGGATCGAGTTCGCCGACCGCGGCGAGCACGAGCTCAAGGGCGTCGCCGACCCGTGGCAGCTCTACGCGGTCGCCAGCGCCTGACCGGCGGGAGCGTCCGTGGCCGCGGGCACTCGCCCGCTGCCCCGATCCGGCCGGACGGCGGACGTCAGGACGCGTCGAGGATGTCGACGACGAAGACCAGCGTGTCGGTGCCGGAGATCCCCCCGCTCGAGTTCCCCGACTCGCCGTAGCCCTTGTCGGGCGGCACGACGAGCAGGATCTGGGAGCCGACGGTCTGGCCGACGAGGCCCTCGTCCCAACCGGCGATCACGCTGCCCGTCCCGATCGCGAACTCGGCCGGCTGACCGCGCTCCCAGGACGAGTCGAACTGCTTGTTGCTGTCCCACACGACGCCGGTGTAGTGGACGACGATCATCTGACCGGCCTCGACGACAGGACCCGTGCCCTGGATCAGCGGCTGCACGACGAGCTCGGTCGGCGCGTCGCCCTTGGGCGTCTTGATCTTCGGCGCGCCGTTCTTCGCGAGCTTCACCTTCGGGAGCCCGGCAGCGGGGGTGACCGGCTCACCCTCGGCCTTCTCGAGCGACTGGGTGGCGCCCTTGGCGTCGACGACGAACAGCAGCGTGTCCGACTTCTTCACGCCGGGCATGGTGACGCGCTCGGTCAGACCGTCTTCCGACGCGGCAGCGATGAGCACGCGGCTCCCGACGGTCGAGCCCACGAAGGCCTTGACGAAACCGGGGTATGCCTGCTTCGCGTCGAGCACGAGCGACTGCGCCGGGGTACCGAACGACGACTCGATCTGCTCGCCGGTCCGACCGTCGAACACCGCGAAGTCGAAGCTGACCCGGTCGCCCTTCTTCAGCTTCTCGCCGTCGCCTTCGATCAGGTCGCGGTGCGCTGTCTTCTTCGCCGAGAACGGCGCCTGGTAGTCGAGCGTCGGCACCTCACCGAACGCCCCGTTCACGGTGACGTCGTCGAGCGTCGTCTTCCCGGCGGCCGCGGGCAGCGCGGTCGACACCAGCACGGACGTCCCGAGCAGGACGGTCAGGAGCACAGCCAGACGGCGCACGCGAGATCCTTCGTCGGAGGGAGGGGGAACGAAGGATCGCAGGCTACCGGGCGCAGCCGCGAGATCCTCCGCGGCCCGGATCTCACCACCCGCGTCGGGCCACGCGAGACTGTTCCCTTGCGTCGCGCACGGGTGCTCGCAGTGGCCGTCGTCGTTCTCGGCGCGGTCGTCGCACCTGCTCCTGCGGACGCGGTCGTCGGTGGCGAGCCAGCCGATCTGGCGGAGTACCCGTGGACCGTGGCGCTCGTCGAGCCGGGTGAGGCGCCGGTCGACGGCCAGTTCTGTGGTGGGTCGCTCATCACGCCCGAGTGGGTCCTCACCGCCGCTCACTGCGTGTCGGGTGGCCGTGGCCGCGCGTTCGCACCGGAGCGTGTCGACGTCCTGGCCGGCCGGGCCGATCTCGCCGCCCGGGGCGGGCGGCGCGTCCACGTGGTCGAGGTGTCGATCGACCCCGACCGCGTCGATCCCGAGCTGGACATCGACATCGCGCTCGTCCGCCTCGCGCGACCGATTGCGGTGCCAACCGTCCTCCTTCCGAACGCCGGGGCCGCGAAGGTCACGCCCGGCACCGAGGCGCGCGTCCTCGGCTGGGGCGTGACGCGGCGGGGCAACGACCGCGAGGTCGACCGCGGGTACTCGTCCGACGAGCTGCTGGTCGCGTCGGTGCCGATCACCGGCGACCGGCAGTGCCGCCGCGCCACCGACGCCGACGCGGTGGGTCTCGGGGGGTTCGAGCTGTGCGCGGGCAGCCTCACCGCCAGCGGCGGCGACTCGTGCCTCGGCGACAGCGGCGGCCCGCTCGTGGTGGCGGGCCCGTTCGGCTGGATCCAGGTCGGCGTGGTGGCGTGGTCGGCGAAGGGCTGCGGGCTGCCCGGCAGCCCGGGCGTCTACACGCGCGTGGCCAGCGCGCTCGATTGGATCCACGCAACCGTCGGCTCCGAGGCGCCACCCGCCTGATACGAGCCAGAGGAGCCCGGGCGACGGACGTGCGGCGCGATCGACGGCGCCGCGCGAGACTTGGCGTTCCCAGCCGTTGAGCAGCGATTGGCACCGATGGCGACGCCGGACCCGATGATCGACACCTCGGAGCCCTCGGCCGACGAGGTCAGTGCCGTTGCCCGTGGCATCGCGACTGCGGTCAGCCCCGACGCTGGTCTCACCGAGGTGCAGGCCTCGCTCCTGCACGCGGTCACGAAGGCCTTGACCGACACCGACATCGACTACGCCGCGCTGGAGCCGATGCAGCCCGAAGAGCTCGCTGTCGTGCTGAGGCACCGCGGGCCCGAGTACCGCCAGCGGATCGTCCACCACATGGTGCTCGGGGAGATGGTCCTCACTCCGCTCCCGCCCGCGGTCGCGGCCCGGGTGGGGACGTTCGCCCGTGCGCTCGGCGTCGACGACGACTTCGTGCGCATCGCCCGGCGCTACGCCGACGGGGCCCTCGGGCTCGCCTGGTGCGACCTGCGCCGCAACGGGTTCGCGGAACGCTGGGACGACTCCCGCATGGCTCCGCTGCACACCCGCGCCTGCTTCGCCGATCCCTTCGACCAACCGCTCCTCGATCCTTCGCTCGCCGATCGTTGGGCGAGCATGGAGTCGCTCCCAGCCGACACGCTCGGTCGCGCCGTGTGGCAGATGTACCGCGACCGGGCGTTCGCGTTCCCGGGGGCGGCGGGCGGTGCGTCCGCCTACCTCGCCCAGCACGACTTCGCGCACGTCATCGCCGACTTCGGCACGAACCTCGAGGGCGAGCTCGAAGCCTTCTCGTTCATGGGGCGAGCCGACCCTGACCCGAAGGGGTTCGCGTGGATCGCCACGGTCGTCGGGCTCTTCGAGACCGGCTACGTGCACGAGCAGGGGTTCCTCCACATGGACGTGCGCGACCGCCACGCCCGAGGCCCCGGGATGAGCGTGCGCCTCGCCGACGCGCTCAGGCGCGGCAAGGCCGTCGCGGAGGGCTTCGGCACCGATCTGTTCCGCGTCGACTACCACGAGCTCGCGCCCCTGCCGCTCGAGGAGGTGCGGGAGCGCGTGCGTGTGCCGCCGAAGTCGGAGGCGGCGATCGACGCCGGCTCGCCGAGCGTGTTCGACCCCGAGGGCATGTCCGACAACCAGCGCGCGGCCGCGATCGGCCGCACTGATGCACCGTGAGCGCGTCAGCGGCCGCCCCCAGGACGTCGGCAGGGCCGACGTAGAGGATTGTCCCGCTACCGCATCGTGCCCGAACGGTCGTGGGTGGAGATCCATGCGCAGTCGAGCCTGCACGCCATCCACGTTCGCACCGACGGGCTGGAGGGTGACCTCGACCTCGAGGTCCTCGGCGGGGGACAGATCGACCTGACGTCGAAGCCGAGGGGCCAGCTCTCTCTGCGCGTCGAGCGCTTGTCGTCGGGCAACCCACTCGAAGACCGCGAGCTCCGGCGCCGCATCGACGCCCGCCGTCATCCCCGGATCGTGGGTGAGCTCACGGGACTGCAGGAGACCGGCACCGGCGACCGTTACCGGGTCCGTGGCGATGTCACGTTTCGCGGCGTGACGCGTACGTACGAGGACGAGATGTCGTTCGCGACGCCCGACGATCGCTCGATCGAGCTGGAGGGCGAAGCAACGTTCGACATTCGTGACTTCGGGATGGATCCGCCGCGGATCCTGATGTTGAAGGTCGAGCCGGAGGTGCGCGTCGCCGCGCATGTCGTCGCGGAGCGATAGGACTCGAGTGCCCAAGCCCCGAGCACGACGACTTCGAGGCGTCGAGGTCGCATGCGTAGGCTCGGGTCGTGAGCGAGCGCACACGCGATGTCGTCGTCGTCGGCGGTGGGCACAACGGCCTGGCGTGCGCCGCGTACCTCGCACGTGCCGGTCTCGACGTGCTCGTGCTCGAGCAGCGCGACATCCTCGGAGGTGCTGCCGTGACCGAGGCGCCGTGGGACGGCTATCAGGTCTCGAGCGCTTCGTACGTCGTGTCGCTGATGCCGGATCGCGTGGTCGCCGAGCTCGATCTCGAGCGTTTCGGGTACGAGGTCTCGCTCATCACGCCCGACTACTTCGTCCCGTTCCCTGACGGCAGCTCTCTCGCGCTCTGGGGTGACGTGCGCCGGGACGTCGAGGGCATCGCGAAGCTCAACCAGGCCGACGCCGAGGCGTATTTGGAGTTCGATCGGTACTTCGAGCGGGTCGCCGGGCTGATGAAGGAGCTGCTGCTCGTCGTGCCGCCCAACGTACGGCTCGCAGAGGCGCTGCGGTGGGCGCGGACCAGCACCAAGCTCCGCGGCTGGACCGGCCGCGACGTCCACGAGCTCGTGCGCCTCTTCACGATGAGCGCGGCCGACTTCCTGGACGAGTGGTTCGTGGATGAAAGGGTGAAGGGAGCGCTCGCGACCCAGGCGATCATCGGGGCCTGGTGCGGGCCGATGACGCCAGGCTCTGCCTACGTGATGATGCATCACTGGATCGGGGAGGTCGACGGGCATCTCGGGGCATGGGGCTGGGTCAAGGGCGGGATGGGCGGCTTGTCGGCCGCCATCGCGCAGGCAGCGCGAGCGGCCGGTGCCGAGCTCCGCACCGGCGCCGCGGTGGCCCGTGTGTCGGTCAACCCGCAGGGCCGTGCCGTCGGGGTCGAGCTCGCCGACGGCACCTTCGTGCCGGCCCGCCAGGTCGCGTCGAACGCGCATCCCGTCACGACCTACCTCGACCTCGTCGGGCGCGCCCACATGCCCTCCGACGTGGTTCGCGACATCGAGCGGTACCGCACTCGCGGTGGGAGCGTGAAGGTGAACTTTGGGCTGTCGCGGTTGCCGTCGTTCCCGGCGTGGGACCAGGACGGCGACGTGCACCGTGGCCTGATGGCAGTCTCGCCGTCGATGACCTACCTCGAGCGGGCGTTCGACGACGCGAAGTACGGACTCCCGAGCGAGCATCCCTATGCCGAGGTGATGTTCCCCACGGCGCACGAGACGGGGATCGCGCCCGACGGCAAGCACATCATGATGGCCTTCACGCAGTACCTGCCCTACGAGACGCCGAACACCGAGACGACCCGCGACGCGTGGGCTGCCAAGATCATCGAGGCGGTCGGTGCGTACGCTCCCGATCTCGCCGACGCGGTCGAGCACGTCGAGGTGCTCACGCCGAGGGATCTCGAGCAACGCTTCGGGCTGCTGGGCGGGAACATCATGCAGGGCGAGATGACCCCGGACCAGATGTTCTCCTTCCGCCCGATCCCCTTCTACGGCGACTACCGCACGCCGATCCGCGGCCTGTATCTCTGTGGCGGGGGGACCCATCCCGGCGGCGGGGTGATGGCGGTGCCGGGGCGCAACGCCTCCCGCGTGATCGCGCGCGACGCCCGACTCGGTCGCGTGACCGACTGGGTCGATCGCGGCGTCGATCGGATGCGGACCCTGCTCAGCCGGGGCTGAGCGGAGGAACGTCACCGTCCCAGTCGGTAGGTCGGTCACGACACCCCCCGCGGACCGCGCAACAACACGATCGCCAGCAACGCTGATCGCAGGCGCAGCCTAAGCGTCTTCGAGCAAGGCCGAACCGCCGAACCGGCGCGCGCGCAGCACACGAGCATCGAACGTTGGCTGCGAGCGACCGGAAACGAGAAGTGACCTGGCGAGAAGAGCTGTGACTTCGAAAGCGGTGGAGGTGATGGTGCCTGATCTCATGAGATCGGCGACAGCTGTGTCAAGACATAGGAGACACCGGA
>CAZHKE010000071.1:0-3497 GCA_964532485.1 uncultured Bifidobacteriaceae bacterium
CGTCGACGGGGCCGGGGTCGAACTTCAGGTCGTGGAGGCGCTGCTGGAACGCGGCCACGACCGCCGGGTCGGAGCCGGGCCCGATGGAGCCGTACAGCGGAGCGGGCGGGAGGTCGGGCGCGGGCGCGGGCTGGACGAGCGCGGGGATCGTGGTCGTGGTGGTCGGCGCGAGCGTGGTCGTGGTCGTCGTCGGCGCGCTGGACGTGGTGGTGGTCGCCTCGGGGGCCGGGCCCGAGGCCGACGACTTGCTGTCGTCGCGCAGCGCGGCGCCGGCGACGACGACCCCGCCGATCAGCACGATCGCCAGGACGAGGCCCACCAGGACGCGCGTCGGGAATGCTCGTTCGACCATGTGGTGTACGAGCGTACCCGTCCGTGTGGAGCGGCCGAGCGTCGCGATGTACGGCACCGGGCATCCCGGCGCCGAGCGACCGCGACCGTCGTAAGGTGGCGTCCGATTCGCGGGAGGCGCGTGTGCGGTTCTTCTCGTTCCACCTCATGCCCTACATCGGGCTCGATCCGGCGTACGACGGCCCGGCGTGGGTGACGTGTCCCAACACGCTCTACGACCCGGAAGTCGGCAGCGCCCTGTACAACCGGTACCTCGACGAGCTCGTCTCGGCCGAGGACCTGGGCTTCGACGGCGTGTGCGTCAACGAGCACCACCAGAACGCGTACGGGCTGATGCCGTCCCCGAACCTCATCGCGTCGGCGCTCGCGCGCGAGACCACCAGCATGAAGATCGCGGTCGTCGGCAACGCGCTGCCGCTGTACGACCCGCCGACCCGCGTGGCCGAGGAGTTCGCCCTGATCGACAACATCAGCGGTGGACGGCTCATCGCGGGGATGGTCGTCGGTGGTGGGCCCGAGTACTACTCGTTCTCGGTGAACCCGGCCCACGCGCGCGAGCGGTTCCAGGAGGCCCACGACCTCATCGTCAAGGCGTGGACGACGCCCGGCCCGTTCGAGTGGGTGAGCAAGCACTTCCGGATCCGCTACGTGAACCCGTGGCCGCGTCCCGTGCAACAGCCCCACCCCGAGATCTGGATCCCCGGCGCGGGGTCGCTCGAGACGATGGAGTTCGTCGCCCGTCACCGCTACGCGTACATGGGAATCCCGTACTTCCACCTCAGCGTGTTCGAGCGGACGTTCAAGATGTTCCGCGACGCGTGCGAGGCCGAGGGCTACGAAGCCGACCCCCTCCAGTCGGGCTGGCTCGTCCCGATCTACGTCGCGGAGACCGACGAGCAGGCCCGCCGCGAGTACGAGGAGCACCTCTGGTACTTCGTGAAGCGGCTGCTCCCCGGCATCACGATCCAGCCACCCGGGTACACGTCGGTGCGCTCGCTCGCGAACGTGCTGAAGGGTGCGGGCACGTTCATGCTCAACGTCGACGACTGGGACGAGATCGTCGACGGGCGATACGCGATCGTCGGGTCACCGGAGACGGTGACCGAGCAGCTGATCGACTCGATCGGGAGGCTCGGCGTCGGCAACGTGCTCGGGCTGTTCCAGCTCGGCAGCCTTCCCGCCGACCTCACGGCGAGGAACCTCGAGCTGTTCGCGGCGGAGGTGATGCCCCGGCTGCGCGCCGAGTTCCCATCACCATCGTCTCGCTCACTGCGGGACGGGATACCCGCCCCGCGGGCGCTCGCTCGACAACCGGCCAACCCGTGATGGAGGAGTCGCGCCTCGACACGCCGATCGGCGCGGTGCAGCTGTTCCGCGCCGGCCCCGCGGGAGAGGGCGCGCCGCCCCTCGTGTACGTGCACTCGGCCGGCGGTGAGACGCACCTCGAGGTCCTCGACGAGCTGTCGAAGGACTTCGACGTGATCGTCCCGGTCCTGCCGGGGTGGGGTGAGTCGGAGGGCGGCGACGCGATCGACGGGCCCGAAGACGTCGTGTTCCACCTCCTCGACGTGCTCGACGCCCTGGGGCTGGGTGCCGACGCCCCGCGCCCGCTCGTCGTCGGCACGTCGCTCGGCGGGTGGATGGCGCTCGAGCTCGCGACCCGGTACCCCGACCGGGTCGCCGGCCTCGTGCTCGTCAACCCGGTGGGCCTGCACCTCGACGACGCGCCGATCGAGGAGATGTTCGGCCGCAGCCCCGCGGAGCTGGCGGAGATGCTGTTCGCCGACCAGTCGCACCCCGTCGCCGCGGCCATGCACGCGATGGAGGAGTTCACCGGCGACGTCGGGAAGCAGGTCGAGATCCCGATCGAGCTCGTGCTCCCGATGTGGAAGGCGATGGCCGCCACGGCTCGCATCGGCTGGGACCCGTACCTGCACAACCCGAAGCTGCGAGGCCGGCTGCACCGGGTCACGGTCCCGGTCCTGGTCGTCGCCGGGGCGCAGGACGGGCTCGTGCCGACGGCCCACGCCGAGACGTACGCCGCCGAGCTCCCCGACGCACGCCTCGAGATCGTCGGGGGTGCGGCCCACTGGCTGCCGCTCGAGCGACCGCAGGAGCTCGCCGCGCTGGTGCGGGTGTTCGCGCCGGTTGCAGCAGCGACGCGGTGAAGCGGCTCAGGCCTCGATCGTGACGGGCGTGCCGAGCGGCACCGTGTTCGCGATCTGGAGGATCACGTCGTTGATCACGCGGATGCACCCGTTGGACACGTCGTTGCCGAGGTCGCTCTCGTACGCGCCCCCGTGGATCGCGACCTGGCCCGGTCCGCCGTTGAACGACTTGAGCACCTCCGAATAGCCGGAGATGCCGAGCGCGTACGCGCCGTAGGCGCCGTTGGGGCGATCCTGCAGGTCGACGGGGTCGGTGATGTAGTACTGGCCGACCGGTGTCGGCGTCTCGGTCTTGCCGATGACGATCGGCGCCTCGAGCACGGGGTTGTCGGACTCGGTGAGCGTCAGCTTGTGCTGCGAGAGGCTGACCGTGATGGCGTACGTGGTCGATCCCGGCGTCACGTCGGCCTCGCGCACCCAGCCGATCGAGCCGTTCGGTCGCATCGGGAGGAGCGCCTGGAACCAGCCGGGCTGCTGACCGATCGCGAGCAGCGTGCGCGGCTGCTGGTACTCGGTCGTCTCGGTGAACGTGTTGACGACCTTGGCGGACTCGGTCGGCTCTTCGTAGGCGTTGAGCTCGGGGACCGCGGTGGTCAGCGTCGTGAACGCCTGGAACGCCGGGGGTGCCGTGCTCGTGGTCGTCGCGCGCCGTGCCGACAGCTGGGCTTGCGGCTGCTCGTCACCACCCTGCGACAGCGCGAACGCGGCGATCCCGCCGATGAGCAGCGCGGCGATCGCAGCCAGGGCGACGGCGCGCTTGCGCGACTTGCTCTTGCGCGCCCGGGCGCGACGCTCGCCGCGCGACGCGGCGGTGACGGCGGCCTCACCCGCGGCCGCGCCACGAGGCGGGCGCGGCGTCGGCGCGGTGTCGCCCGCGTGCGGCTTGCCTCGCGGCGGACGGGGCTCCTCGCCGCCGGGCGGCACGCGACCGGGTGGGGGTCCGCCGCGACCGGGTGGGGGTCCGCCGCGACCGGGTGG
>CAZHKE010000071.1:3597-6657 GCA_964532485.1 uncultured Bifidobacteriaceae bacterium
TGGGGGTCCGCCGCGACCGGGTGGGGGTCCGCCGCGACCGGGTGGGGGTCCGCCGCGACCGGGTGGGGGTCCGCCGGGGCCTTCGAGCGACCCCGGGCCCTCGAGTGAGCCCGGCGGTGGGCGGCGCGGACCCCCGCGACGCGGGTCACCAGAGCCGGGGGGTCCGGGTGGGCGCGGCGGCTGGTTCGGGGGCATCAGCGGGAGAGCCTAGAACACCGGGAGGAGCACGCTTCCGATCGGGTCAGGACGACGCGGGCGTGCGGGCCTCTTCGTCGGCGGCCAGGAGCATCAGGCGGAGGTCGAGGAGCAGATCGGTGATCTCGGAGCCGGCGACCAGATCGCGCCCGCGGTACTGGTCGAGGGCCTCGTCGATCCGGTGGGTCAGTGCCGAGTGGTCCATGTGCACTCCGCCTCCTCGCTCCTGGGCTGCTGGCTCGTACCCCGTGGGTATCAACGTAGCCGCCTCGGCGTTCATGCCCGGGGCAGTTCCGGGGGCTCCGTCAGGACCCCGCCGCCTCGTCGAGGGCCTGCTGGAGGGTGTTCCAGGCGAGGGTGGCGCACTTGATCCGCACCGGGAACTTCACCACGCCCTGGAGGGCCTCGAGGTCGCCGAGCCTGACGTCGTCGACCTCGTCCGGGTGCCCGCCGTCGCCGTCGCCGTCACCGTCTGCGCCTCCTCCCTCGAGGGTCGACTCGTGGATCGACATGAGCGACTTGAACGCGCGGATGAGGCGACGAGCCTCCTCGACGGGCTTGCCCTTCACCGCGGCGCTCATCATCGACGTGGATGCCTGGCTGATCGAGCAGCCCTGGCCCGCGGTGCGGATGTCGGTGACGGTCCCGTCGTCGACGTCGAGGTACAGGATCACCTCGTCGCCACAGAGCGGGTTGAAGCCCTCGGCCCGGTGAGCAGGTGGGACCGGCAGCTCGCCCCGGTTCCGCGGCGCGCGGTAGTGGTCGAGGATGATCTCGCGGTACAGGTCTTCGAGCCCGGGCACGCAGGTCCCCTATCCGACGAACCCGAAGAAGTCTTCGGCGCGCGCGAGCGCGTCGACGAGCGCGTCGACGTCGTCCTCGTCGTTGTAGACGTAGAAGGACGCGCGTGTCGTCGCCACGACCCCGAGAGCGCGCATGAGGGGCTTCGCGCAGTGGTGGCCGGCGCGCACGCAGACACCTTCCTCGTCGACCACCTGGGAGATGTCGTGGGCATGGATGTCGCCGAAGAGGAACGAGATCGCGCTGCCCCGACGATCGACGTCGCGGGGCCCGTAGATGGTCATGCGATCACCGAAGCGCGCGTCGAGCGCGTCGAGCGCGCACTGCGTGAGCTGGCGCTCGTGGGCCCGCACCGCGTCGAGCCCGATCGCCTGGAGGTAGTCGATCGCCGCGCCCAGGCCGGCGGCCTCGGCGATCGGCGGTGTGCCGGCCTCGAACTTCCACGGCACCTCGTTGGTCGTGAAGCCCTCGGTCGTCACGTCGCGGATCATCTCGCCGCCGCCGAGGAAGGGCGGCATCGCGTCGAGCAGGTCCGCGCGGGCCCACAGCCCGCCGACGCCGCTCGGCCCCAGCATCTTGTGCCCGGTGAAGCCGACGAAGTCGGCGTCCCAGGCCCTCACGTCGACCGGCATGTGGGGCACTGCCTGCGCGGCGTCGACGAGGACGAGCGCGCCGGCGGCATGGGCGGCGTCGGCGAGGGGACGGACGTCGTTGAGCGTGCCGAGGACGTTCGACGCGGCGGTGACGCACAGGAGCCGCGCGCCGTCGAGCAGCCGGTCGAGATCGGTGAGATCGAGGCCGAAGTCGTCGGTGAGCGGGATCCATCGCAGCTCGATGCCACGCTCTTCGCTGAGGATGTGCCAGGGGACGACGTTGGCGTGGTGCTCCATCTCGGTGACGACGACGGCGTCGCCCTCGCGGAGGTTGGCGCGGGCCCACGAGTAGGCCACCAGGTTGATCGCCTCGGTGACGTTCTTCGTGAAGACGATCTCGCTGGTGTCGCCGCCGAGCAGGGTCGCCGTCTTGGCGCGGGCGGCCTCGTACGCCGCGGTCGACTCCTCGGCGATCGTGTACACGCCGCGGTGCACGTTGGCGTACGACTCTCGGTAGATGCGATCCATCGCGTCGAGGACCTGGATCGGCTTCTGCGACGACGACGCCGAGTCGAGGTACACGAGGCGCTTGCCGTGCACCTGTCGCTTGAGGATCGGGAAGTCGGCCTGGATCCGAGCGACGTCGAGGGTGGGGGGGGTCATGGCGCGGTGGCCGCCTCGGCGCGGAAGGCGTCGAAGCCGTCGCGCTCGACGGTGTCGACGAGCTCGGCGCCACCGGAGGCGACGATCCGGCCGTCGAGGAGGATGTGCACCGCGTCGGGCGTGAGGTGGTCGAGGATCCGGCGGTAGTGCGTGATCAGCAGGATGCCGAGCTGGTCGCGGGCGGCGCGGACCTGGGTGATGCCGTCGGCGACGACCCGGAGCGCGTCGATGTCGAGCCCCGAGTCGGTCTCGTCGAGGATGGCGATCCCGGGCTCGAGGAGCGCCATCTGGAGGATCTCGTTGCGCTTCTTCTCACCGCCGGAGAAGCCCTCGTTGAGGTAGCGCTGGGTGAACCGGTCGTCCATGCCCAGGCGCGCCGTCCAGTCGAGCAGCGCCATGCGGACCTCGAGGACCGACAGGTCGGTGATGCCCTTGCGTGCGGCCATGGCCTGGCGCAAGAAGTTGAGGACGCTCACCCCCGGGATCTCCTCGGGGTGCTGGAAGCCGAGGAACATGCCCCGTGCCGCTCGCTCGTCGGTGGAGGCCGCGGTCACGTCGTCGCCGGCCACGAGGATCCGGCCGCTCGCGATGCGGTAGGCGGGGTCGCCGAGCAGCGTCTTGGCGAGCGTCGACTTGCCGGACCCGTTGGGCCCCATGAGGGCATGCAGCTCACCGGGCGCGACCGACAGCGACACGCCGCAGAGGATCTCCGCGCCTTCGACGCTCACGTGCAGGTCACGGACCTCCAACGCGGGGCTCGGCAGCGCAGCAGGGGCGCCGGTCATGGGATCGATGATAATTCCACTAT
>CAZHKE010000071.1:6757-9658 GCA_964532485.1 uncultured Bifidobacteriaceae bacterium
GCGGGGCGGGCGAGGCTGAGGGCGAAGTCGCCGGCGGGGTCGGTCCACCAGCGGCTGAGGCTCAGACCGGCGGCCTCCAGCTCGGCCGCGACGCGCTCGCGGCGGAACTTCGCGCTGATCTCGGTGCGCAGCTCCTCACCCGCGGCGAACTCGGCGTCGAGCCCGAGCGCGCCGACGCGGACGCGCATCGGCTCGGTCGCGCGCAGGCGCATCTCGATCCACTCCTCGGCCGGATCGAAGCGCGCCACGTGCTCGAAGGCGTCGGGCACGAAGTCGGCGTCGAGGGCCCGGTTGACGACGTGGAGCACGTTGCGGTTGAACGCGGCCGTCACACCGGCCGCGTCGTCGTAGGCGGCCTCGAGTCGCGCCACGTCCTTGACGAGGTCGGTGCCGAGGAGCAGTGCGTCGTCGGGGCCCATCCCGCCGGCGATCTCCTTGAGGAACTGGGCGCGGGTGTCGGGCTCGAGGTTCCCGATGGTCCCACCGAGGAACGCGACGAGCCGCCGCCCGCCGCCGGGCACCTCGCCGAGATGACGCTCGAAGTCGCCGACGACCGCATGCACCGGCACGTCGTACTCGCCTGCGACCGCGGCGGCGGCGTCGCGCAGCGTCTGCTCGCTCACGTCGAAGGGCACGAAGCGTGTGAGCGTCCCCGCGTCGGCGAGGGCCGAGAGCAGCAGGCGCGTCTTCTCGGACGTCCCGGAGCCGAGCTCGACGAGCGTGTCGGCGCGCGTGGCCGCCGCGATGTCGTCGGCGCGGGCCTCGAGGATCGCCCGTTCGGCGCGCGTCGGGTAGTACTCGGGGAGACGCGTGATCTCGTCGAACAGCTCCGAGCCGCGGTCGTCGTAGAACCACTTCGGTGGCAGCACCTTCGGGGTCGCCGAGAGGCCGGCCCGCACGTCGGCGGCGAGCGCGTCGGCGAGGTCGGAGCCCGAGAGGTGGACGTCGACCCGGATCTCGGGCCGGATCTCGGGCCGGATCTCGCGCCGGATGTCGGGGCGCCGGCCGGCCGACTCGGCGGGCGAGTCTCCGCTCATGCGACGGCCGCGTCGTCGCCGGGCACGTCGTCGTCGGGCACGTCGTCGCCGGGGGTGTCGAACGCGACGACCGACCGGTCGGCGACGCGCTCCCATCCCGGCCGGTCGTCGAGGGGCTCGGACGCGAGCATCGCCTCGCGGCGGTACAGGGAGTTGCCCCACGCGGTGCCGGCCACGACGCGCCCGTCGGTGAGCAGGAGGTTCAGGCGCCCGGTCGTGCGCTCGTCGACGCGTCGGACCACGTCGAGCAGCGCATCGGTGGGCGACGCGCCCGCGTCCATCGCGTCGAGCGTCATCGCGAACAGCACCTCCGTGTCGGCGTCACCGTCGATCGCGTCGAGGCGTGCGGGGGTGGTCAGGGCGCGCAGCTCGTCACCGACGCCGTCGTAGTACCCGTCGACGATCCCGTTGAGCGAGAACAGCCACTCGCCGTCGGTGAACGGCGCGCTCTGGCTCTCGGTGATCGTGGCACCCGGCGACGCCAGGCGCACCGCCGCGAGCGCGCCCGTCGTCACGATCGACGCTGCGAGCTCGCCGACGGCCGGGTCGTCCCAGACGGGGAGCGCGGAGCGGTACCGCTGGACGTGGCCGTCGGCGTCGAACCAGCCCACGCCCCAACCGTCGGGGTTCGAGTCGCCGCTCGTCTGGTGCCGCGGCGCGCGCGCCTGGTCGACGAGCGAGTGCGGCGCGTCGACGAGCGGCGCGCCGAGGCCGACGGGTGTCGAGCTCACGAACGCGAGGTGGCGGCACATCAGGCGTCGGTCGCGAGGCGGAAGCCGGAGAAGATCTGCCGGCGGATCGGGTAGTCCCAGTTGCGGAACGTGTCGCGGCGCGCCGCGGGATCGGTCGCCCACGAGCCGCCGCGCAGCACCTTGTACTCGTCGCCGAAGAAGACCTCCGAGTACTCGCGGTAGGGGAACGACCGGAAGCCGGGGTACCCGGCGAAGTCGGTGCCGGTCCACTCCCAGACCTGCCCGGTGTGCCGGAGCGCACCGGCGCGGGCTGCGGCCTCCCACTCCGCCTCGGTCGGCAGGCGCGCGCCGGCCCAGCGGGCGTGGGCGTCGGCCTCGTACCAGCACACGTGCTGCACGGGCTCGGAAGGGGGCAGCTCCTCGTGGCGACCGAAGCGTCGGCGGCTCCAGCCGTCGTCACCCTCGCGCTGCCACCCCATCGGGTGCTCGAGCCCCGCCTCCCGACGCCACGCCCATCCCGCCGGCTCCCACAGGCGCTCGTCGGCGTACCCGCCGTCGGCGACGAACGCGGCGTGCTCGGCGTTGGTCACGGGCGCCGCACCGATGCGGAACGGGGCCAGCGACAGGGCGTGCGCCGGGCGCTCGTTGTCGTACGCCCAGGGCTCGTCGTCGGTGCCGACGACGACAGCGCCACCCGCCACGTCGACGAACCCCTTGCCTCGGTGCGTATCTGGAGGCCGCAGAGCGGCCTCCAGATACGCATCAGGAAGAGGAGCGTCCATCAGGTTGATGGTGGCGAGCATCGTCTCGTCGTGCTGGTGCTCGTGCTGGACGACCATGCCGTAGACGAACGCGTGCTCGAGCAGCGGGTCGCGGCCGCTGAAGTCGACGTGCGCGAGGTGCTCGAGCGACCGTGCCCGCACGTCGGCGACGAACGCGCGCGCCTGGACTGGGCCGAGGATCTCGAGCTCGGAGCGCTCGCGACGCGGGTGCTTGAACGCGTCGTAGAGGTCGTCGTAGCGCGGATCGGTGGGCGGCGCGTCGGCGAGCTCACGCAGGAGCCAGAGCTCCTCGTAGTGGCCGATGTGCGCGAGGTCCCAGACCAGCGGCGACATCAGGGGCGAGACCTGCCGGGTGAGGTCGGCGTCGTCGAAGGGCTCGAGCAGCCCGAG
>CAZHKE010000071.1:9758-12304 GCA_964532485.1 uncultured Bifidobacteriaceae bacterium
GCCAGGCGTCGAGGCGATCGTCGGCCGGGCAGCGCCCGCGGGCGACGTAGGTGTCGACGAACGCCTCGGTCGCCGCGATCGTGGCGTCGTCGGCGCCCGCGCCGGGCAGCGCCGCGCGCGCCACCTCGAAGCACGCCTGGGCCGCGGCCGCGAACCGGGGATCGGTGAGCCCGTCACGCGCCGCGACGTCCCAGCGGCCGATGGTCGGCTCGAGGGCCGGTGCGACCTCGGCGAGGAGCCCTGGCTGCTGCACGAGGACCGAGCTCGTCGCGACCGCGACCCTCCACCACGGTGCCGGCACCGCATCGATCATGCGCAGCTCGAGCCACCCGCGCGGGCGCACCGGCGGGAACAGCGTGGTGAGGTGGTAGTCGAGGTCGTCGACCGTCGGCCAGCCGAGCTCGTGGCCGCCGTCGATCCACTTCTCGAACGAGAGCGGCGCGAGCACCGGCACGTGGGAGTCGTCGGACTCGCGCATCAGCATCACGTTGGCGGTCAGCGCGTAGTCGGCCCAGGCGTCGCGACAGTCGGCGGAGAGATCGGGTGGGCGTGTCCGGCACCCGTCGATCGCGGCCCACACCGCGAGCCGGGTGGATCGGTGACCGGTGGGGCCGTCGTCGCCGATGGGGGAGTTGGCGAACGCGGCGGCGAGGACGGGCCCCACGTCGTGGGCCGCCCGCCAGCGCTGGTCGACGGCTGCTCCACCGCCGAGATCGAGGTTCACCTGGAGCGCCGCGGTGCTGCGCATCATCGTGCGACCCGCGGGCCCGATCGCGTCGAAGAAGGCCTCCATCGCGTCGTAGCGCGCGCTGCGGATCGCTCGGTCACGCCGCGGCCCGGGCTCGAGCCCGAGCGCGAGGAGCGCGATGCCCTCCTCGGCGAGCGCGTCGCCCAGGCGACACGCGTCGTTGGCGGTGGCATCGCAGGCGAGGGGGAGCGGCAGGGGCGGAGAGCTCAGCTCGACCTGTCCTCCGGGCTCGAACGTGAGCACGCTGCCGCCCGGCAGGGGGCCGGCCTCGCGGGCGGCGGACTCGACGAGCTCGACGGGGACGGGGCGGCCGGGGTCGGCGGCGTCGACGACGAGCCACTCGAGCTCGATGCCGACCAGGCGGTCGTCGCCGGGACCGCCCGGCGCGCGGTCGAAGCCGCGCGCGGACACCGTGCGGCGGGCCTCGACCCGGGTGAGGACGGGTCGGCGGGACGGCATCGTCTACCGGTGCCCGAAGTGAGCGGTCACCCAGTCCATGTCGCGGACCGGGCCGAGCTGGAGATGGTGGATCAGGGCGTGGCGCATGGTGGGTGGGCCTCCTGGCTGCTCCCGATCGTGCGAGAGCGGGGGACGGGGCGACCGGCGACGATCGACTGGTGCTGAAGTTCGTGGTGCTGAAGTTCGTCGCCCGACGCGGGGCCGGATGTCGCTCGTGGGGGAAACGCTAACCGGTGGGTGCGACGGAGCCGACCACGGCCCGGAACACGGCCGCGAACTGCTCGGGCGCCGGGTCGCGCAGGGGCGGCCGGGCGACCCGGGCGGCGGTGCTGGTCGGCAGCGCCTGCTCGAGCTCCGCCGCGACGGCCTCGGCGAGCGCCTCGGGATCGCGTGCGGGCACGAGGCGCCCGGCGCCCGGATGCGAGGTCGCCAGGATCTCCGGCGGTCCGCCGCCGTCGGTGGCGACGACGCGCGCACCGCTGGCGAGCGCCTCCACCGCGACCAGCCCGTAGGGCTCGGGCTCGGTGGACGGGAGCACGAACACGTCGAGATCGGCGAACAGGTCGGGGATGTCGTCGCGCCTGCCGAGCCAGTGCGCGTCGTCGAGCGCCGCCGCTCTCGACGCGAGCGTCGCGTCGTAGTCGTGCTTGCCGGCGACCGGGCCGCCGGCGACGACCAGGTGCGCGCCGGGGCAGCGCTGCCTGATCGACGGCCAGGCGTCGAGGAGAACGTCGAAGCCCTTCCACGTGTCGATGCGCCCGGCTGCACCGACGAGCGGCGCGTCGTCGGGCACGCCGACGGCCGAGCGGAAGCGGCCGGCGCGGTCGGGCCGGTACTCGTGCGGATCGGCCGACTCGCGCACGACGACGACGTTGGCGGGGTCGAGCTGGTCGGCGATGGCCTGTGACATGGCGATCACCCGCGTCGCGTACCGCTTGGTGAGGAAGCGCTCGACGCGCAGCGCGACGCCCGACTGCACGACGATCTCGCGCGCGTGCCAGACGTGCGGGCGCCGGGTGAGGCCCGCCGCCGCCCAGCCGTACCAGGAGTTCAGGGAGTTGGTGTGGACGACGTCGGCGTCGAGGCGCCGGATGAGGGAGCGCAGGCGAGCCACCGCGATGGGCCAGCCCGCCGCGTAGCCCGCCCACTGCGCGATGCCGTGGCTGGTGGAGAGGCGTCGCATGGGCACGATGTGGACGGTGGCGCCCGCCCCCTCGAGCTCGGCGCGAAGCGGTGGCTCGGCGGGCACGGCGACGTGGCACTCGAACTCGTCCGATGGCAGGCCGCGCAGCATCCGCAGGAGCGCCTGATCCGAGCCGCCGCGCTCCGCGACGGGCTG
>CAZHKE010000072.1:0-12136 GCA_964532485.1 uncultured Bifidobacteriaceae bacterium
CGTAGCCGACCTCGTCGGCGAGCGCTTCGGCGTGCACGGGCCCGAGCGCGTCGAGCGCGCGGACGAGCAGCGTCGCGAGCACGTCGTCGTGACGCAGCGGCAGTGCGAGCGCGTGGTCGACGTCGCTCGTGCGGTATCGCTTCGACGGACGGCCGGCGGGGCGGGTGCCGTTGTCGGTGCGTCCGATGGCGACGGTCAGGTAACCGCCACTCGTGAGCTTCTCGAGGTGGTGGCGTGCGACGTTGGGGTGCAGGTCGAAGTGCCGGGCGACGTCGGCGGCGGTGACGCCGGCGTCGTCGCCATCGGACCGACCGCTCCGGGCGGGTCGATCACCGGCGGGGTCGGCTGCCCGGAGGTAGAGGTAGATCTCGCGGCGGGTCGGATCACCGAAGGCGTTCGTGACCGCGGTGACCGCGGCGTTGAACTCGTCGGGGGTCAGCTCCTCCGGCGATCGGACACGCTCCGGTGCGGGGTCGGTGACCTCCACGCCGGTATTCTACCTATCCCGATAGTGGAAACTCTCGAGGCAGGCGAAGACTCTCGAGGCGCGTGGAAATGGCCCAGGACGACTCCAGGAGAGCGCATGCCCGGCCGTGACGAGCCCGGGACGGGCGAGCAGATCCGCACCGCCCTGACGGGCGTCCTCGAACCGATCCTGCGCACCCCGATCGGCGAGCTCGGCCTCGTCCAGGGGGTCGCGGTCGACGGCTCGACCGCCGTCGTCGCGGTGGCGGAGCCGTTGCCCGACCGCGGGCAGTGGCCCGACCTCGAAGCCGCGGTGCGCGACGCCGCCCTCGGCGTCGACGGGGTCGAGCGCGTCGACGTCGACCTGCGCCTCATGGAGGACCACGAGCTGCCGGCCGTCGCGAGGGTCTTGAAGGGTGAGCCGCCGGAGAACCCACTTGCCGTCGTCGACGCGGGCGCACCCACGCCCGAGCCCCACCACCGGACGAACCCGTTCACGAGCTCGCGCACGCGCATCCTGGCGGTCGCGTCGGGCAAGGGAGGCGTCGGCAAGTCATCGGTCACCACGAACCTCGCGATCGCGCTCGCACGGCTCGGCAAGCGAGTCGCGGTCGTCGACGCCGACGTCTGGGGCTTCTCGCTGCCACGGATGCTCGGTGTCGACCATCCCCCCGACCTGATCGACGACGTGCTGGTTCCGCCGTCGGTGCACGGCGTCACCGCGATCTCGATGGGCTTCTTCACCCGCGAGGACGAGGCGATCGTGTGGCGCGGCCCCATGCTGCACAAGGCGCTCGAGCAGTTCCTCACCGACGTGCACTGGGCCGACCCCGATTACCTCGTCATCGACCTGCCACCGGGCACGGGCGACGTGTCACTCTCGATCGCGCAGTTCCTGCCCCGTGCCGAGATCGTGATCGTGACGACGCCGCAGCTCGCGGCGCAGAAGGTCGCCCAGCGCGCCGGCGCGATGGCCGAGAAGGTGCACCTCGACGTGGTCGGAGTCATCGAGAACATGTCGTGGTTCCGGGGCGACGACGGCACGAGCTACCAGCTCTTCGGCGCCGGCGGCGGGGAGCAGCTCGCGCAGAAGCTCGGCGTGCCGCTGCTCGGTCAGATCCCGCTCGTCCCGGCGTTGCGCGAGGGCGGCGACGAGGGTGCCCCGATCATCGTGACGGCACCCGACGACGAGGCCAGCGTCGTGTTCCGCACGATCGCGGAGCGACTCGACACCGAGCTCGCCCCGACCCGGATCTCGCATCCCGAGCTGCGCGTCCAGGGTTGATCAGGCGCGCGTCATCGACCGCACGTAGCCCAGTCGGGGCGTGAGCTCCGCGCGCACCGCCTCGCCTTGGGGATGCTGCGACCAGATCGTCGGGCTCACCCGCCACGCGGTGATTCGGTCGCGAGATCCGTCGTCGACCGCGAGGTAGTGCCAGTACGAGGGGTCGTTCGAGCTCGTGAAGACCTGCCGGTAGCGACGGGCGCGCACGATGTCACCCGACACGCTGCGCGTCTCCCAGAGGTCGGGGATCGCGCGGACGAGCACCCAGACGCACCACGCCAGGACGAGCGCCGTCAGGGCCAGCAAGATCGTGGCGCCGGTGTCGACCCACTCCCAGGCCGAGGACGAGACCTCGGTCGGCCGATCGGTCTCGGCGACCTGGAGGAGCCCGTAGCCCACCAACGTCGTGACGGCGCCCCAGAGGAGCGCGAGCGCCACCGCGAGCAGCGGGTGCTTCCCCCACGCCGGTGGGAGTCCGCGCGGGTAGCGCACTCGGACACGCCGCCACCGCCGCCCGTGGCGGCTCCAGGCCAGGTGGTCGTCCTCGGTGCCCATCGGCAGCAGCTCGACCGCGAGCGGCGCGGCGCCGAACGCGGCCGCGTACGCGAAGACGCGATCCCAGAGCTTGACGCCCGCGGGAGGCAGGTCGCCGAGCGCGGTGTTCTCGCGAAGGCTCGTCGCGAGACCCACGGCTCGAGGTGCCGCCTCGCGTCCGGCGGCCGTCGGCAGCTGGGCGAGCGAGCGCCCGAGCCGGGTCACGACGATGATGCCGAGCACGAGGCCGGAGACCGCGACGGCGGCCGCGAGCACCCCGAGCAGCGTGCCCTCGTCGTCGGCGTCGCCACCGACCTCGCTCGAGACGAGGAGCAGCACGACGATCGCGGCCAGTCCGACGCCGAGGACGGCCGCGAGGCGCAGCGGCCAGCGCGCGACCGTCAACCCGCGCGCCTGCGCGTCGTCGACGACCTCGCGCGCGAGAGCGCGGTGCCACCGCTTGGACTGCTCGGCGGGACCGGTCGTGAGCGCATCGGCCGGCACGACGCCGTCGACGGCCTTGCTCGAGAGCTCGTCGAGCACTCGCCGCTCGTACGCAGCGAGTGCGCCGGCGTCGACCCGGCCGGCACGCGGCACGCGGCAGATCGTGCGGCCCGGCTGGACCTCGTCGAGCTCCACGAAGCCCCGCGCCGCCAGGTCGAGCACGATCGCCGGCGCGGTCTCACTGGCAACCTCGAAGTCGCCACCGAGCAGCGCGGCGACCGCGGGCGGCTCGGGAGGCAGGTCGAGGCCACCGCCATGGTCAGCCCGGATGCGGGGTGGCCGCCTCACCGCGACGACCGCGCCGAGCGCGGCCCACCATGCGAGCGCGACTCCGGCGGCCGTGAGCAGGAGCGGCACCGAGAACGTGGTCGCCGCTTCGGCCGCGAGCAGGGCACCAGCGGTCACGGGGAGCAATGTACGGCGATCACGGCGTGGAACGAAGCGGGCGGTAGTGTCCGGTCCATGGAAGTGCGCATCGGAGTCGTCCACACCCCCAAAGAGCTCAACCTCGAAGTCGAGAGCTCGGTGGACGAGATCATGCAGGCGATCAGCGAAGCCCTCTCGGAGGACGGCGGTGTGCTCTGGCTCGACGCGAAGGGCCGCAAGGTCGGTGTCCCGGCCGAGCGCGTCGCCTACGTCGAGATCGAAAGCGATTCCGACGCCAAGCGGGTCGGGTTCGGGCCCCCCTGAGCCGGTGAACGCGCCCGCGGCGGCTCCCGAGCCCGCCGAGGCGACCGCCCCGCGCGCCGACGGCGCCGGTCTGCTCGATCGTCGCCTGCTCTTCTTCACGGGCAAGGGCGGCGTCGGCAAGAGCACCGTCACCGCGGCGAGCGCGCTGCTCGCGGCGGAACGCGGCAAGCGCGTGCTCCTCGTGGAGGTCGACTCCAAGGGCAACGTGACCGCACTGTTCGAGCGGCCACCGGTCGGCTTCGATCCGGAGGAGATCTATCCGGGCGTGCACGCGATGCAGATGAACACCGAAGCCTCGCTGCGCGAGTACCTCAAGCTCAACATCCGCGTCCCCGTGCTCGGGAAGATCGGTCCGCTCGCGTCGATGCTCGACTTCGTCGCCAACGCGGCGCCCGGCGTCAAGGAGATCCTCACTGTCGGGAAGGTGTGCTGGGAGGTCCGCGAGTCGATCGAAGGTCGCTCCGACTGGGACATCGTGATCGTCGACGCGGCGGCGACGGGTCACGTCGTCGCGCAGCTCGATTCGCCGCGCGCGATCCGCGAGCTCGTGCAGGTGGGCCCGGTTCGGGCGCAGACCGACTGGATGGTCGAGCTCCTCGCGGATCCCGCGATCACAGCGCTTAACGTCGTGACGTCGCCCGAGGAGATGCCGGTGAGCGAGACGATCGAGCTCGTCACCAGTGCACGCGCGGAGCTCGATGTGCGGCTCGGCACTGTGGTCGTCAACCGGGTGCTGCCCGAACCGTTCACCCGCGCCGACGAGCCCGTGTTCGCTGCCCTCCGAGCGCCGGCGGCCACCGCCGCGCTCACGGACGAGGTGGGCCCCGGCGCCGACGCGGTGCTCGACGCGGCGGGACTTGCCGTCGCCCTTCGCCGGTCGCGCGCTGTGCATCTCACCAACCTGCGGAACGCGATCGATCTGCCGCTCGTCTACGTTCCGTACTTCTTCGTGCGCGACCACGGGCTGCGGGTGACGCGGATGGTCGCGGATGCCTTGGCGGAGGAGCTGGGCGCGTGAATGAACGGTCGGTCCGCCCGAAGGCCCGAGAGCGGGAGCGATGAGCGAATCGACGGCGCTCCCGGCGCACCGCGACTTGGAGTCGCTGCTGGCGACACGGGAGATCGTGGTGTTCTGCGGGTCCGGCGGCGTCGGGAAGACGACGACCGCGGCCGCGTCGGCGCTCGGTGCCGCGCTCCGGCTCGGTGGCAAGGTGCTCGTGCTGACGATCGATCCGGCCCGGCGGCTGGCATCGGCTCTCGGTCTCGAGGGCCTCGGCAACGTGGAACGCCGCGTGGCGCCCGAAGTGCTACGAGCCGCGGGGCTCGAGCCGCGCGGCGAGCTCTACGCCGCGATGCTCGACACGAAGGCGGGATGGGACGACCTCGTGCTGCGCCATGCGCCCGACGAGGAGACGGCGTATCGGATCCTCGAGAACCGCATGTACACGAGCGTCACCGGACGCTTCGTCCAGAGCCACGACTACATCGCGATGGAACGGCTCTTCGACCTGCACGCTCGTGGCACCTACGACCTCATCGTCATCGACACGCCGCCGACGCGCAACGCAATCGACTTCGTCGATGCGCCGGCGCGCATGGCCGACTTCTTCGGCGGCAAGCTGCTGCGCTGGCTCACCATGCCGTACCGGCTCGGGGGCAAGCGTGGCGCCCGCTTCGTGAACTTCGCGAGCAAGCCCTTCTACACCATGGCCGACAGGATCCTCGGCAGTCAGTTCCTCCAGGACATCGCGGAGTTCTTCCTGTTGTTCCAGACGATGTACGACGGTTTCGTCGAACGAGCGGAGGCAGTCGAGCGACTCCTCCACGATCGCCGCACGGCCTTCGTCGTCGTGACCACCCTGGAGGGCGCGCCGCTACGGGAGGCCGAGTTCTTCTGCGATGCGCTCGTGGAACGGGAGTTCCACCTGGCGGCGCTCGTCCTCAACAAGGCGCTGCCCGACGCGCTCCGGGGCCAGGACGGCTGGCACGCCGCCGAGGTGCTGCTCGCCGAGGCCGAGCCCGTCGCTCGGAAGCTGGTCGACCGCGGGCTCGACGGCATCATCGACGTCGAGAGCGCGACGCGCGTCGTGCAGACGATCGGTGAGACGTTCCGAAGCTACGCGATCGTCGCGACTCGCGAGCGTGAGCTGCGCGACGAGCTCGAACGGATCCCGGACACCGTCGCCGTCGTCCCGGCACTCGAGGACGACGTGCACGACATCGGTGGTCTCGCCGCGATGGGTGAGCATCTGCTCGGGGCCTGAGCCGTAGCCTGGGATCGTGGCGATACCGCTCTACGAGCTCGCACGATCGAACACCGGGCTCACGGGGGAAGCGCTCCGCCACGCGCAGCGGCTCGTCGCGACGTGGCAGCTCCTCGCCGACCTCACGTTCTCCGACCTGCTGCTCCTCGCGCCCGTCGAGGGCGAGGAGGGTCACCGCTTCGTCGTGCTCGCCCACGTGCGTCCCACGACGGGCCAGACCCTGTATCCGGCTGACCTGGTCGGGACGGTCGTCACCGAGCACGACCGTCCCGTGGTGGCCCGTGCGTGGCGAAAGGGCGAGATCGTCGGCGGCGACACCACCGTGCTCGGCGGTCGCGACAAGGCCCGGGTGCAGTGCATCCCGGTGCTGCTGCGTGAACGGGTGATCGCGGTCGTGACCCGCGAGACCGCGATGACTTCGGCGCGCCGGCCAGGTGAGCTCGAGCGCTACTACCTCGATGTGTTCGAGCGGTTCGCGCGCATGATCTCCGAGGGGACGTTCCCGTTCGGGCGTGACGAGGTCGTGCCCGAGGAGGCGCCTCGAGTCGCCGACGGCGTCGTGATGCTCGACGACGAGCTGCGCATGCGGTACGCGAGTCCCAACGCGATCAGCGTGCTGCACAGGATGGGCATCCACGCGTTCACGCAGGGGATGCAGCCGCGCGAGATCGGGTTCGACCAGGACGCGGCCGAAGCGGCGTGCAGCCTGCGGCTCCCGGTGACCGAAGAGCTCGAGCGCGGCGACACGTCCGTCCTGGTGCAGGCGATCCCGCTGATCGAGGGTGGGCGGGTCACGGGCGCGCTCGTGCTCGTGCGTGACGTGACCGACCTCCGCAGACGCGACCGGATCCTGCTGTCGAAGGACCAGACGATCCGCGAGATCCACCACCGCGTGAAGAACAATCTCCAGACGATCGCGGCCTTGCTCCGCCTGCAAGGTCGGCGCCTGCAGTCGCTCGAGGCCCAGGATGCGATCGAGGCGTCCGAGCAGCGGATCCGCTCGATCGCCATCGTGCACGAGACCCTCTCGCGCGATGCGGGAGACGTCGTGCCGTTCGGCGACGTCGTGCGCCCCCTCGTGCGCGCGGTCGAGGAGACCGTGTCGACCGACGAGCAGCGCCTGCACTTCGAGGTCGTGGGCGAGGCCGGCGAGCTCCCTGGTGTCGTCGCGACGCCGCTGGCGGTCATCCTCAACGAGCTCATGCAGAACGCCGTCGACCACGCGTTCTCGAGTCGTGTCGGCGATGCGGAGGACGAATCAGCGCCCGCGTTCGACGGTCACGTCGTGGTGACGCTGATCCGTGATGGCAGCTCCCTCATCGTGCGCGTGACCGACGACGGTGTCGGCCTGCCCGATGGCTTCTCGCTCGACGGGTCGCGCGGGCTCGGACTCTCGATCGTGCAGGCGCTGGTGACGAGCGAGCTCGGCGGGTCGATCACGATGCACGACGACGCCGGCGGCACCGAAGTGGAGCTGAAGATCCCGATCACGCCGGAGCCCGCGATCGAGCTCTGAGATCGGGTGTCGGCGGCGTCTAGGCCGTCGCGCGCTGGCGGGCCAGCCACGCCTTGCGCAGCTTGCGGCGGTCCTCTTCCGTCGTCCCGCCCCAGATGCCGGCTTCCTGGTTGGTCGCCAACGCGAACTCGAGGCACTCCTCGGACACGAGGCAGGCCGTGCAGATCCGCTTGGCCGTCTCGATCTGCTCGAGCGCGCCACCGGTCGTCCCGATCGGGAAGAAGACGTCGGGATCGGAGTCGAGGCACGCGGAGCGTCCCCGCCAGTCGTCGACGTCCCAGTCGTGTGTGCGGATCCAGGTGAGCGCCACCGCTCTTCCCCCTCCTGGTCTTGATCGGGCTGGTCTTGATCGGGCTGGTCTTGATCGGGCTGGTCTTGATCGGGCTCGCCTTGATCAGGTCTCGATCGTCGTGCGCGAAGGCGGCGCGCATGCCATGTCCCCGGGGCGAGGCCCTCGAGGCGCCAGCGACATTACGGCTCATGTGACGGCGGGCACAAGTGCTCTGACCAGCGGTTTCGCTCGTCACCCGCCCCGATAGGCTCCCGCGCCGATGGCTTCGGAGACGGCCATGTCGCCGGCGGTCTGGGCCCACCGGGGAGCCCGCACGATCGCTCCCGAGAACACCCTCGAGGCCTTCGGGCGGGCCCTCGAGCTGGGTGCCGACGGCGTCGAGCTGGACGTCCATCGGTCGGGCGACGGGGGCCTGGTCGTCCACCACGACGCGGCTGCACCCGATCTCGGGGTGCTGGCGACGCTGCCGCTCGACGCGATTCGGGCGAGCCGCCCGGACATCCCGACACTGAGCGAGGTGCTCGACTGCTGCGCGGGGAGCCTGGTCAACATCGAGATCAAGAACTTGCCGGGTGACGTCGACTTCGACGACACCGAGCAGGCCGCGGCTGCCGTCGTCGCACTGCTCGACGCGAGAGGGCGTCGTGACGACGTCCTCGTCTCGTCGTTCCATCTCCCGACGATCGACCGGGTCCACGAGCTCGACCCGAGCGTGCCCACCGGGTTCCTCGTCTTCCACGGCGACCTGATCGCCGAGACCGACCGCTGCGCCGACCGAGGCCACTCGGCGTTGCACCCGTTCGTGGGGTTCGTCGGCGATGACGTCGTCGACGCCCTCGTGGGACGGGCGCGCGCGACCGAGGTCGCGATCAACGTCTGGACCGTCAACGACGAGTCGGAGATCGGTCGTCTCGCGGCCGCTGGCATCGACGCCGTGATCACCGACGTCCCTGACGTCGCGCGCCGGGTGATCAGCTCGTGACCGGCACCACCAGCTGCAGCCCCTCGGGCACGTAGCGGACCTCGATGCGCTCGACCTCTCCCAGATAGTCGCCGTCGACCTGCCAGGGGAAGGGACCGCGGTTCGCCACGAACGTCAGCGCCTCGAGATCGGCGAGCTGCACCACGGCATCGTTCGTCGCGATGCGCTTGCCCCGCGCCATCGCAGAGCTTGCCGCGGAGAGCGTCGTCCCGACCTCGAGGCGACGGAACATCGTGAGTGCGAGCGCCCGGTCGAGGCTGGCGTCGGCGGTCACGAGCAGCGGCCGAGGACCGAAGAACGCGTACGGCTTCGTGTTGGAGACGATCGCGAAGTAGCCGTCGTCGATGCGCGACCCGTCGGCGCCGAGCACGTGGAACGGTGGGTGCTCGCGGTCGAGGCCCCGGAAGAAGGTCGTGACCGCGGCCAGCGCGAACATCGGGTGCGCGACCCATCGCTTCAACCAGGTGCGCCGCTCCATCCGCTCGATCACCTCGGCGTCGTAGCCGCACCCCAGGTGGAAGAGGAAGTGCCGGCCGTTCGCCTCGCCCACCCCGATCGTGCGGATCGAACCAGCCTCGAGCGAGTTCACCAGCTGGTCGGTTGCGGGCATGATCGAGTTGCGGATGCCGAGCGTGCGGGCAAAGACGTTCGTCGAACCGCCCGGCAGTGGTGCAAGCGCGGTCTGACTCCCGATCAGGCCGTCGGCCGCTTCGTTGAGCGTCCCGTCGCCGGCGGCCACGACGACCGCGTCGATGCCGTCGCGGGCCGCGGAGCGAGCCAGGCGCGTGGCGTGCCCGCGCCGGTAGGTCTCGGCAACCTCGAGCCGGTGATGCTCCCCGAGCAGCTGCTGCACCCGCACGCGACGCTTGGGGGTCATCGACGACGCGGTCGGGTTGACGATCAGGAGCAGCCGCACGGGTCGGACAGGCTAGGCCCCGAGGCGACCTCCCGACGATGCGCCGTGTCACGATCCCGGTGTGCCGCACGCGAACGATCTCGCACGTCTGACGGCGAACATCGTGGAATGCCGCGCGTGTCCGCGACTCGTGGAGTGGCGAGAGCGGGTCGCGCGGGAGAAGCGCGCGTCGTTCCGCGACGAGGAGTACTGGGGTCGGCCGGTGCCGGGCTTCGGCGATCCCGGAGCCCGCATCCTGCTCCTCGGGTTGGCGCCGGCGGCCCACGGTGGCAACCGGACGGGCCGGGTCTTCACCGGTGACCGCTCCGGCGACTGGCTGTTCGCCGCGCTCCACCGAGCGGGGCTCGCGAACCAGCCCGATTCGACGCGCACCGACGACGGGCTCCGCCTCCACGACGCCTACGTGACCGCGGCGGTCCGCTGCGCTCCGCCGCAGAACAAGCCGACGCCCGCCGAGCGTGACGAGTGCCAGCCGTTCCTCGTGAGCGAGCTCGCGCTGCTCGAACGGCTCCGGGTGATCGTCGCTCTCGGAGGCTTCGCCTACCAGGCGGCGTGGCGGGCGCTGGCCGCGGCGGGTGTCCGGCTGCCGTCACCCAGACCGCGCTTCGCGCACGGCTTGGAGGTGATGCTCGACCGCGTCACGATCGTCGGCTGCTACCACCCGAGCCAGCAGAACACCTTCACCGGACGACTCACCGAGCCCATGCTCGACGACGCGCTGGCTCGAGTCCGCGAGCTCGCCGACGGGCCGGTCACGTGATGGCCACGATCTCGCCGACGATGTAGACGCACGCGAGCACGCCGAGCCCGATGCCGACGACGAGTCGCACCGTCCGGTCGGAGGATCGGATGGCGAGGCGTGACCCGAGCCGAGCCCCCGGCACGATGCCGACGCAGAGCGGCAGCGCGTAGAGCCAGTCGATGTTGCCGAGCACGGCATGGGTGATCGTCCCCGGGATCGCGAGCACGGCGACGCACGCGAGCGACGTGCCGAGCGCCGCCTTGATCGGCAGGCGGAGCCAACCGGTGAATGCGGGAACCATGATGATGCCGCCACCGATGCCGAGCAGGCCCGAGACGGCGCCGGCGAAGATGCCCACGACGGCGCAGCGCCACCACTCCCGGCGCGGTGGTCCGGCCCGGTGGACCTCGGAGCGCGGACCCGCGTCGGTTGTTCCTTCGACGTTGAGCTCCGCGGGTCGTTGCGGGGCATCGACCGGCTTGCCGAGGCGATACGCGCTGACGGCGACGAGCAGCCCGGTCAGGAACAGAAGTGGGTGGCCGTCACCCGGGACGGCGTCGGCCACCAGCGCGCCGGCGACAGCAGCGGCGACACCCGCACCCGCAGTCCACGCGGCGACCCGAACCTCGACGAGCTCCTCGCTCCGGTAGCGCATCGCACCGCTGACAGCACCGGGGATGATCGCGGGAAGCGTCGACGCCACGGCGGCGATCGGCGTCGCACCCAGCGCTCGGATCGCGGGCTTGGCGACGACACCACCACCGATGCCGAACATGCCCGAGAGGATGCCGGTGACGACGCCGACGAGCGCGGTGAGGACGATGATGGCGACGTCGGACAAGGCCCTCGCAGGCTACCGGTCGGGCCGGTACCCTTCGGCCCATGGGATCCCCGCTCCGATTGCGCGGCGTCTACATCCCACTCATCACGCCGTTCGCCGCGGACGGCAGCGTCGCCCTCGACGCGATCGAGCGTCTCGCCAACGAGTTCCTCGACGCCGGTTGCGCAGGCCTCGTCCCGCTCGGCACGACGGGAGAGTCGACGGCACTCGATGCCGCCGAGAAGCAATCGATCATCGACCTCTGCAGCCGCATCTGTCGTGAGCGCGGTGCGCACCTCGTCGTCGGCGGTGGCACCAACAACACCGAGGCGACGGCGTCCGGCGTCGAGGCGCTTGCCGAGGTCGAGGGCGTCAGCGCCGCCATGTGCGTCGTGCCTTACTACGTGCGGCCGAGCCAGGCAGGGATCGTGGCCCACTTCATCGAGATCGCACGGCGGAGCCCGGTGCCCGTCGTCATCTACAACATTCCTTCGCGCACGGGGCGCCTGCTCGAGGCGCCCGGCGTCCTCGAGCTCGCACGCACCGACAACATCGCCGGCGTCAAGCAGGCCACGCCGCTCGATCCCGACACCATGGCGATGCTCGCCGGCGCGCCGGATGACTTCTTCGTGCTCAGCGGTGAGGACCCGTACCTGTTCGCGCACCTCCTCTTCGGCGCATCGGGCACCATCTGTGCATCGGCGCACGTGTGCACGGATCGATTCGTGGCGTTGGTGGAGTGCGGCCTCGCCGGGAAGGTAGAAGAGGGTCGCGTGCACCACGAGGCGCTCGCGCCGATCGCCGAGGCCGGCTTCGCCGAGCCGAACCCCGCGGTGTTCAAGGGTGCTCTGCACGCGCAGGGGCGCATCCCGACGCCCGACCTTCGTCTTCCGATGACACCCGCGTCGCAGCCCGCGGTCCAGCGGCTGCTCGCAGCGATCGACGCCGCCGCGCGCTGACACGTCGCGCTCGCGCTCGAACGAGTGCGACGTCTGTCACGGTCGTTGGACGCGCGCGGCGCGTAGGGTCTTTCGGATGAGCCTGGGCGAGCGCGTCGCCGAGAAGGCCGAGGAACGCCGCTGGTGGATCCTCCTCGTCCTCTGCTTCAGCCTGCTCGTCATCGTCC
>CAZHKE010000073.1:0-6902 GCA_964532485.1 uncultured Bifidobacteriaceae bacterium
TGCGCATCGACCAGCCGGGGCGTTACACGTTCTTCTGCCGGCTCCCCGGTCACCGTGACGGCGGCATGGAGGGCACGATCGTCGTCCGCTAGTCGCCGCCGCGGGGCTGGGAGGCGAGCGGCCCACCCGACGTCGGGAGCGCTCATCCCCGGCGGGTGTCGTCCGGACCCTCGTCGGGGAGGTCGAGGAACGCCGTCAGCGAGGCGACCGACGTCCCGAGGAACGTCGCGGCGAGGGCTCGCAGCACGGCGGTGGACGCCCCGAGGCGCACCAGGCACACGATCAGAGCGACGCTTCCCGCGAGGACGTAGCCGGCGACGAACGAGAGCACGATGATCTGCCGCCAACGCTCGTCGGCGCTCGATCGCACCTCGCGGCGGCCGCGCTCGTCGCTGCGCACACCTGCCGCGAACGCGCCGCCGGCGAGCCCCGTGAGCGAGACCGCGAAGAGCTCGTACGAGTCGTCGGTCACCGGCTCGAGGATCCCGAACGTGGCGAGGGTCTCGCGGATCACGACGACGGCGAAGCCGACGAGGAGCGCGCCGCCGATCACCGCCAGCGCGAGGTGGCGGGTCGCGCTCGCCGTGCCCGCACGGGTCGTGCGGTCCGCGACGGTCGCGCCCCTCGTCGTCACGTACATCCGGACGACCGGCGCCTTCGCGCGTGACGCGAGGTCGGCCCGGTAGCGTGGCGCGCATCAGCTCCCGCCACGATCCCGACGAGCAGCGCCCCCTCCGAACCGAGCCCCGGCCGCTGTGGATGCACGTCCTCGTCGACGGTCTGATCGGGTTCTGCGCCACGGCGCTGGTCCTGGCGTTCTTCGGGGCTCCGTTGTGGGTGATGATCCTCATCGGCTGGATGGTCGGCCTGGCAGCGGCGCCGTTCAGCCGGCGCGTCGACGAGCGCCAGCTCCACCAGCGCGAGGTCGACGACCGTTCTCGTAGGCTCGACGGTGAGGCGACGAAGGGCTGAGGCGATGGCTGACAACGATCCGGACAACGATGCTGACGACACCACGAATCGACGCGAGTACCAGGAGAAGGCGCAGGTCGCGCTCGACAAGCTCAAGACCCAGATCGACGAGCTGCGCGTCCAAGCCGACCTCGCGCAAGCCGAGGCTCGTGAGCGCCTCGAGCAGGCGATCGACGCGCTCCGCGCCAAGCAGGCCGAGGCGAAGGTAAAGCTCGACGACGCGCAGTCGTCCGGCGCGGAGACCTGGAGGTCGGTCGCCGCGCAGGTCGAGCAGGTCGTCGACGACCTCGGTGACACCTTCTCGAAGCTCGCGGTCGAGGTGCAAGCTGCTGTGGGTGCCGCCGGATCTGCTGCGTCGAAGGGACGTGACGCGTTCCTCGGCGAGTGGAAGAAGGCTCGCGCCGAGCGCGAGAAGCTCCTCGCCGACTGAGCGTGGAGGATTGACACCCCAGCGAGGCGGCGGGGCGGCCTCGGTCCGCTCCGACCACGAGCACACCAACCGGGCGTTCTGGGACGCCGACGCGGACGCCTACCAGGCCGCGCACGCGAGCCAGCTCGCGCAGGGCAAGGTCTGGGGCGTCTGGGCGATCCCCGAATCGCGGCTGCGGGTGCTGGGCGACACGCGCGGGCTCGACGTGCTCGAGCTGGGTTGCGGTGCGGCACAGTGGTCGGTGGCGCTGGCGGTCGAGGGGGCGCGGGTCGTCGGGCTCGACCAGTCGCGGGGGCAGCTTCGCCACGCCGTGGCGAACCGCATGGCGCTCGGTGCACGGGTGCCCTTCGCGTGCGCGAGCGGCGAGGCGCTGCCACTGGCCGACGCATCCTTCGACCTCGTGTTCTGCGACCACGGCGCGCCGTCGTTCTGCGAACCGTCGGTCATCGTCTCCGAGGTCGCTCGCGTCCTGCGGCCCGGAGGCCGGCTCGTGTTCAACCACGCGACGTTGCTGCACTCGCTCTGCTACGACGACGAGGACGACCTGCAGAGCGACCGGCTCCAGCGCGCGTACCACGGGGCCCACCGCTTCGACTGGGGTGAGGGGACGATCGACTTCCATCTCACGTACGGTGAGTGGATCCGCTGCTTCGGCGCGTGCGACCTGGTCGTCGAGGACCTCGTCGAGCTGGTGCCGCCCGAGGGGGCGACCACGACCTACGACGTCGTGCCGGTCGAGTGGGCGACGCGTTGGCCGGCCGAGGAGATCTGGGTCGTGCGAAAGGTCGACCCCGGATGCTGACGGTCAACCGCGCCTCGGAGTGGCGTGCGCCTGCGCGACCGCGTCACTCACCTCCTGCCCGAACGAGAGCTCGAGGTTGTGGCCGTCGGGGTCGGCGATGATGCCCCAGTAGCCCACGGGCGGTCCGTGGTCCATCGGGCCGACGACCTCGAAGCCGGCGGCGCGGGCGGCATCGAGACGGCCGTCGACGTCGGCCCGCGACGCGCAGGCCACTCCGAGGTGCGACCAACCGCCGAGCGTGTGCGACACCGGGCTCTCGATGAGCACGACGACGAACGGCCGCGTCCCGTCGGCCAGCCATGCGACGTCGTTGTCGTCGTGTCGCCGGTGAACGACCGCCAGGTCGGCGAAGCGCCCGTAGAAGTCGATGCTCTGGTCGAGATCGCCGACGGGGAGCGCGACGTGGGTCAGTCCCCGATCAGACGTCGGGTCGGGGGTCTGGGACGGTGCCACGATGTCGGATGCTATGACCGAGCCCGTGCACGACGACGCTCACCGGTACACGACGACGTGCGCGTGGGAGGGGTCGACTGCCGCGGGCTACGAGGCCTACGACCGCACCCACCGGGCGACGGCGCCACCGGCCGCGGCGACGCTGACCCTGACTGCCGACCCGGGGTTCGGTGGCTCGGCGGACCTCCTCGACCCAGAGCAGCTCCTCGTCCTCGCGGCGGCGTCGTGCCAGCTGCTCTCCTTCCTGGCCGTGGCCGCGCGTGCCCGGATCGACGTCGTCGCGTACCGCGACGAGGCCGAGGGCGTGATGCCGACCCGTGAAGAGCCGATGCGCATCACCAGCATCGTGCTGCACCCCGAGATCACGGTGCGCGGCGATGACCGCGACGAACGGCTCGCGCACCTCGTCGAGGTCGCCCACCGCGAGTGCTACATCGCGAACAGCCTGACGACCGACATCACGGTCGACGCCCGCTTCAGGCGAGCCTGAGGTCAGGGCAGGATCCCGTGGTGCGCCGCGGGCTCGACCGGGGCGCGGCGACGGGCGGCGGTGAGGCGCAGCCCGTCGAGCAGCGCGTTGCGCAGCTCCGCCGGCTGCACCACCTCGTCGTAGCCCATGGTGTCGGCCGACGAGTACGCCCCGCCGAGCTCGGCGTGCTCGAGCACCGCGGTCGCGTCCGCTTCGAGCCCGGCCGCCTCGGCGCCGCTGCTCCCCGGCATCGCACCGAGCCGAGCGCCGGGAAGCGCGAGCGTCACGGTCTGCGCGTCGAACGGGTTCATCGCCATCAACGAGGAGCCGAACCCGTACGCCTTGCGCAACGTCACGTGCAGCTTGGGTGATCGCAGGCGGTGCTGCGCCGCGAACATGCGCGCGGCGTGCCGCAGGATGCCGCCGCGCTCGGCTGACGTGCCCGCGAGCACCCCGGGATTGTCGGCCAAGAACACGACCGGTACGTGGAACGCGTCCATGACGGAGAGGAAGTGTGCGGCCTTGTCGGCGGCCCCGGCGTCGATCGACCCGGCCTTCGCCGCGGGCTGGTTGGCGACGACCCCGACCACGTCGCCGCCGAGTCGCGCGAGCGCGGTCACGACCGCGCGCGCGTGGGCCGGCGCGACCTCGAGCACCGAGCCGGCATCGAGGACCACGTCGATGACGGCGCTGACGTCGTACCCGCGCCGCGGGTCGGCCGGGATCAGGTCGACGAGCTCCGGCACCGCGCGCCGCGCTGCCGCCGCCGACTCGCCCGCGCTCGGCGGGTGCTCCCACGCGTTCGACGGGAAGTACCCCAGATAGTTCCGTACCAGATCGAGCGCCGCCGCGTCGTCGTGCACGGCGTTGTGAGCGACTCCGCTCAGCGCGGTGTGCACCGCCGTGCCGCCGAGCTCCTCCTTGTCGACGTCCTCCCCCATCGACGCCTTCACCAACGGCGGGCCCGCCGAGAACAACGCCGCACCCTCGACCATTACGACGAAGTCCATGAGCGGGGCCGTCAGCGCGCCATGACCCGCCGACGACCCCATCACCACGCACACCGTCGGGACGAGACCCGAGAGCGCGGCCAGCGTCTGGAGGTCGTTCGGGGAGCGCCCTCGGCGCTCGAACGCGTTCTGCGTCCGCTCGCCCGCGCCTTCGAGCAGCATCACGAGCGGTACGCGCTCCTGCCGGGCGAGGTCGGCCAGGCGCTGCCGCTTCGCCGTCGTGCCGTGGCCGATCGAGCCGCCCATGACGGTGAAGTCCTCGGCGGCGACGAGGACGGGCCGCCCCTCGACGAGCCCGTGCCCGGCCACGAGCCCGTCGGCCGGCGCGGGCGGCGTGACGCCACGGCCCACCGAGCCGACGAGCGTGCCGAGCTCGACGAACGTGTCTGCGTCCAACAGCCGGCCGACCCGAGCGCGCGCATCCAATCGACCTCCGGCATGCTGGCGCTCGAGGCGCTCCTCGCCGCCCATCGCGCGCGCCGCCGCGCGTCGGCCGTCGAGATCGTCGAGGAGTGGGTCCCAGTCGCTCACGCGAGGGTCGCGGCCAGCGCGTCGGCATGGGCCGCTGGTGCGCCGAACGCCGTGTTCAGCACCCACGCGCGCTTGAGATGGAGATGCACGTCGACCTCCCAGGTGAAGCCCATCCCGCCGTGCACCTGCAACGATCCCTTGGCGTTCTTCAACGCGGCTGCGCCGGCCAGCAGGCGCGCACCGGCGGCAGCGCGCGCTGACGCCACCTCCTCGACGTCGTTCGCATCGTCGATCGTGACCGCGGCCGCGTCGACGGCCGCGCGTGCGACCTCAGCGCGTACCGCCATGTCCGCGAGGATGTGCTTGACGGCCTGGAACGACCCGATCGGACGGTCGAACTGGTGACGCTCGAGCGCGTACGCGGTCGCTGCTTCGACGCAGGCCTGTGCCATGCCGGCTTGGTACGCGGCGGTGAGCACCGAGCCGCCGACGCGCCAGGAGCGCGCGTCGGCCGCGCCACCGATCACGTCACCGTCGGGGAGCACGTCGATGCGGTGCACCGGCGTCACCGGGTCGAGGGGTCGCTCGACCGCGACGGCGGCGATGCCGTCGGTCGCGACACAGCGGACCTCGTCCGCGGCGAGCACGACGATCGCATCGGCTGCTCGGAGGTGCTCGATCATCACGGTTCCGGTGCCTGCGCCCGTGTCGGGGGCCTCCACGCCCGTGGCGATGCCGTCGACCTTCCCGTGCGCGAGGTGCGACCACACCAGGGGACCGGGGACGAGGGCGCGACCGAGCTCCTGGAAGGCGATCGAGGTGTCGGCCCACGTGAAGCCGTCGTCGCGAAGGGAGAACACACCGGTCGCAGCGAGCTCGTCGAACACCGAGCGGTCGAAGCCGCCGCGCACGCGCTCCATCGGGAAGCGTCCCTCGCACCGCGAGCGCATGCCGTCTCGCAGCGCGACCTGGTCCTCGGAGAGATCGAAGTTCACGGCGCTCGCTTCAGGCCTCGCGCGGCCATGGCCGCTCCTTCGGCAGACCGAGCAGCCGCTCGCCGATGATGTTGCGCTGGATCTGCGATGTCCCCGCCGCAATCGGGATCGACAGCGTGCGGAGCCGCTCCTCGACGGCGAAGCCGCCGACGTCGAGGCTCTCGCGCCCGAGCACGCGCATCGAGAGCTCGCCGAGCCGATCGCGTGCCTCGGAGTAGCCGAGCTTGAGCATCATCGCTCCCGCTCCCGGCGTACCGTGCGCGTCGGCTTGCGAGACGTTGCGCTTCGTCAGGGCCCACAGCGCGTCGAGCTCCGCGACGACGTGCGCGAGCTCGCGCCGCTCCGCGGCGTCGTGCACCGATGCCGCCAGCTCCTCGGCCATGCGGAGCGCGTCGACCATCTCGCTCACGAACGCCGTGCCCCGCTCGAAGGAGAGCGTCACGTTCGTCACCCGCCAGCCGTCGTTCTCGGCACCCACTCGTTGCTCGACCGGTACGCGCACGTCGTCGAGGAACACCTCGCAGAACTCCGACGACCCGAGGAGCGTCTCGATCGGACGCACCTCGATGCCAGGGGTGTCCATCGGGAGGATCAGCCACGTGATCCCCTTGTGCTTGGGCGCTTCGGGGTCGGTGCGCACGAGCAGCTCGCCGAACTCGCCGACGTGACCGAACGAGCACCACGTCTTGCGGCCGTTCACGACGTAGTGATCGCCTTCGAGCACGGCGCGGGTCTGGAGGCCGGCGAGGTCGGAGCCGGCGCCGGGCTCCGAGAAGCACTGGCACCAGACCTGCTCACCTCGGAGGATCTTCGGGATGTGCTGCTCCTTCTGCTCCTCGGTCCCCTCGGCGATCAGCGTCGGACCGGCGTGCAGCGTGCCGACGAAGTTCACGCCCACGTACGGCGCCCGCGCCCGGGTCGTCTCCTCCAGGAACACGAGCTGCTCGCCCGGCGGCGCGTCGCGGCCGCCGTACTCCTTCGGCCAGCTCATGCCGGCATAGCCCGCCTCGAACAGGCGCCGCTGCCAGTCGGTGTCGAACGCCACCCGCGCGGGCCAGTCGTCACGACCGGGTGGCGCGGGCAGCTCGGGCAGGACCCGCTGGAGCCACGCACGCAGCTCGGCCCGCAGCTCGGCCTCGGCCGGCGTGTCGCGCAGCTCCATCAAGCGGGTCGCGCTCGCTCGGCCGCACGATACGTCCGGCCGCCCTTCGGGACGCTCGCCAGCTCCATCACACCGGTCACGCTCGCTCGGCCGCACGATACGTCCGGCCGCCCTTCGGGACGCTCGCCAGCTCCATCA
>CAZHKE010000073.1:7002-8502 GCA_964532485.1 uncultured Bifidobacteriaceae bacterium
CGCTCGGCCGCACGATACGTCCGGCCGCCCTTCGGGACGCTCGCCAGCTCCATCAGCTGAGCGAGCCTAGTTGCGCGACGCGACGGAGCATCCGGTCGCGCTCAGCAGCGCCGGCGGTCCTTCGGCGTCACGCGGCGGACCAGGTAGCTGACGACGATCCGATCGACGCACTCGTTCCCCGCGGCGAAGGCGGTGTGGCGCGCGCCACCGGCGGTCACGAGCACCGCGGACTGGAGCTGGTCGGCGAGACCCCGCGCCCAGGCGACCGGAGTCGCCGGATCGCTCCGGGTGCCGAGCACCAGGATCGGCTCCGCGGCCGGGGCGGCGATCTCGCCCGGTGGGGGCGCCGCGACCGGCCAGAACGCACAGGCCATCGAGTTGTTCACGATCGAGGCGCCGACACGCGGCGCGACCTCCCTTGCGGCGTCTTCGATCTCTCGCAGCGACACGGTGTCGCCGACGGGCGGCCCGTCGGCACAGCCGATCGCGACGAACGCCGCCTGGAGGTTGTCGTACGTGCCGTCGTCACCGCGTCCGGTGTAGGTGTCGGCGTACGAGACGAGCTCACGACCGTCGTCGTCGACTGCGTCGGCCAGCGCTGCGTCGAGCGTGCTCCAACCGCTCTCGCCGTCGTAGAGCAGCTCGGTGACGCCGATGTCGAAGAGCGTCTGGTTCAGCTCCCGCCCTTCGCCGACCCCGATCGGCGACTCGTCGATTCGCGAGCGGAGAGCGTCGTACGCCTTGGCAGGGCCCTTGCCGCGAGCGAAGGCGCAGTCGCCCCCGCGAGCGCAGTCGGCGAGGAACAGATCCAGCGAGTGCTCGAACCCCTCGGCCTGCTGCACCTGCAGCTCCGTCGCGTCCAGCGAGGGGTCGACGGCACCGTCGAGGACCAGCGCGCGCACCCGATCGGGGAACTCCGCCGCGTAGCGCGCACCGAGGTACGAGCCGTACGAGAAACCGAGGTACGTGAGCCGCTCGTCGCCGAGCGCGGCCCGGATGCGGTCCATGTCTCGAACCGTGCGGTCGCTCCCCACGTACGGAAGGCGCGCACCATCGAGTCGCACGCACGACTCGACGAACGCCCGGTTCGCGGCTTCGAGAGCCGCCCGCTCTTCCTCGGTCTCGGGATCCCAGTCGGTGTCGTACAGCGGATCGAGGTCGTCGGCGCACCGCACCGGGATCGTGCGTCCGGTCCCGCGTGGGTCGAAGCCGACGATGTCGAAGCGGTCCTGGATCTCGCCGGGCAGCCCACCCGCGAGGCTCGCGGCGAAGTCGAGCCCCGGGGCGCCCGGACCTCCGGGGTTCACGAGCAGCGACCCGATCCGGCGATCGGGATCGCGCGCCGGGACGCGGAGCAGCGCCAGCTGGATCGTCGGGCTCTCGGCCACGGTGTCGTCGAGCGGGACCGCCAGGGTCGCGCACTCGGCGTCGCCGCCACAGGACTGCCAGTCGAGCGATCCGCCCCGGCCGGCGACGCCGGCTCCCGCAGTGCCCGCGCTG
>CAZHKE010000073.1:8602-11898 GCA_964532485.1 uncultured Bifidobacteriaceae bacterium
GGCCCAGGCGTCGAACCCCGTGCATCGAGCCGAGCGTATGCGCCGAGGGGCCCGACGAGACCGCGGCGAGGGCGGCGTCATGGCCCCGATGCACGGGGTTCGCACGCGAGCACCGGGTTCGCGACAACCCCTTCCTACGCCGCCCGCCGGGTGGGCGCCCGCTCGTGATCCGAGGCAACATGTCAGCCGTGTCCGGACGACTCGACGGGCGGGTCGCGCTCATCACCGGCGCAGGCAACGGCATGGGGCGAGCCGCGTCGCGGCTCTTCGCGGCTGAGGGCGCGCGGATCGTCGTCGCCGACGCGGCTCGCGAAGCGGGCGAGGCGACGGTCACCGCGATCAGCGATGCCGGGGGCGAAGCCGCGTATGCCGAGGTCGACGTGTCGAACGAAGACGCGGTCGCCGACATGGTCGGATTCGCCACCGACACGTTCGGCGCGCTGCACGTCCTCTACAACAACGCGGGCATCTTCCCGGCCGACGACGGCGGAGTGACGGAGACCGCCGTCCCGACCTGGGACCGCGTGATGGACGTGAACCTCAAGGGAGTCTGGCTCGGCTGCAAGCATGGCGTTCCTGCGATGATCGAGTCGGGTGGTGGCGCGATCGTCAACGTGGCCTCGTTCGTCGCGCTCATGGGTGCGGCGACGGCGCAGATCGCCTACACCGCCAGCAAGGGCGGCGTGCTCGCGATGACCCGCGAGCTCGCGGTCGAGCACGCCCGCCACGGAGTGCGTGCGAACGCACTGTGCCCGGGCCCGATCGACACTCCGATGCTCGCCGAGCTCATGAGCGATCCTGACTGGGCACGACGACGACTCGTGCACATCCCGATGGGGCGCCCCGGAAGAGTGGAGGAGCTCGCGAAGGCCGCGCTCTTCCTCGCGTCGGACGACTCCTCCTACATGACGGGATCGACGCTCGTGGTCGACGGTGGGATCACGGCCGCGTACGTGACCCCCGAGGGCTGAGGTCCGCCCCGCGCGGCGACGCCCGTCAGCGGTAGTCGGGATTCGAGAAGTCGGTGCGGCACCCCGCTTCCCACTCGGAGCGCTGGTTGCCGTGTGCCGGGATCCCGCCCGCGTCCTTCAGCATGCGAGCGAGGTGCAGGAGGTTCCACGTCATGAACGTCGTGTTGCGGTTCGTGAAGTCGTTCTCCGGACCGCCCGAACCCGGGTCGAGGTACGACGGACCCGGCCCCGCCTCGCCGATCCAACCGGCGTCGGCCTGTGGCGGAATCGTGTACCCGAGGTGCTGCAGCGAATAGAGCGTGTTCATCGCGCAGTGCTTCACGCCGTCCTCGTTGCCGGTCACGAGACAACCGCCGACGCGGCCGTAGTACGCGTACTGTCCGCGCTCGTTGAGCAGGTGCGAGTTCCCGTAGAGCCGCTCGATCACCTGCGTGCACACCGACGACTTCTCGCCGAGCCAGATCGGCGTGCACAGCACGAGGATGTCGGCGACCATCACCTGCTCGTGGATGGCGGGCCAGTCGTCGCGCTCCCAGCCGTGCTCGGTCATGTCGGGGTAGACACCGGTCGCGATGTCGTGGTCGATTGCGCGGATCGTCTCCACGACCACGCCGTTGCGCCGCATGATCTCGATCGAGATGTCGGCCAGCCCCTGCGTGTTCGAAACGTCGGGCGACCGCTTCAGCGTGCAGTTGACGAAGAGCGCGCGCAGATCCGAGTGGTCGGTCATGCTGGTGGTAGCCAGCTGCTCCTGCCGGTCGCTGAGCTCCATGTCGTCCTCTCCGATCGTCGACTCGGTGCGAGGAGCAGGATTCTGACTCAGCCTCGATGCGCGCTCGGTACCATCACGGGCCGGTCGCGTCACGAGGGAGGGACCACATGGACCGTACCGAGCTGCGCGCGCGGGCGCCCGGGATCCCGCCGACCCGCCGGCGCACATGACGGGCACTGCGAGAGGGATGCTCGACGCTGACGAGCTCGAGCGCCTCGTCGAGGCCGACGAGATCGACACCGTCCTCGTCGTCTTCCCCGACTACCAAGGCCGTCTCGTCGGCAAGCGCGTGACCGGCCACTTCTTCCGCGACCACGTCCTCGGTGACGGCATCGAGGCGTGCAACTACCTCCTTGCGGTCGACGTCGACATGACCGTTCTGCCCGACTTCGAGTTCACGAGCTGGGACACGGGCTACGGCGACTTCACGTGCCGTCCGGATCTCTCCACGCTGCGGCACGTCCCGTGGCTCGAGAAGACGGCACTCGTGATGTGCGACCTGTTCGACGACCACAGCGGCGAGCCGATCGCGGTGTCGCCGCGCCAGATCCTTCGCGACCAGATCGCTCGTGCCACCGAGCTCGGCTACTCGGTGAAGTGCGGATCGGAGCTCGAGTTCTTCCTCTTCCGCGACTCGTACGAGGAGGCGCAGGCCAAGGGGTACGCCGGCCTCCGGCCACACAGCGCGTTCGTCGAGGACTACCACATCCTCCAGACCACGCGCGACGAGTACGTCATCGGCGCCATCCGGCGCGGCGTCGACGCCGCGGGGATCCCGGTCGAGTTCTCGAAGGGCGAGGCCAGCCGTGGACAGCACGAGATCAACCTCGAGTACGCCGACGCGCTGACGATGGCCGACCGGCACGCGATCTACAAGAACGCGGCCAAGGAGATCGCGGGGCAGCTCGATCGCTCGATCACGTTCATGGCGAAGTACGACATGGCGGACTGCGGCTCGTCGTGCCACATCCACTCCAGCGTGTGGAGCGCCGATGGAGCCACGCCGCTCATGTACGACGGGGATGGCGCCGAGCACATGTCCGACGTGTTCCGAGGCTGGCTGGGCGGCCTGGTCGCGCACACCGGTGAGCTGGCGTACCTCTTCGCGCCGACGGTCAACTCGTACAAGCGGTACCAGCCGGCGAGCTGGGCGCCGACGGCGCTCGCGTGGGGCCGCGACAACCGCACGTGCGGCTTCCGGGTCGTCGGCCACGCCGGCGCGTCGTACCGCGTCGAGTCACGAGTGCCGGGCGCCGACTGCAACCCGTACCTCGCGTTCGCCGCGACGATCGCCGCCGGCCTCGCCGGCATCCAGGCCGGAGCCGATCCCGGCCCGGCGTTCGACGGCAACGCCTACGAGGCTGAGGACGTGTTGCGAGTCCCCCGCTCGATCGTCGACGCCATCGCCCAGCTGGAGGCGAGCGCGGTGGCCAAGGACGCCTTCGGTGATCGGGTGCACGGCCACCTGCTGAACATGGCGCGCCAGGAGTGGCTCGCGTTCGGGGGCGTCGTGACCGACTGGGAGCGGCGACGCTGCTTCGAGCAGCTCTGAC
>CAZHKE010000074.1:0-11843 GCA_964532485.1 uncultured Bifidobacteriaceae bacterium
ATCGTCGTAGCGGGCATCGGCGCGCAGTGGCTCGCCTGGCGGCGCCAGATCCCGGCGATCGTCCTGTTGCTCGTCGCGGGCTTCCTGGTCGGTCCCGTCGCCGGGATCGTCGACCCCGACGAGCTGTTCGGCGACGCGCTCGGGGCGGTCGTCTCGCTCGGGGTGGCCCTGGTGCTCTTCGAGGGGAGCCTGGGCCTCAGCCTCCGCGAGATGCGCGGCGCGCGGCGCCTCATCGTCGCGCTCTCGAGCGTCGGCGTGGCGATCACGTGGGGTGCGGCGGCCAGCGCGGGCGCGCTGCTGCTCGGGCTGCGGACCGACCTCGCGGTCCTGCTCGGCGCGATCCTCGTGGTCACCGGGCCGACCGTGGTCGGGCCGCTGCTCGCGCAGATCCGCCCGTCGGGGCCGGTCGGGCCCGCGCTGCGGGGCGAGGGCGTGCTCACCGACGCGATCGGCGCCACGCTCGCGGTCCTCGTCTTCGAGGCCGTCCTGACCCGCGAGGACGCGTCGGCCGCGACGGGGTCGGTCGCCGAGGGCGTCCTCGTGACCTTCGTGGTCGGCATCGGGCTGGGGCTGCTCGCCGCGGTGCTCGTCGCGGCGCTGATCCACCGCTACCTGGTGCCCGACGTGCTCCAGAGCGCGGTCACCATCGCGCTGGTCCTCGGTGCCTACACGCTGGCGAACGAGGCGCAGTCGGAGGCGGGCCTGCTGACCGTCACCGTCGCGGGGATCACCCTGGCCAGCCAGCCCTGGGCACCCGTGCGCTCGGTGGAGCAGTTCTCCGAGTCGGTCGGGATCCTCGTCGTCTCGGGACTCTTCATCGTGCTCGCCGCCCGCGTGGAGCTCTCCGACCTCGAGGGCGTCGGCCCGGAGGTGATCGGGTTCATCGCCTTCCTCGTCTTCGTCGTGCGGCCCGCCGCCGTCGCGGTCGCGACCTTCCGGTCGAGCCTCTCGTGGCGCGAGCGCGTCTTCGCGGCGGCGCTCGCGCCCCGAGGGATCGTCGCGGTGGCAACAGCCTCGATCTTCGGGCTGCGCCTCGTCGAGACCGGCGACCGGGCGGCGCAGCAGGTGACCGCGATCGTGCTCCTCGTCGTGGTCGCCACCATCGTGGTCTACGGCGCGACCGCCCGCTTCACCGCTCGGGGTCTGGGGATCGCCGCCGAGTCCCCCCAGGGGGCGCTGATCGTCGGTGCCCAGGACTGGGCCCGGGACGTCGCCGCCGCATTGCGCGAGGCCGGCTTCCGCGTCGTCCTCGCCGACAACCGGTGGGAGCACGTCGCGGACGCGCGACTCGCCGGTCTCGACGCGTTCTACGGAAGCGTCCTCTCCGAGCGGGCGCTCGACGAGCTGGATCTGACCGGTGTCGGGCGACTCCTCGCGCTGACACCCAACGACGAGCTGAACGCGTTGGCCGCACAGCGGTTCGCGCCGATCTTCGGGAGCGAGAACGTCTTCCAGCTCGCACCCGCGGGCGCAACGAGCGAGCGCGAGGAGCTCCCCCGCCACCTCCGGGGTCGGTTCCTCTTCGGACCCGACATGACCTACGCGGCACTCACGCGGCGATTCCACCGAGACGGCACGCTCAAGTCCACCGAGCTGACCGAGCAGTTCGGCTTCGACGACTACGTCGACCGCTACGGCGACAGCGCCCTGCCGCTGTTCCTCGTCCGCGACGGCCGCCTCAGCGTCATGGCGACCGACTTCAAGCCGACGGCCCAGCCCGGACAGCGGGTGATGGCGGTCGTCGCCGAGGGTCCCGGACCGCCCCTCGGCGCCGGGCCCGAGCGCCACCAGTCCGGCTGAGCCGCGAGCTCGGCGCCACCCGCGAGCTCGGCGCCACCGCGACGGAGATCGCCCGGCGTCGCCGGGATCTCCGCCGCGGTGCGACGAGTCAGGAGCCGATGAAGTAGTCGCGATCGCGCTCGCTGCCGTAGAGGAGGTAGAGCACGACGGCCCAGATCACGGCGGCGACGATGCCGGTCGAGCGCTGCTCCCCGACGTACGCCACGGCGGCGTACACGCCGCCCGCGAAGTTGATGACGCCGACGATCCCGAGCAGCAGTCGCGCCAGGCGGCTGCCTCGGCCCAGCTCGTACGCGATGAGCACGACGAGCGCTCCGAAGACGATGGCGATGATCCCGGCGGCGAGCAGCTCGTCGGCCGTCGACCCGGACGACCGCTGGAGCTGGTGGGTGTCGCGGTCGATGATGACGAAGATCCCCGACGCGATGTTCAACAATCCGCTCAGGATGCCGAGCACCATGATCAGCGTGACGCCACCCGGGCGTGCACGGTCTGTGGCTACGGGCATTGGTCGTCCCCCTTCGTGTCATGCGTCCGGATGGTCGGACGCCGGGACATCGTAGGGTGCGCGCTGGATCGCCCGCGGACGACACGCCCGAGGTCGGGCAGACTCGCGGACATGAGCCACGACATCGTGATCCGGGACGGGCTCGTCGTCGACGGCACGGGCGCGGCGGGTCGCATCGCCGACGTCGCCATCGACGGCGATCGCATCACCACCGTGGGCACGGTCGACGAGCGCGCGACCCGCGAGATCGACGCCGAGGGCAGGGTCGTCGCCCCCGGGTTCGTCGACATCCACACGCACCTCGACGCGCAGATCTCGTGGGACCCTCTCGGCACCAGCAGCTGCTGGCACGGCGTCACCAGCGTGGTGCTGGGCAACTGCGGGGTGACGTTCGCGCCGTGCGCGCCCGACGAGCGCGAGTACCTGGCCGAGCTGATGGAGTCGGTGGAAGACATCCCCCGCGACTCGATCCTCCATGGGCTGTCGTGGGACTGGACGACCTACGGCGAGTACCTCGCCGAGCTCGACCGGCTGCCCAAGGGCCTCAACGTGGGTGGGATGGTCGGGCACTGCGCGATCCGCCACCACGTGATGGGCGAGCGCGGGTTGTCGTTCGGGCCGGCGACCGACGACGAGGTGCCGACCGACCACGACGTCGCGGCGATGTGCGCGGCCGTCGACGAGGCGATGACAGCGGGCGCGCTCGGCTTCGCGACGAGCCGCACGCTGTTGCACCGGGTGCCCGACGGGCGGCCCGTCCCCGGCACGTGGGCCGAACCGCGTGAGCTGTTCGCGATCGGCGACGTGCTCGGCAAGCACGGGCGCGGCGTGTTCGAGGTGGCGCCGCGCTTCGAGGACCGCGGGCCCGACGACGAGAACCTGATCGCCGAGATCCACTGGATGGCCGACATCCGCCGCCGCACCGGGCGGCCGGTCACGTTCGGCATCGGCCAGACCAACCTCGTGCCCGAGATGTACCGGACGATCTTCGAGCGCGTCGAGGCCGAGGCCACCGACGGCGGCGACATCCGTCCCCAGACCACACCGCGGGGCATCGCCTTGCTCTTCGGCCTCCAGATGCGCACGTTCTTCGACCGGGCACCCGGGTGGGCCGAGCTCGCCGGCAAGGGAGTCGAGGCGCGCCTCGCCGCGCTCGACGACGACGCTCGCCGGGCCGAGCTGGTGGAGTCGGCGCGCGCGACGCCGGGGATGGACTGGTCGGGCGTGTACGTGCTCGACAGCGAGCCCGCCGACTACCGGTTCACGCCCGAAGACTCGCTCGCGGCGCACGCCGAGCGGCGGGGTGTCGACGCGGTGCAGGCGTTCGTCGACATCTCTTGCGAGACGCGGGGTGCGGCGGTGTTCAGCTTTTCGTTCCTCAACCAGTCCGACGACGCGGTCGAGTGGATGCTCGGCAAGGACTACTGCGCGCTCGGGCTCGCCGACTCGGGCGCGCACGTCGGGCTGATCATGGACGCGGGCCAGCCCACGTGGCTGCTCGCCGATTGGGTGCGCGACCGGCAGATCATGACGCTCGAGGAGGGCGTCCGCCGGCTCACGTCCGACACCGCCGACCTGTTCGGCATCGCGGGACGCGGCCGACTCGTCGAGGGCGCGTTCGCCGACGTCAACGTCATCGACGTCGATGCGCTCGCGCTGCCGCTGCCCACCGCGCAGCGTGACTTCCCGCTCGGCGCGGCGCGCTACGTGCAGCGGGCGAGCGGCTACGACGCCACGATCGTCAACGGCGAGGTGTTCATGGAGCGCGGTGAGCACACCGGCGCGCTCGCCGGCGTGACGCTGCGCAGCTAGGTCGCCGGATGGCGTTCGAGATCGGCGTGGCGACATCCCCCGAGGAGCGGGAGGCGGTGTTCCGATTCCGCTACTCGGTGTACGTGGAGGAGATGGGCCGCTACCAGGGCAGCGCCGACCACGCCGGACGGCGGCTCGTCGAGCCCGAGGACGATCAGAGCTGGGTCTTCTTCGCGCGCGAGGGCGACGACGTGGTCGGCACCGCCCGGCTGAGCTGGGGGGCCAAGGGGTTCTCGGACCGCCAGATCGACGAGTACAGCGTGGCCCCGTTCCTCGCCGAGGTATCGCCCGAGCACCTCGCCATCGGGGAGCGGGTCATGGTCACGCCGCGGCTGCGAGGCAGCGGGCTCGTCGACGAGCTCCTGGCCGCCCGCAACGACGTCGCGGTCGATCACGACGTTCGCATCCAGTTCAGCTGCTGCGAACCGCACCTGCTGTCGCTGTACCTGGGTCAGGGGCGGCGCACCTACGCCGACAAGAACATCAACAGCCCCGAGGCCGGCTACCTCATCCCGCTCGTGGTGTTCCCCCGGGGCACCGACGCGCTGGTCGACCCCGAGACCGGCGCGTTGCCCGACTGCGTCGCCCGGGTCCTCGCCGGCGGGGGTGCGGTGCTCAGCCCGCTGATGACGAGCGCCACCGACTACGAGGACCAGCTGCGGGCCACGCTGCACGAGATCGAGGCGCAGGACATCTCGGCGTTCCACGGGTTCACCGACGACGAGGTCGAGCGCTGCCTCGCGCGCAGCAACGTGATCGAGTGCGCCGCGGGTGACCGGGTGCTCAAGAAGGGCGGTGTGGCGCGCACCGTGTTCGTGTTGCTCGACGGCACGCTGGAGGTGCGCGACGACGACCGGGTCGTCGCGGTGCTGCGCGAGGGCGATGTGTTCGGCGAGATGGCGTTCCTGCTCCAGCAGCCGCGGGTCGCCGACACCTACGCGGCAACCGACGGTACGCGCATCCTCGGCCTCAGCGAACGCACGCTGCGAGCGATGATCGCCGACGACCCGACCGTCGCGGCGAAGCTGCTGATGAACCTGGCCAAGATGCTCGCGGTGCGCCTGACCCGGATGGTGTGAACAGCGGCGTCGCCGCGTGCGTCAGACTGACGCCATGGGCGACGCACACAAGGTCGGCAACGCCCCGCTCGAGGTCGCGATCGTGGTGCGCGACGCCGAGGTGATGGGCGACTTCTACGACACGGTCGTGGGTCTCGAGCGCGTCGACGACCTCGACTTCGGCGGCGGGACGATGCGGCGCTACGCCGCGGGCGACGGGGTGGTGAAGCTCGTGTCGCTCGGCGGCGCGCCGCCGACGTCGTCGAACCCGCCCGACGGGATGCTGGCCGGCGCGAGCGGGCTGCGCTACCTCTCGGTGTGCGTCGACGACCTCGACGCCGCGCTGGCCCGCGTCGAGGCGGCGGGATGCGCCGTGCCGGTGCCCGCGTTCGAGTTCGCGCCCGGGGTGCGGATCGCGATCGTCGAGGACCCCGAGGGCACCTGGGTCGAGCTGGTGGCGCGGCCGTCGGGCTGAGCGAAACCGGCGCGCGGCCACACTCGTGGCGTCGTCAAACCCCGACGCGAAGGTTCGGGCATGACCAGAGGAGTCAGCGCAGCGCGCCGACGGCGGACGCGGGACGGACCTTGGCGACGAGCCGACGCTGGTCGACCATCGCCTGGCGGTACTCGTCCCAGTCGGGGTGCTCACCCTGCACGGTGCGGTAGAGGGCGACGAGCTCGTCGTTGGTGGCGTCGCCGGGCTGGGTCGTCATCGGCGTGAGCTCGGCCGTGGCGTCGAACGAGACGTACGACCACGCGGCGGGGTCGGTGACGTGGAGCACCACGCGGGGGTCGCGGCGCATGTTGACCGTCTTGGCGCGGTCGTCGGTGAGCGAGATCCAGAACGTGCCGTCGACGCACGCGTAGACGATGTCGGACGACTGCGCCCGGCCGTCGGCACGCAGCGTGATGAGCACGCCGTTCTTGCGCTGCGCGGCCCATTCGTAGGCCTGCTGGAGGTCCATCGCGTCGGCTCCCTCGTGCTCGCGTTCGTCGGCTCGGCGAGGACGCTACGCGCTCGGGGCCGGCCGGCGGTCGGCGACCCCGAGCAGCACGTCGGCGTGGGGCATCGGGTCAGCCGCGCGGCGCCCCGAGATCCCGGACGTGCGTCCCTCACCCCGCTCTGCGCGGGTGAGGGACGCAACCAATAGCCTCGCCGGATGAGCCGCGCCGAGCCCCGCGGGGCGATCGTGCGCCGGCGCCTGGTCTCGATCCCGGCGGTCGTGCTCGGCGCCGTCGTGCTGCTCGTGCTGATACCGATCTGGCTGCCGATCGCGCTCGTGGTCGACGTGCTCACCGATCCCCGCCGGCTGCCCCGCACGCGCCTCGGGCTGTTCGCGCTCTGCTGGACCTGGCTCGAGACGGCCGCGCTCGTCCGCCTGGCCTGGGTCTGGACGACCGGTGGCGCGCACGACCTCGACCGCATGACCGCCGCCCAGCGGTGGTGGGCATCGGGGCTGCTCGGCGCGCTGCGTCTCACCACCGGCCTACGGGTCGAGGTCGAGGGGATCGACGCGTTCGACCCCGCGCCGGTCGTGATCCTCGCCCGCCACGCCTGCCTCGCGGACTCGCTCGTGTCGGCCTGGGTCGTCGTGGGACCCGCCGCGCACCGCGTCCGCTTCGTCATCAAGCGCGAGCTGCTCTCCGACCCGTGCCTCGACGTGGCCGGCAACCGCCTTTACAACCACTTCGTCGACCGCGGCGCCAGCGACTCCGGGCCCGAGCTCGATGCTCTGCGCACCCTCACCACCGACATGGGTGACGAGACGTGCGCGGTCATCTTCCCCGAAGGCACCCGTGCCAACCCCGAGAAGCGCGCCCGCGCGCTGGCGCGCATCGCGGAGCGCGACCCGGCCCGCGCCGAGCGCCTCGGCGCGCTCGAGCACCTCAACCCCCCGCGCCCCGCCGGCTCGGCCGCGTTGCTCGAGGGCGCGCCCGACGCCGACGTCGTCGTCGCGTGGCACACCGGCTTCGACGGCATGGACACGTTCGGCGGCATCCTCCGCAGCCTGCCGCCGCTCCGGGGGCGCACGATCCGCTACGTCGCCCGGCGCGTGCCCCGGTCCCAGGTGCCCGAGGGTGAGGCGTTCACCCGCTGGCTCGACGACACCTGGCTCGAGCTCGACCGGTCCGTCGACGCCGCCCTCGCCGACGAGGCATCACGGTGAGCGACGCCGCGACCGCGCTGGTCGTCGCCGCGGGCGCGGTGACGGCGGTGATGCTCGTCACCTGGGTGGTGAGCGTCGCGGTGCGCGACGCGTCGATCGTCGATCCGGTGTGGGGCGCCGGCTTCGTGGTCGTGGCCTGGGCGGTGCTGCTCGGCGTCGACGGCGACGAGGCGCGCCAGTGGCTGCTCGTCGCGATGACGACCGTCTGGGGGCTGCGGCTCGCGGGCTACCTCGCGTGGCGAAAGCGCGGCCACGGTGAGGACTTCCGCTATCAGGCGATGCGGGCGCGCATCGGCGCGCGCTTCTGGTGGGTGAGCCTCTTCACCGTCTTCGCGCTCCAGGGCGTGCTCATGTGGGTCGTGTCGCTGCCGGTGCAGCTCGGACAGGTGCCCGACGACCCGGGCCTCGGGGTGCTCGCCGGCATCGGAATCGCCGTGTGGGCGCTGGGCCTGGGCTTCGAGGTCGTGGGCGACGCGCAGCTCGCGCGCTTCAAGGCCGACCCGGCCAACGCCGGCACGGTCATGGACCGGGGCCTGTGGCGCTACACCCGCCACCCCAACTACTTCGGCGACGCGTGCGTGTGGTGGGGAATCGCGCTCGTCGCCGCGGAGAGCGGCCTCGGTGCGATCGGCCTCGTGGGCGCGGTCGTGATGACGGTGCTGTTGCGACGCGTCTCGGGCGTCACCCTGCTCGAGCGCTCGCTCACCGAGCGTCGCGCCGGCTACGCCGACTACGTGGCCCGCACGAGCCCGTTCGTGCCTCGTCCGCCGCGCCGCACCTAGCCGACCCGGCGCGCCCGGGCCGGCGCGTCAGCCCTCGACGTCGCGGCGGTGCAACCCCGCGATGCCGGCGCCGGCGAAGATCACCGCCAGCGCGAGGAGCACGAGCGCGTGGGCGGCGCTGATGCCGTCGACGAGCGGGTGGTTGGCGGCGTACGGGTACCACAGCGACACGTAGCGCAGCCCCTTGGTGCTCTCGGACAGCGGCGTGAGCGCGTAGATGAGGTAGCTCGCCACCAGCACCGCGGTGGTCGCCCCGGCGGCGGCGGTGCGCGCACCCGTCGCGGCGCCGATGCCGAACGCGAGCGCGCCGCCCGCGATCCCGAGGAACCCGAGCATCACCGAGGCGGCGACGAGCCGGCCGGTCGAGATGTGCAGCGAGCCGAGCGGGTCGCCGACCATCAGCCCGGCCCACAGCACGATGGTGACGACGACCACCGCGATCGTCGTGGCGGCCAGGCTCGCCAACGCGATTCGGGTGCGTGAGACCGGCGCGGTGAACACCAGCGCGAGATGCCCGGCGTGCTCGCTGCCCGCGAGGCTCCCCGAGCCGAACGCGATCGCGACGCCGAGCACCAGCCCCGGCGCGACGAACGACAGCAGCTCGCTCTCGAGGTAGCCCGCGGGGGTGGCGAGGTCGCCGCCGCCGAACAGGCTGAGCACCGCCTCGGGCAGGCTCTCGGTGAGAGTGGCGTACTGGTCGCCGAGCGACGCGTACAGCGCGGCGGTGGCGATCACGACGAGCGCGCCGCCGATGCTCACGATGGCCAGCATTCGGCCCCGCTCGGCCAACATCCGCCGCGTCAGCACCGCGACGGCCTCCATCAGCTCCGTCCCATCAGCGCCGACCCATCAGCGCGTCGCCTCGCGGTGCCCGCGGTAGTAGTCAAGGAAGATGTCCTCGAGATCGGCCTCGGGCGCGCGCACGTTCACGACGGTCCCGAGCCCGAGCGCGGCGCGCAGCACCGCGTCGAGCGGCCCGTCGACGCTCACGAGCAACGTCGTGCCCCGAGTCTCGACGCTGGCCACGCCTGCCAGCGCGCCGAGCGCGTCGGGCGGGGCGGGCGGCGCGTCGTAGTCGATCTCGAGGCGACGGCGGGCCCGGCGGCGCAGGTTCTCGAGCGTGTCGGTGACGACGAGGCGCCCCTCGCGCAGGATCCCCACCCGGTCGGCGACGCGATCGACCTCCGCGAGCGTGTGCGACGACAGGAACACCGTCGCCGAGCGGGCGCGCGTCTCGGCGAGCAGCTCGTGGAACTCGCGCTGCACGAGCGGGTCGAGGCCGCGACTGGGCTCGTCGAGGAACACGACGTCGGGTCGGTGCATGAAGGCCTGCACGAGCCCGATCTTCTGGGTGTTGCCGGTGGAGAGCCCGCCGATGTGGCGGTCGAGCGGCAGGTCGAACCGGTCGCAGAGCTCGTCGCGCCACGAGTCGTCGGCACCGGGGCGCAGGTCGGCGACGAAGTCGAGGAGCTCGCGTGCGGTCAGGTCCTTGGGGAGCGCGAGCTCGCCCGGCAGGTAGCCGATGCGGCGGTGGATCTCGAGCGCTCCCGCGCGGCTGTCGAGGCCGAGCACGCTGACGGTCCCGGCGCTCGGGCGGGCGAGGTCGAGGCAGCAGCGGATCGTGGTCGTCTTGCCGGCGCCGTTGGGGCCGAGGAACCCGAAGACCTCGCCGGGCTCGACGGCCAGGTCGAGGTCCTCGACCGCCGTCAGGTGACCGAAGCGCTTGGTCAGCCCCGAGGCCCGGATCGCGTCCACGGCCGGAGTCTCCCCCGTCGGGCCGCTACCGTGCCGCTCATGGACTCTGTCAACCTGGGATCGACGGGGCTGCGGGTCTCGCGCGTCTGCCTCGGGATGATGAGCTACGGCAACGACAGCGACCGGCCGTGGGTGCTCGACGAGGACGCCGCCGAGCCGATCGTGCGGGCGGCGGTGGAGGCCGGCATCTACTTCTTCGACACCGCCAACGGCTACTCCAACGGGGCGAGCGAGGTCGCGACGGGACGATTGGTGTCGAAGTACCTGAGCCGCGACGAGGCGGTGATCGCCACCAAGGTGTTCATGCCGGTGACGCCCGGGCCCAACGGCGGCGGGCTGTCGCGCAAGCACGTCATGTCGGCGATCGACGCGTCGCTCCAGAGGCTCGGGCTCGATCACGTCGACCTGTACCAGATCCACCGCTACGACGTGCACACGCCGATCGAGGAGACGATGGCGGCGCTCGACGACGTCGTGCGCGCCGGGAAGGCCCGCTACATCGGCGCGAGCAGCATGCACGCGTGGCAGTTCGCCAAGGCCCAAGCGACGGCAGCGCGGGCGGGCGGCGCCCGGTTCGTGTCGATGCAGAACCACTACAACCTCCTCTATAGAGAGGAAGAGCGGGAGATGATCCCGCAGTGCATCGACATGGGCGTCGGGGTGATCCCGTGGAGCCCGCTGGCCCGGGGCGTGCTCGCCGGCAACCGGGGGCGGGGCGACGAGCGGCGCACGACCCGGTCCGAGACCGATACGTTCACCGACTTCCTCTACACGCACCCGGCCGACTTCGACGTGGTCGAGCGAGTCGCCGAGGTCGCGGGCGAACGGGGAGTGACGCCGGCGCAGGTGGCGCTGGCATGGCTGCTGCACCGGCCCGGCGTGACCGCGCCGATCGTCGGCGCCACCAAGCTGTCCCACCTCGAGGACGCGGTCGCGGCCGAGCAGCTCGCGCTCGACGACAAGGAGATCGCCCGCCTCGAGGAGCCCTACGTGCCCCATCCCGTCGCCGGGCACTGAGCGCCGACCGGTCCGGTCCGGTTCGCTCAGGTGGGCGCGGCGGCGCCTGACGTGCGTCCCTCACCCCGCCCTGCGCGGGTGAGGGACGCAACCAGAGAGAGGTTGGGGCGTCAGATGTTGATGGGGAACGTCAGGATGATGACGAGGCCGGCGACGAGGATGGCGACGGCGAGCGTGATCGTGGCCAGCCGGTTGCGCGTCGACCCGAGCTTCGAGCTGACGCCCGCGAAGAACAGCACCGACGCGAACAGCACCGTGGTGAGGACGTAGTTGTCGCCCCGCTGGTTGTCGCGCCGTGCGAGCTCGGATTGTCGGTCGGCGGCGGCCTCGAGCTTGTCGGAGCTCTCCTGCTCCGCGAGCCGGTACTCGGGCAGGGCGAACGGCGTCGGGGCCGCCTCGGGGTTGTTGATCGGGTCCTCGGCCAGCCACGCCTCGACCGCGGGCTTGAACTCGTCGCGGAAGCGCTCGTAGAGGAACCCCGAGAGCGAGCTCGGGTCGGGCTGGTAGGTACCGTCCGCGGCGGTCGATGCCGTCGGGTCGAACGCGCGCTCGGCCGTGATCGCCTCGGCCCACGCGACGAACAGGTCGACGTCGACGATGGCCTGCGAGTTCGCCTGGTTGGCGTCCTTCGCCGACTCGGTGCGCAGCGCGCCGGCGCGGGCGAAGTGGATCGCCTGGGTCCCGCTCCACTTGGTGCTCTGGAACGCCGACCATGCGGTCAGCACCGTCGCCATCGCGAGCAGCGCCGTCGCCACCAGCTCGATCAGCTCGCGGGTCCGCTGATCCCGGGCGTCGCGAGCGCCCACCTCCGCCATGCCCGTCATCCTCGCACCTCGCCCAGCCCGGGGGCCGCTCGTAGCGTCTCCGGACATGGGAGATTCTCGAGGTCGGCTGTCGATCCGGGCGATCCCCGTTCGTCGGTGGGTGCCGGCGGACGACGAGC
>CAZHKE010000075.1:0-10212 GCA_964532485.1 uncultured Bifidobacteriaceae bacterium
TCGCAGAAGAGGCCGTCCTTCTCGGGCTTGAGCGTGCGGTAGTTGATCGTCTCGGGCTTCTTGACCTCGCCGTTCGACCACGTGCGGATCTGGTCCGCGGTGGCGAGAGCGATCGACAGTCGGGCCGATTCGTTCACGTCGTGCATGCGTTGTTCCCCTCACTCCCGCTGTCGGCCCTTCGGGCCGGGCCGTCCACGCCACCTCGGCGAACGGCTCGGTGCGGCCGGAGGTGCCCGGCCGCGGGTGCTCGTCTCCGGTCAGTCATCAAAAGCGCGCCCGCTCGCGCTCGCGAGCCGCGTCCTCTTCGTCGGTGCCGCGCTCGGGGCGCGACAGGTCGATGCCGAGCGCCTCGGTGGTGCGGAAGGCGTCCTCGTCGAGCTCGCGGATCTCGACCTCCTGGCCGAGCTCGTTCATCACCCGGACGTTGAGGCACAGCGCCTGCATCTCCTTGATGAGCACCTTGAAGCTCTCGGGGATGCCCGGCTCGGGGATGTTCTCGCCCTTGACGATCGCCTCGTAGACCTTGACGCGGCCGAGCACGTCGTCGGACTTGATGGTGAGGATCTCCTGGAGCGCGTACGACGCGCCGTAGGCCTCGAGCGCCCACACCTCCATCTCGCCGAAGCGCTGACCGCCGAACTGCGCCTTCCCGCCCAGCGGCTGCTGCGTGATCATCGAGTACGGACCGGTCGAGCGTGCGTGGATCTTGTCGTCGACGAGGTGCGCCAGCTTCAGGATGTACACGTAGCCGACGGAGATCGCCTGGTCGTACGCCTCGCCGGTGCGACCGTCGTAGAGCTGGGACTTGCCGTCGATGCCGACGAGGCGGGTGCCGTCGTCGCCGTCGGGGTTGAGCGTCTCGAAGAGGTGCTCGATCGTCCCCCGCGATCCCGACTGCTCGACCTCGTCCCAGTGCGCGCCGTCGAACACGGGGCTCGCGACCCACACCGCCGGCTCGGTCTGCGGGCGGGTCTTGGTGGCGACGCGCGGGCCACGGCGCTTGTCGCCCCAGCCGTGACGGGCCGCGTACCCGAGATGCGCCTCGAGCACCTGACCCACGTTCATCCGGGACGGGACACCGAGGGGGTTGAGGATGATGTCGACCGGCGTGCCGTCGGCCATGAACGGCATGTCCTCGACCGGCAGGATCTTGGCGATCACGCCCTTGTTGCCGTGACGCCCCGCCAGCTTGTCGCCCTCGCTGATCTTGCGCTTCTGCGCGACGTACACCCGCACGAGCTGGTTGACGCCCGGCGGGAGCTCGTCGCCCTTCTCGCGCGAGAACTCGCGCACGTCGATGACCTTGCCGTTCTCGCCGTGCGGCACCTTGAGCGACGTGTCGCGCACCTCGCGCGCCTTCTCGCCGAAGATCGCACGGAGCAGCCGCTCCTCGGGCGTGAGCTCGGTCTCGCCCTTCGGCGTGACCTTCCCCACGAGGATGTCGCCGGGCCCGACCTCGGCCCCGATGCGGATGATGCCGCGCTCGTCGAGGTCCTTGAGGATGTCCTCCGAGAGGTTCGGGATGTCGCGCGTGATCTCCTCGGCGCCCAGCTTCGTGTCGCGGGCGTCGATCTCGTGCTCCTCGATGTGGATCGACGTGAGGACGTCGTCCTTGACGAGACGCTCCGAGATCACGATCGCGTCCTCGAAGTTGTGGCCCTTCCACGACATGAACGCCACGAGGAGGTTCTTGCCGAGGGCGAGCTCGCCCTCGTGGGTGGACGGACCGTCGGCGAGGACGTCGCCTTCCTTCACGGTGTCGCCGATCTCGACCAACGCCTTCTGGTTGATGCACGTCCCCTGGTTGGAGCGCTCGAACTTGCGCAGCTTGTAGGTGCTCTTGCCGCCCCGCCGCGAGCCGTTGGGCTCGTACTCGACCGTGATCGAGTCCCCCGAGACGTCGCTGATCCTGCCGTTGGCCTCGGCGATCACGAGGTCCCCGGCGTCACGAGCCGCACGCGCCTCCACGCCGGTGCCGATGAACGGCGCCGTCGGACGCAGGACCGGCACGGCCTGGCGCTGCATGTTGGCGCCCATGAGCGCGCGGTTGGCGTCGTCGTGCTCGAGGAAGGGGATGAGCGCGGTCGCGACCGAGACGATCTGCTTCGGCGAGACGTCCATGAAGTCGACCTCGTGCGGGTCGACGTAGGCGAGGTCACCGTGGCGCGCCCGCACCAGCACACGTGGGGTGATGAAGCGCCCGGAGTCGTCGAGGCGCGCGTTCGCCTGCGCGATGACGTAGCGGTCCTCGTCGTCGGCCGCCAGGTACTCGATGCGGTTCGTGGCCCGCCCGTTGTCGACCTTGCGATACGGCGTCTCGATGAATCCGAAGCGGTTGATGCGGGCGTAGCTCGAGAGGTAGCCGATCAGGCCGATGTTGGGGCCTTCCGGCGTCTCGATGGGGCACATGCGCCCGTAGTGGCTCGGGTGCACGTCGCGGACCTCGAAGCCGGCGCGCTCGCGCGACAGGCCACCGGGACCGAGCGCCGAGAGGCGGCGCTTGTGGGTGAGCCCCGCGAGCGGGTTCGTCTGGTCCATGAACTGGCTGAGCTGGCTGGAGCCGAAGAACTCCTTGATGGCCGCGACGACCGGCCGGATGTTGATGAGCGTCTGCGGGGTGATGGCCTCGACGTCCTGGGTCGTCATGCGCTCCCGGACGACGCGCTCCATGCGCGACAAGCCCACGCGCACCTGGTTCTGGATCAGCTCACCGACCGAGCGCACCCTGCGGTTGCCGAAGTGGTCGATGTCGTCGGGGAAGTAGTCGTCGGGCTGATCGTTGGCGTGCACCTTCACCAGGTACGAGACCGTGGCGAGGATGTCGGCCCGCGTCAGCTGGTACTCGACCGGCCCCTTCTCGGGGTCGGCGTTGGGAATGGCGAGGTCGAACTGCGAGAGCGGCAGCTTCGGGTACTCGTCGCTCAGCTTCTTCGACACCTTGTGGCGCCCGACCTTGGCCATGTCGTAGCGCTTCGGGTTGAAGAAGAGGTTCTCGAGGAGCTGGCGCGCCGAGTCGGGCGTCGGCGGCTCACCCGGACGGAGCTTCCGGTAGATGTCGATGAACGCGTCTTCGGCCGACTCGGTGTTGTCCTTGGCGAGCGTGTTCGCGATCGAGTCGTAGGGGTTGCCGTCGCGGTCACGGATGAGCCCGAGGAGCTCCTCTTCCGTCTCGCCGAAGCCGAGGGCCTTCAGGAGGACGGTGACCGGCTGCTTGCGCTTGCGGTCGACCCGGACGTAGACGATGTCCTTCTTGTCGACCTCGAACTCGAGCCACGCGCCCCGGCCCGGGATCATCTTGGCGTCGACGATGTCCTTCTCCGGCTGAGTCTTGTCGGGGTTGATCCCGAAGTACACGCCCGGCGAGCGGACGAGCTGGCTGACCACGATCCGCTCGGTGCCGTTGATGATGAACGTGCCCCGCGCCGTCATCATGGGGAAGTCGCCCATGAAGACGGTCTGCTCCTTGATCTCGCCCGTCGCCGCGTTCATGAACCGGGCGGTGACGAAGAGCGGCCGCGCGTAGGTCATGTCCTTGGCCCGGCACTCCTCCTCGGTGTGCTTGGGCGGGTCGAAGACGTGATCGGCCAGCTCCAGCTTGAGGGCACCGGTGAAGTCCTCGATCGGCGAGATGTCGGCGAGGACCTCGGCGATCCCCTCTTCGATGAAGTGGTCGAAGGACTGACGCTGCACGGCGATCAGGTCGGGCAGCTCGAGGACCTCCGAGAGTCCGGAGAAGGACAGGCGTTCGCGGGACGCGAGACGAGGCACTAGCGACTCCTCACGAAAGAGAGCGCGCGCGGACCGGGTTCAGAGCGATCAGGTGGCGCAGGAGCGGAAAAGCACGGCTCCAGGGATGGTATACGCGCCGAAGCCGCGCCGCAAACACGCGTCGACGACCAGACCCCCTTGGGGGGGCCCGGTTCGACCGGCGCGAACCCTAGGGCGACGACCCAGCCCGGTCAAGCACCGCGCGGGAGCAGCGGTGCTACTTGAGCTCGACGGTGGCGCCGGCGCCCTCGAGCTGCTCCTTGGCCTTCTCGGCCTCTTCCTTGGCGACCTTCTCCAGCACCGGCTTCGGCACGTTGTCGACGAGGTCCTTGGCCTCCTTCAGGCCCAGGCTCGTGAGCGTTCGCACCTCCTTGATGACCTGGATCTTGGCGTCGCCGGCTGCGGAGAGGACGACGTCGAACTCGTCCTGCTCCTCGCCGCCGGCGGCGGCCTCGCCACCACCTGCCGCGACGGGCCCGGCCGCGACTGCGACGGGCGCGGCCGCGGTCACGTCGAACTCTTCCTCGAACGCCTTCAGGAACTCGTTGAGCTCGAGGACCGTCATGGTCTTGAAGACGTCCAGGAGCTCTTCGGTGGTCATGGTGGCCATTGCTATTCCTCTTCTATGGCGTCGCTCGCGGCGGCCGGGGATGCCCCGTCCGCGGTCGCTCGCTCCGCGTCCATTGCTTCGGTCTGAGTCGCGTCGACGGCGGGCGCAGCCGACTCCTCGAGCGCTTCGCCGCCGGCGACGCGCTGGTCGACGTAGGCCTTGAGGCCGTACGCGAAGTTGCGGGCGAACACCGAGAACAGGCCGGCGGCCTTGACCAGCGGCGCCTGGAACCCGCCGGCGAGCCTCGCGAGCAGCACCTCGCGCGGCTCGATGTCGGCGAGCTGGGAGATGTCGGCCGGCGTGAGCACACGCGGCCCCAGCATCCCGCCCTTGATGACGAGCGCGGGATTGCCCCTGCCGAAGTCGCGCAGCGCCTTGGCTGCGACGACGGCGTCGCCGGTGACGAACGCGAACGCCGTCGGGCCGCTCAGCATCGGGAGCAGGTCCTGCATCCCCGCATCCTCGATCGCCCGGCGGGCGAGCGAGATCTTGAAGACCTTGTACTCGGTGCCGGCCGGGCGGAGCGATCCGCGCAGCTCGGCGAGGTCGGACACGCTGAGCCCTCGGTACTCGGTCAGGACGGCCGCGTCGGCGTCGCCGAGCTTGATCTTGATCTCCTCGACGGCGGCGACCTTGTCGGCTCTTGGCATCGGTGCTCCGAAGCTGGGTCTGGGACGAACGAACGGGGCGCCGCAGACACGCGGAGACGCCCCGTTGGCTTCGGAGGTCACCTCGTCCGGCGGGAAGCCACCCGTGGGGGTGGGGAACCCATTACCTCCCCCAGGTGGGTGCCGGGGGGAGACCGAAGGTCTGTGGCAACGATTCAGATGTCGACGAACACGCTACGCGGAGGCCAGGGCCTCCAGCGAATCCTCATGCGTCACCGAGGCGTCGACGCGGACTCCGGGTCCCATCGTCGACGACACCGATGCCGCCTTCACGTACTTGCCCTTCGCGGCGGCCGGCTTGGCGCGCAGGACCTCCTCGAGGACGGCGTAGTAGTTCTCGACGAGCTGCTGGGGAGTGAAGCTCGCCTTGCCGATCGGCACTGCGACGTTGCCGTAGCGGTCGGTGCGGTACTCGACCTTGCCGGCCTTGAACTCGGCGACCGCCTTGCCGATGTCGTTCGTGACCGTGCCCGTCTTGGGGTTGGGCATCAGGCCCCGCGGCCCGAGCGTGCGGCCGAGCTTGCCGACCTGCCCCATGAGGTCGGGCGTGGCGATCGCCACGTCGAAGTCGAGGAAGCCGCCCTCGATGCGGGAGACGAGGTCGTCGGCACCGACCACGTCGGCGCCGGCCGCCTCGGCCTCGCGAGCCTGGTCGCCCGCAGCGAACACCACCACGCGCGCCGACTTGCCGGTGCCGTGCGGCAGCGACACCGTGCCCCGGATCATCTGATCCGCCTTGCGGGGGTCGACGCCGAGGCGGAACGTCGCCTCGGTCGTCTCGTCGAACTTCTTCGTCGCGAACGACTTCACCAGCTCGAGCGCCTCGGTGGGCGGGTAGAGCCGGTCACGGTCGTAGCGACCGAGTGCGTCCTGGTAGGCCTTGCCCTGCTTCGTCATCTCTCCCGCTCCTGGTGCTCTCTCGCTCAGTCGACGAGGTCGATGCCCATGGACCGGGCGGTCCCGGCGACCTGGAGCATCGCTCCCTCGATGTCGACGGCGTTGAGATCGGGCATCTTGGTCTCGGCGATCTTGCGCACCTGGTCGCGGGTGACAGTGCCGACCTTCTCGGTTCGGGGGTTGCCGGAGCCCTTCTCGAGGCCGGCGGCCTGGCGCAGGAGGAACGCGGCGGGCGGAGTCTTGGTGATGAACGTGAAGGAGCGGTCCTCGTAGATCGAGATCTCGGCCGGGATCACGAGGCCACGCTGGTTCTCGGTCTCGGCGTTGTACGCCTTGCAGAAGTCCATGATGTTGATGCCGTGGGGGCCGAGCGCGGTGCCCACCGGGGGCGCAGGCGTGGCCTGGCCGGCCTGGATCTGGATCTTCACCGTCGCGGCGAGCTTCTTCTTTGCCATCTCTGCTTCCTACAGCTTCGCGACCTGGCCGAACTCGAGCTCGACGGGCGTCTCACGTCCGAAGATGTTGACGAGCACCTTGAGCTTCGAGCGGTCGACGTCGATCTCGGAGATCGACCCGTTGAAGTCGGCGAACGGCCCCGTGACGACCCGCACCTGCTCGCCCTCCTCGAACTCGACCCGCGGTCGGACCTTGCGCTCCGCGGCCGGCGTGCCCTCGGGCTTCTCGACACCGAGGATGTCCTCGACCTCGCGCCGCGACAGGGGAACCGGCTTCGAGCCGCTCGGGCCGACGAACCCGGTGACGCCCGGCGTGTTGCGCACGACGTACCACGAGTCGTCGTCCAGGTCCTGGCGCACGAGCAAGTAGCCCGGGAAGACCTTCTTCTGCACCACCCGCCGCTGCCCACCCTTGAACTCGATGACGTCCTCCATCGGGATGACGACCTCGAAGATCCGCTCCTCGACGTGCATCGAGCGGATGCGGTTCAGCAGGTTCGACTTCACCTTGTTCTCGTAGCCGGCGTAGGTGTGGACGACATACCAGTCACCCGGGCGGTCGAAGGGGCTCGGCTCGCTCGCCGCGGGCTCCTCGCCGCCTTCGCCGTCACCATCGGCGCCGTCGCCACCATCGGCGCCGTCGCCGGGCTCGGTCGTGACGTCGACGAGCTCGGCGGTCGGGTCGAGCGTGGCGCCGGTCAAGACGTCCGCCTCCAACGGCTCGCCGCCCGCCGACGGGGGCGCTCCGTCAGCGGGCGCGTCGGTCGGCTCGGCGTCGTCGCGGATGTCGGTGTCGTTGGAGGGCACAGAGAAGCTCATGTCAGTTGAAGAGGAGGAGGACGAAGTTGGAGGAGCCGAGGTCGAACAGGAAGATCAGCGAAGTCATGAACACGACCGCGATCAGCACGGCCACGGTGGAGTTGAAGACCTCGCGGCGGGTCGGCCAGGCGACCTTCTTGAGCTCGGCCATCACCTCGGAGAGGTACTTGCGAGGCCCGGTCTTCTCCTTCTTGACGTCGGAGCCGGGCTGGGGGCGCTGGCGACGCTCGCGCGCGGGCGGCTTGTCGCCGCCTTGGCGCGCCATCATTCGCTTCGTCTGTCGGTTCACCGCGCAGCCCTCGGAGGATCGGAGCAGGGCAGGAGGGGCTCGAACCCCCAACCGCCGGTTTTGGAGACCGGTGCTCTACCAGTTGAGCTACTGCCCTCTGGCCTGGCCCCGGTCTGTTGTGCTGTCCGGTCGTGCCCGGCGGCACGGGGCCAGGGATTCGAGGATAGCAGCGAGCCCCCGAGCCGATCCCGTCGAGTCGGCCGCGTCGACCGGTCCCGTCGAGCGGGGACGGCGATCAGTGCGTCGCGAGCGCGGCGGCGCGGCGCTTGGCCCGGGTGAGCAGCACCGCGGCGGCCGTCGTCGCCGTGGCCGCGGCGAGCGCGCCGCCGACCGCCCCGACGTACGCCAGGCGTCGACCCGAGAGCACCGACCGGATCGCGCGCTGCTCCGACGCCTCACCGATCGCGGCGAGCGTCTGGCTCAGCACACCCGGCGCGGGCTCGAGGTACTGCGTGCGCAGCAGCTGGAGCCCCCGCAGCATCCGGCGATAGCGCGCCAGCTCCGCCTGGCAGCGCAGGCACGACTCGACGTGGCGCTGCACCGGCAGCGCCACCGGCGCCTCACCGTCGACCGCCTCGGGCAGCAGGAGCGCGACGTCGTCACACCGCACGGGCCGACCTCGCTCTCGATCCCTCGCCCGGGCTCTCGGACGCGTCGAGCAGCTCGCGCAGCCGCTTGCGCCCCCGATGCAGCCTCACCTTGGCTGCGGCGACCGAGATGCCGAGCTCGTCGGCGATCGCCTCGTGCGGGAGGCCGTACACGTCCTTGAGGATCACCAGCGTCCGCAGCGTCGGCGGCAGCTCGTCGAGGGCGGCCGAGAGGTGCTCGAGCCCCGCGCGCGACTCGGCGAGCGTGTCGGGCTGGGCGTCGAGACGCCGGTCGATCGGGTCGTCGACGTCGTCGAGGTGGGTCGTGCGGCGGCGGCGGCGGCGATCGATCTGCGTGTACGCGGCGTTGGCGGTGATGCGATACATCCACGTCGGGAACGCGGAGTCGCCGCGGAAGCGACGGATGCCCTTCCAGGCTCGGAGGTAGGCCTCCTGCACCACGTCCCGCGCGTCCTCCTCGTTCCCGGTGAGCCGCACGGCGAGCGTGTAGGTGTCGACATAGGTGCGCCGCACCAGCTCGTCGAACGCCGTCCGGTCTCCCCACCGGGCTGCTTCGACGAGCTCGTCGAGCACCCGGTCCGTCTGGTGATTCGTAGGCATATGACTCGTGCCGACGCTACGGGGTTACCGGGCGGTACGCACATGCGAGACTCCGGGCGTGCGCTTCGGGATCTTCCACGAGCACCAGGTGCCCCGACCCTGGGCGGACGGGGACGAGCGGCGGGTCTTCGAGGAGGCCCTCGAGCAGGGCGAGCTCGCCGACCGGATCGGGATCGACAGCTTCTGGCTCGTCGAGCACCACTTCCTCGAGGAGTACAGCCACTCGAGCGCACCCGAGGTCTTCCTCGGGGCCCTGTCGCAGCGGACGAAGAACCTGCGACTCGGCCACGGGATCGTGCAGACCCCTCCGGCGTTCAACCACCCCGCCCGCGTGGCCGAGCGCATCGCCACCCTCGACGTCGTGTCCGACGGCCGGGTCGAGTTCGGCTCGGGCGAGTCGTCGTCGGAGATGGAGCTGGGAGGGTTCGGGATCGACCCCGACGCGAAGCGGCCGATGTGGGAGGAGGGGCTGCGCGTCGCCCTGCGATGCCTCACCGAGTCGCCGTTCACCGGGCACGTCGGCGAGCACGTCTCGATGCCCCCACGCAACGTGGTGCCCAAGCCGCTCCAGAAGCCACACCCGCCGGTGTGGGTCGCGTGCAGCCGCCGCGAGACGATCCACCTCGCGGCGCAGCACGGGATCGGGGCGCTCGGCTTCGCGTTCTTCGACCCCGAGGAGGCCCGCTTCTGGGTCGACGACTACTACACGACGCTCGCGGCCGAAGGTGTGCCCATCGGTGACTCGGTGAACGCCCAGATGGCGTGCGTGACGCCGTTCATGTGCCATCCCGACGAGGAGCAGGCGGTGCTGCGCGGCGCCGAGGGCGTCAACTTCTTCGGCTACTCGCTCGGGCACTACTACATCTTCGGGCGCCACCGTCCGGGCAGCACCGCGGTGTGGGAGGAGTACGTGCAGCGGCGGCGCGAGCACGGGTTCGATCCCGAGGCGGTCGAGGCGGCGGCCGCCGCCGGCGACCGACTGGGCGCGAAGGCGATCACCGGCAGCTTCGCGGGACTGCGCGGCGCGATGGGCACGCCCGAGCAGGTGCGCGCCTACCTGCAGCGCTACGAGGAGGTCGGCGTCGACACGGTGATCCTGTCGAGCGCGGCGGGCCGGAACAGACACGAGCACGTCATGGAGAGCCTCGAGCTCTTCGGCACGGAGATCCTCCCCGAGTTCGCCGAGCGCGACGAGCAGCAGCGGCGCGAGAAGGAGGAGCGGCTCGCACCCGTGATCGAGAAGGTCATGGCCCGGAAGCCGGCGACCGACCATCCGCCGTTGGTGCCCGACTTCGAGGTGCCGGCGATCCCCCGCGCCGAGGCCGACCGCGGCGAGTCGACCCAGTTCCACGAGTGGCTCGACAACCTCGAGGAGAGCATGGTCGCCGGCGACGATCCCACCGGTGACGTCACCAAGCACCTGGCCTGATCGACCTGCGACCAGAGCGAGGGTGACTAGCGCGTCTCCTTGTGGAGGGTGTGGCGCTTGTCCCAGCGG
>CAZHKE010000075.1:10312-11739 GCA_964532485.1 uncultured Bifidobacteriaceae bacterium
GAGCGAGGGTGACTAGCGCGTCTCCTTGTGGAGGGTGTGGCGCTTGTCCCAGCGGCAGTACTTCTTCATCTCGATGCGATCACGATCGTTGGTCTTGTTCTTCATCGTGATGTAGTTGCGCCGCTTGCACTCCTCGCAGGCGAGCGTCACCTTCACGCGCTTGTCCGAGGCCATGGCTCCTACTCCTTGGGTCGCTGCGCTGCGGACCGGGATGCCCGGCCCGCGGCCGCTGCGCCCCTCTACTTGATGATCTTGGTGACGCGGCCGGCGCCGACGGTGCGGCCACCCTCGCGGATCGCGAAGCGCAGACCCTCTTCCATCGCGATGGGCGCGATCAGCTCGACGGTCATCTCGGTGTTGTCGCCGGGCATGACCATCTCGGTGCCCTCGGGCAGCTGGATCGCACCGGTGATGTCCGTGGTCCGGAAGTAGAACTGGGGCCGGTAGTTCCCGAAGAACGGCGTGTGACGCCCACCCTCGTCCTTGGTCAACACATACACCTGACCCTCGAACTGGGTATGAGGAGTGATCGAACCCGGCTTGGCCAGCACCTGACCCCGCTCGACGTCTTCCTTCTTCGTGCCCCGCAACAACGCCCCGATGTTGTCGCCGGCGCGACCCTCGTCGAGGAGCTTGCGGAACATCTCCACCCCGGTGCAGACCGTCTTGGTCGTGTCCTTGATCCCGACGATCTCGATCTCCTCGTTGACCTTCACGATCCCACGCTCCACCCGCCCGGTGACCACCGTCCCCCGACCCGTGATCGAGAACACATCCTCGATCGGCATCAAGAACGGCTTGTCGACATCACGCGTCGGCTCGGTGATGTGGGAATCGACCGCCTCCATCAGCTCCACGATCTTGCCCGCCCACTCCGCATCCCCCTCCAGCGCCTTGAGCGCCGAGACCCGCACGATCGGAGTGTCATCACCAGGGAACTCGTACTCGTTGAGCAGCTCCCGCACCTCCAGCTCCACCAGCTCGAGGATCTCCTCGTCATCGACCATGTCGGTCTTGTTCAACGCCACCACGATGTTGGGCACCCCCACCTGACGGGCCAACAGCACATGCTCACGCGTCTGAGGCATCGGCCCATCCGTGGCCGCCACCACCAAGATCGCCCCATCCATCTGCGCCGCACCCGTGATCATGTTCTTGATGTAATCCGCATGACCCGGACAATCCACATGCGCGTAATGCCGATTCTCCGTCTCGTACTCCACATGCGCGATCGAGATCGTGATCCCCCGCTGCTTCTCCTCCGGCGCCTTGTCGATCTCATCAAACGCCGTGAAGCTCGTACTCGGATCCTTCTCCGACAGCACCTTCGTGATCGCCGCCGTCAACGTCGTCTTCCCATGATCGATATGACCAATCGTCCCAATGTTGAGATGCGGCTTCGTCCGCTCGAACTTCGCCTTGGCCAT
>CAZHKE010000076.1:0-11430 GCA_964532485.1 uncultured Bifidobacteriaceae bacterium
GGGTGGGCCCGAGCGTGAGGTGGCGCGGGAACTCGAACGCCTCGACGCGACCGGTGCCGTCCTCGGCCGACCGACCGAGCGAGTGGTAGCGGCGGCGCGCGAACCACCAGCGGTCGTCCGAACGGCGATACCGGTCGTGGTACACGCCGAACGCGTTGATCCACTGCCCGGTCTCGCGATCGGTCCGCAGCTCGCACATGTACACGCGGGCGGCGGCGGCGTCGGGATCGCCCTCGGGCGCGATCGAGACACGGGTGTTCAAGATCACGAACTCGAAGAAGGCGAACCGTTCGATCGCGCCGCTGATGAACGACCCCAGCGCTTCCGGGCCTTCGAAGCACAGCGGCTCGCTCGTTCGCGTGTTGACCTCGACGACCGCCTCGGGCAGGAACAGCGCATCGAGCTCGGACCAGGCGCGACGCGTCACGACGTCGGCGTAGGCGTCCTGGAGCCGGCGGACGGCGACGTAGTCGGTGGTGTCGTCGGGCACGTGCTCACCGACCCGGCTTGGAGATCGCGCGCACGATGTGATGGTATCGACGGTGATGGGATCGACGCCGATGAGTCGGATCACGGCAGTCCTGGCCGGTGTGGTCCTCGCGGTCGGCGCGGGCGTGTCGCCCGTCGCCGCGGAGGTCGGCGACGGCCGAGCGGGGTTCGGTCTCGGGGGTCGGGAGCTGCGCTTCAAGGTGCGCTCGAAGGACGCCGACACCGCGTGCGTCTCGTACTACGAGACGACGAAGAAGCGCGGGCCCTCCAAGCACTTCGACCGCGTCACCAACACGCTCGTCGACCTCCCGTTCTCGACGACGGTGGGGACCACCGCCAAGGCGAAGCACTGGACGATCGCGGCGTGGGCCACGGACGACTGCGCGTCCACCGCCGACCCCGACGGCACCGTCCGCTGCTCGATCGCCGTCGACGGCAAGCGCAAGGATCGTGCGAAGTCCGTCGACGCGATCGCGTTCTGCTCCGTGTGAGGCGCGCTACGGTCACCGCCCGTGGCAGCCAGGATCGATGCCGACGAGCTCCTCGCGACCGCGAGTGACCGCTCCGGGCTCGACGACTTCGGTGAGCCCACGTACCGCGTCGGGCTCGACGTGCTCGTCGACACGCTCGCCACCGAGGGCGCGCTGAGCGAGCTCGGTGCGGCGATCACCCCCGACAACCTGGTCGGCTACCTCACGAACCGACTCGCCATCGTCGACTGGCACGACCGCAACCCCGGCGCGGCGGCGTCCGATCTCGGCCCGGTCGTGTTCATGATCGGGATGGGGCGCACCGGCACCACGATCCTCCAGGACCTGCTCGCCCAGGACCCGGTGGCACGCGCGCCCCGCACGTGGGAGGTCGACCTCCCGGTGCCGCCACCCGAGGAGGCGACCTACGAGACGGACCCCCGCATCGCCGAGGTCGAGGCCCAGATGGACCTCGCGCACCAGGCCCGCCCGGAGATGCAGGCGATGCACCCGACGGGCGCCACGCTCGCCCAGGAGTGCGTCCGCATCACCGGCGGTGAGCTCGCGAGCGTGATCTTCGGCAGCCAGTTCCGGGTGCCGTCGTACCTGCGGTGGGTGACGACCGAAGCCGACATGGCGCCGACGTACCGGTACCACAAGCGCTTCCTCCAGGTGCTCGGGGCGAGGTACCGCGGCGAGCGCTGGGTCCTGAAGTCGGGCGCGCACCTGTGGGCACTTCCGGCGCTCCTCGGCGAGTACCCCGACGCCCGCTTCATCCAGACCCACCGCGACCCGGTGAAGATCGTGGCGTCGCTGTCGTCGCTGTTCGCGTATCTCGGCGCGATCTTCAGCGACGAGGTGACGGTCGCCGACACCGCGAGGATCTGGGCGGAGCTGATCCTCGACGGGCTCGATCGCTCGGTCGACGCGCGCGAGGACGGCAGCATCGCGCCCGACCGCATCGTCGACGTGCAGTTCGAGGAGTTCATGGCCGACCACTTCGGCACGATCCGCCGGATCTACGACCGGTGGGACGTGGAGCTGACACCCGGGGTCGAGGCGCGCATGCGCGCCTTCCTCGACGACCACGGCCGGGAGAAGCACGGCAAGCACCTCTACTCGTTCGCCGACACGGGCCTCGACGAGGGCGAGATCCGCGAGCGGGCGCAGCGCTACATCGACTACTTCGACGTGCCCGTCGAAGCGATGCGTCCCTGACCCCCACATCTCGTGGTGAGAGGCGCAACCAGGTCGTCGGTCCTGAGCCTCGACATCGACGGGACCATGGAGTTCGGGGAGCCGCCGGGGCCGATCACCGTCGCGCTCGTGCGACAGCTCGTCGCCGCCGGGCTCGTCGTGGGGTGCGCGTCCGACCGCACCCGCACCGACCAGGCGACCACGTGGGAGCAGCACGGTCTGACGATGGCCTTCCTCGGCGGCAAGCACCACCTCCACGACGTGCGCACGCGCTACGACGACGCGCACCGCTACGTGCACGTCGGCGACACCCATGTCGACCAGCACTACGCCGGTCTCGCCGGCTTCGAGTTCGTCGCCGTCGACGACCCCGACGCCGCCCTCGCGGTGCTCGCCGGCCTCCTGGAGCCCCTCCCGTAGGCTGCGCGCATCACCTCGACGTCCGGCGCCTCGTCGACCAACCGGGTCTCCCGCAGCGTCCTCCTGATCTTCATCGGGCTCCAGCTCGGGCAGATCCTCTCGGCGCTCGACGCCACGATCGTCTCGACCGCGCTGCCGACGATCACGCGCGAGCTCGGCGACGAGTCGCTGCGCTCCTGGGTGATCACGAGCTACCTGCTCGCGACCGTCGCCACGATGCCGCTGTACGGCAAGCTCGGGGACCTCTACGGCCGCAAGCGCGTCTTCTTGATCGCGGTCGCGATCTTCACCGTGGGATCGATGCTCTCGGGCACGGCGGGCTCGATGGAGCAGCTCCTCGGGTTCCGCGCCATCCAGGGGATGGGAGCCGGCGGCATCGGGTCGCTGTCGATGGCGATCGTCGCCGACATCGTCCCCGCGCGATCACTCGGGCGCTGGCTCGGCTACCAAGGCGCGATCTTCGCGGTCGCGAGCCTCATCGGTCCGCTCGCCGGTGGGCTCTTCGTCGACAACCTCTCGTGGCGGTGGGCGTTCTACGTGAACCTGCCGTTCGCCCTCCTGAGCATGTTCATCGTGACGACGAAGCTGCACGTGCCGTACCGGCGCATCCCCCATGCGCTCGACTACCCCGGTGCCGCGCTGATCACGTCGACGCTCGCGTGCATCATCGTCGTCGCCAGCGTCGGCAGCGACAGCAACGACTGGACGTCGCCAACGGTGGTCGCGCTCGTGGTTGCCAGCGCGGTCCTCGCGACGCTGTTCGTCCTGTGGGAGCGGCGCGCCCCCGAGCCGGTGCTCCCGCTGCGGATGCTGCACGTCCGCGTCGTGCGGGTCGCGGCGGGGCTCAACCTCACGAGCGGCGTGAACTTCGCCGCCGGGATCTACTTCATCCCGGTGTTCGTGCAGCAGGTGGCCGGGTACAGCCCGACCACGTCCGGGTTCCTGCTCGTGCCGTTCATGTTCACGACCGCCTGCGCCACGCTGATCGCGGGACGCGCCGTCGAGCGCACCGGGCAGTACCGCGTCTGGCCGATCGCAGGCTCCATCGTCGCGGTCGCGGGCATCGTCCTCCTGACCACCCTCGGCGAGAGCACACCGGTCTGGCTCGTCGCGATCTTCGGCGCGGTTCTCGGCACCGGCGTCGGCTTCGTCATGCAGACATCACTGCTCGCGGTGCAGAACGGCGCCGAGGAGCGCGACCTGGGCGTCGCGACGTCGACCGCGCTGCTGTCACGAATGCTCGGCAGCACGCTCGGCGTGGCGTTGTGCAGCGCCGCGCTCCAGTCGCAGCTGCCGTCGGGCACGCCGAGCGCCGTCGACTACGCCGGCGCGCTCCCGTACGTGTACTACGCCGCCCTGCCGGTCACGCTGGCGCTCGTCGTGCTCGCGCTGCGCCTGCCGCAGGTGCGGCTGCGCGAGAGCGCCCGCTTCGACTTCGACCCCCCGAGCGACGCCGCGGTCGCCATCGATCTGGGCTAAGAATCGCGTCATGATCCGACGCTCGATGACGATCCCGCTCCTGCTCGCGGTGGCGCTCGTCGCCCCCACCGCCGTTGCGTCCGCTGGGTCGTCGGGCACCACGACCCCGACGGTGTCGGGGCCGGTCACCGGCGGACAGGGCAGCCCGAGCCTCCTCTCCACCAACTTCGAGCCGTCGTCGGTCGGGTACGCCCGCGACGAGTACTTCGTCGAGGGCGACGCCGTCGCGTACGCGCAGGACGGCAAGCTCCGCGCCAACGGCAAGTGGAACGTGACCGAGGGCGAGACCGCGCCGTTCACGACGCGCATCGTCGTCTACAAGCCTGCCGACCCCGACGACTTCAGCGGCACGGTCTTCGTCGAGTGGCTCAACGTGAGCGCGGGCTTCGACACCGCACCCGACTGGATCAACACGCACAACCAGATCATCCGGAGCGGCGCCGCGTGGGTGGGCGTCTCCGCACAGGCCGTCGGCGTGCAGGGCGGCGGCGACGTGCTCGAGGGCGCGAGCGCGGGCGGCCTCAAGGGCGGCGACCCCGAGCGCTACGGGACGCTCAGCCACCCCGGCGACGTGTACTCGTACGACATCTTCACCCAAGCCGGAGTCGTCGCCTCGGGTGACGCCGACGGCGTCGACCCGTTCGAGGGCTACGACGTGCAGCGTGTCATCGCGCTCGGCGAGTCGCAGTCCGCGTTCTACATGACGACGTACGTGAACGCCGTCCACCCGCTCGTCGACCTGTACGACGGCTACCTGATCCACAGCCGTGGCGGTGGTGCCGCACCGTTCGGTGACCTCGAGCTCGGCCGCGGCGACGACAGCAACGTCCCCGCCGGCGCACGCATCCGCACCGACCTCGACGTGCCCGTGATCACGTTCGAGACCGAGACCGACCTCACCCGGCTCGGCTTCACGCCGGCGCGTCAGCCCGACTCGAAGAGCTTCCGGCTCTGGGAGGTCGCGGGCACCGCGCACGCGGACGCCTACACGGGCGAGCTCGGCACCAACGACACCGGGGACGGCTCCGCGGAGCTTGGTCTGCTCGACCCTGCGGCCGCGTCCGGTGGCCCGCTGAGCTGCTCGCAGTCGGTGAACGCCGGCGCGCAGTTCGCTCCGCTGAGCGCGGCGCTGGCACACCTCGACGACTGGGTGCGCGACGGCACGCCACCCCCGAAGGCGCCGCGCATCAAGACGACGGGCTCGGGCGAGGACGTCGCGATCGTCCGCGACGACCAAGGCATCGCCGTCGGCGGCCTGCGCACGCCGATCGTCGACGTGCCGCTCGCGGTGAACACCGGCAACGAGAACCCCGGCGGAACGTTCTGCAGCCTCTTCGGCACGACGGAGCCGCTCGACGCGGCGACGCTCGCCGAGCTCTACCCCGACGGGTCGGCGGAGTGGCAGGAAGCGTTCGCGAGGTCAGTCGACGAGACGGTGCAGGACGGGTTCTGGCTGGCGCCCGAGGCGGACAGCTTCAAGGCCGCGTCCGAGCAGATCAACTTCGGCTGACGTCTGATCGCGTCAGGCCTGGGCCGCGGCGTTGACTCGTTCGAGCCGCTCGCACGCCTCGAGGTACTCCTCGACGAGGTCGGTGATCAGGTCCCGCGCCTTGCGCTCCTGCTTCATGAGCCCGACGGTCTGGCCGACCGGGTTGAAGAACACGTCGCGGCTCTGCTCGGGGTAGCGCGAGCCGCGCGCCACCGCCTCGCCCGACACCATGTACTGCATCGGCATGGGCAGCGGGTCGGGCGTGTCGGGTCGCTCCCAGGCGTCGGTCCAGTCGTTGCGGATCATGCGGCACGGCTTGCCCGTGAACGACTTCGACCGGATGGTGTCGCGGCTCTCCTTCTCCAGGAGCTGCTGCTTCTGCGCGGGTGACGTCGACGCCTCCTCGACGGTGAGCCACAGCGAGCCCGTCCACGCGCCCTGACAGCCCAGCGCGATCGCGGCGGCGATCTGCGCGCCGGTGCCGATGCCGCCCGCCGCGAGCACCGGGATCGGCGCGACCGTCTCGACCACCTGCGGCCACAGCACGAGCGACCCGATCTCGCCGGTGTGGCCGCCGCCTTCGGTGCCCTGGGCGATGACGATGTCGAGGCCGGCGTCCTTGTGGTGGCGCGCCTGGTCGGGGCGGCCGCAGAGCGCGGCGACGAGCCGACCAGTCGCCTGCACCTCGCGCACCACCTCCTCGGGCGGCGTGCCGAGCGCGTTCGCGATCAGTCGCACCTTGTCGTGCCGGAGCGCCATCTCGACCTGCGGCGTCGCGGTCGCCTCGGACCACCCCAGGAGCTGACCGGTCGCGGTCTCGCCCTCGGGGAGCTCGGGGACGCCGTGCTGGCTGAGGACGTCCTTGGCGAACTCGACGTGACCGGCGGGCACGAGCGCGCGCAGCTGCTCGGCGAGCTTGTCGGCGTCCATCTCCCCCATGCCCTCGTACTTGCCCGGGATCACGACGTCGACGCCGTAGGGCGCGTCGCCGACGTGCTCGTCGATCCAGTCGAGCTCGATCGCGAGCTGCTCGGGGGTGAAGCCGACGGCACCGAGCACGCCGAAGCCGCCCGCTTTGCTCACCGCGGCGACGACATCACGGCAGTGGGTGAAGGCGAAGATCGGGTACTCGATGCCGAGCCGGTCGCACAGTGGTGTCCGCATGGCTCACAGGATGCCGTGAGCGCGCCGGCGTCGCAAAGCCGCGGCATGTGTGGCGCTTCGACGCAAGAGCGGCTCAGTTGAGGCCCGTGAGCTGACGGAAGTCGGCGGTCGTGTTGACGTGCGGAAACGGCTCGCTCGGCAGATCGATGCCGAGCGCGGTGCAGAGGGGCTCCCAGCCGTCGCCCGGGCGCCATTCCACGAGGCGTTCGGCCGGGATCGCAGCGCGCACCGCCGCGCCGTGCGCGTCGAACGCGGCCTTCGCCGCTTCCTCCTCGCGCCAGTCGGGGGTGAAGCGCCGGGTGAGCAGGGCCTGGGTCATGTCGAACAGCGGACCGAACAGGGGATCGTCGGGTCGCGGCTGGCCGCCGGTCTCGAAGATCGTCGAGCTGGCGCTGCGCCACCACGAGTCGGCGTCCCGGACCGACAAGAGCACGGTTGCGTCCGGGTAGTGGTCGGACAGGTCGCGCCAGAACGCGGCGGCGGGCCAGTCGACGGTCGCGGCGTAGCCATCGAACAGCTCGTCCCAGTCGACCGAGTCACCTTCGATCGCGCGCTGCCACATGCCGACGTGCTCGGGATGACCCACGACCTCCATCATGTGGTAGCAGGGAGCGTCCAGCAGCTGGGCCAGCGCCAGCTGGAGCGAGTGCGTGCCGGTGCGACCGAGCCCGGCGCCGACGACGCGAAGCGTCATGGGCTAGAGCCCGGCGAGCACGGCGCTGGCGAACGCGGCCGGCGCCTCGACCATCGGGTAGTGGCCGACGCCCTCGAGGCGCGTCCGGGGCGTGTCGAGCCCGTCACGCTTGCGGAGCAGCTCGTCGGTCATGGGCCACACCGCGATCGGGTCGTGGTCGCCCCACACGACCGTGAGGGGCGCGGGATGCCGCTCGATCGCCCCGGTCCATCGCTCCTCGTTCTGGCGCCGTTCCTCGAGGTAGCGGATCTCGCGCGCCAAGAGACGGTTGCCGCCCTCGTGGACGACGAGCACCGCGGCGGCCCGAACGTGCAACGGGTCGGGCCGCGATGCAGTCCCACCGGGAGGTGCCAGCGTGTCGGTCAGCGCGCGCTCGAGCGCGTCCACGTCCGGCGCCGCGTCGGCGGCGATCGCCTCGTCTGGCAACGCCTCGAGCAGCGCTTGTCCGTCCGTGAGGTGCGCGAGGTCGAGATAGATGCTGCCGTTCGTGAGCACGCGGCGCCGAACGCCGAACCCGAGTTCGCCATCGATGCCACGTGCGAGCAGCTCACCGCCGACGGAGTCGCCCATGTCGTGCGTGAGCAGGTCGACCTCGTCGATGCCGAGACCCGCGACGACCGCTTCGACGACGTCGGCCTGAGCGAAGAGCGAGTACGCCCGGTCGGGCTTGCCCGAGAGGCCGAACCCGGGGAGGTCGAGCAGCACGACGCGCCGGTCGGCGCCGAGCGTGCCGAGCACGCCGGCGAAGTCGATCGACGAGGTCGGGAACCCGTGCAGCACGAGCAGCGGCGGAGCGCTGCCCGAGGCGGCCTGCGTGTCGATCACGAAGACCGAGTCGTCGCCGACCCGCTCGACCGACCCCCGGGAGGCCCAGTCGGCGACGAGAGCGGCGGCATCCATCGCTTCCATCCTGACCTGTAGCGTCGAGCCGTGCAGCGGATCCTGGTGGCGACGGACCGATCGGAGACCTCGGAGCGGGCCGTCCAGTGGGCGGCCGACCTCGCCGGACGCTTCGCCGCCGAGCTCCTCCTGGTGCAGGTCGTGCTGCCCGACCCGGGCGGCGACGTCCGCAGCGACGCCGAGGACGCCGTCGACGAGCACCTCCTCACGGCCACGCGGGCCGAGCTCGGGCGCCTGGCCGGCGAGCTCGCGGGCCCGAGCGGCCGGGCCCGGGTGGTGGTCGACGACCAGCCCGCCGAGGCGATCGTCAACGTCGCGTTCGAGGAGAGGGCCGACGTGATCGTCGTCGGCAACGCGGGGATGAGCGGCAACAAGAAGTTCTTGCTCGCGAACGTCCCGAACCGGATCACGCACACGGCCCACTGCACCGTCATCACCGTCAACACCTCCAGCCTCGACGGCAAGGAGTCGCACGTCGTCCACGCGCCCGAGCCGGTCGTCGAGGAAGACGTGCTGCTCACCGGCCGCGCTGCGAGGATCGCGAGCGTCGTCACCAAGCACGGCGTGCAGGAGCTGTTCGCACGCCGCAAGGGTCCCAGCGGTGGCGAGGCCAACCGCGAGAGCGCCAAGCGCCTGCGCCAGGCGTTCGAAGAGCTCGGCCCGACGTTCTGCAAGCTCGGGCAGGTGCTCTCGACACGCCCGGACCTGGTCCCACCCGAGTACATCGACGAGCTCGCCGCGTTGCGCGACCACGTGCCGCCGCTCACCGAGGCCGAGGTCGTCGAGGTGATGGAGGAGGAGCTGCGCGTCCCGTGGGACGACGTGTTCGAGAGCATCGATCCGGAGCCACTCGCGACCGGGTCGATCGCGCAGGTGCACCGCGCCCTGCTGTCGACCGGCGAGCGCGTCGTGGTGAAGGTGCAGCGGCCGGGCGCCCGCGACGAGATCACTCGCGACCTGGGGCTGCTCGGCGCGTTCGCCCGCAAGACCGCGGACCGCCCGGGGCTGCGCCAGATCGTCGACCCGGCCGCGGTCGTCCAACACCTGTCGGAGTCGCTGCAGCACGAGCTCGACTTCCGTCGCGAGGCACAGAGCATCGAGCGCATGCGCGAGATCCTCACGCCGTATCCACATCTCGGCGTTCCGGGCGTGTACCACGACTTCTCGACGGACCGGCTGCTCGTGATGGAGGAGATCGAGGGCGGACCGCTGACGAGCGCGCCCATCGGACCCGAGCGCTCCGAGGCAGCGCGTGAGCTGATCGAGTCGTACTACCGCCAGATCCTCACCGAGGGGTTCTTCCACGCCGACCCGCACCCCGGGAACATGAAGTGGTGGGACGGGACCGTGTACTTCCTCGACTTCGGCATGGTCGGCGAGATCGGCCCCGACCTGCGCGAGGGGCTCGTCCTCTTGCTGATGTCGTTCTGGCAGGAGGACGAGGCGTTCCTGACGGAGACGGTGCTCAACCTGTCGGGCACCACGGCGCGCGACGTCGACATCGACGGGCTCCAGGTGGAGATCGGCGGGCTGCTCGGCCGCTACCGCCACCTGCCGCTGAAGGAGCTCCAGCTGGGACCGCTGCTCCAGGACGTGACGACCGTGGCGATCCGCTACGACGTGCCGCTGCCCGCGACGATGATCCTCACCGGGAAGGCGCTCGCGCAGGTCCAGCACGCCACGGCCGAGCTCGATCCCGAGGTCGACGTGTTCGCGGTCGCCGGTCGCTACCTGGCCCGCACGACGTTCGACAAGCTGCGCGTCGTGGCCCGTCCCCAGGAGATGCTCTACGAGGGGCAGAAGTTCCGGGCTCGCGTCGGGAAGCTGCTCGAGGCGCTGGAGCGACTCGTCGGCGCGCGGCCGGGACCCAACCTCCAGGTGGAGTTCAAGGGCTTCGAGGGCGTCGAGGTGACGGTCCGGCGGGCCAGCCGGCGCCTCGCGTTCGCACTCGCGGCGGCGGGCGCGTTCGTCGCCACCGGCATCACCGCCGACTCGACGCAGGTCGGTGCCTGGGTGCCGATCACGCTCGGCACCATCGCCGGGATCCTCACGTTCGGGCTGCTCGGCGACGCCCTCCGTCGGCACCGGTAGCCAGCGCTAGTCGGGCGCGACCTTCCGGTCGAGCGCCGCCTCGCGGTCGTCCTCGGAGCGGCGCATGCCGCGCACGACGGCCCGTTCGATCACCCAGGCCGCGATCCCCATCACGACGCCGAGGACGGCACGGTCGATCCCGCGGATGCTGCGCGCGACCAGCGACCCGGTCTTCGGCGCCGGCGAGACGTCGACGTGCACCTCGGCCATCGCCGCGCAACCTACCCCGTGGGTGCGTCAAGGCCAGCCCGCTCAGCGGGGTGAAGCGACGCCAAACCGGGTGGGTGGGTGCGTCAAGGCCAGACGGTGCCGAACTGGGTGGCGTCGACGATGCGACCGGTGAGGCCGTCGGCGCGCTGCGCGGCCAGGAACACGACCGACGGCACGACCGATTCGGGCTCCTTCCAGCCCGTCCAGTCCCAGTCGGCGCCCAGCTCGTGCTCCGACTGCTCGGTCTTCACGGCGCCGGGGCGGAGCGCGTTCACCGCCACGTTGACCTCGGCGAGCTCACCGGCGAGCGCGGTGCTGAACCGCTCCAGCGCCGCCTTGGCCACCGAGTACGTCAGGTAGCCGGGCGGCATGCCGGTGATGGTCGGATCGGCCGCGCCCGACGACATGTTGATGATGCTGCCGCCGCCGCGCTCGCGCATCGACGCCAGCACGGCGTGCGCGCCTACGAACAGGCTGCGCACGTTCACACGCATCGACTCGTCCCACTGGTCGGTCGTGGCTTCGACGAACGGCGAGCGCGTCGACGCCATCGCGTTGTTCATGAGGATGTCGACGCCCCCGAGCTCGTCGACGGCCGCGTCGACCATCGCCCGGATCTCGTCCTCGCTGCCGATGTCGCAGCGGACGGCCAGGGAACGCCGCCCAACCGCGCGGACGGCCTCCGCCGTCGCCTCGGCCGTGCCGGGCAACCCCGTGAACGACGCATCGCGGCTGCGCGCCGCGCACACGACGTCGGCGCCGGCCTCGGCGAGACCGATGGCAAGCGCCTTGCCGATGCCCCGCGACGCGCCGGTGACGATCGCGAC
>CAZHKE010000077.1:0-11039 GCA_964532485.1 uncultured Bifidobacteriaceae bacterium
GCCGCGCACCGGGCCGTCGAGGCGCTGCAGGTTGCAGTTGACGACGAAGATCAGGTTGTCGAGGTCCTCGCGTGCGGCGAGTGCCAGACCTGCCGTCGCCTCCGGTTCGTCCATCTCGCCGTCGCCGGCGAAGCACCACACCTTCGCCGCGCTCGTGTCGGCGATCTCGTGGTTGTGCAGGTAGCGGTTGAACCGTGCCTGGTAGACGGCGTTGATCGGGCCGAGGCCCATCGAGACCGTCGGGAACTCCCAGAACGACGGGAGCCGCCGCGGGTGCGGGTAGCTCGGCAGCCCGCCGCCGAACACCTCGCGGCGGAAGCGGTCGAGGTGGTCCTCGGTGATCCGGCCCTCGAGGAAGGCGCGGGCGTAGATGCCCGGCGCCGCGTGGCCCTGCATGTAGAGCTGGTCGCCGAAGCCGCCGTCGGACTTGCCGCGCCAGAAGTGGTTGAAGCCGACGTCGTAGAGCGCGGCGGCCGACGCGAACGTCGAGAGGTGACCTCCGAGACCCGGGAAGCGGTGGTTGGCGCGATCGACCATCGCGACGGCGTTCCAGCGGATGCACGCGCGGATGCGGCGCTCGAGCTGCTCGTCGCCGGGGAACCAGGGCTCCTCATCGGCCGGGATGGTGTTGATGTAGTCGGTGGTCACCATCGCGGGGACGTCGACGCCTTGGTCGCGCGCCCGCTCCATGAGCCGGGCCAGGAGGTACCGAGCACGCGGGCGGCCGTGCTCGCCGACGACGGCGTCGAGCGAGTCGAGCCACTCCTGGGTCTCGGCCGGGTCGATGTCGGGCAGCGCGTGCACGAAGCCGTCGAGGAACATCGCCACCAGCGTACGGCGCTACCCGTGGGTCACTTGGCCGGGACTCGCGATCGCCGTCCGGGGGCGTGACGCTCGTCACGGCGAAATCGCGCTCTCGCCACGGGCAACCCGCGTACCGTCGGCGTGTGGGTGATCTCGCCGAGGACACCGAGGTCAGCGGGAGCGACGGCCGGTACCGAGCGCGGCTGTCCGACGACTGGGAGATCTGGGGGCCCTGCGGTGGCTATGTCGCCGCCGTGCTGCTGCGCGCGGCGGGCGAGCACACGCCGCTGCGACGGCCGGCCACGCTCGCCTGCCACTTCCTTGGCGTCGCGGCGTTCGACGACGTCGAGATCGAGATCACGACGCTGCGCTCGACGCGCCGCACCGAGTCGGTGCGCGTGTCGATGCGCCAGGGCGACGGACCCGTCGCGGAGGCGATCGTGTGGTGCGTGGTGCGCGACCTCGACGGGCCCGAGGTCACGAGCGCCCCGATGCCCGAGGTCGCGCCCCCGCACGAGTGCCCCCGCATCGAAGAGCTCGCCCACGAGGATGACCGTCGGCCGCACACCTTCTGGGGCAACTTCGAGTATCGCCCGCTCTCGTGGCTCTCGGCCGACGAACGGGCCGACCGCACCTCCGGCGATCCCGCGTTCCGGGCCTGGTACCGGTACGTGCCGACGGCGGCGTTCGAGGACCCGTTCGTGGAAGCGGCGCGCGTCGCGATGCTCATCGACATCGGGGGATGGCCCTCGATCGTCCGGGGCATGAGCGCGGCCGACGAGACCCGGTGGATCGCGCCGAGCCTCGACCTGAGCGTCGTCTTCCACCAGTCACCCGACGAGACGGAGTACCTGTTGCTCGACGCGTTCGGGTCGATCGCCGCGGACGGGCTCGCCGGTGGCGGCGGCAGCGTGTGGGCCCCCGATGGCCGCCTGCTCGGCTCGGGCACCCAGCAGCTCATCTTCCGGCCCCTCGCGGCGACAGCCTGACGTCGCCAGCCAGGCATCACCGGCAGCACGTCACGCGCCGGCCGACGACACCCGGTACTCCCGCAGGATCTCGCGGCTGAGCCACGGCGAGACGTCGCGCGCCGCGGCGTGCTCGTCGAAGTGCACGCCGTCGGGCCGCAGCTCGGGGTCGAACGCACCGCCCGGCCACCGCTCGATCCAGCTCGCGAGGTCGACGATGCGCAGCTGCGGTCGCTGCGCGGCGACGTCGGCGAGGATCTCGTTGAAGCGACGCATGCGCGCCGGATCGCCCGACGGGTCGTCATTGGGTGGTTGCGTCGAGCGCGACGGCTCGATGCGCGGGCTCGTCAACCAGACGGGGGTCACGCCGTGGGCGATGAACACGTCGACCGCGTCGAGCATGCTCTGGCGCAGCCGCTCGTCGAACACCGGGTCACCGGGCGCGCGCCACCTCGTGTCACCCGGGAGGAGAAAGTCGTCGACGTCGATGGGACCGGTCTGGATGACCGCGATCTGCGGACGTGCCTCCTCGACGGCCTTCGCCCACTGCTTCGTGAGCTCGCCGCACCCGCCGGGGTCGAACTCCTCGCCGTTGAAGCGGGCCGTGCCGTCGCGCACGAGCCCGCACCCGTACCACGCCGCACCACCGACCATCTCCACGTCGGTGGACGTCGCGGCCCAGGTCTTGAAGGCCTTCGCCGTCGCCAGGCCCGACGAGTCGCCGTAGAAGGCCACCGTCGGAGCGCCATCCGCCGCCTCGGCACCGGAGGTCGACGGATCGGGCGCGGGCGCCGCCGACGGCGCGTCCGCCCGGCCGACGTTCACCGCCTCGGCCGCCGCACTGAAGTCGAGGTTGGCCGGCGTGGTCAGGCTGCTCGTGACGAAGAAGCCGCAGACGGCCATGGCGGCGATCCCGATCGGCGCCGCGAGGCGCGCGGTGGCACCGTGCAGCAGCCGGCCCGTCCGGACCGGGCGCTCGAGCAGTCGCAGCGACACCCAGGCGAGCGCGATCGTCACCGAGAGCTGGAGGACGACGAGCGCGGTCCCGTCGATTCCGACCCGCTCGGGTGTCAACCACAAGATGATGGGCCAGTGGTAGACGTACACGCCGTACGAGATGATCCCGAGCCGGCGCAGCGGCCAACAGCCGAGGGCCGAGGCGAGGGGGCCCGTCGGCGTCGCGGCCGCGATCATCGTGATCGACAGCACCGCCAGCGCGGTCAGCCCGCCGTAGGCGATCCATCCGTCCGTGGGCGTCGGGATCGTGCACAGCACCACCACGGCGCCGACCGCCGCGAAGCCGGCGATGGTCGCCCACGGGCGCGCCCGACCCTCACCGGCGCGGGCCACCCCGACGAACGTCGCCACCAGACCACCGATGAACAGCTCCCCGGCACGCGACGGCAGGCTGTAGTACACGAAGTCGAAGTTGCCGGAAGTCGCGGCGATGAGGGTCGTCGACAACGAGAGGAACGTTCCGACGAGCAGCACCGTCCGCAGCCGCAGGCGGAAGTCGCGAGCTCGCGGCGAGTGGCGCAACACGAGCCACACCACCAGCGGGTACAGGAGATAGAACTGCTCCTCGATCGCGAGGCTCCAGTAGTGGAGGAGCGGCGACGGTTGCGAGAACAGATCGGCGTACGAAGTGCCGGCGAAGAGGAATCGCCAGTTCGCCGCGTATCCGAGAGCGCCGAAGACGTCGACCTGGAGACTGTTGGGATCCACCTGCAACGACGAGAACGCCGCGAGCGCCAGCACGAGCGCGACGCCGACGAGCGCAGCGGGGAGCAGCCGACGCAGCCGTCGGGCCCAGAACGCAGGAAGGTCGACGCCTGCGGAGCGGGTGCCCTCGTCGAGCAGCAGCCGCGTGATGAGGTAGCCAGAGAGCGTGAAGAAGACCGACACCCCGAGCAGGCCGCCCGGGAGGAGCGGCGAGCCGGCGTGGAACAAGAACACCGCGAGCACCGCGAAGCCGCGCACCCCGTCGAGCCCGGGGTGGTAGCCGAACCTGCCGTAGGCCTGGTCGTCGGGATGCGAACGCCAGGTCGGCGCCAGCTCGGTGTTGAGGTCAGTCGCCACGCCGACGGTCGCTCCCCCCTCGAACGGTTGCACAGCCTAACGGTGCGCCGAAGCGCGGCACGTTCACCGCGGTTCACGTAGGTTCGGGCCGTGCGGGTCGGACCCGAGCGCGCCCCCTTCGGCTGGCGACCGGCCGCGGTGCTCACGGCGGTGAACTTCGTGGACGGCGCCGAGGCCGCGGTGGTGATCGGCGCGCTGCCCCTGCTCCAGGACGAGTGGAGCTTCAGCGATGCCTGGGCGGGTGCGATCGCGACGGCGGCCGCGGTCGCCGGGCTCCTCGCGCTGCTCCCCGCCGGCTGGATGGCCGATCACCTGCGCCGGGCCCGCCTCCTCGGGCTCGTGCTCGCGACCTGGGCTCTGCTCACGACCGCGAGCGCGGTCGCGATCGCGTTCTGGATGTTCTTCCTCGTCAGGGTCGTCCTCGGCGCGGCCATGCACGTGGACAACCCGCCGGCATCGAGCCTGCTCGCCGACTCCTACGCGCCCGGGCTGCGCGGCCGCGTCTTCGGGTACCAGCGAGTCGCGTTCGTGGTCGGCACGGCCATCGGCATCGGCATCGGCGGCGGGGTCGGCGACGCGCTCGGTTGGCGGGCCGCGTTCCTCGTCATGGTGGTGCCGGGCCTCCTCGTCGCCTGGCTCTGCTGGCGGCTCCCGGAGCCACCACGCGGTGCGCTCGACCACGTCCACGAGTCGGCCCCGGATCGCACCGCTCCCGACGACGCTCACTCCGCGCTGCTCGAGGAGCTCGAGCTCGGACCGCTCGACGAGCTCGAGCACGGCGGGGGTGCCCGCACCCAGCTCGCGCGCGTGCGCGAGACCATGCGCATCCCGACCGTCCGCAGCCTGTACCTCGGCCTGACGGTCGCGTTCCTCGGGTTCAACGGGATCGCGTTCTGGCTGCCGACCTACTTCGAGCGCACCCACGACCTCTCCGAGGGCGCCGCCGCGGGCATCACCGCCGCCGCGGCCCTCGTGGCCGGCCTCGGCGGATCGATCACCGGTGGGATCCTCGGCGATCGCAGGGAGCGCAGCGGTGTCGGCGGGCGCGTCGAGATCGTGGTCGTGAGCCTCGGGGTCGGCGGCGTGCTGCTGCTCGGCGCGCTCGCGATCCCATCCCTCGCGCCGCAGGTCCTTCTCATCACGGCGGCGGCGTTCGTCCTGTCGTTGTCGTTCCCGAACTTCGCGGCGGCCTCGGCCGACGTGCTGCCGGCGCGCACGCGCGGCACCGGGTTCGCGATCTTCACGTTCTTGTTGACGCTCGGGGGCGCGCTGGGCCCCCTCGTGGCGGGAGCGATGTCCGATGTGACCGGATCACTCGGGCTCGCGCTCGCGATCGCGGTCGTGCCGACGCTGCCGGGCGCGGTGGTCGTGGCACGCGCCCGTAGCACGGTGGCCGCCGACGTGGCGGCCGCGCGCGCGACGGTCGATCCGCGCTACGCGTCGGGTTCCGACCCCACGACCCCCACGTAGCTCACGCACTCGCCCGGTGACCCGCCGAGGTTGTGCGTCAACGCGAGCGTCTTGCCCTGGCCGACGGTGCCGACCTGCCGGTCGCCGGCTTCCCCCCGGAGCTGGAGCCAGCACTCGAAGAGCATCCGCAGGCCCGACGCACCGATCGGGTGTCCGAAGGCCTTGAGCCCACCATCGGGGTTGACGGGAAGGGCACCGTCGCGGTCGAACGTGCCCGCGAGCACCTCTTTCCATGCGAAGCCTCGCTCGGCGAACCCGAGATCCTCCATGAGCACCAGCTCCGTCGGGGTGAAGCAGTCGTGCACCTCGGCCATCGCGAGGTCGGCGCGCGGATCGTCGACGCCGGCCTGCTGGTACGCGTCCCGAGCGGCTGCGACGACCTCCGGGAACGACGTGTAGTCGTAGCCCGTGTCGACCACACCGGTCGCAGGCCCGGCAACGAACGAGAGGCCCTTCACGAACAGCGGATGATCGGTGTATCGGTGCGCGTCCTCGGCACGCACCACGACCGCCGCGGCCGCTCCGTCGGACACGCCGGAGCAATCGAAGATCCCGAGGTTGCCCGCCATGATCGGCGAGCACGCGATGGTCTCCTTCGGCACCTCGCGTCGGAACTGCGCCCTCGGGTTGAGCGCGCCGTTCTGGTGGTTCTTCCACGCGATGCGCGTGAGCACGTCCTTGAACTCGGCGTCGTCAACGCCGTACTTCTTGCAGTACGCGGGACCCAAGAGACTGAACAGTGCCGGTGCGCTGAGCTCGGCGGTGGTGCCGTCGTCGGGTGGCGAGGCGACGACGAGCCCCGAGAACCCACCGTCCTTGAGCTTCTCGACGCCCGTGGCCATCGCGACGTCGAAGGCACCCGACGCGACCGCGTAGCAGGCGTTCCGGAACGACTCCGACCCGGTCGCGCACATGTTCTCGACGCGGGTGACCGGCTTGTAGTCGATGCGCAGCGGACGCGAGAGCGTCAGGCCGGAGATCCCCGATCCCATCGTCCCCACCCAGTAGGCGTCGACGTCGTCCTTCGGCACGCTCGCCGACGACAGGGCGTCACCGACCGCGTCGACCAGGAGGTCGTCGGCCCCCTTGTCCCAGTGCTCGCCGAAGGGCGTGCAGCCCATCCCCACGATCGCCACCTGGTCCCGGATCCCGTGGCTCGACATCAGCTCTCTCCTCGCTCTCGCGCACCGCGTGCGGGCCGACCCTTCCAGAAGTAGTTGTGCACCGACTGCGCGGTCGCGATCCGCCGGAACGTCATCTCCACATGGTCGCCGATCGCGACGGTGTCGGGGTCGACGTCGGTGAGCTCACACCGGAAGCGCCCGCCGCCTTCGAAGTCGAGGACGGCGGCCACCAGCGGCGGGCTGGGCGTGAACGCGAGCCGGTCGACGGTGAACGTGGCGATGCGAGCGGGCACGTCTGCCATCCGCACCGGCCCCATCTGGTCGACGGCACCACAGCGCGCGCAGACGCGTGCAGGCGGCAGGTGTCGCTCGCCGCACGCCTCGCACACCGATCCGGTGAACGCGAACTTCCACGGATCGTGACGCAACGAAGGCGGCGCTGCCGGCGGCGTCGGATCGGGACGTCGCGGCGGCTCGCGCTCGAGCATCCCGCGCCAGGTGAGGAACGTCTCGTACGAGAGGCCTCCGGAGCCGGTCGAGAGCTGCTCGGCGAGCGTCTGGCGCGGCAGCACGCCGCCCAGCGCATCGGTCGCCTCCAGGATCAACGCGTCGGCGCCGTCGGCGATCGTGACGATCGCGATGCGGTCGCCGGGCTCGGCGCGCTCGAGCGCGTGCACGAGGAGCAGCCCCGGATGCGCGGTGCCGGTGTTGCCGACCGTGGCGCCGAGATCGTCGACCAGCGCGTCGGGCGACACGCCGAGCGACTTGGCGACCGCGCGCGCCGCCCGGGCGTGCACACCGGTGACGACGACGTGCGTCAGCGCATCGGGCGTCGTGTCGGTCGTCTTGCACGCGTCCGCGAACGCCGCCTGCGTCACCGCTACGTACGCGTGCTCGCCGAAGCGCTCCTCCCATACGTGTGCGGCCGGCTCGCCGGGCAATCGCCAGCGGTCCAGCACCTCGACCGACGCAGACCCCCAACCGACCACGCGCACCTGGTCGGCCGGCCCGTCGGGCGCGAAGGCGAACGCGACGGCGCCGTCGCCACCGTCACGCTCGTCCGCGCTCCCGGGCAGACCCGTGCGCACGTCCGCGCACACCACGAGCGTCGGCTCCGAGGCGTCCGCGCCGAGCCGGAGCGCCCCGACGCCGGAGCGGACGGCGCCACCGACGTCGTAGGCGCCCGCGGCCGGGTCGAGGGCGAGCGCGGCGTGCACCGCGGTGGCGTTCGTCTTCTCGAGGTATGCGGGGCTCGCCGTCGCGAACAGGACCCGGCGCGGCGAGAGCTCCCCCGCCAGCCCGTGCAGTGCGTTGCGAGCCGCCTCGACACCGAGCGTCGTCGAGTCCTCGTCGTACGACGCGACCGATCGGGTGCCCGGAGCCGGTGGCGTCGCGAGCGCCTCGCCGATGACCGCGCGCTCGAGGCGACGCTCCGGGAGGTACACGCCGGCGGCCACGATTCCCATGGCGACTCCTGATCCGGGGCCGGCCCCAGCAGGCCGGGCCGATCGATGAAAAGTAAACTGTGACTCACATTCGACGCCAGCCCGAGGCGCCCGCGGGTCGTCCGACCGCGGGAGGTGCGGGTCGGCCACGAGGACACGAGAAGGGGCGATCGGTGGCGTCCAGGGCGACACGGCGAGCCGCTCTTCCCCCACGCAAGCGGTCGGGACGGCGCGAAGCGATGCTCGACGCAGCCGCGAAGCTGTTCTCGACCCGTGGCTACGTCGACACCGGCATCGACGACATCGGCGAGGCGGTCGGCGTGACCGGGCCCGCGGTGTACCGGCACTTCACGAGCAAGGAGGCGCTGCTCGTCGCACTGCTCGAGCGTGCGGTCGATCATTCCGAGGCCATCGTGCCGCGCGTGCACGCCGAGGCCTCGTCGGCGGACGACGCGCTGGTCCGACTCGTCGAGCACACCGTGGCCGCGTGCATCGCCGACCGCGAGCTGACCGCGATCTACTGGCAGGAGTCGCGGAACCTGCCGGCCACACAGCGGCGGCGCTTCGAGCGCGTCCAACGGCGGCTGATCGACGAGTACGCGACGATCCTCCGGCAGGTGCGACCCGACCTCACTCCGAGCACGGCGCGCATGGCGGTGTACGCGGCCAGTGCGCTCATGCGATCGGTGGCGAACCGCGACAGCAGCCTGGCCGAGCCCGAGCTCCAGCGCCTCCTCGCGAGCATGGCGCATGCGTCGTTGCTGGGCGCGACCCCCGAGACCGTCCCGGGCGCCGCGGCCGCGAGCTGAGGTCGCGCTCAGGCGAGGTCGGGAGGCAGCGGCGTGTGCTTCGCGTCGCTCCACCGGGGCTCGCGCTTCTCGAAGCGAGCCGTGGGACCCTCGGTCGCGTCCGGGCGCGAGCCCAACCACCAGATCAGCTTCGTCTCGCGTGTCATCGCGGCCGGCCGCTCGTCGGCGCCGGCGAACGCGTGCACGAGGCGCTTCGTGACGGCCACGGCGAGGGGCGCGGTGTTGTCCGCGATGTCGTGCGCGAGCTCCTGCGTGGCGGCGAGCACCTGATCGGCGGGCAGGGTCCGAGCGCAGAGACCGATCGCGGCTGCCTCGGCGCCGGTGAAGGGGCGGCCCGAGAGCAGCAGCTCGAGCGCACGTGGGAGCCCGACCATGCGCGACACGAGCCACGTGGAGTTGGCGTCGGGCGCGACGCCGAGGCGGGTGAACATGAACTGGAGCCGCGCGTCCTCGGCGACGAAGCAGCAGTCGAACAGGAGCGGGAGCGTGAGCCCCGCGCCCACGGCCGCGCCGTTGATCGCCCCGAGCACCGGCGTCGCGAGCTCCCAGAACGCCACCGACTCCCAGACGGTGTCCGACGTGACGCCGAGCTCTTCGTCGTGCTCGGCCTGGAAGTCGCTCCCGAACCCACCCTCGGTGAGGTCGATGCCCGAGCAGAACGCCTTGCCAGCGCCCGTCACGACGATGGCTCGCACCTCCTCGTCCGCGTCGAGCGACCAGATCGCGTCGTGCAGCTCCTGCTGCATCCGCAGTGTGATGGCGTTGCGCTGCTCGGGGCGGTGCAACGTGACCGTGGCGACACCGCGATCGACCTCCACGAGGATCGTCTCGTAGCTCGGCATGTGCGGACTCCGTTCCTCGTCGTCTGTCGTCGGGTTCGGCCGTCGGCGTCGATCAGTCGACGCTGATGCCCGCGACCTCGCGGTCCCACGTGTTGTCGTTGAGCGCATGCTCGCGGAGCCTGACCTTCTGGGTGCGCAGCGTTGCCTCGGTCTTCGGCAGCTCGGCGACGAACTCCACGTAGCGCGGGACCATGAACCTCGGCATCCGCGGCGCGAGGAACTCGATCAGCTCGGCGTGGGACGTCTCGGCACCCTCCCGGAGCACGACGCAGACCTTCACCTCGTCCTCGAGGTACTCGGAGGGCACCGCCACCGCTGCCGACTCGACGACGTCGGGATGCTGGGCCACGAGCGCCTCGACCTCGAACGACGAGATGTTCTCGCCGCGCCGGCGGATGGCGTCCTTGATGCGGTCGACGAAGTAGTAGTTGCCGTCGTCGTCATAGCGGAAGCCGTCGCCGGTGTGGAACCAGCCGTTGCGCCACGCGGCAGCCGTGGCCTCCGGCATCCCGTGGTAGCCGCGGTTGATGACCCACGGCTCCTCCGTGCGCACGACGAGCTCGCCGACCTCGCCGGGCCCGAGCGGCTGGTCGTGCTCGTCGACGATCCGCACCTCGTAGCCGGCCCAGCCGCGCTGGAGCTTCCCGCAGGACGAGCTGTTCGCGAGCTCGAAGCCGTCGGACGCGAACGGCGCGCCGATCTCGGTCATGCCGTACCCGGTGCCGACGTCGACGCCGAAGCGGGCCTTGAACTCGTCGACCTGGGGTACGAGCGGGCCCATCATCACGTGCCGCAACGGCGTGTCGGCGTCGTCGGGCTGCTCGGGCTGCATGAGCAGGAACGGGGCCATCGGGCCGACCAGCCCCGCGCCCGCGATGTCGAAGCGTCGTACGTCGTCCCAGAAGTGCTGGATCGAGAACTGCTCGCGAACGACCATGCGGGCCTCGAACACCGACGCCTGGTACAGCATGGCCTTGCCGGACACGTGGAACGCGGGGTACATCGCGTAGAAGCCCTCGCCGGGGAGCACGAAGTCGCGCGGCGCGGTGTTCACGAACGACCACAGGGTGCCCCAGGGCATCAGCACACCCTTCGAGGGCCCGGTCGTGCCCGAGGTGTAGATGATCGCTGCCACGTCCCAGTAGTCGGGTCCGGCGAGATCGTCGGCCACGTCCGCGTCCGCGTCCGCGAACAGCTCGCCGCGCGTCACGACACGTCCGGGCAGGCCCGCCGGCGGGTCGTCGGCGTCGGGCACGACGATGGTCGTCAGCTGCGACAGCTCGGCGGCGACCTCGACGAGCTGGGGCACGAACCGCTCGCTGATCACGACGGCACTCGCCCCGGAGTTGTCGATCAGGTACTGCAGCATCCGACCGCGGTACATGTTGTTCGCCGGAACCTCGGTCGCCCCGAGCCACGTCAGTCCGAGCCATGCGTGGAACGCCTCGAACGAGTTCGGCAGCATCGTGACGACGTGATCGCCGGCGGCGACGCCGAC
>CAZHKE010000078.1:0-10507 GCA_964532485.1 uncultured Bifidobacteriaceae bacterium
ATCCGCACGACCACGAGCGCATCGGCGGCCGACTCTGCACCCCACACCTCCCCCGCGCGGCCCAGCAGCTGGCGCGCGCCGGCTAGGCGAGGTCGAACGGCGGGTAGCGGTCGGTCACGAGCACGAACGCGTAGCCGATGACGCGGTTCTCCCACCGCATGACGCCCACGACGAAGTCGAACGCCCACTGCGGGTACCGACCCGTGAAGAGGATCGCGAACCACGCGATCACCGCGACGACGAGTGCCGCGAGCGTGAGGAAGAAGAGCACGATCAGATGCGGGATCGCGAGCAGCCACTTCACGAGCGGCAGCCAGCGGTTGAGGTCGTTGGGCACATCGGGGTAGTCGATCTCGAGGTGCACGCTCTGCTCCTCGTCGGTCGACGGGTACTCGTCGCGCAGGAGCAGCAGGTACGCGCCGACTCGGTTCGTGAACCGGAGGAGCGCGACGTTCCAGTCGAACCACCACCGCGGGTACTTCTCCCGGAACAGGATCATGAGCAGCGGCGCCAGGAACAGCAGACCGCCGCCGAGCACGACGATGTTTCGGGCCTGTGTGCCGACGGTGAACGACGAGCCGCTGACGGCGGCCAGCACGATGAGGATCGGGATCGCGACGAAGATGCGGAACGCGCTCGTCAGGCGGTTCAGCTCACGGTCGGGGTAGTCGACATCGAAGCGGACCTCGTACGGCGGACTTGTCGGCTGCATCAGCTGAACCCCCTCGACACCCGATGGTGTCAGCGCGGCTGGTCGGTGTTCGTGCGCTGCATCTTTACCGCGATCGCGCCGGCCCAGGCGCGTATCTCGTCCCAGTCGCGCTGGTCCCGGTCCTCGGGGGGCAAGCTCTCGGCCATCTTGCGCCGCGCGAAGCCCCCCGACTCGTCGACGCGCCCTTCGAAGACCTTGTGCTCGTGCGCGCCGATCTCGGTCGCCAGCGCCTCGACCTTTCGCGGCCGAGTCCAGCGCTCCGCCTTGCGCGCCTGCTCCGGAGAGACATCCTTGGTCGGGTCGTCGACCGGGCCGCTGCTGAACAGCCACACGTCGCGCGCGGCGAGATCCTTGCGCCGACGCTTCAGGACGCGCATGGCGTCGCCGCGCCAGCGACCCATGTAGACGGCGCTGCCGAGCACGACCGCGTCGTAGTCGTCGACCGCGCGCACGTCCTTCGCCGGCTTCACGTCGACTGCGACGCCTCGCGCCACGAGCTCGGCACCGATCGCATCGGCGATCTCACGCGTGGCTTCGTACTTCGTCCCGTACGCCACCAGCACTCGCTCGCCCATCGTTCCTCCTACGGCTGGCGGACCTGCCTCACACGGCCGAGAACCGGTCGCTGTCCGGGCAGGATCGCGTGGGGTTGTCTGCCGGTGAAGGGCCGAAGGTCCCGGATGCGTCGACGACGCGCCCGGACGTCGGCTTGCCGGGCCGGCGAGCGCCGGACACACTGCACGCCGAGCGGACAGGGGGACAGATGGGCAACGAGCCGACCGCGGACGAGCCCGAGGACGAGGGCGCCGCAAAGCACCCGAAGATCGACGTCTCGAAGGCGCTGGGCGAAGCCGGGCACGAGGTGGAAGCGCTCGGCTTCGAGGGCGTGCCCGACACGGGCCCCCTCCGCCGTGACGACGACGACGAGAAGAGCAAGCACGCCGCCGACGCGATCGAGAGCGATCTCGGCACCCACACCGTCGGCTGACGCCCTCCGGCGCGTCGCGGCGCCGCCAGGCTCGATCAGTCCGCGGCACCCAGCCCCGGCAGCGTCGCATCGTCGTCGACGAACCACGCGCCCTCGTGGTGCAGCAGCCACCGCTTGCGCTCCAGCCCGCCCGCATAGCCACCGAGGGTTCCGTCGGACGCGATCACGCGATGGCACGGCACGACCACGCCGACGGGGTTCTGCCCGTTCGCCGCGCCCACCGCCCGGAACGCTGTCGGGCGCCCGACCCGGCGCGCCAGCTCGGCGTAGCTGATCGTCTCCCCGACCGGGATCGTGCGCAACGCGTGCCACACGTCGTGTTGGAACGGTGTGCCCCGGTCGAAGCGCACGGGCACGTCGTCGATCGCGTGGAGGTCGCCGGCGAAGTAGCGCCGAATCCGCTCGACGACCCCGGTCGGCTCGTCGCCGGACGAGAGCGACGTCGGCGCATCGCTCGTGTCGACGAAGTCGAGCGAGACGAGGGCGTCGCCGTCGAGCGCGATCTCCACCATGCCCGCGGGCGTGGGGATCGCGGCCCGGGTCACGGTCACAGTCTGCATGCGGGTCGTTGTACGCCCCGGGACCCCGGGATCTCGGCCACATCCGGACGGCCGTGGCCGTGTCCGGATCCGGCCGGTCCGGGGGGCCGGCGGTGCGCGACCATCGGCGCATGCCGCTGTCGGCCGTGCGCACCACGGGCATCTACTGCCAACCCGGGTGCAGCGCCTCGCCCTTGCCGGGCAACGTCGTGGAGTACCCGAGCGCCGCCGCCGCGGAGGCCCACGGGTACCGCGCCTGTCTGCGCTGCCGCCCGTACCGCGCCGCCCTCGCCGACCCCTGGGTGCACGACCCCGAGCTCGTGTGCCGAGCCGTGCGGCTCATCCTCGCCGGCGCCCTCGACGACGCGAACGAGGACGACCTCGCGGCGCGGGTGGGCGTGAGCGGTCGCCACCTTCGGCGCGTGTTCCTCGAGCACGTCGGCGCCACGCCCGACCAGGTCGCGCGCTCCCGTCGCGCGCACTTCGCCCGCCGGCTGCTCGACGACACCGACCTGTCGATTGCCGACGTCGCGTTCGCTGCCGGCTTCGGGTCCGTCCGACAGATGAACCGCGTCATGCGCGATGTGTTCCGCGCCTCGCCGACCGAGCTGCGGGCGAAGCGACGCCGCGCCGACCGGCTCGTCGCCGATGGCGGCCTCGATACCCGTCTCGCGTTCCGGCCCCCGCTCGACTGGGACGCGATGCTCGAGTTCCTCGCGTTGCGCGCGATCCCCGGCGTCGAGTCGATCGAGCGCACGGGCGACCGCGGCGGCGTGTACCGGCGGACGATCGACGTCGACGGGCGCGTCGGTGCGCTCGAGGTGTGGCCCGGCGATGGCGGGGAGCACGTCGTCGCCCGCTTCCACCTCCCCTACTGGGGGGGACTCATCCACCTCGTCGCCCGGGTGCGCCGCTGCTTCGACCTCGACCACGACCCGGTCCCCGTCCGCCACGCGCTCGGGCGCGAGCCTGCGCTCGCGCCGTGGCCCGGTGGCTTGCGGGTCCCGGGTGTCTGGGACCCGTTCGAGGCCGGCGTGCGGGCCGTCGTGGGCCAGCAGGTGAGCGTCGCAGGCGCGACCACGACGATGGGCGCGATCGTCGCTGCGCACGGCACGCGGGTGCACGGCCTCGAGCCACTCGGCCTCACGCACGCGTTCCCCCGCCCCGACGAGCTCGTCGGCGCGACGCTGCCGATGCCGCAGCGGCGGGCCACCGCGATCCACGAGCTCGCGGCCGCGGTCACCGGTGACGAGGTGGCCCTCGACGGGTCGCTGCCGCTCGACGACCTCGAGCGCCGGCTCTGTGCGCTCCCGGGGATCGGTCCGTGGACCGCCCAGTACCTCGCCCTTCGGCTCGGCTACGCCGACGCGTTCCCGGCATCCGACCTCGGTGTCACGAAGGCACTCGGCGAGATCGCCCCGGCCGAGGCGACCGCGAAGGCGCAGGCGTGGCGACCGTGGCGGGCGTACGCGACGCTGCGCCTCTGGGAGACGCTGCGACCGACGTGACGCGCTCCCGTCCCATCCGCTCGCTGTCGGTCGACCAGGCGCGGCGCATCTTCCTCGCTGCACAGGGCTTCGGTCAGCCGCGCCCGACGGGTCGCGTCGACAAGCGCCACGTGCGGCGCGTGTTCCAGCGGCTCGGCGTCGTGCAGCTCGACTCCGTCAACGTGCTCGTGCGCGCGCACTACCTCCCGTTCTTCTCGCGCCTCGGGCCGTACGACCGAGCCCTGTTCGACCGCCTGGCGTACGAGGAGCACGAGGTGTTCGAGTACTGGGCCCACGAGGCGTCGCTCGTGCACCGCGAGCTGCACCCGTACCTGCGTTGGCGCATGGACACCGGTCACCGGTGGTCGGGGATGCGCGCATGGGTCGCCGAGCAGGACCCGGATGCGATCGACGCGCTGCACGCCGCGGTCGTGGCGAGCGGTCCCGTGAGCGCCGGCGAGCTCGACGATGCCGAGAAGACGAAGGGGCCGTGGTGGGGCTGGAGCGACACGAAGCGGGGCCTCGAGTACCTCTTCTACGTGGGCAGGGTCGGCGCGATGCGGCGGGGCAACTTCGAGCGCGTCTACTGCGACCCCGCGATCGCGGTCTCACCCGACGTGCTCGCCCGCCCGACGCCGCCCGAGCGGGAGGCGATGCTCGGCCTGCTCGAGTGGGCCGCCCGCACGTACGGCATCGGCATCGCCAAGGACTTCGTCGACTACTTCCGCCTGCCGCCCAAGGTCGCGCGTCCGCTCGTCGACGAGCTCGCCGACGAGGGCGTGCTCGAGCGCGTCACCGTCGACGGCTGGAAGCAGCCGGCGTTCCTGCACGTCGACGCGAAGCTGCCTCGCCGGATCGATGCGTGCGCGCTGGTCTCACCGTTCGACTCGGCGATGTGGGAGCGGGAGCGGATCGAGCGGCTGTTCGGCTTCGCCTACCGCATCGAGATCTACACCCCGAAGCCCAAGCGCACGTACGGGTACTACGTGCTGCCGTTCCTGCTCGGCGACCGGTACGTCGGCCGCGTCGACCTCAAGGCCGACCGCGCCGGCTCGCGGCTGCTCGTGCAGGCGGCCTGGGCCGAGCCGACGCTTGCCGAGTGGGGCCTCGACGACGCGCACGTCGCGGAGCGCCTGGCCGGCGAGCTGCGCCTGATGGCCGCCTGGCTCGGCCTCGACGACGTCGTCGTGCAGCGGAGGGGCACGCTCGCCCCCGCGCTCCGGGCGGTGCGCGTGTGACGCCGGGAGCCCGGATCGACGTGGTCTCGTTCGACGGCCCCGACGGCTCGAGCCTGCTCGCGGAGTTCGTCGGCGAGATCGCGTCGCGATACCCCGGCTGGTCGCCGGCCTCGGGGCCGAGCGCCGAGCCGCACGAGTTCGTGCCCCCCGACGGTTGCTTCGTCGTCGCCTCCGTCGACGGTCGAGCCGTCGGCTGCGGTGGCTTCAAGCGCATCGGTGACGACGTCGCCGAGATCAAGCGGGTGTTCGTGCGCCCGGACGCCCGCGGGCAGGGCGTCGCCCGCTCCATGGTCGAGCACCTGGAGTCGGCGGCCCGTGACGCCCGATACGCGATGGTGCGCCTCGACACCGGCGACCAGCAGCCCGAGGCGCTGTCGATGTTCCGAGCGCTCGGGTACAGCGAGATCGCCGACTACAACGACAACCCGTACGCGGCGTACTGGTTCCAGAAGCCGCTCTGACCGACTCGCGCGGTCGGTGTCAGGGAGTTCGGCCCAGGAACGCGATCAGCTTCGCTTGGGGGTCGGCGCCGGGCGGCGTCTCGACCTCGGGCCCGAACGCACGGGGGCCGCGCATGGCGTCCCCGAACGACGGGAGCTGCGCGGTCAGCCGCGCGACCTCTGCCTCGTCCATGCGCTCGTCCTGACCGGTCGCCCGGGCCAGGTCCCACCGGTGCACGACCTGGTCGAACGAGAGGAACCGGTCGACGCCCTGCTCGAACGTCGTCTCACCGAACATTCCGGTGAACGTCTTCCCTGCGCGCGCCGGATCGTCGAGCGCGGACTGGACGGCGTCGCGCGCAACCGCCCACGCGGGCAGCGGGTCGTCACCCACGGGCGGAGCGTCCAGCTCCTCGCCGATGAATCCGAGGAACAGCTGGTGCGAGTCGACGACGTGCCGGACGAGGTCACGCGCGGTCCAGTCCTCGCACGGCGTCGGCGCGTCCCACCGGTCGGGCGCCACACCGGCCACGGTGTCGGTGAACTGGCCGGAGAGCCTGCGATAGCGATCCGCGATCTCGCTCATGCGATGACCGTACTCACCGTCAGCCCGCGGCATCCCCGCCGTGGGCGTCGAAGAACTCGAGGATCTCGGTCGTCGCGTCGACGGGCGCTGCGGCCCCGGGCCACACGTGCGGCCCGCCGTGGATCGTGAACAGCACGACGTCGTTGCCCTTCGTGCAGCCCGTCCAGGTGCGCTTCGTGACGTCGGGTGACACGTCGTCGACCTTCGGAGTCCGTGTGCAGCCGTCGAGCTTCGCGAGCTCGGCCATCCGCTCCTCGACGCTCGGGTTGCCGAGCTCGAAGCCCGCGACTGTGCCGCCTTCGTAGACGGCGAGCGCATCAGCGTCACCGTGGACCGAGAGCACCGGGATCGGCCGCTTCGCCGGACACTCGGTCGTCATGTTCCCACCCGCCACCGGCGCGGCCGCCGCGTACCGGTTCGGGAACAGGCACGCGAGCTGGATGGCCATGCCCGCTCCGTTGGACATCCCGGTGACGAAGACGTGCTTCGTGTCGAGGCAGAGCTCCTTCGCCAGCGACTTCACGAGCTCACCGACGAACGCGACATCGTCCTCGGCGTCGAGCCCGCCCGGCTGCTCGTACACGCCGCCCTCGGTCACCGGCGTGACGTTCCAGAACGGGATCGTCACTCCGCTGCCGTCGTCGTTCAGCGGCAGCTCGACCGGCAACGCCTGGGGCGTGACCACGACGTACCCCCGCGCCGTGCCCTCCACCGGCAGACGGGTCTGCCCGTCGTGGGCGTCCTTCGACTCCCCGAGCCCGTGGAAGCTCAGGATGACGGGCGCCTGCGTCTTCCCGTCGTAGCCTTCGGGGACCGACAGGTTGTACGTGCGCTCGACACCGTCGTGGTCGAACGTTGCGGCCGTCGTTCCCGGGTCGTGCGGGCGAGCCTTGGCGCACGTCTGCTCGTCGTGGGCGGTCGCGGATCCCGCGGCGCTGGCGACGAGCAGTGCGCTCGCGAGCACGACCAGCGTGAACGAAGCGACGATCCTGCGCATGGCCCACCCCCCGTTCGGACCCGTGACCTTAGATGACACGTCCCTTCGCGAGGGCCGCGACCACTCTGCGCAGCTATCAAGGATCGGTCGGGGAAGTGGTGACGGGCTCGACCGCTTCGGCACGCGCTTCAAGGGCACGCGCTTCGAGGAGGTTGCGCCGGTTCAGTCGCGTCGGATGGTGTGTCGTGCCCTACCCACTTCAGGCGGCGGGGCCGGCGCGGGCGTCGGCGGTGCCGGTGCCGGGTTCGTCGATGCGGCGCATGGTGAGGCCGTCGGGTTGCTCGGGGTCGCCGTCGAGGACCCACCGCCCGTGGGGCACGAGCTCGTGATGGTGGGTGGTGCAGACGAGGACGAGGTTGTGCTTGTCGGTCGGCCCGCCCCACGAGCGGGGCACCAGGTGATGGGCGTCGAGACCGAACGCCCGGTTGCACCCCGGCACCCGGCATGTGACGTCGCGGCCCTTGAGGTAGTCGCGCAGCGCCGCGGGGATTCGGGCGCCCTTCGGCGGGGCCAGGGAGTCGTCGTCGCGCACCCTGCGGACCCGGGCGCCGTCCGCGATGACCTGCTCGACGGTGGCCACGTCGATCGGCATGCCGTTGACGGTCGGCTGCGCGTCCGAGCCCTCGTGGATGACGACCGTCGGCCGCCACCTCGGCGTCGCGCCCGAGGCTTCCGGCTTGCCGGCGCGCCGGCAGATCGCGGTGAGCGCGTCCGCGCCGCGCCGACCCCGGGGTTCCCACGGCTGGCCCTTGGCCGGCTTCATGGTCTCGATCTCGTGCTCGAAGATCGCCTCGACGAAGGCGGCGTCGACGTCGAAGATCTCGCCGGAGAGGCGCAGGCCGTGCCCGTCGGCGGTCCGCCACCACCGGAGCGCTCGCGCTTGGCGCCGGGCCTCCATCTCGGCCGGGGTCACGACGCGTTGCTTGCGGACCAGGCGGTTGAGCTCGGTCGGCGCCACCTGGGGCGCGCGTTGCGCCCACTCGGCATCGGTCTCGGGGGTGGCGAGCTGGACGACGGCTTCGAGCTGGTCCTGGGAGAGGCCCCCTGCCTCGGCTGCGGCGCGGATCGCCGGCAACGACTCCAACGCCCGGGCGACCTCGACCTCGGTGCGGGCGGCATGCGACGACGCCTTGTCACGTGCCGCGACCCACTCCGCCGCGTCGCGACCGTGGGTCGCGCCGCGCTCGTCGAGCACCCGATCGATGTCCATCCGCACCAGACGCGCCCGCCGCTCGGTCACCAGCGCCGCATCTCGCGCCGCCAACAGCCGCTCGCTGGGCCAGGTCCGCAGCTCGTCCAGATCCGCCAACGGGACCTCGCTCATCACACACCTCCCTTCCACGGAGCACGCTCGACATGGGGGAAGTGATGACGACCATATCGAACACATGTTCGACTGTCAACCCCGAAGACCCCCACCCACCGGACCCGTGACGCGGATTCGGTCGGCGACCGGCCTACGCCTTCGGCAGCCCGACCGGGTTCGGGAAGGGCACCGTCTCGGAGTCGACGATCGCGTCGGTGAACGGCGCGACGAGCCCGAGGAGCTCGTCGACGCGCTCGGGCAACCCGGCCTCGCCCGCGTCGTCGAGCACGGTCGCGGCGAGATCGTCGGTGCGTCGCTCGATGACGTGGCGCAGGTCGCGGCCCTCATCCGTCGCGGCACCGTCGGGACCGACGGCGCCGCGCGCCTCGAGCCGCTCCTGCGCGTCGGCCCACTCCTCGTCCGTCCAGCCTCGTGCCCCCTGGATCCACTCGCGCGTGAGCGCCCCGATGCCGACCATCAGCACCTGCGACTCGCAGCCACCCACGCCGTACCCGGCGAGCATCGCGATGTGCGCGTCGCCCCGGTCCTCGCGCAACACGGTCGTCGCCTGCCACAGCGCGAGATGAAGCTCGTCGGGCACCGGCAGCGCGCGGTTCGCCGCACCGAGCGGGCGGCCCGCGTCGAGACAGGCGGCCGCGAGCGCTCCCGCGAGCTGGGCCGCGCGCGCCATCTCCGCGGAGGCGCACACGTCGTCACCGAGGACTCGCCGCATCGTCGCGTCGACGCCGGCCAGACGCGCCGCCAAGGCATCCGCAGGCGACGCGAGCTCCCACACGGCGGGAACGGCGCGCGCCACGAAGTGCGGCGCGAACCCGTAGAACGTCGCGGTCACGACCGGCGCGGCGACCGCACCCATCGGCGCGGCCCGACCGGCGAAGTAGCCACGCCAGAACCCGCGCAGCCCCGCGTCCTCGAACGCCTGGCGCGCCTCGGGCGCGAAGTACGTCACCGCGTGATACGGGTTCAGCCCGCGCGCCAGGCGCTGCGCGTCGGCACGCCGCTCGCCGGCCGTCAACCCGACCTCCCCCGGAAGTGCGGGATGACCTTCTCGCCCCACTGGCGGATCGTCTCCACGCACACATCCTGCGGGACGGTGCCCATCTGGACGAGGCACATGATCTCGTCGGCACCCGCGTCCCTGAGTCGCTCGACGTAGGCGATGGCGTCGCGCCACGTGCCGTACGCGTGCTCCACGTTGAACGTGGCGGTGGTGTTGGGCCCGATCGGGATCTCCGCCTCGTGCAGACGCGCCACCAGCTCTTCCTTCGCCTTCTCCATCTCGACGAGCTGGTCGTCGGCCGCGTCGCCGGGTTCGGGCTCGGGCCCACCGCCGTACCAGTGCGCGAGCGACTGGGCGAAGAACCGCTGGCCCCGTGCGCCCACCTGGAGCGCGGCCGCACCGTCGTCGAGCACGATCGTCGGGCACAGCGCCGCGAGATGGTCGTTGACCTGCGACGACACGAACCGCTTCCTCGTGCGCGCCTTGATCGTGTCGTCGTAGATGCGCCGCAGGTCGGCCACGTCGTCAGGGCCCGAGAACCCGAGGACGAGCGACCCGATGCCGTACTCGGCGGCAAGCGCCACCGTGTCGTTCTTCGTGCACGCCAGATAGAGAGGAGGATGCGGCATCTGGATGGGTCTGGGCAGGATCGGGTGGTCGCCAACCTGGAGCAGCTCGCCGTGCCAGTGGAAGCCCTCGCCGTCCTCGCCGCGCCACATCGTGCCGATCATGCGCAGCGCCTCCTCGACCTCGGCGTACGTTCGGTCGGGGTCGACACCCATCGCCGACATCTCCTGGAGCGTGGCGCCGCGCCCGGCGCCGAGGTCGAGCCGCCCGCCGGAGAGGATGTCGAGCATCGCGGCCCGCTCGGCCACCCGGATCGGGTGGTTGTAGTTGAACGGCATGCACACGACACCGTGACCCACCCGGATGCGGGACGTCTTGGCGGCCACCCACGTGAGGAAGACCTCCGGCGCGCTCATGTGCGCGTACCACTTGAGGCAGTGGTGCTCGACGGCCCAGACGCGGTCGAAGCCCATCTCCTCGGCGAGCACGGCCTGCTCGACGCACTCGTGGATGACCTGCCGCTCACCCGCCGGGTTGGCGTCGGCGACCTGCGCCTCGAAGATCATCGAGAACTGCACGGACTCTTCCTATCGCGCGGCATCACCTCTTGTCGCGGCATCGGTGCA
>CAZHKE010000079.1:0-10210 GCA_964532485.1 uncultured Bifidobacteriaceae bacterium
ACGCCGAAGACTCGCGCGGCGCTGACCTTCCCCGTCTCGGAGAAGAGGTCGCGCGCCCGGTGAGGTCGCCCACGAACCACGCGACGCTGACCTTCACCATCTCGGAGAAGAGGTCGCGCGCCCGTGTCACGCCCGTGAGGTCACCCAAGAAGCCGCCCAAGAAAGTGCGCGTCGCATCGCTCGCACGTGTCCGCGCGCGTCGCGTAGAGTCGTTGCAACGCAACGGATGCGGACACGTGCCGAAGAGTGCGTACGCGTCGGAGCTGGCTTACAAGGAAGAGGTCGGGGGTTCGAGCCCCTCAGCACCCACCCGAAAGCACAGGTCAGAGTGTCACGCACTCGCTCGGCCCGGATCTCTTTGCGTTACCCAAGAACAGCCAAGAGTCCTTTCTGGTCTCAGAGATGACAGACCGAGCGGAGCAGCGCTCGACGCCGAGATCCTCGGCCCTCGGGGGGCTCGTCCGCCTGCCAGCTGAAGCGGAGCTGAGGCGCGGGGAACCGTGGTGCTCAGTCCTCGGCCTGGTCGATCGCGAACAAGCGCCACTGGCCGGGGACCCCCTTGAGCTGGTGTTCGCCGCGTTCGACGAACTCGAAACCGGCACCGGCGACCAGGCCCGGCAAGGTCGGTGAGACGAGGATCTCGTTGGCGCCGGCAAGTTGACAGATCCGGGCGGCGATGTGCACTGCGAGTCCGCCGATGTCGCCGTCGCGCTCTTCGATCTCGCCCACGTGCAGGCCGACGCGGATGTCGATGTCGATCGCCGAGAGCTCGGACTGCAAGGAGCGCGCGCAATCGATCGCGCGGGCGGGTCCGTCGAATGTCGCGAGGACACCGTCGCCGGTCATCTTCACGAGCCGGCCTCGATGTGCCTCGACGACGCGGCGGACGATCATGTCATGGGCGTCCAAGCGCGTCATCCACTGCTCATCACCCAACGCGGAAGCCGAGTCGGTCGACCGGACGATGTCGGTGAACATGACTGTGGCCAGCACGCGCTCGGACCGGCTCCGCTCCAGCGCCGGTCGCCCGGTCACGAACTCCTCGAAGAGATCAGCGACGATCCCCATGTCCTCGGGGCTCCAGCTCGTGTGCCAGTCGGCGTCGATCTCGACGAAGCGTGCTCCCTCGATGCCGTCCGCTATCAATCTGCCGTGCCACACCGGCACGGCAGGGTCGCGGCGGCAATGCGTCACCAGCGTCGGAACCCTGATCGCGTGGAGAATCGGGCGGATGTCCACACGAAGATTGATGCGCATGAGCTCGACAGCCGTGCTCGGCGGAGCCGAGTACCGCTCCTGGCGGGCCACGCGCTGTGGGTCGTTCGGCGCACCCTTCACGAAGATCGAGTCCCCAACGGTCTCCTTGCCCCACGTCGAGGCGATCGATTCGAGGATCTCCGGCGCAGCAGCACGCGCCCGTTCAGGCTTCGGATGGTCGTCGGCCATCGCACCGACTGCCAAGCATCCGTGCAAGAGAAGATGGGTCACTCGGTCCGGAGCGATCGCTGCGAACAGCACCGCGAGCGCACCACCCTCAGAGATGCCACAGATTGCGGCCTGTTGCATTCCCGCCGCGTCCATCACCGCACGCAGGTCGTCGACGCGTTGCTCGAGTGAGGCCGCGCCTACGCTGTGATCGCTCAGGCCGGTGCCGCGCTTGTCGAACAGGGCGACCCGCCCGAGCTCACCGAGCCGTCGCCAGAGCAGGGACAGTCCCGGGTTCTCCCAGCCCAGCTCGACGTGCGAGACGATGCCCGGCACCATGACGAAGTTGTCCGAACCACCGCCGAACACTTGGTACGCGATGCTCGAGCCGTCGGACGTGGTGGCGTACAGAGTTTCGGGCACGAGCACCCGCGCAGTCTTGCTGACCTGCCGCCGCGGCGCCGCAGACTGAGTCGGTGAAGAGGCCCGCCGGCTCGCCCGACGACGTGCCGATGCGTACGAACGACCTGACGACGGCGACGCGACCCCGGCAGGGTTCGAACCTACGACGGGGAGGGACGCGAGTCGGGTCGGCTCGAGGATGCGAGTCGAGGACGAGAGGTGGCGGGTCCAATATGAGAACGATGACAACAATGGGCCCGGACCGGCGATTCTGCGCTGACTACCCCGGAAAGCTCGACGAGTGGAAGCGCCTGACGGAGCAGGCCATGGAGATCGTGCGAACCCGGGACCCTGGGACGTTGCAGTACGAGGTGTTCTTCAATGACGACGAGAGCGAGGCGATCGTCTTCGAGCGGTACCGAGATGCCGACGCCGCATTGGAGCATTTCGCCAACATCGGCCACCTCATGGAACGGCTCATGGCCACCGCCACGGTCACAGGCGAAGTCCTCGGTACCCCGAACGAGACCATGCGGGCTCAGCTCGGCGCCGATCAGCCGAAGCTCTTCACCCCGTGGATGGCCGCACACGAGTAGCCGAGCCGGCCGCCGCGCCCCCCGACGCCGGTCGAAGGAATGCCTCTCGCACACATCGAGGACATTCGGAGGCGCTCACCGCGTGGCTACGCCCGGGGGCATGCATGCCCGGCCGTCGAGCAGCTCGCGTGATTCGCGCGAACCTCCTTGCACGACGGGCTACGGGCCCGGCCCAAGAAATCGCGCGCTGCACCTCGCGCGTGTCGCGCATGTCGCGCAGAGTCGTTCTCCAGCAACCGATGCGGATACGTGCCGACCAGTGCCAACGCACTTGGCCACCCTTGCGAGGAGGAGGTCGGGGGGTTCGAGCCCCGATGATCGGCTCTGACGCCGAGGGCGCGTCAGGAGCCCTCGAGAGGCTCCCCGACGGCCGTCGGTAGGCTGCAACGATGTGAGCTTGTCCGGGGGGACCGGGTCCGGGATCGCGGTCGTGCTGTTCACGGATCTCGTTGGTTCCACGGAGATGCGCACCCGTCTGGGCGATGTGGCGGCCGATGCGCTCCAACGTGAGCACGATCGCCTTGTTGCGGACGCCGTCGAGGCTCACGGCGGGTCGGTGGTCAAGAGCACGGGGGACGGCTTGTTCGCCGTGTTCTCCGGTGCAACGGATGCGTTGGACGCGGCCGTGGCGGCGCACCGGTCCGTGGAGCGCCACAACCGGGTCGTGGCGGACGATCGGCGTCTTGGCTTGCGGATCGGGTTGAGCGCGGGAGACGTGGCCTTCGAGGGCGGCGATGTGCGGGGCACGCCGGTGGTCGAGGGGTCACGGTTGTGCGATGCCGCCGAAGGAGGGCAGGTGCTCTGCTCTGATGTGGTACGGGTGCTCGCCCGGGGGCGCTCGGAGCACGAGGTGCGTCGTGTGGGCGAGCTCGAGCTCAAAGGGCTGGCCGAGCCGGTCATCGCCTACGAGGTGGTCTGTGCCGCACCGTCGGGTGAGCTCGTGCCGTTCCCGTCGCTGTTGCGCGGGTCGCGGGTGCAGTTTCCGTTCGCCGGGCGCGACCGTGAGTACGAGCGTCTGGTCAGCCTGTGGGAGTCGGGTGCGGAGGCCGACGGAGCGACGGTCGTGCTGGTGACGGGTGAGCCGGGTGTCGGCAAGACGCGGCTGGTCAGTGAGGCGGCACGTGAGGTTCACGATCGGGGTGCCGTGGTGCTGGCCGGACGCTGCGACGAGCAGGTGACGTCGGCGTACGGGCCGTGGGCCGAGGCGCTGGGGCATCTGCTGGCGCAGCTCGACGACGACGACCTGCGTGCGCACGTGGCGGGCATCGGCGCCGATCTGACCGGAGTCGTGCCCCACCTCGTTGACCGCGTCGACGATCTCGGGCCCCGCCGGCGGGTGGATCCCGAGACCGAGCAGCTGCTGGCCTTCGACGCGGTGCGGACGTTGTTGTCACGCATGGCCTCGGCGGTCGGGGTCCTGTTGGTGCTCGAGGACGTTCACTGGGCGGACCGATCGTCGCTGTTGCTCCTTCGCCATCTGGCTCGCCAGGCGACACCGGAGCTGCGGCTCCAGATGATCGCGACGTATCGCGACACCGACGTCGATCGCGCGCATCCCCTGGCGGGGATCGTCGGCGACCTCCGGCGAGCCGCGCGGGTGGAGCGGATCGCGCTTCGTGGCCTCGATGAGGAGGCGATGCGCGCGTTCCTCGCCGCGGCGGGCGGCCACGACCTCGAGACCGACGGGCTGGCGTTCGCACGGATGCTCACGGTCGAGACCGAAGGCAACCCCTTCTTCGTCGGTGAGGTGCTCCGGCATCTCTACGAGACCAGGGTCCTGGTGCAGGAAGGGGGACGTTGGGTGGCCTCGGTGCCGATCGAGGAGGCCGGCATCCCGGAGGGGGTGCGGGACGTCGTGGGCCAACGGCTCTCCCAGCTCCCCGACGCTGCCAACGACGCGCTGCGAGTGGCGGCGCTGGTCGGGCTCGAGTTCGACACGGGAGTCGTCACCGAGGCGTCGGGGATCGCCGAAGAGGAGGTCGCCGTGGCGTTCGACGACGCGCTGCGTCTCGGAGTCGTGCAGGACGGTCCGCGAGCCGGCGTGCTCGCGTTCGGTCACGCACTCGTGCGCTCGACGCTCCTCGATGAGGTGAGCACGCACCGGCGTGTTCGGCTGCACTTGAGGATCGGTGAGGTGCTCGAAGCGCGTGGTGGCACAGGTCCCGACGTGCTCGCCCACCACTTCTTGGAGGCTGCGTCGGCGGGGGCCGTCGACCGGGCGATCGAGTACGCAGCTCGGGCGGCCGAAGAGGCCTACGGGCGCGGCGCGCACGCCGACGCGGTCCGTCTTCGCGCTCGAGCCCTCGAAGCCTTCGATCTCGAAGGTCGCGACGACCCGGCCACGCGCGGTCAGCTCCTCCGCGCGCTCGCGTTCGCCGAGCACTTCACCGGTGACCACGACGCGGCACATCGGCACGCGCTCGCGGCGGCCGAGCAAGCCCGACGTGCCGGTGACGTCGAGCTCCTCGGCACCGCCGGGATCGCGTACGAGGGCTACTACGGACGGTTCCTCGACCCCGAGGACCTCACCGCCCTCGACCTGATGCGCGAGGCACTCAACGCGATGCCTGAGGAGCGAACGGAGATCCGCGCGCAGCTGCTCGCCCACGTCGCGCGGGGGATCTCCATGTTCGACGACCCGCGCACGGGTGCAGGCCTGGCCGAAGAGAGCGTCGCCATCGCGCGCGACCTGGGCATCGACGAGGTGCTCGGGCGTGCGCTGGAGGCACTCGCGTGGAACATCCGTGGCTGGGACCGGAGTGCAGCCCCGCTCGCCGCCTGCGGGCGCGAGCTGCGGGCGATCGGCGAACGGCACGGTGAGCTCCGGATGGTGAACGACGGCGCGTACCACGAGGCGTCGGGGCTGGTCGGACTCGGTCGTGTCGAGGCCGCGCGACAGGTTCTTGAGGACGCCGTCGACGCCGGGCTTGGCATCCCGGTGGACGCTCGTGGCTATGGGCTACTGGCCTTCGACACCACGGTTGCGCTCGCGCAGGGACGTCTCACGGACGCGGAGCGGCTGATCGACGACTTGGCGCCGCGCGCCGAAGCGCTCGGTGCTGCCGGCGACTACATGTTGCGTGGCGAGCGCTATTGGCTCAACTGGCTGCGAGGCGACCCCGACGGTGCCGACCGGGAGCTCGACGCGCCTGGAATCACGGAACCGACAGCCGAGCGGGCGATGAGCTCGATCCTGCGCGGCGACTCGCATCGGGCGGCGACATGGCTCGACATCTTCGAGGAGCGCTCGATGCCGGCCGATGCGCCGGTCGTCGAAACCCTCTCGGGCCCGACCGCAGTGGTCGCCGCGTGGCTGCTCGGTGACGGGCCGCGGGTGCAACGCCTCGCCGGACGGTTCGTCAAACCCCGCGACGAGTACTTCGGCTCGCTCGAGACCTTCCAGGGCAGCCCGGTTCACCTCGATGGCCTCGCCAAGGCCGCTGACGGCGGGTGGGACGAAGCGATCTCGCTGCTCGACGAGGCCGTGCGCCGCTACGACGAGCTGGGCCTGCGGGTCTGGTCGTTGATGGCCCGGGTGGCGCTGGGTGAGGCCCTGCTGTGCCAAGTCGGGCCGGGTGAAGCGGGCCGAGCGCGCCACGAGCTTGGCGTCGCGCGCACCGCCGCCACCGAGATCGGTATGCCCTGGTGGGAGGAGATCGCGGGCAAGCTCCTGGACGGCGTCATCGACGACTGGCGTCGATAGGGAGCAGGCTCGATCGCGAGCCATGGGGCGTCCACCCAGCGACGCGAGTACGAGGTGTGATGGCTCGCGTCCTTCCGCTCCACCGAGACCCGTTGACTCGCGCTGTTTCGCTCGCGGCAATGCCTTGTTGGCTTTGGCTGTGCGCGGGTTAGCACAGCGCTTGGGTCTGGATTGCTTACAAGGAGGTCTAAGCAGTGCCCGTCTCAGCCGACCACCTCATCGACGTGCTCTCGGGCGAGGTAGCGCTGCGGGTCGCGAAGACCGCATCCTGCAGACCCTTCACGTTCGACGGTCAGCCTGATGGCGTCGCCCTCGAGACGCTGACCTTCGGAGACGTCGGTGACGGTCGAACCCGGTTGCACGTGCAGCCGCTGGTGGGCAGCTTCGAGAGCCGCGCCCAGTGGCTGGCCAGCGGCATGGAGACCGGTGTCGGCGCACCGGCTCACGACCTGGGTCTCACCCAAGACGAGCTGCGAGAGACGAACCTTCGCAGGCTCGCGTCCTGCTCGGCTCAGCCCCAGGTGCGCCCTCGCCGACCATAGAGATCCTCGCCCACGACGATCGACTGGGGCGACAACCGCCCCAGCCCGACACGCAGCCCGCCGGCGCGACCGACGCCGACCCACAACTGGTTCGCGAGCGGTGAGTACACCATCACGCTGTCGGGCGGCTGCAACACGTCGGCCGATGTCGTGATCCGGTAGCGCTCCCGATCACCCCGTGAAGCTCGGCTGCGGGCGAACCCGCGGCGCCGGAGGCTGGACGGGGCCGGCGAGCCCGATGAACGCGACGATCTCGTAGCCACCGGGGTTCCCCGGGATGTTGGGGATCTCCTTGAAGTTGTTGGCCAGCCACACGTTCCCGGACGGGTCGATCGCGACACCGGTGTTGCGCGTGAGCCCGTCGAACGCGTAGCCCGTGATGTCGGGCGAGATCGCCGCACCCACGCCGGTGCCTGGTCGGCAGTCGATCGCGGGGATGCCGCAGACCTGGGACACGCGCTTGCTGCCGAAGTTCGCGACCCACACGTTGTCGTTGCCGTCGACCGCGATGCCCCACGGGATCGTGACGCCCGCGTCCTGGAACGCGGTGGCCGAGACCGGCGTGCCGTCGGGCCGCAGCGCCGCGACCGACCCCTGCGTGGGCTGGGGCAGGGTGACCTTCGGGCACGGCAGATCGACGAGACCGGAGTTCGCGATCCAGAGGTGACCGGTGCTGTCGGCGGCGATCCCCATCGGCCGGTGCAGGAACGGGCCGGAGATGGGCGAGCCAGGGAGCGGCGTTCCGTCGGGGCCGAGCATCGCCACGTTGTTGCTCCCGATGCCGGTCACGAACGCGACGCCGTCACGGTTGTGCGCGACGCCGAACGCCTCCTCCAGCCCGAGACCGGAGATGTTCTTCGCGCGCAGCGGATCGCCGTTGGGGTAGATCGTGACCGAGCCGTCGCCGCAGTTCGCGACCCAGATGTTGCCGTCCTCGTCGCTGACGGTCGCCTGCGGGAAGGTCAGCTCGCCCGCGGTGAAGCCCGAGCTCGGCGAGATGGCGCTCCCGTCGGGCCGGAACTTCGACAGGCTGTTGTGCAGCGGCTGTCGGTCCTCGGGGCAGCCCGGCGCGGGCGACGCGAAGCCGAAGTTGCCCACCCAGATGTCACCGAAGGGATCGATGTCGATGCCGTAGCCGGCACCGCTGAGCCCACCGCCGGTGAACGGTGAGCCGGGCACGAACTGGCCCGTCGGCGTGAACTGGAACAACTCGTCGCTGCCGCACACCGGGTCCAGCAATGTCGGGTCGTATTCGAAGTTGTTGTTGACCCAGATGAAGCCGCGGTGGTCGATCGCGAAGTTGCCCGGACCGTCGAGCGACATCCCGTCACCAACGAAGCGAAGCGCGAGGGTCCACGCCGCGGGGGGCGCCACGCGCGCGGGCTGGTAGGGCGTCGGGCCGAGCAGGCTCAGCGCGAACAGCGCGTCCACTGAGTGCCATGGGTCGCGGGCGACGTGGTACATCGCACGGAACGTGTTCGTCGGCACCACGCCCTCGGGGCTCGTTGCCGCGGCGAAGAGCGCGGCGCAGTCGGCCTCCGCCGCCACGCATGCAGCCACCATGTTGGCGAGCGAGCGGAAGGTCCGGTGCGTGGACGTGTCGTCGTTGGGCTTGGTCGTGACGACCGGGCTGATGGCGCCGGTCACCGGGTCGGCGAGGTTGTGCGCCATCCCGGCGGCGTTCTGGACGCCCGGCGACGGCCCCACCACGTCGATGCCGGTGCCGATGAACTGCGCGAGGGCGTACGCCATCGCCACCGTCGTGAGCTCGTTCACGACGACGGTGTCGGGCAGACCACCGATGTCGAGGACGCTGGTGAGCGTGCGCGCGCCGGCGGGGAGCAGCCCGTCGACCGGACTCTCGGCGACGACGTACACGACCGAGTTCGGCGGCACCGGCGCCACCGGGTCGAGGGCGAACGCGCCCGTCCCGTCGGTGACGGCGGTGCCGAGCACCGACGGCGCGGCACCGTCGTTCGAGGCGAACAGCGTGACCGTGTAGCCGGTCAGCGGCGTCGCGTCGCTCAGGACGTGGCCACCGAGCGCGGCGGCGATCGAGGGGCCCGACTCGGCCGCGCCCGCCGATGTGGTGGGTGCGGTGGTGGCCGTGGTGGTCGTCGTGCTCGTCGCGGGCTCGCTGGTCGTGGTGGACGTGCTCGGCTCGGGCCCGTCGCCGCCCTGCGCACCGATCGGCGCGGGGACGAGCCACGATCCGAGCAGGGCCGCACACCCCGCGAGGGTCGCCACCACGGGCCGCCGGCCGATCCGATTCCGCCCGCGTCTGCTCGAGTGCACGATCGCCCGCTCCCACCATCCGAGGCGCCGATCGGCGACGCCGTGGGAGCGGCGCCGATCCGTCGGCGAGGACGCGGCATGCTTCCACGGCAATGTTGCGGTTCCGTTGCAGCGCGCGCTTCTCGTCGAGCGGTTGGGTGTCTGGGGGTGCCGGGGCAACGCTCCAACATGACCAAGATGAGGCCGCTACCCCTCGATTGTGGCGTTTCGCATGTGTGTCGAAAGGGCCCGGAGGGAGCCGGACAACGGCGGGCCGACACCAACACGCCTCCCCCTGTCGGGCAGCGGGCTGATCGACGCGATTCTCAGACGTAGTTGAGCCGTGCTTCGCCCGTGACCACGATGCGGTTGAACGCGTGCTGCTCGTTGCTGGCGCCGAGCAAGAAGACCCGCCCGGCGCCCTCGAAGAGAGCGACCCGCTCGACACCCCAGACCGCAAGGGAACCCAAGAAGCTGTTGCTCGTCGTGATCGTTCCGTGCGCGAACGGGAACGTGGTCTCGCCCTCGAGGTCGTCGACCGTTGGCACGACGACCTCTTCGGCGAGCGGCTCCCAGCTCTCGAAGCTCGGTGGCGCCGACACCACGCGCTCGACCGCGGCGACCGACGACACCTCGGTGTCGCCGACCCAGAGGGCCTCGCCCCGCCGCACGATGACGGGCGCACCCTTTCGGTGCGTCTCCGCTGCGGCGAGCAGCGCCGTCTGGAGGTCACCCCGATCGACGGTCAGCGCCGTCGGAGAGCCGCGACGCAGACGAGCGCGCACCGCGGTGGCAGCCCACCACCCCGCGTGTGGGAAATGCACGGCGAAGCCTACGGCGTCTTTATCGATCGAGACGCGGATGTCCCCTTGGGGCGAGGAACACGCAGTCACGTGCTGGAGCGCTTGGAGCGCCGTGTCCGGCGACACCCGCGTCGCGGCGAAACCGGGCGCGCGGCGCGCGCGTATCCGCTCCCGAACACGTCTCAGCGCACTCCGTCCAGCGCGAGGGCGGCGACGCCTCGGGTCCGGCCTCTGCGCCCCCAGGTCTGCGCTTCGCTCTGCTTGCACCGACACGACGTCGACGACCTCGAACGCGCCGTCCCCATGGAGGTCGGCCTCGACGGTGTCGGTCACCTCGACACGATGAGGAGCACCGGCGTCATCGATCTCCGAGGCAACCTCGTCGACGGTCTCCACGACATCTGCGACACCGTCACCCGTCACGTCATAGCCCAATGTTCGGCTCGTCTTCACCGCGTCCGGAAG
>CAZHKE010000080.1:0-4790 GCA_964532485.1 uncultured Bifidobacteriaceae bacterium
TGTCGCGCCAATCGGTGGTGGTGCCCGTCTTCACCGCTGCTGGCCGGCTCAACTTGAGCACGCTCCCCTCGCCGAAGGCCGGTCCCGACCGCGAGCCGCAGCAGCGTCGCCCAGGGCTCGTCGGCGGCGAGGATCAGCTTCTGCACCTCCTCTGGCGTCGGCACGTTGATCTCGGCCCGGCGGATCGTGGGCGGCGCGGCCGCGGCGACGACGTTCGTGGGGATGCGCCCCCACCGGACGGCCTGCCGCAGCGCGCCCCGGGCGAGGTTGTGGATCTTGCGGATCGACGACGGCCGAAGCCCCCGCGCCGTGAGGTCGTCGTAGAACGCGTCGAAGTCGATCGTCCGCAGCTCGTCGATCGGGACGTCGCCGAACACCGGCTCGAGGTGCTGGCGCGCCATCCCTCGGTAGCTCATGACCGTGTGCGGGCTCGCACCGGTCGTCCCGACCCGCTCGATGTGGCGAGCCAGCAGCTCGCGGAACGGCATCGCCGCTGCGGGCTCACCGTCCACGACGGCGGCGTCGCGCTCGGTGTCCGCCTCGACGAGCAGCCGCGCCCGCGCCTTCCTCGCTTCGGCCGCGGTCCCACGGAACCGCTTCGTCCGCTGCCGGTACCGCCCGTCGGGCCCGGCTCCCCGGCTCACGACGAGCTCGTAGACGCCCCGGTCGAGCTCGTACACACCCGGCGCGACGCGCCGGCGCTTCTTCCTCGGCATCTCCGTCGCCTCCCAAGATTCTTGGGTTTTTCTTGGGCAACGGATCCGGACGAGCGCTCGACGAAATCGTGACGCTCTGACCTGGGGAAATGGTGGGTGCTGAGGGGCTCGAACCCCCGACCTCTTCCTTGTAAGGGAAGCGCTCTCCCAGCTGAGCTAAGCACCCGGCGCCGAAGAGGCTACCGCTGGGTTACGCGTGCTCCGGGAGGGCGTGCTCGTGCACGGCGAGCACGAGATCCACGACCTGCACTCCGAGCAGCGCGAACGACACCACGCTGATTGCGCCGACGACCAGGAACGGGATCGCCGACGCGAAGTCGTTCGTGCCCGCGGCGATCGCGGCGGCGAACGATGCTGCCGTCGCGACGATGAAGCAGATCCACCAGCCGACGACGTGCCCGAGCTGTTGACGGTCCTTCGCGAACGATCGGATGGTCTGTGGCGGCCACCAGAAGTTGAGGATCGGGATGAACCACCCCGCCATCGCCCAGCCCGGGCTGCGAACGATCGGGATTCCCTGCGCCCTGGCAGCTCGGGCGGCCTGCATGCACCAGTACCCGAACACCAGCGTGATCCCGAGCACGGCGAGGCTGCACGCCACCTGCGACAGCCCGATCGACAGCGGCTGGAACAGGCTCGGCTGCTTCGGGGCGTTGTCGGTCAGCAGCGTGCCGTGATACGTCCGATCGAACTGGAGCGCACCGAGCACCTGCACCGCGACTTGGAACGGGACGTACGCGACGAATGCCCACTTGGCGTAGCGCGCCCAGCGCCGCTCCTCGACGACGCGCTCCTCGGGTGACGGCTCGATGACCTCCGCGGCCCACGGAGCGACGTGGTCCGTCCACACTCCTCCGTCCCAGTAGCGCCAGGCCTGCGCACCGTTCGGGTCCTGATACCACCCGGCGGGCGGGTCGGCGTTGCCTTCGGCCGTCACCGTGGGCCCTGGACCTCAGCCGGCGCGGATCTCGGCCGGGATGTCGCCGAGGGACCGGGTGTCGGGGAGGCGCCCATCCGGGCGATCGTACGCTGGCCGATCGTCATGGCTCCCACCACTCCCAGGTCCGTGCTGCGTGCCGCGGTGACGGCGAGCGTGCTCAGCGGGATCCCGTCGACGGTTCACGCGGTTGCTACGGGCGCGAGCCCATTCACGTCCGTTCGTGCCGCGGGAACCATCGCGGTGCGTGAAGACAGGTCGCGCGCTTCGCAGATCGCGGCCGGGCTCGCCGTGCACGGCGCGCTGTCGCTCGGCTGGGCCGCGGTCCTCGCGGCGACGCTGCCCGATCGACGCCCCGCCTGGTGGGGCGCGGTAGCCGGCGTCGGGATCGCAGGGCTCGACCTCGGCATCGCGAGCCGCCGGTACCCGGCGATCGCCCAGCTCCCTCGGGCCGCGCAGCTCGCCGACCACGTGGCGTTCGGCGCGATCGCCGGCTTCGTCCTCGGGCGAGGGCGCCGGTGCGCCCGCTGAACGGCTGTCCCGCTACTGCTCGGTCTGCAGCTCGATCGGGACCGGGCTGATCGCGTTGTAGCTCTCGTTGAGCGCGGCGGCGAGGGTGTTGAGCTCGTCCACCACCGAGTTGTACCGCGCGACGAGGGAGTTGTACTGCTCGACGAGCGCGTTCGCTCGGTCGGCGGCGGCGTTCTGCGCGTCGACCAGTGCGTTCGACTCGTCGAAGCGGCCCTGCGCGCGCAACGACTGGATCTGCTCGTAGAGACGGTCCGCGTCGGCGCTCGCCCCGCCGAACGCCGCGTCCGTGTCGGCGATCTGCGCCGCGAGCGAGTCGGCCTGGGGCTTCAGCTCGTCGTAGCGCGCCTGGAGGTCGTCGAACACGGACTGGTAGCCCTCGAACGCCTCGACGATCTTGGTTCGGTCCTCGAAGTACCGCCGGTAGTAGCGCTCGAGCGCCCGAGGGAGATCGCCCACCTGCGTGCCGATGAGCGAGTGGAGCTCGGTGGCTCGCTGGCCCGGCTCGGCGCGCTCGTACTCGACGAGCAGCTCCTCGATCAGGTCGTCGCCGGTTGTCGCCATGAACCGCTCGAGCCGATCGGTGATCTCCCGGCGGTCGCCCTTGGACAGTCTGTCGAAGGCTGCGTGCAGCATCTCGTGCGCGAGGGAGACGTTCATGACGCCGGCGAGGTTCAGCTGGTCGACGCGCAGCACGAACATGGCCTCGCCCGTGTAGCAGCCGAGCGTGAGCGTCGCGCCCAGCTCGCCGTTGGTGCACTCGCGGGTGAAGTCGTCCTTGTCGTCGATGCGGGCGTCGGCGTCGGCGACGAGCTCGCGGGCGGCGCGAGTGAGCATCGCCTCGTCGGCGAGTGCCACGAGCTGTTCCTCCCGGGCCTGGCGGATCCGCGCGACGAGCGCGGCCGCCACGTCGGAGGAGAAGGCGCCACCGGCGGCGGCTGTCACGACGACACTGGTGTCGCCGGACGGACTGATTTCGACGGTGGCGTCGCCGACCACCACGCCGTCGACGTCGAGCTGCTGTGGGAGCGCCGCGAGCTCAGGCGGCGTCGCGGCGAGCAACGCGGTGCCGCGCGCCGTCGGGCGCAGCACGACCTCGTACCGGTCGCGGTCGGTGCGGCGGCGGCGGACGTCGTCGATGGCGTCGCCCGAGAGGCGCGACGCAGCGAGCAGCGCCCGCTTCCGATTGGCATCGGCACGGGCCAGCACGACGCACGTGGACGCCGCGTCGTCGACCCGGGTCGTCGTGGGGACCGCGTCCAGGGCGTCGACCTGCGCGGGATCGCAGGATCCGACCGCGGCGGCCGACGCCGCGGCATCACGCCGGGGCACACGCCTCGGGCCCGCGGGGACGTCGGCCAGCCGCGGTCGGAGCCGCAGGACGTGGGGCGCCCCCTCGAGCAGGCCGTCGGGCGGCTCGGCGGCACCAGCAGCGGCCGGAACCAGCGCTGCCGCAAGCAGTGCGAGCAGTGCCGCGAGGGTCCGGCCGCTCGTCACCGCGGGGACGCTAGCGTCGCTCTCCATGACGAACCTCGATGAGCGGGTCGACCTGCTGCGCCACGCGTGGCTGTTCTCGGAGTGCACCGACGACGAGCTGTCGCGGATCGCGGGACTCGCCCAGGCACGCGATGCCGACGCCGGCGCCGAGCTGTGCGTGCAAGGCGATCCGGGCGAGGACTTCTTCGTCATCGTCGACGGGACCGCCGAGGCCCGCGTTGACGGCGACGCGGTCGCTGAGCTCGGGCCAGGCTCGTTCTTCGGCGAGATGGCGCTCATCGACGGTGAGGAGCGCCTCGCGACGGTTGTGTCGACGTCACCGATGAGCCTCCTCGTGCTGAGTCGCAACGACTTCAACACGATGCTGGCGACCGCGATGCCCCACGTCGCGCCGAAGCTGATGCAGGTGATGGGTCAGCGGATCCGCGACCTCCAGGTCCGCGCCGGAGGCACGCTCCCCTACTGACCTGCGTCTCTCACCCCTGAATGCGCGGGTGGTGGACGCAACCAAGAGCAACGGTTCGACCGCGGGCGGGCCGGGGCTCAACCGGGGCACCGGGGGGATGCCGCCCCGGCCGTCGTCACCCCGGCCCGCCGTCTCGCGGTGAACCGGTTGCTGGCTACCCCCTCCTCATCGACGGGACTGGCTCATCGACGGGACTGGCTCATCGACGGGTCTGGGCAGCCGTCATGCGATGTCGGCGACCGGGACCGGCAGCTCCCAGGTCGTCGGCAGCGCGTCCTGCGGACGGGGGTGCTTCGGAGGACGCCCCCGGCGCCGCTTGTTCGCGATCACCCGCCCGCTCACGAGCAGCTCGCCGCCCCAGACACCCCACGGCTCGCGGCGCGCCACCGCCGCCTGCAGGCAGTCGTCACGGACCGCGCACCCGGCGCAGAACGCCTTGGCGCGGGCAATGTCGTCGAGCGCCTCCGAGAAGAAGAGCGCGGTCAGCTGCCCGGTCCCATCGGCACACCGTGCCTCGAGGCGCCAGACCTCTCGCTGCTCCTCCTCCCCGTACTCGATGGCGTACATCGCCGCTCTCCTTTGCTCCGGGCCCTCGGGCCCTCTCCCCGCTGTTTCGTCGGTCTCGGTGTTTCGTCGGTCTCGGTGT
>CAZHKE010000080.1:4890-10113 GCA_964532485.1 uncultured Bifidobacteriaceae bacterium
CTCGGGCCCTCTCCCCGCTGTTTCGTCGGTCTCGGTGTTTCGTCGGTCTCGGTGTGTCGTCGGTCTCGGTGTGTCGTCGGTCTCGGTGTGTCGTCTCGGTTCGAGGTGTCGGTCAGGTCGTTGCGGCTGCGAAATGCAAGAAGGCCGCCGGGTTGCCCCGGCGGCCTGGTGATCTCGCTGCGGTGGTTCGCTAGGGCGAGGTCGAGGACCGCCGGGGCTCGGGCTTCGTGTCGATGGTGAGGTACGCGTCCTGCGACCACGAAGCCACTGCCATGACGCACGGGAAGGCCGCGCGGACGCGCGCGTTCCCGGCGCCGGCGTGGTGCTGGCTCATCGGGAAGGCGTGCATCGTCGGGTTTCCTCGTGGTCGGGCGGTTCCGTCGGACCACCAGGGAAGCAGACCCCGGGACCCCGGTCAAGGCAATTACGGTCGCGACCCGTGGCGCACCCGGATCCGTCCTCTTCCCAGCGCTCGGGCACGCAAGGCTCGGGCGTCGACCTCTCCGAAGCCGTCGCCGGCCTGGAGCGAGGCCGCGACGCCGGCTGGCACCTGGGTGCCCAGCTCTACGTGTCGCGGGGTGGCGAGGTGCTCGTCGACACCGCCATCGGTGACGCCGCGCCCGGTCGGCCACTTCGGGTCGACGACCTGATGCTCTGGTACTCGTCGGGGAAGCCGTGGACGACCGTGGCGGTCTTGCGGCTGTGGGAGCAGGGCCGCCTCGGGCTCGACGACGCCGTCGCCGACTATGTCGACGGATGGGGCAACGGCAAGGAGCCGGCGACGATCCGCCACGTGCTCACCCACACCGGCGGCTTCCCGATCCCGAGCGACCCGACCTACGACGCCGACGTCACGTATGCCGAGGCGCTCGAGGTCGTCGTCGACTCGCCGGCGCAGTGGGAGCCGGGCACGAAGGCCGGCTACCACCCGGCGAGCGGATGGCGTGTCCTCGGCGCGATCGTGGAGCGCGTCGACGGTCGCCCGATCGACCAGTACCTGCGCGAGGAGGTCGCCAAGCCGCTCCGCCTCGACGACTGCTACCTCGGCGTCCCGCTCGACGTGCAAGCCGAGTACGGCGACCGCATCGCGCCCGTCCATTGGACCGGGCACCGCTACCCCTCACTCGTCGAGGGCGGCATCCAGATGGTGCCGTGGCGCATCGACATGGTGCACAACGAGCCGTGGCACGTCGCGAAGGTCGAGCCCGGGGGCGGCATGCGCGGGCCGGCGCGCCAGCTCGGGCGCTTCTACGAGTCGCTGCTCGGATACGGCGACCCGGTGCTGGCGCCGGCGACGGTCGAGGCGATGACCGCAGTGCATCGCCACGGGCTGCGCGACGCTACGTTCGGGAGCATGATCCCGTGGGGGCTCGGCGTGCAGGTCGAGTTCAGCGGCGGCCCCGGTCGGCGCGCGTTCGGGCACGGTGGCATGGCGTCGTCGCGCGGCCTCGCCGATCCCGATCTCGGGCTCGTGCTGGTCGTCGTCGCCAACGGCCTCGCCGGCTACTTCGAAGCGGAGCAACGCGTCCTCGACGTGACCGAAGCGGTCTACTCCGCGCTCGGTGACGAGGCCGCACGCGTGCGCCGCCCGACCGGATCGGTGCAGCAGGCACTGGGCCTTGGCACCTGACGATCGAGCTCGACGACATCACGGAGGACCGATGCACCGAACGCTGGCTGCCTGCGCCGTCACCGCCCTCGTCGTGGGCGGCATCGCCGCGCCCGCGCTCGCCCACGGGACCGGCAACGAGGACACCGACGTCACCCAGCTGCCCCTCGGTTCGACCACGACCGAGCCCGCCGTGGGCGGGCTGTGGACGTGCCAGACGACGTTCAACGGCGGCGGCGCGCAAGTCGAGGGTCCGTGGTTCAACGGCGACGGCACGTGGAACCTCGACGAGAAGGTCGCGGTGGAGGGCTCGGTCGACTGGCCCGACGCGGAGATCGCCGTCGAGCACGAGGGCGACGCTCGGGTGATCACCACCAAGGACCTCCCCGTGGGCGACCCGACCGGCGAGTTCCCGATCGCGTCCGACACCGAGGCCTACGACTACGACAGAAACCCGAACTCGATCGAGGCTCAGGACTTCCGGCTCGAGCTGCCGTACGCGCCCGAGCTGGCTGACGAGCCGTCGTGCGTCGGCGGCGAGGTCGGCCTCTTGAAGTCGGGCGTCGTGCTGTTCGACGCGGTCGATGCGGGCGGGCGCGACGCGGTGGCCTACGAGATCCAGGACCACTGCGATGGTCACCCGCAGGCGTCGAGCGCGTACCACTACCACTCCGCGTCGAGCTGCGTCCTCGACGACCTCGACCCGGGCACCGGTCAGTCGAAGCTGATCGGGTGGGCGTTCGACGGGTTCGGGATCTACGGCCCCCGCGACGCCAGCGGCAACGAGCTCACGAGCGACGACCTCGACGAGTGCCACGGGACCACGAGCAAGGTCAAGTTCAACGGCAAGAAGCAGAAGATGTACCACTACGTCGCCACAGTCGACTTCCCGTACACCGTCGGCTGCTTCCGCGGGACGAACGCGGTCGGCGGCGGCGGACTGACCGCCTCCGAGACCGCCGGCCAGGGCGGCACCGGGACCGACAACGTGCCGGGGCGCCAACCTGCCGGCTGACCGGCAGCAGGCACGCAGATTCCCCACTCCGGCCCAGCGAACTCCCAGCCGGTCCCCAGGCAGGGCGCGCACCATCGGTCCGACGCATGCGAGGGCATGCGCACCGAGGAGGGACGGATCATGCGAAGGACCCTGGCGATGCTCGCCGTGACGGGCACGTTCGTCGCCGCGTTGGCGGCGCCGGCGGCGGCCCACGAGCCCGACGAGACGGCCCTGCCGGTCGGCGAGACCACGAGCTCGCCGACGATCGGCGGGCTCTGGTCGTGTCAGCAGTCGTTCTCGAGCAACGCGCCCGGCGCCCAGACCGAGGGCTCGTGGTTCAACGGCGACGGGACGTGGGACAAGACCGACAAGACGGTCGTCGACGGTACGGTCGAGTGGCCCGACGCCGAGCTCGACGTTTCGCGCGACGGTGACACGCGCGTGATCACGACCAAGGACCTGCCGACCGACCACACGACCGGCGAGTTCCCGGTGTCGTCCGACGACGACGCGTACGACGTCGACCGCAACCCGAACTCGATCGCGGCGCAGGACTTCACGCTCGAGATCCCGGCCGCGCCCGAGCTCGCCGACGAGCCGTCGTGCGTCGGCGGTGAGGTGGGGATCCTCAAGTCGGGGGTGCTCGTGTTCAGCGCGTTCGACGCGGGCGGGCGCGACGCGGTGGCGTACGAGGTGCAGGACAGCTGTCAGGGTCACCCGCAGATGTCGAGCGCGTACCACTACCACTCCGTGTCGGACTGCGTGCTCGAGGACCTCGATTCCGGGACCGGGCACTCGAAGCTCGTCGGCTGGGCCTTCGATGGCTTCGGCATCTACGGACCGCGTGGTGAGGACGGCGAGGAGCTGTCGGCGGCCGAGCTCGACGAGTGCCATGGTCACACCCACGCCGTGAAGTTCAACGGCGAGGTGCAGACGATCTACCACTACCACGCGACCGACGACTATCCGTACACGGTCGGGTGCTTCCGCGGGACCAGCACGGTCGAGCACGGCGCCACCGGTGGTGCCGAGCAGGGTGGACAGCCCGCCGGACCGGGCGGACCGGGCGGACCGGCCGCTACCCGGCCCTGACCTGGCGGCGGCTCAGCCGGCGGCGGCCTCCGGCTTCGGCGCTTCGTCGGAGTCGGCGGCCGGGCCGGCACCGCCGCCGACGGGCACGTCTTCGGCGACCGGCTCGATCACCATCGGCGTCGCGGGCTCGTCCGCGACCGTCGGGTCGGGGTGCACGACGCTCGTGCGGATCCGCACGCCGCGCCGACCCGTCCCGAGCAGGTTGTAGAACGCCGCCGCGACAAGCGTCATCACGGTGAGGAACACGACGAGCGCGCCGAGGATGAGCACGAACCCGAGGATCACCTCGGGCCCGACCAGCCGGAAGCCGCGGAACCCGATGCTGCGCATGAAGTCCTCGACCTGCGAGATGAGGCCGAGGCTCGCGGCGAAGATCCACACCGCGACGACGGCGAGCGCGAGCACCAAGAACGCGGTCAGGTAGAAGAGCCCCGCGACGACGCCGAGCGACCGCAGGTCGACGGCGTCGACGTGATGCAGCGTCGACTCGTCATCACGGTCGTGGTCCTCGACGCCGAGGTCAGATCCGTCGGTCCCGTCGCCGGTGGCCATCAGGCTCCACCCGGGTCGGTGGGCGGGGTGGTCGGCGTCGTGTCGGGGGTCGTCGGCGTCGTTGCCGGCGTCGTGATCGGGGGCCGGGTCGTGGTCGCGCGCCGCGGCACGGTGGGCGGCGTGGTCGCCGGCGTCAGCACGGTCGTCGGCGTCGTGGCCCTGGTCTCCTTCGGGACCGGCTTCACGCCGCGTCCGAACTCGGTGATCGAGCTCCCCTCGCGCTCGCAGAACGGCCCCGGATCGGGGAACGGCTCCGAGGGCACGCCTTCGAGCGCGGAGTCCATGAACGCCTTGAAGATGCGCGCCGGGACCCCACCGCCGAAGCCTGCACCCGGGACGCGCGCGTCCTTGTTGCCGTGCCAGATGAACGCGGCGAGCTGAGGCACGAATCCGAGGAAGTTGGCATCGGTCTTCTCGTCGGTCGTGCCGGTCTTGCCCGCGGCCGTGTGGTCCTCGAGCCGGGCCGCGGTGCCGGTGCCTCGGGCGACGCCCTCGGCCGTGATGTTCGTCTCGCACGCCGCGGTCGCGGCGGAGATCGCCCGCACGCCCTTGAGCTTCGACGAGTCGAAGAGCACCTTGCCGTCGTACGTCGTGATCTTCGACACGAAGAGCGGGTCACGCCGGACGCCATGGTTGGCGATCGTCGCCGCGACCGTGGCCATCTCGATCGGCGCGCTCTCGACCGCGCCGAGGGTCAGCGTCAGCACCGGCTTCAGCGTGTGCTGCTTGATGCCCATCTTGTGCGCGGTCGCGATGACCTTCGGGAACCCGACCGCGAGCTCGATGCGCGCGAACGCGCAGTTCACCGAGTTCACCGTCGCGGCGCGCAGCGTCATCGTGCCGCCGCCGCCTTCGGCGTTCTGCGTGCGCCCGAGCTCGCCGAAGTCGCACGGTGAGCTGCCCGAGACGCGGTCGTTGGGCGAGAAGCCGCTCTCCAGCGCCGCCGCGACCGTGATCGCCTTCCACGTCGAGC
>CAZHKE010000081.1:0-8170 GCA_964532485.1 uncultured Bifidobacteriaceae bacterium
GCGGCGACGAACACGCCGGGCCGATAGCCCCTTCTCACCGGCGGAACGAGCCCCTACCGGGTAGAGGTGAGCCGGACGGCAGCCGCGTCTATGTCATCAACGCAGCCAGCGACGACTCGTCGGTGTTGGATGCGGCGACGAACATGCCGGTGGCGGGCAGCCCTTTTGCCACCGGAGGGATGAACCCGCAGGGAGTTGCAACGTTCCGCCCGTCCCGGTCGTGCCCGACACAGCCGAGCCCGCACCTGCGCCACCAGTGATCGTGGTCGAGCCGACCTTCACCGGCTGAGCACGCCCGCGACAGCTCCGGCTGTCGGCCCGCGATCAGGACGGTTGGCCCCGCCGGGTGGTGCAACTCGGGTCCGTGGTCCTCGGCGTGCGGGTCGTGCTGCTCGCGAAGCGGGCACTCGAGTGTGCGTCGGCGGTGCCCGCCCCATCGGTGGCGCGACCTGTTCGATCTCGCAACTCGGCGCGGTCGCAGCGGGGAGCCCGCCGCGCAGGACGGTAAGGTGAGCCGATCGCGACCTTCGTGCTCGTCCATGGTTCGTGGCAGGGTGGGTGGTGTTGGCAGCGGGTGGCCCCCCGGCTCGAAAACGCGGGCCATCGCGTCTATGCGCCGACGCTCACCGGCCTGGGTGAGCGCGCGCATCTCGCCAGCCCGGCGGTCGATCTCGAGACCCAGACCCTCGACGTCGTCAACGTGCTGCGGTACGAGGATCTCGCTGACGTCGTGCTCGTCGGGCACAGCTACGCGGGCATCGTGATCCCGAGCGTAGTCAACCAGGTTCCCGAGCGCGTCGGTCGACTCGTGTACCTCGAGGCCGCGATGGCCCGGGACGGAGAGAGCCTCGCGACCCTGCTCGGGCCCGAGCTCGCCGCCGGCCTGGAACAGACGGTGAACGAGCAGGGCGACGGTTGGCGCGAGCCGCCGGTGCCGCTCGAGCTGCTGCAGGTCACCGACCCCGACGACGTCGCCTGGATGGAGCCCAAGCTCACCTGGAACATGTACGCGCCGCAGATCCAACCTGTGCGCCTCGACAACCCGGCGGCGGCGGACGTCCCGCGGACCTTCATCTGGGGCGACGACGCGACGGGCGCGCACGAGGCGTCGCCGTTCTTCCCGGTATGGAAGATGTTCCTGGAGCGTGCCGAGGCGGAGGGCTGGCCGATCGAGACGGTCGCGACCGGGCACCAGTCGATGGTCACCGCGCCAGGCGAGCTCGCCGAGACCTTGGTGCGGATCGCGACACCGTGACTCGCCGAGCGCGAGACGCGGTCGCATGGCGCCCTTGGCAGCGCGCTATTCGAACCCTTGCGCGCGGTCGCTCGCGGATATTGCCGATCTCGTAGACGATGCGGCGCGAAGCTCAGTCCGCACCCGGGATGGGGTTCCAGGTGGTCTCGATGTTGAGCTGTCCTTCGAGCGTCGCCTCGCGGTGGACCGTGAGGGCCTGGAGCGCATCGGATCTGAGCATCGCCACGAACGAGCGGTTCGGATACTCGACGACCGCCACCTGGTCCCAGAGGTCGTCGGCCTGCCCGCACATGAGGAAGGTCACATCACCGTCGTACAGGATGCGGCCGCCGTGCTCTCGAATGAGCCTCGCGGCCGGCTCGACGAACCGCTGGCAGTACACGTCGCGACCGGACAGGTCGCTGTCGGACCCGTCCGGGTACGAGGCGCGCTCGCGGAACTTCAGGAGGTTGACCATCACGATGCGCCCGTCGGGACCCGGTTCACCGAGCGAACGCTGCTGTTCCTCCGTCACCGGATAGAGCTCGTTCTTGATCTCCACGCAAGGAACGTAGCGCAACTGTGTACATTTGTCTACAGTTGGTCTTGTCGTCGAGCTCGCCGGCAGGACGCGGCCACTTTCCATCGGGAGCGGGACCCCAATGACGAGACGGCGAGCCCCACAGCGAACGACGGAGGAGACCCGCCACCTCCTCGTAGCCGCGACCCGCTGGCTCATGGCCAGCATGCCCACGTCGGCCATCACCGTCCGCGCGATCGGCGAAGAGGCCGGCCTGCCGTTCAGCCTCGTCAACCGACACTTCGGAACGAAGGACGCGCTGCTCCAGACCGCGCTCGAGCAGATCATGAGCGAATGGATCGCGGCGATCAACGACGGGCCGGCCGACCAGCTCGTCGACCGCGCCGTCGAGTACCTCGCCGCCCATCCGTTCGACGTCGCGGGCATCCGCTACGTCACCGTCGACGAATCCACGTTCCCCGACGGTCGCTCTCCCGTGGCTGATGCGATCGTCGCTCGCTACGCCGAAGCCGGGCGCCACGTCGAGGCAATCGACGTCACCGTGGCGCTCTCGCTCGTCTTGGGCTGGATGTCTGCAGAAGACCACTGGATCACGACGGCAGGCCTTCCAGCGGACGAGGCACGCGCGATCGTCAAGGCCCACGCGCTCCGCTGCCTCGAACGCTGAAGACGAGGAACGCTGAAGACGGATGAGCGGGGTGCGCCATCGAGAGATGCGTGCCCGTCGCGTCGGGATCGTCAGGCGCTCTCGACATCATCAGGCGGTCTCGGTGCGTGAATCGCGCCGGTGGACCGACACGGCATAGTCGCCACCGTCGATCCACGGTTGGCGGTCCCAGGTCGCGAAGCGGTCCTCGAGGACGAGGCCGTTGTCGGTGGTGTCCCGGTCGAGCTCGGACAGCGAATAGCTGCGACCGAGGCTGAACCCGCTGACGAGCCGCCCGCCGGGAGCGACGTGTCGGGCCACGCCGGCGACCAGCGCCGCCTCTGTGCCGGGTGACGTGAACAGCGGGACGTTGCCGGCCATGACGACGAGATCGAACGTTCGTCCGAGCTCGAGCTCGCAGAGGTCGGACCGTACCCACTGGATGTCCGGTGCCAGCCGCTTCGCCGTCGCGAGCATCGACGCATCGATGTCGGTCCCGACCACCTCGATCCCGTGCCGGGCGAGCTCGATCCCCACTCGCCCCGTGCCACACCCGGCGTCCAGAACGGACGCCGGCGAGTACGCCCGCACGAGGGTTGCCTCCCCGTGCACGTCGTGCCCTGACGCGGCCAGACGGTCGAATCGCGCTTGGTAGTCGTCACCTTGCCACTCCCTCGGGCTCATCGCCGGGTGCCTCGATCGTGCGAAGGGCCGGGCATCGGCGCATCGTGCGCCTCGGCTGCCCGCAAGTCCATCCGGACGCGCGGCGCATCCCGGATCTGCGAGGGTTCGAGCTCCGGTTCCCGCAGCGAGCTCGCGGTGCATTGGCACGATCACGACGCGCCCGTCGTCCGATCTCAACTTGAGATGGCTGCCGCGCTGGCTGACTCGCCCGAGTCCTTCCCGTTCCAACACTCGGACGGCTCCCTCGCCGGAGATGCGCGGAAGCCGCGAACTCACGCCGGAACGTCGACCGGCGTGATGATCAGCGGCTCCGGGAGCTCGAAGTCGGGCTCGTCCTCGAAGTAGAGCGCTAGCGCCTCCGCCAGGTTCTCGCGTGCCGCGTCGACGCTCCGGCCCTGGCTCGTCACCTCGACCTCGAGGCAACGCGCGACGAACCATTCACCCTCGTGCGAGATCGCAGCCGTGAGACACATTCAAAGAGAGGATACCGACGCGAGGGCGAAGCTCCGGCCGTCAGGCAGGCGGCGCGGGTGTGAGCCCGTGGCGGCGCATCACCGCGACGAGCGCGCCGACGTCGGGTGGACCGCCTGCGGCGGCGGCGAGGACGTCGTGGACCTCTTGGAAGTAGACGGGCCCGAAGATGCCCGGGGTGGCGACGGAGAGGAACCTCACGGCGTCGCGGCCCTGGTTCACGAACTGGTGCACTTGGCCGCGCTGGATGCAGATGGATTCACCAGGATGCACGTGTTGGGTCGTGCCGTCGATGGTGAACGTGCAGGTGCCTTCGAGGCCGTACACGGTCTCGTCGAAGCCGTCGTGGCTGTGGGGCGGGGGCGTCATGGCGCCGGCCCCGACGGTGCATTCGAAGACGGTCGCGGCGCCGCCCGAGTCCTCCTCCTCCACGAGGAAGCGGACCTCGAGGTCGCCGAAGTCGATGACGGGCTTGGCCGTGGTCTCCATGGGGAGGTCCTCCCGTGTCAGCCGATTGTGGGTAGAAGTCAATTCTGCGCAGATTGGTGCCCTAATGTCAAGGGGATGGCGAAGAACGCGAAGCGTCCCTACGACGCCCGGCGCCGTCGGGAGCGCGCCGAGGGGGAACGCCGGGCCACGCAGCGGCGCGTGCTGGCTGCTGCTCAGCGGCTGTTCCTCGCCCACGGGTACACGGCGACGACGATGGCGGGAATCGCGAGCGAAGCCGGTGTCGCGCTGCAGTCGGTCTACAAGGCCGGAAAGAGCAAGGCCGACCTGCTGCAGCGCGTCGTCGATGTCGTCGTCGCCGGCGACGACGAGGTTGTTCTGATGTCGGACCGGCCGAGCTTCGCGGCGATCGCTGAGGAAGCGAACCCGAACCGGCAGGTCGAGATGCTGGCGACGTTGATCGCGTCCATTCAGGAGCGGTCGGCGCCCGTTCAGGCTGCGTATCGCCAAGCGGCCGCCGTCGACGACACCGTCGCAGCGAATCTCGACGCCGAGCTCCGACGGCGACGCGAGACCTTCGCGATTGCGATCGCGATGATCCCTGAGGACCGCCTGCGACACTCGCTGGAGGAGACCACCGATACGGCGTGGGCCATCGGAAGCTCTGAGGTGTTCCTGTTGCTTCGGACACGGCGCGAGTGGGACGCCGACCACTACCGCTGGTGGCTCACCCGCGTTCTCACCGAGCAGCTGCTGACCCCTGCCAGCTGACCACGCGATTCCGAGGCTCTGTCGCGCTCCCAGCCAGGGCGCACTCCGCCCGCATCACCATCGCCAACTGCCGCGCGGTTCCGCGCCGACCGTGGCTGCACCGCGCACCGTCGCGGCCGACTCGCGTGTGCGATGTGACCGAGCTTCGGTACCCACGGGGTCGTGCCGTTCCGAGCGCGTCAGCGAACACAGGCGCGCGGCTCCGCGGGGCGCCGGCGCGGGATCCTGGGTGCACGGCGAGGACTCGACAGGTCGAGGACCTCAGCGAGGTTGCGTGCGTTCGCGTCGCGTGCGGTGAGGGGTTGCAGGTCCCAGCGCCACTCGATCATCCGCAGGACCGAGCAGTGCTCGAACGGCGCACCTCCCGTCACGGGCCGCCGGGGTGCGTACGGTGACATGACGATCGCCGGGACGCGGAAGCCGAGCTGGCTGTAGTCGGGGTGCTCGCCCGGGAACGGGTTCACGTTGTCGTCGACGACCTTCGGGGGTACCACGTGGTCGAAGAACCCGCCCCACTCGTCGAAGTTCATGACGAGCACGGTTCGGTCCCATGCCGGCCCGTCGGCCAGTGCGTGGTACACGGTCGAGAGGAATGCGTCGCCGGCGCGGATGCTGCCGAACGGGTGGTAGTCGTTTGACGTGCCGGCCGACTCGGCCGGGTCGTCGAAGTTCGGGTCCACGAACGCGAGGTTGGGGAGGGTGCCGGCGGCGGCGTCGACGAGGAACTCTTCGAACGGGCGGGTGATCGCGTCGTACTTGCCGCTGGCGAAGATCGCGGTGAACGGCTGGCTGTCGTGGTAGTAGCGGCCCGTGAGCCCGGCATCCGCGAGACGGTCCCAGATCGCCGTCTGGATCAGCGACTTCCCTCCGGGTGTCCCGGGCTCGCCGCCGGGCCAGGTGCCGCTCTCGTCGATGTCGGTCGCGGCCGCGTGCTGGTAGAGCCGGTTCGGCCAGGTCGGCCCCAGCAGCGACGAGAAGTAGTTGCCGAGCGTCGTGTAGCCGCGCGCGAGCGCCGACATCACCGGCTGCGCGCGTGGGGTGTAGTACCCGATCGGGTACAGGTCGCCCCGGATGTCGGTGCGCAGGAAGCCGTCGCCCTTGCCTTCCTGGAGGTGCACGACGCCGGCCTTCCACGAATGCGCAGGGTCGCCGTACGAGCAGCCCTGGAGGTCACGTCCGAGATCGAACGTGCGATGCACCTTGCGCCGCAAGTCGGCGTAGCGCAGGCCGCGTTGACGACCGTCGGCGTCGGTGAGCCACCCGAGCAGGTGGTCAAAGGACCGATTCTCGAACATCAACACGACGACATGGTCGAACGGGGCGTCCGCTCCGGCACCGAGCGGCGTGCTGGCCCTGAGCGGCACGTCGCGGAGCAGCGCACCGCGCGCGCCACGAGGCATCGCCGCGAGCGCAACGGCGCCGACGCCCGCGGCGAGCAGCTGACGGCGGTCGAGCTCGACCATGCCGGGAACGATGCCACGGGCGCGGATCATGCCGCCACCGAGCAGTTCTCGGGTCCGGCTCGCGGCGTCGAGCCGGTCCGGTCGTGGAGGTCAGACCGTCCAGTGCGAGGGATCTGCTGGTGGCTTCGGTAGCACGCTCCTCTGCAGCGTCGACATCGTCAACAACATCTCGATCAACGACCCTGCGTGAGCCCATCGCACGGATCACCGAGATCGAAGCGGAGCTCTCCTGACGACGCTCGTACTTGTCAACCGAAGCTGTCACCGGTGTGTGAACGAACTCAACGCCCCGAATCGACAGCCGAGGCACCGGGCATCGAGCTCGGGGCCTGATCGACCGCCCGGCGCACCCCTCACGGCACTACCGTGAACACCTCGCGAGCAGGAGGCGCAGGTGCAGGTCGAAGTCACGACGGACCACGCCGTCGAAGGCGGCGACGAGCTGATCCGTGAGGTCGAGGCGGAGGTCGACGCGGCGCTATCGCGGTTCAGCAAGCGGCTCACGCGGGTGGAGGTGCACCTGGGCGACGAGAACGCCGGCAAGCACGGCGCCGACGACAAGAGCTGCACGTTGGAGGCCCGGCCCGCTGGTCAGCAGCCGGTCGCGGTCACGCACCACGCCGCGACCCTGGCCGAGGCGCGCGGGGGTGCGCTCCAGAAGCTCCGGAACCTCTTGGAGAGCAAGTTCGGGCGGCTGGACGATCGCAAGGGACGCGACTCGATCCGACATGACGAAGGCGGCTGACCTGCCGCTGGGCCCGTTCCGTTGGTGCTCCTCGCGGTCCCACTCGAGCGCGACTACGAACCCTCGGCGACTGCCTTGACTCGTTCCAGCGTGCGGAGCATGTCGCGCCGGTTGCGACGCTCCCGGAGGAACCCGCCGAGCGGGCGCCAGATCTTGGTGAAGAGGTTGTCGCCGAGGTCGAATGACTCGGTGACGTCGGTGCCTCCGTCGTCCGCTGCGCTGAACTCGTAGCGCCAGGTGTTCACAGGCCGGTCGCGCATCATGACCGCGAACTCGAAGACGTGACCAGGGACGCATTCGGTGACCTTGCATGTGGTCCAGTAGAGGACGGGCCACTTCTCATTCCGCTTCACGTGGCCCCGGTACCGCGCGCCGACCGCCGGACCGGTGGCGCCGTCGATCCACTCGGCCTCCATCACCTCTGGGCTGTACTCGCCCATCTTCGTGACGTCGCTGACGAGTCCCCAGACCCTGTCCGGCGGCGCGTCGATGTGGAGACTGACCGCAGCACGCATCCCAGCAGACCTTAGGGCGTCGCGGAAGACGTCAGACCCGAACGCGGGTCCGAGGCGCTGCCGGGGGATCCGAGAGCGCCGGATCGGACACACCAGCCCCCTGCGGAACGGCCGCGTTGAGTGCGGAGCCCGAACCTGCGTCTGACAGGTCGGGTCGCGGCTCCGGTTCCCGGGCGACGGTGGCTCCGGTAGGTGCCTGACTGTTTCGTCGATTCGTCACGCTGAGGTCACGACTCGGGGATCAGGATGCGGGCACAGCGTCCGTGCGACAACAGGACACGTTCGAGTGTGGCAGTGCGGACCGTCCGAAGACCGAAAGGGAGCAACAGTGAACAAGCGAGAGCTCATCGACACACTCACCGAGAGTGTGCAGAAGGACGGCGTCGACGTATCGCGCGCCGACGTGACGAAGATCCTCGGCAGCTTCAACGAGCTGGTGGTCAAGACGGTCACGGACGGCGAAGATGTCATGCTGAGCGGCTTCGTCAAGTTCAGCACGAAGAGCGTCCCCGCGAAGCCGCGCCGCAAGGGCGATAACCCCTTCACCGGCGAGAAGGGCGTGTGGTTCAAGGCGAAGCCCGCCACGCGTCGCGTGAAGATCGCTCCCCTCAGCGGGTTCAAGAAGTCAGTCTCTGCGAAGCGTGCTCGAAGGG
>CAZHKE010000081.1:8270-9731 GCA_964532485.1 uncultured Bifidobacteriaceae bacterium
CCGAGCGGCCTTCGCACGGCCGGTTCCTCGACTGGAGATCGATTCCACGGCAGTGCTCAGGTCGCAAGGACCGCATGGCCGGCGTTCCGGCGAATTTCTTACAGGATCGCCAGGAGCAACACGGCGCCGACGACTCCGGCAACGACGATCAGGAACAGCTTCATGGTTGACATCTTGTTCTTCGCCATGGTCGACCTTTCGCTTCGGTGGTGTGGTCACGGTCACCGTGCTCCTGGTGATGTGACCCGACCGTGACGGGCTCTGGTTCTGCCTGGGCTATGGTCGTTGTCGGCCGCCAGGAATCCCCGCGGTCGTCGTCGATGAGCTCTCGACGGTGCGCCTGCGTACCGAGCGTGAGGGCCGAAGGTTGTTCTGGATGCAGCCCGCGCAGACCAGGCGGGGCTGAGCGGTGACCGACCGCGACCCGACGTCGGCCTCGGTGCTCAGTGGCGTCGCCACGATCGGGCCGTCGCGGCGCGACGAGACTTCCCCCGCACCTCCACCGGTCGGCGTCGGCATCGAAGTCTGTGTGCTCGGGACCTTCCGGTTCCGGTGGGGGACCGAGATGCTCCCGCACGAGGCGGGCGGCTCGCAGCGGCTGTTGGCGCTGCTTGCCCTGCGTGACCGCGTGATGATGCGCTCGGCGGTGGCGGGCACGCTGTGGCCGGATTCATCGGAGGACCATGCGCACTCGAGCCTGCGTTCTGCGTTGGCGCGGTTGAGTGAGCTCAGCCGCGAGGCGGTGCTGGTGACCCCGCTGGACCTGTCCTTGGCCGACGGGGTCAGCGTCGACATCCGGGAATCCCGAGCTTTGGCTCTTCGCCTGCTCGCGCCGGGCGAGGCGGTCTCCGAGGCCGATCTCGGCCCGGACGCGATCTCAGCGCTGTGCGATGACCTGCTTCCTGACTGGTACGACGACTGGGTGCTCCTCGAGGCCGAGGAATGGCGCCAGCTGCGAGTCCACGCGCTCGAGGAGCTCGCCGAGCGCCTCACCGCACAAGGGCGCTTCGGACTCGCCGCCGCGGCCGCGCTGGGCGCGGTGCGGATCGAGCCCCTCCGCGAGAGCGCTCGGGCGACAGTCATCCGCGTGCACCGAGCCGAAGGCAACCCCTCGGAAGCACTACGCGAGTTCACGCGCTACACGGCCCTGCTCCAGGCCGAGCTCGGCCTGGAACCGACACCGCGCTTGCGCGACCTCGTCGCCGACCTCCAAAAGCGGTAACGCTCCGGTCATGGCACGACTCCTACGCTCGCTACATGCTCGATGACCGGACCGCCCTGCTGATCATCCGGGCCTGGGTCGAGAACGGCTCCGTCGAACCCCTCCGAGCCAACATCCGCCTCACGTCCGACGTCTCCGCCGGCTTCCAACGCACCCTCACGTTGGCCCGACCCGAGGCCATCGCGGACGCGGTCGCCGCCTGGCTCCGAGAGATCCAGACGAACTAGAGCGAACCAGGG
>CAZHKE010000082.1:0-9524 GCA_964532485.1 uncultured Bifidobacteriaceae bacterium
GCGACGGGCATCCGGGTCGTCGTGGTCGAGCCCGGCATGACGAGATGGGAAGACGTCGGTTCGCAGAACGCGGCGTATGACGAAGCGCTTGATCTGGGTGTTGCCGCGGCACCGGAGAGCGAGCGGGCGCGGTACCGCCGATCTGCGGACGCGTTCAAGCGAATCAACGCGCGAATGCTCGACCGCGGCGCGAGTGCCGATGACGTGGCTGCGACGATCGAACGGGCGCTTGTGAGTCGCCATCCCAAGGCGCGGTATCACTGCGGACTCGCTCAGCGCTTCGCCGCGTTGCTCTCACGGATCGGCCCGACAGCCTTGACCGACCGTGTGGTTCGACGCGCGGTCCGGCTCTGACAGCCGCGATTCTTGACACCGGTTCGTCACCGAGTTCGGGGAAATCACCTGTTGCACGTGCCGCATCGGTGCGCGCGTGTGCTTATGTAGCAACGGTTGCGCACACGAGCAGACAGGAGCGAAGGCCTTGCGTCCGCTCATAATCCTTCGGTCGAAGGTTCGATCCCTCCCTGCCCACTTCCAGTGCCGAGAGCGCGAAGGAATCATCCGGTAGCGGGGATCGAGGCCCGCATCGACGGGTGCGAGCGAGATCTGTCGGCGGGCGCGGAAATGACGGCTCGCGTCGGCTTGTGGGATTGTGTACGAGCCGATTTCGGTGCCGACACGTGAGGGGGACTGCGAAGTGCGGCGCTTGTCTAGTGTGGCGTTGGTCGTGACGGCACTGGCGCTTGTCGGGTCGTCGAGCGCCGGCGGTTCTTCCACTGCGGGCGGTGGTGCCACAACCGACCACTCCTCCCGAGAGGGTTCGCGTGGCATCGGGTCGTCGGAGGCCGGTTCGGGGGCTCGGGCCGGGTTCGCAGACGCGTCCTGGCCGTATCCGTACTCGGATCTGTGGCGTTCGAGCGCCGCGAAGGGCGTGGGACTGCCGGCCGATGTGGTGAGCGCCGATCTCGAGACGCGATCGGCTGAGCTGCCCGACCTCCCCTTCTACGGGGTCACTGACCGAGATGGCGACCTCTTCGTGCTGGGCGGTAGCCCCTTCTTGTTGAACCTCTTCACCGAGGCTGCCGCGGGTGACCCGCCGAACACCATGGCATCGGCGATCACGGAGGCAGTCGAGGGATACGAACAGAGCGAGGTCTCGCCTGCGTACGTGGCTCGAATCGATGCTCGAACGATGGTGGTCAAGACGGTGTCGCTGCCTGCGGGCCAATCGGTGAACTACATCGGCGGACTCTTGGCACACGAGAACGGCAAGATCTATGCCGTCGCGACTTCGACGCTGTTCGAGATCGACCCGGACAAGATGGAGATCACTCGCTCGTTGGAGCTCCCGCTGCTGCAAGCGAACCCCGGGTTCACGTCGTACAACGGGCTCCAGGTGAACCCTCGAAACGGCGACATCATCCTCAAGGCCTCCGACTTCGCGGGTGGTACGGCGGCCAGCCTCTCCTCGGTGGACGTGGACACCCTCCAGATCCGAGTCACTTCTGACGCCGATGTCGGCACGAGTCGAATGACGATGGTGAGCCAGGACGGCACGGAGTACCTCTACATCCCCGGCGCGACCGAGACGCAGCGCTACGTCGTCAACAAGCAGGGCTTCGAGCTCGACCAGGCGTGGTCGAAGCCGTATCGATCCGCCGACGATGGCACAGTCCAAGCGACCGCGATGCTCTACTTGCGCAACAAGGACAGCGTCGCCTTCGCCGACAACGACACGATCATCTACGGGGTGACGACACCGCTGCGCATCTTCACGCAGTCCGCCAGCTCCACCACGGCGGCTGTGAACACGAAACAGGCGGTCTCGACCGACCAGCCCGGCGGCACCTTCTACATGGTGGCCGGCGACCCGTTCAAGACCGGCATCGTCGTCGCGCAGGATGCCGTGAACGACATCCTCGCTGGGTGGAAGGTGTCCAAGGCCGGCGCGCTGTCGAAGCTGTGGGAGACAAGCGACTACGAAACCTCTGGTGGCCCCGCGATCGCCGTCGACCAGCGTCACCTGTATGTGGACGACTTGCGCTGCGAGGCAGATGGTGGCCCGTGTCACAACCACCTCGTCGTGCTCGACCTCAAAACTGGCGACGAGGTGGCCGAGGTCGAGGTCGCCGGCGAGATCGCGACCTTGGGCAAGATCTTCCTCGGAGACGACAACGCCTACTTCATCTCGTCCGAGCAGGGCAAAGGGCAAGGCTTCGTGACCCGAGTCGACGTGTCGAACCGGAACTGACGTTCCGGGCCCCGCGAGGGCTTCGGTCATCTCGTGATTCTCATGCCGTCGGCCCGTGGTGCGTCGCGTGCTGGCGAACCGCGGCTCTCTTGCAGGACTGCGCGAACAGTGGCGTTAGGTACCACTTCCGAAGTCGGACAGCGTCAGAGCACCGTCGGGAGCGAGAGCAAAGCCAGGATTGTGGGCGGAGCGTTCCAGGCATGTGCTGGTCAGACCGGTCGTCGAGGCTCAATGGGGTTCAGCCCGGAATGGTCTGCCGGTGCCGGTCTCGAGGTATTCCTTGAAGGACTGGAGGTAGTAGCCCCAGTTGAAGTTGTACGTGCCGTAATCGTCGTCGCCGAGTTCGCGTGCGTACTCCTGCTGGAAGCGCAGTCGGGTTCTCGCGTCGTCGAGAGCGACAAGTTCGAACCTGAAGGTGTTGTCCTTCCATGGGTCGTGGCCATCGATGCATCGCCACTCCACGACACGATCGGGCTCGAGCCTGGTGATCTCCATGTCCGGGTTGAAGTCTCCGATGAAGGTCCAGTCGACGACGGATCCGACTTCGGGCTTGGCCTCCACCTCGGTGCTCCACCAGCTGGAAAGACCCTCAGGGAGCGTCAGTGCCGCAAAAGCAGCAGGTGGGCGCGCGTCGATGTCGACGACGTGCAGGATGGTCTTCATGTCGGTCTCCCGTTCGTCGTTGAAGGCAGTCGCCGCTGGTCTCGCTATCGGCCGGCGTCGTCCCTGGACTCCACCGGCTTGGCCGCAGCGAGGACCTGTGCCCGGTCGGGAACGCGCCCACCGTGTGCCTCGAGGCAATGCTCACGCACCGCCGTCACTATTGCGTCGTCAGTGCCTTCGAAGCTCCAACTGCACTCGCATTCGACTCGCTTGATCATCACCTCCGACGCTACCGGCGACGTGTTGTAAGACTGTTGTGAAGTCGTTGCGGCGGAGTAGCCCATGCGTGTCTATGTGACTGGCGGCGTGTGCGTTGAACACGACGGTGTGGCGGTCCACGGACGTCAGCTCCCGGGGCCTCAGGCTGCGCTCCTGCTCGCGATGCTCGCGATCGAGAGTCATCGAGTCGTGTCCCGCGAGGAACTTGCCGAAACGTTCTGGCCCGGTCGACTCCCTCCCGCGTGGCAAACGAATCTCCGGTCGGTCGTATCGCGCACGCGATCGTCGCTGCGTCGCCTCGGTGATCGCGCGGGCTCGACACTCGTCGCCGAGGACCACGGCTATCGGTTGCGTCTCGACGGCTCCGACTGGGTCGACTTCGCCGAGGCGATCCGTTCGGTCCATGCCGCAGAATCAGCGCTGGCGTCGGATCGCCTCGAGGATGCCGCCGGCGCCGCATGGGTGACCGAGGCGATCGCTCGACGCGGGCTCCTCGACCACGTCGACGGAGCCTGGCTCGACGCCCAACGCCAACGGCTCGGTCGCGTCAGGGTCCGAGGGCTCGACTGCCTGGCCGCGGCCCTATCGGCACTCGGCGACCATGACGAGGCGATACGCCACGCGGAGCGCGCGATCACACTCGACCCCTACCGAGAGCGCTCGCACCGATCGCTGATCGCCGCCCATCGTCGAGCCAACGACCTCTCCTCGGCCGTTCGCGCACTTCGCGACTGCGAGGCCCTGCTCGACGAGCTCGGAGTCCGGCCGACTCGAGCAACACTCGACGTGGCTCACCGGGGCCTCAACTAGCTGCCGACAAGTCCGAACGGACCGACGCAGCCCAGCGCAAGACCTGCGAGGGGGACGCGATGCACGCGCGCCCGCTTGCTCAGGCGTCCGCCCCCACGCGCAGCATCTCGCCGTCGACGATCTCAACCCGCTCGTACGCACACGCGAGACGACCGCGCGCCTCGTCGATCTGCTCTTGGGTGAGATTCTCGACGACGAGCAGATGACGGACGGCGTCACTCGCCTCGACCAGCTCGTGGTGCGCTGCAACCACTTCGACTCGTTCGATCACTCTTCCAACCTACTGCGGCGTCGCATGCCGACGCTCAAGCTCTGCGTCGACTCGTGGTACCCTGAGGGTTCTCGCTTCCACGTACGGCGTTCCCCTGTGCATGTCGGAGCGCTGCGTCCTGCTGGTGGGAAGCACCTCCGTCCCCGCCTGCTTGCCGAAGCGTTCGCTCTCCGGCGCTGCGCTGCGCCTGCTCACCGAAGCGTCGGCCGACAGCACGTGTGAGAGCCCCGCAAGAGCGGAGATCGGAATGAGCGTGAGATGTGAGATCGACGGCTGTGCCGAGCAGGCACAGGCCGAGCTGACGACCAGCGGCTACGAGCTCTGCGCGAGCCACTACGAGCAGTGGTCGACGAAGAACATGTTCGTCGTGGAGGAGCGCGGTAAGGCGGTGCTCGTACCCGCGGCGACGCACCCGGGCGGTCGCGGCCGGTAGCGGTCGGATCATCCCCGTCCGCGGTGCTGTTCGAGAGACCTCGTCGAGCGCGACCATGGGGGGGTGCCGCGCTCCAGGGGGAGATCTCGTGGGACCGGACCGACGGCGATCGTCGTCGGCCTGCTGATCGCGGTGATCGTCGTCGCGGCCGTGGCACTGGTCGGGATCGGTGGTGGGAGCGAGGGCCGGAACGATGCAGGGGGATCGAGACGCGCGCAGTCGGAGACGACTCGTGCCACCACGACGACGTCCTCGACGACACGCCCGCCGATCAAGTACACGGTGAAGTCGGGCGACGTCTTGACGTCGCTGGCGCGGTTCTTTGCCGTGTCGACCTCGGCCATCGTGGCGGCGAACGAGGGTCTCGACCCGGATCGCCTCGTCGAGGGACAGGTTCTGGTGATCCCGTCCCCGCCACCGGTCGGGCTGGTGGTCAAGCCCCGCACGGTCGAGGTCGGTGGGAGCGTTCGGCTGAAGCTGACCGGGGCGATCGAGTTCGAGATCGTCACCTTCGAGATCGATCGGCCAACCGGACCGTTCACCGGTCCTGCGCACTCTGCGTCCGAGGACGGAGTCGTCACCACCACCTATGAGCTCGGGCTCGCGGATCCTCCGGGTGTCTACACGGTCATCGCGACGGGCGACCAGGGGACCAGAGCGCAGGCCGCCCTCCGGGTCGAAGCTGCCGGACGCTGACCGACGTGACCACGTGCTGCGGCCTGAAGAGTCGCTCGGAGGGTGGGTTGCTCACGCCCAGCCGACCTTGTGGTCGTCGAAGCGGAGTCGGATGAGCGCGACGACGGCGCACGTGACGGTCATCGCTGCCAGCACCGCGACGGGCAGCGCGAGGGCACCGATCCCCTCTCCGTCGAGGATGACGGTCTCGAATCCGCGCATCGCCCAGTAGGTCGGGGTGACGGGCGCGATCGCTCGGGCCCAGTCGGGAAGCACGTCGAACGGCACGAGCGCGCCGCCGATCGCGCCGAAGAGCACCATCCCCACGATCGCGCACGCCTGCGCTTGTTGCGCAGTGGGACAGAGCGCGGTGATCGCGATCCCCAGCGCGACCAAGCACGCGGAGAACACGAGCACGAGGGGGAGCAGCGCAACGGCGTCGCCCTGCACGACGAGGTCGAAGACAAGCGCGCCGAAGGCGAAGATCACGCAGAACTGCAGCACCACCATGACGAGTCGCGGCAGGGCCTTGCCCAGGACGATCTCGAACGAGGTGGCCTGGCTCGCACGCAGACGGTCCCACGTCGCCCACGTGTACTCACTGAAGAACCCGAACGTGACGAGGGAGACGACGAAGAACGCGCTCATCGTCGCCTGCCCCGGAACGACCTGCTCGGCGCCGCTGGCGTCCACGTGGCCGGCCTGCACGAGCGCAGGCTTGAACGCTGGCTCGAGGAACGCCATGGTGACGATCGGGAACAGGATCAGCACCACCGCGGGCAGCGGGTCCCGTGCCGCCAGCCGGACCTCGTGGCGGAGCAGCACGCCGACGCGCTGCAGCGAGCTCACGCTGCGTCCTCGGCGTACTCGCGACCGGTGACGCTCAAGAACACCGCCTCGAGGCTCGGACGGACGATCTCGATCGACTCGAGCGTGCTCGATGCGTCGCCCAGACGCGTGAGCACCTGCGCCGCGCCATGGGCCGGATCGCCGGTCGGGATGCGCACGGTCCGGCCGAGGACGACCGCGTCGGGACCGAGCACGGCGCCGGGCACGGGACCCGTGAACGTCAGCTCGAGCGCGCTCGTCCCGTGCACGCCGAGGAGCTCGGAGAGCGCCCCGCGAGCGACGATCCGACCTCGGTCGATGAATGCGATGTCGGCGTCGAGCTCCTCGATCTCGTGCAGGTAGTGCGTCGAGTAGACGACCGCGGAGCCGGCGGCCGCCACGCCCCGGACGAGCTCGAGGATCTCCGTGCGCGTCTGCACGTCGGCACCGACCGTCGGCTCGTCGAGCAATACGAGCGCCGGCTGGTGCACGAGCGCGATGGCGGCATGCAAGCGCCGGCGCTCTCCCCCCGAGAGCTCACCGGCCCGTCGGTGCAGGAGCGCGGTGAGCCCGAGCGCCGCGGCCGTCTCCTCGATGCGAGCGAGCCGCGCCCCGCGTCGCAGCCCGGCAAGCCCGGCGAAGAAGCTCAAGTTGTCGCGAACCGACAGCGGGAGGTAGACGCCCGTCTCCTGGGGCGCGAGACCGATCGCCCGCTGCGCGCGCCGCGGCTCCCGTGTCACGTCGATGCCACCCACGTGCACCGATCCCGCATCGGGCCGGCGCAGCCCGGCGACGATCGAGACCAACGTCGTCTTCCCGGCCCCGTTCGGGCCGAGGAGCCCGACGATCGTGCCCGGCTCGACCGTGAGATCGACGCCCGCGAGCGCGACGATGCCCCCGTATGCCTTGTGGACGCCGACCACCGACAGCGTCGGGGCGCTCATGCCGCGTCGCAGTGGTGCACCCACCTCGTTGTCGTGCGGGCGCGCGGCCCGGTCGCCGCTCGGCGCGGCGGGGTGGCCTCCAAGGCGCGGAGGCGCTCTTCCCAGGCCAGGTGGCGCCGCATCCAGGCCCGGGCACCCGCCGGATCGTCGCCGGATGCCCGCGCCCATGGGTTCCAGCCCGTATCTTGAATGCTCCGGGGTATCTGCTGCATACCGGGGAGTATCATAGATGGTGTTGGGTATGTCAATGGTCGGCCCGCCCGCTGGGGACGGGATCGTGAGCCTCGAGCCGCTGACGCCGGACCGGCGACGGGCGATGACCCGCGAGCACCTGCTGAGCGCGGCCGCGGTCGTCTTTGCCCGCAACGGCTTCCACGGTGCCTCGCTCGACGAGGTCGCCTCGGCCGCCGGCTTCACCAAGGGCGCCGTCTACTCGAACTTCAAGAGCAAGGAAGATCTGTTCGTCGCCCTGCTCGAGGACCGGCTGGACCAGCAGAAGCTCGCGGTGGAGCGCGCTCTCGACGAGGTGGCCGGCGTCGAAGACCAGCTGACCCGGATGAGCGCACTGCTCTCGGAGGTGATGTGGGACGAGCAGTGGACCGCGCTCTACGTGGAGTTCGTGCTCTACGCCGCTCGGAACGAGCAGGCGAGGACGCTGCTCGCCGAGAGCGCACGGCGCGAAGAGGAGACCGTCGCGAACCTGATCCGGCACGAGTACGAGCGCGCCGGGGCCGACGCCCGCTTCCCGTTGCCCACGCTCGCCCGAATCACGATCGCGATGTTCAACGGGCTCGGCATGCAGCGCCTGATCGATCCCGGCGTCCTCAACGCCGAGCGGCTGCAAGAGGTCATGGAGTTCCTCTTCGCGACGATCGGCGTCGACACCGAGCCCGAGACCGATGGCGGGATCACGCCGACGCCGTGAACGTGATGGGCAGGCTCGTCCAGCCGCGACGGTGCCGCGGCGCAAGCGGATGGATCAGGCGAGACCGCGGAGCATGAGGTTCCAGTAGAGCCAGGGCAGCCCGTAGCGCTTGAGCAGCCACATGTCGTGGCGCTCTCGCGCGGTGTCGATGAACGGAATCGTCGGGTGGGGACGGCCGGAGTAGTCGAACTCGGCGAGCACGACCGTCCCGCGGCTGGTCACGATCGGGCACGACGAGTAGCCGTCGTAGCGCGCCGACGCCTCGCGACCGGCGGCGACGGCCCGGATGTTCTGGACCACGACGGGCGCCTGCTTGCGCACCGCAGCCCCGGTCTTCGCGTTCGGCGCGCCCGAGCAGTCGCCGAGGGCGAACACCTCCGGATGTCGGCGGTGCTGCAACGTGTTGGCGTCCACGTCGACGAGACCGTCCGGCTCGTCAGGTACGGCCAGCGGGCCGCCCTTGAGGAAGTCGGGAGCGCTCTGACGGGGCACGACGTGGAGCAGGTCGAAGCCGACGGTCTCGCGCTCGTCGACTCCATCGCGGTGAACCATGAACACCGCCTCGCGCTGTGCGCCGCGCACCTCGACGAGCTCGTGTGAGAAGCGCGCATCGATGCCGTAGCGTTCGATGACGCGCTCGAGGGGTGCCGCGAACTCGGGCACACCGAAGATCGACCCTGCCGGCGTCGCGAGGACGACGTCGGTCGACGACAGCACCCCACGGCGTTGGAGGAGGTCGGAGGACAGGTAGGCCGCCTTCTGGGCCGCGCCGCCACACTTGATCGGCCCCACCGCTCCGGTGAAGAGCGCAGTGCCGCCGGCGAACGCCTCGAGCAGCTCGAACGTGTGGGGGGCAAGGTCGAAGCGGTAGTTGCTCGTGACGTCTCCACGTGCGATCGCGTCGACGAGCCCGGGTGTGGCGTCCCAATCGAGCTGCAGACCGACCGCGACGATCAGGAAGTCATACCCGATGCGCGTGCCCGTGCTCGTGGTGACGACACGACGGTCGGGATCGATCTCGGTGGCGGCGTCCTGGATCCATCGGATGCCCTTGGGGACCACGCTCGACTCAGGTCGTGCGGTGCTCGCGGCGCTCGCGGCGCCTCCGCCCACGAGCGTCCACATCGGTTGGTAGTAGTGGGTCGCGGACGGCTCGATCATCGCCACGTCGTCCTCGCTGGCGCGTCGCAACCGCGCCGCGACCGTCACGCCGGCGGCACCGCCGCCGACGATGACGAAGCGGTGATGCAGTGTGTCTGACACGTTGCTCGGCTAGTTCGGAGAAGGCGGAACGACCGCGTCGGTGGACCCGCTCCCGCGCTCGCGCAGCCGCTCGAGGCCGAGCTCGTAGGCGGCCTGCACCTTCGCCAGCGGTGTGTGGGCGACGAGCCCGCGCAGCTGCTCGTAGCGCTCGCGCCCGGCTCGGGCGCCCAGGTAGTAGCCGACCGCGAACCCGACGACCAGACCAAGACGGAGCTTCATGCCGACGATGGTGTCACACCCTC
>CAZHKE010000083.1:0-1546 GCA_964532485.1 uncultured Bifidobacteriaceae bacterium
CCGACGAGCACATGCACCCGCTGGAAGCGGCGAGCAACTTCAACGAGAGCATGTACTTCAACGTGTACGACCCGCACGAGCGGATCGGCGGCTTCCTTCGGCTCGGCAACCGCGCCAACGAGGGCTACGCCGAGATGACGACCTGCCTCTACCTCCCCGACGGGCGGGTGGCGTTCACGTATCACCGGCCCGAGATCTCCGACAACGACGCGTTCGACGCGGGCGGGATGCGCTTCGAGGTCGTCGAGCCCTTCACGGCGTTGCGTGCCTCCTACACGGGCAAGATCTGCGTTCTGGAGCGCCCCCTCGAGATGGCCGATCCCCGCACGGCCTTCACGCAGAACCCGTGGGTCGACTGCGCGGTCGCGCTCGACTACCGCGGCATCTCGCCGATGCTCGGCGGCGAGCCGGTGAACGACGACGGCTCGAAGATGGACGAGAGCCCCGGCGAGGGCTTCGCCCGCGGCCACTACGAGCAGCACGTCGGCGCGAGCGGCGTGATCCGCGTCGGCGACGAGGAGTGGGAGGTCGACGGGTTCGGGCTGCGCGACCACTCCTGGGGTCCGCGCTTCTGGCAGTCACCCTGGTGGTACCGATGGCTCACGGGGAACTTCGGCGACGACGGTGGCTTCGTCGTGTCGATCGTCACGGCGCGCGACGGATCCCAGCGCGTCGGTGGCGTGTGGCTCGAGGACGGTGAGTACCGGCACCTGACCGGTGCCACCATCGAGACCGACTGGCGTACCGACGACCAGTACCACCACGTGATCCGTGCCGTCGCGACCGCCGGCAGCGCCGAGCACGTGATCGAGGGCACGGTGCTGTCGTTGATCCCGCTGCGCAACCGCCGTACGACGCCCGACGGCGAGCAGCTCGTCACGCGCATCAGCGAGGGCATGACCGAGTGGCGATGCGACGGACGCGTCGGGTACGGGCTCTCGGAGTACCTCGACCAGATCGTCGACGGGAAGCCCGTCGGGATCGCCGCCTGATCGGTACGGTGCTACGGCGTGCCGATCGCACCCCGGGGTGCGCCCTGCTGGCCGCGGCCGGCCAGCCGCTCGTCGATCGACCAGCGCCCGGGACCGGCCCAGCACAGGAACAGCATCAGCACGAGCAGCGCCGGTCCGTAGACGAGGTGGAACGAGCCGCCTTCGACACGGCCGGCGGTCGCGAGCGCGCCGACCATGTTCAGTGCGAGCAGGAACGCGACCGGTCGGACGAAGAGCCCGACCACGAGGAGCACACCGCCGACGAGCTCGAGCGTTCCGACCGCGGGCACCGCGACCTCGGGCCACGGCACCTCGAAGCCGCGGAAGTCGTCGACCTCCTTCGAGTAGTCGACGAACTTGCCGATCCCGGTCGAGACGAAGAACAGACCGCTGACCACGCGGACCACGGTCGGGATCCACGCGGGAGCTCCGGTGAACCGGTTCGTCCGGAGCCTGTTCATGACGTCGCTCATGGTCGGTGTCCCGTTCGTTCGCTCGTTCGTCGGTCGGTCCCGAATGTCCGGTGCCGGGCGAGGCGGCGGATGTCCTACCAG
>CAZHKE010000083.1:1646-9442 GCA_964532485.1 uncultured Bifidobacteriaceae bacterium
TCGTCGGTCGGTCCCGAATGTCCGGTGCCGGGCGAGGCGGCGGATGTCCTACCAGGAGCCGCCGCCGCCGCCTCCGCCGCCACCGCCGGAGAACCCGCCGCCACCGCTGAAGCCGCTCGAGCCGGAGCTCGAGGGTGGCGTCGACGTGAGCGTGCCGGCCGACGCGGTGCTGAAGCCGGTGATCGAGTCGGAGAGCACCATGTACGTGAAGGGCGTCGACGAGCGGTACCAGTAGAGGTCCTCCGGCTCCGCGCCGAGTCCCTCGAACGCCCGAGCCCACTTCTCCGTCGCCCCGAAGACGATGGCGTACGGCAGGTACTCGGAGAACAGGTTCTTCTTCTCGGCGAACCGCGCGCGCTCCTTCTCCGACTCCTCGATGAACCGGCGGAACCCGTTCACGCGCTTGAAGACCGCTGAACCCTTCGCGGTGCGCGCGGGCGCGAAGCGGGCGCTGAAGATCATCACCAGCCCGAGGATGATCACCGGGATCCCGAGGAGCCCGGCGTGGGTGAACGCCGCCAGCGCGACGGTGAGCCCGATGCCCACCAGCAGCACGAGGAAACCGAGGCAGCCCACGCCGAGCGCCGCGCCCTCGGGTCGCTTCGTGAACCAGCCCTGGTCCATCGCGTCGTCCATGAGCAAGGTGCGGACCTTGCTCATGCGGCTCGAGAACTCGTACTTCAGGTCGGACAGCTCGACCTCGTCGCCGTCACGGAAGAGTCCGTCCATGAGCTCGCGCTCGTAGGGCTTCAGCTCGCCGCCCCCGTCCTGGGCCGTGGCGTCCTTCAGCTTCGTGAGCTTCCAGTCGTTGCCGAGCCAGCGCGAGCTGGTCTCGACCTCCTCGATCACGAGGTACTTGCGCACCGCGAGATCGACGATGGTCGCGGTCACGTCGAGCGGGTTCGCCTGGAAGTCGGCGAGCGTGCCCACCTGGCCCGGCCGGAGACCGTCGGGCGGGACGAACTCGACCGGGGTCTCGGAATGCTCGAAGAACGGCGCCCGCTCCTCGGGCGCGTCGTCGCGCTGCACGAACGCTTGGTCGACGGCAGAGCCCTTGTAACGACGGTCGCGAGCGCGCGGCGCGTACAGCGCGACGAACCCGCCGACGAGCAGCAGGAGCATGCCACCGGCGGCGCCGCCGGTCGTCGCGTTCAGCGCGAACGCGCGGCCCGGCGTCCAGCGCTCCTCGAGGATCGGCTTGGGCGGCGGTACCACGCCCTTCGGGATCGCGACGACGATCGTCAGGCCGTTGTACGGGGACAGGGCGTCGTGGCTGAACGTCGCCGTCGAACCGTCGGTGTTCGACTGCGCGCACGGAAGCGTCGAGAGCGTCGGGCCTGCGAAGCAAGCGGTCTGCGTGATGCCCGTCGGAGCGCTCACCTCGATCTGCGCCCGGTCGATCGTCACCGACCACTGCTGTCCGATGGCATTCCAGTACAGCTCGTCGTGGTCTTCGAAGCCGTTCAGCGCTCCCTTCACCGTGTAGGTGATGTCGTAGGTGTGCGGGCCGGTGATCGTCCGGTCGGGATCGCCGATCTTGATCCGCTCGTAGCCAACGCCGCCTTCGTCGAAGTCTTCGATTTCGTACTCGGCGGGCGTGCCCTCGGACGCCTTCACCGACTCCACGTCGATCTCGTACACGCGGTCGGTGTCGGCCTTCTTCGGGTAGTCGAAGCGGACCGGGATGTCTCGGAAGATGCCGTGCCTCTGCTGCGTGCCGAAGTCGTACTCGATGACCTCGCGCACGTTGAGCGTGCCATCGTCGTTGATGGTGATCGTGACGTCGTAGCTCGGGATCGACTCGAAGCCGGCCGACGCGGGCGCCGCGCCCAGCGCGAGCATCATCGCGACGAGCGCGATACCGGCGAGCAGCCGACCCCAGCGACGTCGGAGGCGCATCGAGCGCACGCTACTAGTCTCGCCCGTCGTGTCGATCCGCTCGAGGCGTGCGTCATGAGCCGGGTCGATGAGGCCGCGCTCGCCACCGCCACTCAGCGCTGGCTCGGAGCGCCCGTCGACATCGACGGGCTCCGACGGCTCTCCGGTGGCGCGTCGCGCGAGACGTGGTCGTTCGATGCCGTCGACACGGATGGCACGCGACACGAGCTCGTCCTGCGCCGCGACCCGAGCGCCGCGGCGCACGGGATGGCGCGCGCCACCGAGTTCGACGTGCTGCGAGCCGCCGGCAACGCGGGCGTCGCCGTCCCCGAGGTCGCGTACCTCCTCCGGCCCGAGGACGAGCTCGGCAGTGGGTTCGTCATGCGCCGCGTCGACGGGGAGACGATCCCGCGGCGGATCCTGCGGGACGACGAGTACGACGATGCGCGCGCAGCGCTGACCGGGCAGATCGCGACGCAAGCGGCACGCGTCCACGCCGTGCCGACCACGTCGCTCCCCGAGCTGCCGCTGCTCGGCGCCGCCGAGCAGCTCGAGCAGTACCGCGACGTGCTCGACGGCATCGGTGAGCCCCACCCCGCGTTCGAGCTCGGCCTACGACGGCTCGGCCGTGACGCGCCCGACCGGGCCGAGGCGGCGCTCGTGCACGGTGACCTCCGCAACGGGAACCTCGTCGTCGGGCCCGAGGGCCTGCGCGTCCTGCTCGACTGGGAGCTGTGCCACCTCGGCGACCCCGTCGAGGATCTCGCATGGTGCTGCGTGCGGTCGTGGCGCTTCGGCAACGACGACCGGCCCGTGGGCGGGTTCGGGACGGTCGACGAGCTGCTCGCGGCTTACACCGCGGCCGGTGGCGAGCCCGTCGACGCGGCACGGCTCGCGTGGTGGGAGGCGTTCGGCACGTTGAAGTGGGGCCTGATCTGCGCGATCCAGGCCCACACGCACCTCGGTGGCCTCGTGCGCTCCGTCGAGCTCGCGACGCTCGGACGCCGGATCGCCGAGACCGAATGGGACCTGCTCGTGCTCCTGGTGCCGGACGCGGTCGCCGCGGCCGAGCCGCTCGACGAGCCGATCGCCGACGCGACGCCGCGCTCGCTCCAGGACCGGCCCAGCGCGGCCGAGCTGCTCGAGGCCGTGCGGGAGTTCCTCGAGCAGGAGGTTCAGCCGTCACTCGACGGGCGCGGCGGCTTCCACGCACGCGTGGCGGCCAACGCGCTCGGGATCGTCGAGCGCGAGCTCGTGCTCGGACCGTCGGTCGACGCTCCGGTCGTCGCAGGGCTGTCCGCGCTGCTGGGCAAGGACGGCACGGCGCGCGAGCTGGTCGGCGAGCTCGCCAGCGCGATCCGCGACGGCTCGCTCGACGATCACGACGACGCGGTCGTCGCAGCCGTCCTCGACGTGGTGCGAGCCAAGCTCGCGGTGGCCAACCCCAGATATGCCGAGTCTTGACCACTAGCTTCGGCGCGGTGCCCGAGCCTGGTTGCGTCTCTCACCCGCGCATTCGACGGCGACGGACGCACGTCCGAGCACTCGGGGCGTCCCTGCTGCTGGCCCTCGCGGTCGTCGTGGCGACACCGGCGCTCGCAGCCGCGGGGACCGATCCGACAACGCTTCCGAGGTGCGGGCGCGACGGCAGTCAGCCCGAGCGCTGCGTCGGTCCCGTCACCGACGAGTCGGGCGGCGGGGGCGACGCGCTCACGATCGTGGCCGGGGCAGTCGTCGGGCTCGGCGTCGCGGGGATCGCGTTCGTGCTGCTCCGGAAGCAGCTCGCGAGCAGCGGGAAGCCGCGATGAGGATCGCGACCTGGAACGTCAACTCGCTCAACAAGCGACTCCCGCGGGTCGAGGAGTGGCTCGAGTACGCCGCCCCCGACGTGCTGTGCCTCCAGGAGACGAAGCTCGCCGACGACGCGTTCCCCCAGCTCACGTTCGAGGCGCTCGGCTACGAGGTCGCCCATCACGGTCAGGGGCAGTGGAACGGCGTCGCCATCCTCTCGAGGGTCGGGCTCACCGACGTCACGAGCGGCTTCGGGGGCATCGCCGACCCCTACGAGGGCGACGCGAGGTTGCTGACCGCGAGGTGCGGTGGGATCCAGATGGTGAGCGTGTACGTCCCCAACGGCCGCGAGGTCGGCACCGACCACTACGAGCGCAAGCTCGCATGGTTCGGCTCCCTCGAGCAGTGGCTCGCCGCGACCTGCTCGCCCGACGACCTGATCGCGGTCGTCGGCGACTTCAACGTGGCGCCGGACGATCGGGACGTGTGGTCACCGAAGGCGTTCGTCGGCTCGACCCATGTGACCGATCCGGAGCGCGCGGCGGTGTCCGCCCTCGAGGACTGGGGCCTCGTCGACGCGTTCCGCCAGGTGTACGACCAGGGCGGTCTCTTCACCTACTGGGACTATCGGCGCGGCGACTTCCACCAGCACCGAGGGATGCGCATCGACCTCGCGCTCGTCTCACGACCGGTCGCGGATCGCGTCGCGTGGGCGATCGTCGACCGCAACGCGCGCAAGGGCAAGCTCCCGTCCGATCATGCGCCGCTCGTGATCGACCTGCGCGACTGAACGCACATCCGCGCCGTGACCCTCAGGTGATCTCGAGGACCTCTTCGAGCCAGTCGAAGACGCGCTCGTCGCGCAGGCTCTGCGCCGCGGGCTCGCAGTGCCAGTCGGCGCCTTCTTCGATGGTGAACCGCACGAGGTTCTTCGTCTTGCACGTCAACTTGTCGAACAGCTCTTGTGACTGACCGGGCCAGAACTGCTCGTGGTCTGGATCGGTGATCAAGGTCGGGCAGACGATCTGACCGATCGTCGCGTCGTCGAGGTGCATCGCCCGGGCCTCCGTGAACGCCTCGAACGGTGACGACGTGCCGTACGGCGCCATCCGCCACGCCAGGATCGCGTCCTGCGCGTCGTCACCCGCGGCCATGAAGCCGTCGAAGTCCTTCTGGTTGCCCTCGTCGAGCAGCTGGACCATCTCTTTCGGCAAGTGCTGGAGCCACGACGACGCCACGTCGATCACACCGGGATCGGCGACGAGCGCGGCGATGCGATGCTCGAACGCCGCCGCGCGCGGCGCCCAGTACCCGGCCTGGCTCACCCCCTGCAGGGCGATCTTGTCGGTGTCGACATCGGACCGGGTGTGCAGGTACTCGACGACCGGCGTCACGACCTTCTCCCAGTCGTGGCGAAAGTAGAGCTTCTGGCGATGCAACGCCGCACCCTGCCCCGGGCCGTCGAAGGTGATCGCGTTCCACCCGCGCTGGATCGCCGCGTGGCCACCGAGGCTCCACATCGAGATGACGGGGCCGTCGGACCCGTTGTTGAGGATCAGCGTCGGTCGGCGCTCGCCGCTGGTGTCGGGCGAGAAGAAGTAGCCGGCGAGATCGGTGCCCTCGTACGGGATCTCGATCGGCTGCACCGGCGGATCGAAGAGCGCAGCGGCGCGGTCCCAGCAATCACGGTGCATCTCCCAGTACCGGCCGTACCCATCGGGATCGGTCGTGCCCGGCGATCCCGCGGACGCGTGGTCGTAGTACGTCGACGCTCGCAGCAGCTTCGCACGGGCGCTCACGCGATGGCCGGCCCCCTCCGCCGCGTCAGCATCGGCGCGCAACCGGTCGGCTGTCGACTTCCACGCCTGCACCCACGCGTCACGGTCGCCATCGGCGACGCCCTCGATGGTCGCCAACACCTCTCCCGCGTCCGCGGTTCCGTGATACGCGAAACCGAGCGACAGCAGCACTGCGAAGTTGAGGTCTTCGTCGTCGGAGAACTTCTGCAACCGAGGGCCCTTCCTTCGGAAGCGTGCCCGTCTCGGGTGGCCCGATTGGTCCTCGAGGAACGAGCGGTAGCGTCGTCGCGGCAGGATCCTCGCGCCACCAGCGGCCAAGGAGCAATCGATGGCGACGACCGTCACGAACCCGTACCTGACCGGCAACTTCGCACCCGTGCGCGACGAGCGCGACGACGCCGAGCTCGAGATCACGGGAGCGCTCCCACCCGAGCTCGACGGGCTGCTCGTGCGCAACGGCCCCAACCCGATCACGGATCCGTCGCCCGGCGACTACCACTGGTTCACCGGCGACGGGATGCTGCACGGCATCGAGCTGTCACGGGGCAAGGCGCGGTATCGCAATCGGTGGGTGCGCACCGAGGGCGCGTGCGAGGCGCTCGGGGAAGCGCCGATCCCCGGTCAGCCCGACGACGTCTTCCCCGGCGGCTCGAGCCCGGCCAACACGCACGTCGTGCCGTTCGGTGACCGGCTCCTCGCGCTGGTCGAGGTGTGCCTCCCCACCCAGGTGGGTCACGATCTCGACACGGTGGGGCGAACCGACTTCGACGGCGCGCTGCGGTCACCCATGACGGCGCATCCGAAGCACGACCCACGCACCGGCGAGCTGCTGTTCTTCGGCTACGACGTCGTCGGCCCGACCTACCTGCGGTACCACGTCGTGGGGCCGGACGGGACGCTCGTCCGCAGCGAGGACATCACGCTCCCCGCGCCCGTCATGGTGCACGACTTCGCCATCACCGCGACCCGCGTGGTCTGGCTCGACCTGCCGGTCGTCTACGACCTGTCGACGCTGGGGTCGCGGCCGTTCCCCGCGCAGTGGGACCCCACACACCAGGCGCGCGTCGGCGTGATGCCGCGAGACGGCGGTGATGCCGACGTCACGTGGATCGACATCGAGCCCTGCTACGTGTTCCACACCCTGAACGCGTACGACGACGCCCAGGGCAACGTCGTCGTCGACGTCGTGCGCTACGACGACATGTTCGCGAGCGACAGCTACGGGCCCGGCTCGTCGCGGGGGACGACGCTCGATCGATGGACCATCGATCCGATCGGCGGCGCACTCGAGTCCGAGCGTCTCGACGACGCGAGTCAGGAGTTCCCGCGGATCGACGAGCGCCTCACCGGTCGCGTCCACCGCTTCGGGTACACGTCCGAGGTCGCCACCGACGGTGCCTTCGGTCCGTTCGTCGGTCTGCGGAAGCACGACGTCGTCACCGGTTCGATCACGCGGCACGAGGTCGGTACCGGTCGTCACGCGGCCGAACCTGTCTTCGCCCCGGCGGCGCCCGATGCCGGCGAGGACCACGGCTGGGTCCTCTCCGTCGTCCACGACGATGCACGGGGCGCGAGCGACGTCATCGTGGTCGACGCGACGGACTTCGAGGCACCGCCCGTCGCGACCGTGCACCTGCGGACGCGCGTGCCCTACGGGTTCCACGGCTCGTGGGTGCCGGGCGCGTCACTCGGCTGACGCGAGCAGCGTCACGGCTGTCGCACCTCGGTGTCGTCATGGGCACCGGATCGAACACATGTTCGGTCCTCAGGGCTTCGGGCTCAGGGCTTTGGAGGAGGTGACCGGCCGTGGCGACGTTCCAGGACCAGATGGACGAGCTGCGCACCCACGAGACCCCGTGGCTACGCGACGAGCGGGCTCGGGTGGTCACCGAGCGGCGTCGCCTCGAGGTCCGAGAGCTGGCCATCACCCGAGTCCTCGACGAGCGCGCCACCCGTGAGCGTGAGGCCGAGGACGACCTCATCGGTGCGAGCCGCGACTCGGCCCGCACCGCCCGCCACAAGGTCGAAGTCGCCCGGGCCTTGGAGTCACTCCCGGCCATCGCGGCCAAGGCCCAAGCCGGCGAGCTGTCCTGGGACCAGCTCGAGCCGGTGACGCGCCTCGCGACGCCCGAGACCGACACCGAATGGGCCGAGCGCGCTCCCCGCTACGCCCCCACCGACCTCGCCCGCCTCGCCCGCGTCGCCCGCCCCGTCACCGCCGAGGAGGCGGCGACGCGCCGCGCGGCCCGCGAGCTGCGCTGGTGGGACGACCACGACCGCGGCGGCCTCGCCCTGCGCGGGTTCCTCCCCGACGTCGACGGCGCGCTC
>CAZHKE010000084.1:0-9358 GCA_964532485.1 uncultured Bifidobacteriaceae bacterium
GCGAGCCCCCCTCCTGCATCTGGTAGAGGCGATGGACCCCCGTCGTGGTCTCCTCGGTGACGCCGATGATCCCCTCGGCGATGCCGTGCCAGAGGCGTGGCTCCTCTTCCTGGAGTCGCGAGAGCACCGAGAGCACGACGCGCCACTCGCCGGAGTCGGCGTCGGTCGGCGCGGGCACCGCACCCGCGCGCTCGTACTCGACGCCCTTGTGCACGACGAGCGTCGCGTCGCCGCCGTCGTCGAGGATCATGTTCGGCCCGGTGGCGCCTTCGCCGGCCGTCGGCCATCGGAGCGCCTGCTCGGTGCACCACCAGTACTCCTCGAGCGTCTCGCCCTTCCACGCGAACACCGGCACCCCCGCGACCGCGATCGCCGCGGCGGCGTGGTCCTGGGTCGAGAAGATGTTGCACGAGGCCCAGCGCACCTGCGCACCAAGTGCCGTCAGCGTCTCGATGAGCACCGCGGTCTGCACGGTCATGTGCAACGAGCCCGTGATGCGGGCACCCTCGAGCGGTCGCAAGTCGCCATGGCGCTCGCGCATCGCCATGAGCCCCGGCATCTCGTGCTCGGCGAGCTCGATCTCCTTGCGGCCGAACTCGGCGAGCGAGAGGTCGGCGACCTTGAAGTCGGGCGTCCCGTCGGGACGCACAGGTGTCGTGGCGGTGGTCGTCTCGGTCATCTGGACTCCTGGGATGGAGCGGCAGCACGCGTGGCGCCGCCGCGGCTCTCGGCAGGAGTCGGCCCGGATCACCGGGTGACAGCCAGCTCCCCGCACCGCGTGGGCACAGATGAGTGGCCCGACCTGGGTACCAGGCTACCCCCCGGGCGCGCCGAGTGCGGCCTTCAGGTGGGCGATCGCGTCGATCGGACCCGGGTCGACGTCGTTGTCGAGCGCGAGGTAGCAGCTGACCCACGTGCCCAGGTACATCAGGTCGAGCAGCTGCGCAAGGCGCCCGTCGCCCTGCGCCTCGACGTCGAGCACCTGCACGAACACCTCTTCGACGAGGTCGCGGCTGAGTCGCATCTGCTTGGTGAGGCGCTCGTGCTGGTACCGGTGGTGCAGCTGCACGAGCGAGAGCACCTGACGCGTGACGTCGCCGTGCTGACCCCAGCCGCAGATCTCGTTGTGGTTGAGCTCGGGATACGCGGCGAAGAAGGCGGGCGCCTTCGCGTTCTCGTTGACGTCGGCCTTGAACCGCTGCGCCGCGACGCGGCCGAGCCCGCCGCCGCCGTACACGAGCGGGATCGTCCGCCCGATCTTGCGAGCCAGCTCGCGGGCGGGGTTCTTTTCGCCCTCGACCGCGGGCACGCACTGGTCGCGCCGCGTCGCGAGCTGGTCCTGGGCGCTGACGAGGAGCGCGTGAGCCTCCGGATAGATGCCCATCCGGAACAGCGTGACGAACAGCGGCGCGACGAGCGCGCCGAGAGCCGCTCGGGGCATGAGTCCCGACGGGCAGGGAATCACCTTCTGCCCCGACTGCTCCGCGAGCGCCGCGAGCGCGCCACCGCACGAGATCGTCACCACGTGCGCGCCCGCCTCGAGCGCACCCGTCGTCATCGCCACCGTCTCCTCGGTGTTGCCCGAGTACGAGATCGCGAAGACCAACGTCCGCGGACCGATGGACGCGGGCACCCGGTACTGCTTGAGCACCGTGACCGGGACCGGGATGGAGGTGCCGACGGTCGCCAGCACGTCGCCCGCGACGCCGGACCCACCCATCCCGAGCACCGCGATCGCGTCGATCCGGTCGGGCGCGGGCAGATCGGACAGGTCGAGCGAGCCCACGAGCTCGTGCGCCTCGCCGAGCTGCTCCGGCAGCCCGGCGACCGCGTCGAGGAAGCCGAGCGTGTCAGGCAAGGGCCTAGGCCTCGAAGGTCGGTTGGATGCCCTCGGCCTCGGCTTTGGCGACCAGGCGCTCGTGCTCGGCGTCGTCGACCGCCTCGGCCTCGTCGATCAGCATGATCGGGATGTCGTCACGGATCGCGTAGCGCCGTCGGAGTCGCGGGTTGTAGAGCGCCGACTCCGACTCGAAGTACAGGAGCGGCCCCTTGTCCTCGGGACAGGCGAGGATGTCGAGCAACTGTGGGTCGAGTGCCATGGGCTCAGTCTGCCTCGTCAGTCTGGCTCGCCGCCGACGAGCGCGAGCACCTCGGCGGTGTGCTGCTCGCACGCGGACGGGTCGGGCGCCTCGAGGTTGAGGCGGAGCAGCGGCTCGGTGTTGCTCGGCCGGAGGTTGAACCACCAGTCGCCGAGGTCGACCGTGAGCCCGTCGAGGCGGTCCCGCGTCTCGCCCGCGTACTTCTCGGCGACCGCGTCGACGACGGCCCCCGGGTCGTCGACCCGGGTGTTGATCTCGCCCGACGCGGTGTAGCGCTCGAAGGGCGCGCGCAGCTCCGACAGCGGGATGCCGGCGCGTGACAGCGCTTCGAGCACGACCAGCGCGGCGATGAGACCCGAGTCCGCGCGGTAGTTGTCGCGGAAGTAGTAGTGGCCCGAGTGCTCGCCGCCGAAGATCGCGCCCGTCTCGGCCATCACCTGCTTGATGAACGAGTGACCGACGCGCGTGCGCACCGGGGTGCCGCCGAGCTCGCGCACGATCTCCGGCACCACCTTGGAGCAGATCAGGTTGTGCACGACGGTACGGTCGGCCGCGGGCGCATCCGCCGGGACGCGTTCGAGGATGGCCGTGGCGACGATCGCGGTGGTCAGGGACCCACTCACCGGCTGCGCCCGGTCGTCGACGAGGAACACGCGGTCGGCGTCGCCATCGAACGCCAGTCCGACGTCGGCGCGCTCGTCGACCACCGCCTGCTGGAGGTCGACGAGGTTGGCAGGGTTGATCGGATCGGCCGGATGGTTCGGGAACGTCCCGTCGAGCTCCGCGAAGAGCACCGACAGCGTCACGGGCAGGCCGTCGAACACCGGCGGCACGACGAGCCCACCGATCCCGTTCGCGGTGTCGGCGACGACTCGCAACGGCGCGAAGGCGCGGACGTCGACGAAGGAGCGGACATGCGCGACGTACTCGGGGAGGAGATCGCGCGCTTCGACGGAGCCCGGGCTCGCCGCGGTGTCGAAGCGGCCGTCGGCGACCGCGGCCTGGAGGTCGCGCAGCCCCGTCTCCTCGCCCATCGGCGCGGCTCCGGCGCCGCAGAGCTTGATGCCGTTGTACTCGGCGGGGTTGTGGCTCGCGGTGAAGACCGCGGCGGGAGCAGCGAGGTGGCCCGACGCGAAGTACACGAGGTCGGTGGAGGCCAGGCCGATGTCGACGACGTCGGCTCCCGCGGTCGTCGCGCCCTCGATGAACGCCGCGGTCAGGGAGACGCCGGACGGCCGGACGTCGCGCCCGACGACCACGCGGGTCGCGCCGGTGAAGCCGACGAACGCGTTCCCGACACCCCGTGCGACCGCCTCGTCGAGCTGGTCGGGATAGATGCCGCGGACGTCGTAGGCCTTGAAGATGGTGTCGAGCGTCGAGCGATCGACACCGCTGTGCGAGCTCATCAGGACTCCGCTTCCTCCACTCGACCTGTCTCCTCGATCGTCGCACCCGCAGCCGCGGCGCGCCGCCGACGGCGGTACGGCCACCAGATCAGCAGGCCGAGCCCGATGACACCGGCGATGGTGCCGACGCGGCCGAGCCATTCGGCGTTGGTCGATCCGAACGTCAGCGTGACGTCGTGAGAGGTCGGGACGACGACCATGTGGTTCGGCGTCGCACGGTAGGGGCCCTCGACGCCCTCGGCCGTCCAGTTCGGGTACCACGACGTCTTCACGAGCACCGGGACACCCGTGCGCGAGACGTGGAACGACACCGAGTCGTCGTCGGACTCGATGTCGGTGACGCGCACCTCCGGCAGCCGCTCCTTGCGGATGTCGCGCGCCTCGGCCGTCCCGCCACGCTGCCACGACGACGGCCCCTCGGCCACGAGGGGCCGATCGAGGGCGTTCGCGTCGTCGAACCACGGGACGCCGATGCAGTCCTGCCACTCGTGCAGGTGCAGGCTCCGGGCATCGAGGCCGGTGTCGACGAGTCGATCCCGACAGACCCTCTGGTCGCGCTGGTCGAACGAGTCGACGACGACGGGCTCGTACGCGAGCGGCTCGACCAGCGACGAGTCGCGCACCTCGTAGATCGACCAGCCGGTCGGCGCGGCCTCGTCGAGGTCGGGGGACGTCGACACGAGGCGCAGACGCGAGTCGTCGTCGGCCCGCTGCTTCGCCTCGTTCGAGTGCACGGCGAGGTAGCGGATCCCCAGGAGCTGGAGCCACCGAACGCCGAGGTCGAAGTCCTCCTGCGTGCGGTACTCGATCCCCCGCACCGCGCCGGAGGAGTTGCCGGGCGCGTCCAGCGCCGCCGACGCCATGAAGTGGTACGGCGTCGAGGCGGACGCCTCGTAGTAGACGCCTTCGTTCGACGAGATGCGCCCGTCCGTCCAGTACGGCAGCAGCATCAGCGCCAGCGGCGAGCCGTAGACGTTCAGCTGGGTGTTTCCCTCCCAGAGCACTCGGCCCGGCGGGAGCTGATCGAACGCGGACACCAGGGCCCGGTACTCGTCCGATTCCTTCGCCGGGGTCGAGCCGGCGCCCGTCGTGTCCTCGTACCCGCGGTAGTTCCAGCGAGTCCAGTACGGCAGGAACGACTTGCCGCCGTCGATCGCGACCAACGTGCCGACCGCGAGCAACGCGGTGAGCGAGGCCGTGACCAGGGCGACGACGACGCGCGGCGACCGGCGCGCCACCTCGGCAACCCGGCCCCCCACCGCCGCCCGGCCTTCGTCGAGCCCGGCATCGAGATCGGCGTCGAACGCGGGCGTCGCGTCCGGTGCCGGGTCGCGCTCGAGCCATCGGCGGGTGAGCCAACCGGCGCCTCGTACGACCTCGGCACCACCGAGCCCCATGAGGAGGAACACGCCGAGGTACCAGAACGGGAGGAACCGCAGGTTCCAGGCGCTCGTCGCCTGGATGTCCTCCCAGAACACGAAGAGCAGACCCGAGACCGCGGTGATCGCGATCACCACGAACGTCGACACCCGACGCCCGATCAGGCCGCCGATGAGCGCGATGCCGATGAGGACGGTCGCACCCCATTGCCACGGCCACGGCGACCCGAGTCCGAAGATGTAGCTGGGAAAGAGGTAGTCGGTGTACTCGGTGATCGGCGTGTACCGCATGTCGGTCGTGTACGCGATCGTTGCGATCAACGGGACGGTCCACACCGCGGTGAGCAGCGCGCCGGTGCTCCCGATCGCGCCCGCGCGCCAGAACGTGCGCAGCGGGCGCGACGCGAGCCACACGACCAGCGCGCCGACGACGACGAAGATGCCCACGACGAGATGGCTCATCACGGTTGCTGCGATGAGCACTGCCGGCAGCCACATGCGTCGGCCCGTGCGGAGCGCGAAGGCCAGCGTGCCGAACGAGGCGAGCGCGAACGCGAGCGCGAGCGTGTACGAGTACTCGCCTGCCAGCGTGCTCGCCAGGCTCCCGCCCGCGATGTGCTGGTTGAAGGCGATGTTCTGGGCGCTCGCGCTCGTGCCGGGATCACCCGTGAAGAAGAGGAAGGCGGTCGCGCCGAGCGCGAAGAACGGCGGCGCGGGCCGCGGTGCGCGGATCCCACGCGCGAAGACGTACGCGCCGATCGGCAGCAGCACCGGCCCGGCGACGGTGCCGAGCTTGAACGCGATGTTGTACGGGAAGACGATGTCGAGAGCGACGATCAGCAGCGCCGGGATCGGGAAGTAGAACTGGCCGGCCGGGAACCCCCCGTAGAAGTCGGGCGACCACCCCGAGAGCCGCCAGGGCAGCAGGTGGTCCCGGAGGTACGCCGGCCACCAGACGTGCGCTGCGGTGTCACCGCCGGCCGGGGTCGTGTTGCGGAACAGCAGCTCCGGGTGCAGCTCGACGAAGACGAATGCGACGCATGCGGCGACGACGAACAGGCCGACCCACCGGTCGGCACGGTCGAGCTCCGCGACCCACCACCGCTTGCGCGTGGACGACTCCTCCCCGAGCGCCACCGCGCGCCCGTCCCAGGGCGCGTGCGGAGACTCGGTGATGACGCTCATCCCGACAGCCTGCCAAAGGCGCCGACCCGCACCGCATCGGGGGTGGCCCGGCGCGCGGCCCGCGCCGCGACGGCCGAGTGACCCGAGCTACGTGACCCGGACCAGCTCCAGCACGCGGGTGAGCGGCACGACCCCCTCGGGCGCCTCCCAGGTCTGCGCGTCACAGCAGCTGCACCGACGGAACGTCAGGTCGGAGCCCGCGACGCACATGCGGATCTCGATTGTCGAGCCCTTGGCGCAGGACGTACAACGCATTCCCAGCTCCCCAGATCTCCCAGCAGTCCCGATCCGAGCGGTCCCCAGTGGTGTTTCGCCCACCGGGTGATCGGCCCGAGGAGCACGGAACTTGAGCGTCAGGCGCCGGGCGGCTTCGCAGTCCCGGCGCCGGCGGAGACCGACCTCGGGAGGTCTCCCGAAGAGTCAGGCGACGATGAGCACGGAGGCCACGAGGTTGAAGCCCACGTGGAGGAAGACCGACTGCGTGAGCCTGCCGGTCACCACGGCCCGCCAACCGCTCACCAGCCCGAGGAGCAGGAACGCGGGGACGTAGTAGTAGGTGTCGGGATCGACGAGGTGGATCAGGGCGAAGACCAGCGCCGAGACGAAGACCGCCGTCCCCGGGCTCCAGCGACGCTGGAGCGAGCGCAGCAGCGCTCCGCGGAACAGCAGCTCCTCGGCGAGCGGGGCGAGCAGCACGACCCCGGGGAAGAGCACCGCCTTGACCGCCGGTGAGGCCGCCTCGAACTGGTTCACGACCTCTTGGGCCGAGTCGTCGAGCCCGGCGAGCTCGGTGAGGGGCAGCACGAGGAGGTTGCTGACGAGGGCCACCCCGACGCCGGCGGCGACCCATGCGAGACCTCGGGCGAGCTGCTGATCGCCCGGGAGGCGCTCCCGGAATCCGAAGCTCAGCCCGAAGTCCGCCGTGAGGCTCCCCCGGCCCTTCATGCGGGCGATGAAGCACAGCGCGACCACGATCCCGATGTTCTGGGCGTACAGGGACGCCGCGATCCCCGACGGCGGGACCTTGTTGGCCTCGTTCACGAACGGCGCGGCGACGATCACGCCGGCGACGACGCCGACGACCCATGCGATGAGGACGTCGGGCACGCCCCAGCGCACGGGAGCCTCGGCCCAGGCCGGGGATTGCATGGCGCGAACCTATCGGCGGCGCATCCGACGCAACGGAGCCGGAATCCTCGCCCTACGATGGGCGTTCACGGAACGACCAGCCGGTCACTCCGAAGGCCTGGAGCACCCATTTGAGCCGCCCCCCGTCCGAGATGCCACCCGGCCGCTCCCCGGGCGGACCCGAGCGCCGTCCGGGCGACCGTCCGCCGAGCGCGGGTCCGCCGTCGTGGTCGCGGATGCTGCCCTGGCTCCTGATCCTCGCGCTCGTCGGGGTGTTCGCGCTCACGAACGTCTTCTCGATCGACAGCAGCTCCACCAAGGAGCTCACGTACTCGCAGTTCCGCAGCCAGGTGAAGGACGGCAACGTCGAGAAGGTCGAGTACGACCCTTCGAGCGGTGAGCTCAGCGGCACGCTCACGACCAAGGTCGACGGCACCAACGACTTCGCCTCCGAGGGCCCGACCGACGACCTTCCCCAGAAGGACCTCAACCTGCTCAACGAGCAGGGGGTCGACCTCGACTACCAGCGCCAGGGCTCGAACTTCTTCCTCGATCTCATCCCGCTGCTGCTGCCCGCGCTGCTGATCATCGGCTTCTTCGTGTGGATGAGCCGGCGCGCCCAGGGGCAGATGGGTGCCGTCATGAACATCGGGCGGAGCCGGGCGAAGGTCTACAACACCGAGAAGCCCAAGACGACGTTCGACGACGTCGCGGGCTACGGGCCGGTGAAGACGGAGATCGCCGAGGTCGTCGACTTCCTCAAGTTCCCCCAGAAGTTCAAGCAGATCGGGGCGCGGATCCCCAAGGGCGTCCTGCTGGTCGGCCCGCCCGGTACCGGCAAGACGCTGATCGCCCGCGCGGTGGCGGGCGAGGCCGGCGTGCCGTTCGTCTCGGTCACCGGGTCCGACTTCATGGAGATGTTCGTCGGTGTCGGCGCGGCACGCGTGCGCGACCTCTTCCAGACCGCCCGCAAGCAGGCCCCCGCGATCATCTTCGTCGACGAGATCGACTCCATCGGCCGCAAGCGTGGTGCCGGGCTCGGCGGTGGGCACGACGAGCGCGAGCAGACGCTCAACCAGATGCTCGCCGAGATGGACGGGTTCGAGGCCACCGAGGGCATCGTGATGATGGCCGCAACGAACCGCCCCGACGTGCTCGACCCCGCGCTGCTGCGCCCGGGCCGGTTCGACCGTCAGATCGTGGTGCCGCTCCCGACGCTCGAGGAGCGCGTGAAGATCCTGCAGGTCCACATGCGCGAGAAGAAGATCGGTTCCGACCTCAACGTCGAGGTCATCGCGCGCGGCACACCGGGGATGGCCGGCGCCGACCTCTCGAACCTCGTCAACGAGGCCGCGCTGCACGCCGTGCGCCGCGGATCGATGGTCGTCGAGCGCGAAGACTTCGAGGCGGCGCGCGACCGGGTGCTCATGGGCCTCAAGCGCGACTCGATGGCCATCAGCGAGGAGGAGAAGGAGGTCATCGCGTACCACGAGGGTGGTCACGCGGTGCTCGCCTACGTCCTCGATCACGCCGACCCCGTGCACAAGGTCACGATCCTCCCGAGCGGGGTGGCGCTCGGGGTGACGCAGCAGCTGCCCGAGGACGAGCAGCACATCTACAAGCGCGAGTACATCGCCGACTCGATCGTGGTCGCGCTCGGCGGTCGGACCGCCGAAGACCTCGTCTTCGGCCACACCTCGACGGGCGCCCAGAACGACCTCGTCCGCATCACGGAGATGGCCCGAAAGATGGTGCGCGAGTGGGGCATGTCCGATCGCATCGGGCCGATGGCGTGGGGCAGCAACGGCCCGGTGTTCCTCGGTGAGGACCTCGTGCACACGCGCGACTACTCGGACGAGACGGCGCGAGTGATCGACGAGGAGGTCGAGCACATCCTCCGCCAGGAAGAGTCCCGGGCCCGCCGGATCTTGCGGCTCCACCGTCGCGGCCTCGACGCCGTCGCACGTGCCCTGCTCGAGCACGAGACCTTGAGCGGTCAAGACGTCGGGCGGCTCGTCGACGACGCGATGGGCCGAAAGGTCGGCGGGTACCGCAAGGTCAAGCGCGCCGACGGCACCGTCGTCGAGATGCGGCCGGCCGACAACGGCGGCACCGAGCGCCGCCAGGTCAGGCCGGCGAAGCGAGCGAGTCGCTCCCGCTC
>CAZHKE010000085.1:0-9316 GCA_964532485.1 uncultured Bifidobacteriaceae bacterium
CGCGGGTGTAGTTCAGAGGCAGAACATCAGCTTCCCAAGCTGAGAACGCGGGTTCGATTCCCGTCACCCGCTCTGAGGGGCCCTCAGTCCTCGACCTCGGCTGCCGCGGCGCGGGCGAGGCGACGCCCGGCAGGCGAGAGCACGGTGCCCGCGACGCCCACGATCGTGATGACACCGCCCGCGACGTGCGACCAGCCGATCGGCTGGGACAGGAACACCCACGCGAAGAAGCCGGCGAGCAGCGGCGTCGCGAGTCGGATGACCGGCGGCACGTTGGCGGGCACGTACCGCAGCGGCCAGGTCATCACGAAGTGGCCGAGCAGCCCGGGGAAGAGCGCGATCCCCGCGGCGAGGGCGAGCGACCGGCCGTCGATCGAGCCGAGCGGCTCGTCGAAGGCGAGGACGAAGGCCGACACGGTGACCGCCGCGACGAGCATCACCCCGAACAGGAAGGGAAGCACGTCGATGTGGGCGCGACCCTGCTTCGAGAACAGGAAGAAGAGCGCGAACGCGAACACGTTCAGCGTCGCGAGGAGCATCCCGAGCGGGTCGCCTTCGGGGCCCGACGACCCCGTGAGGACGACGATGACCGCCCCGGCGATCGCGACCAGCGACCAGAGTCGGAACGCCGTGCCGGTGCGCTCGCCGAACATCGGCACCGCGAGCACTCCGACGACGAGGGGTGCCAGGGTGCCCACGAGGGTGACGTCGACGACCGATGTCAGCTTGATCGCCGACATGAAGAGGAGCTGGTGAATGCCGAACGCGCATCCCGCCTTCAATGCCCAGCTCCAGCCGTGGCGATCGGGTCGGCGGCCGGTGACCCGCACGTGCACGAGTGCGAGGACGCCGAACGCGGCGACACCGATCCAGAGCCGGTAGAAGGACAGGACGGGACCCGAGACGGTCGACGCTGCGACCATGACCGGCCCGATGCTGTAGAGCGCGACTCCGAGCCACACCAGGGCGATGGGCTCCCGGCGTGCCAGTCCGGTCAGCCGTTCTCTCAGGCCGACGTGCGGCGCGTCGGGGGCCGACGTCACGAGGCCCGGGTCCCGCGAGCGTCCGCAGCTCTCGTCACTCGCCCCGAGCGCGCGCGACGCCGAACAGCCCGTCGATCATCGCTCGTGCATCCGGCGGACCGTTGACGTCGAGCACCACGCCGTCGGCGTCGATCGTCAGCGTGAAGGCCAGGAACCCGCAGCACATCTGCTCGGCAGCCGCGAGGCGGGCGATCGAGACGACGTCTGCGTCCCGACCGAAGTGCAGCCTCACGCCTGTCTCGGTCGACTCGCGGTGACGCGTCGACGACACGACGCTGCGCCACTCGTCGAGACGTGGCTCGATGCTCTCAGAGGGGAGCGAACACGCGATCGGCGTCTCGTCACGCACGCTCTCACGCTACGCGTGTCGGCCACCGGCTGTGTACGTTGCTGCGCCATGACCAACACGACGATGCGGGCCTGGCGGCTCCACGACTACGGGGACCCGCTCGACGTGCTCCAGATCGACGAGGTCGCCGTCCCCGAGCCCGAGGCCGGCGAGGCACGCGTGCGCGTGCACGCGATCCCGCTGAACCTCAACGATCTCGAGCGCATCACGGGCGGCAACATGATGGTGCGCCCGGAGCTGCCGTACGCCCCGGGCATGGAGGTCATGGGGGTCGTCGAGGCCTGCGGCGAGGGTGCGGAGGCGTGGCAGGGCAAGCGCGTCGTCGCGATGCCGAGGCAGGCCCACGGCGGCTACGCCGAGGCGGCGATCTGCCCGGTGATCTCCATGTTCGAGATGCCCGAAGACGTCCCGCTGCCCGAAGCGGCCGCGCTGTACTTCCCGTTCCACCTCGCCTGGCTCGGCCTGTTCGAGCGCGCCGATCTCCAACCGGGCGAGACGGTCCTGATCCACGCCGCCGCGGGCGGTTCGGGGAGCGCCGCCGTGCAGCTCGCCGTCAACGCGGGCGCACACGTCTTCGCGACAGCCGGCACCACCGAGAAGGTGCAGCTCTGCCGCGAGCTCGGCGCGCACGTCGCGATCAACTACGAGGACGAAGACTTCGACGCGGTCGTCATGCGCGAGACCGACAACCGAGGGGTCGACGTCGTGTTCGACAACGTCGGCGACGCGGTCTTCGAGCAGTCGCTCAAGTGCACCGCCTACGACGGCCGGTACCTGATGATGGGGTTCGCGTCCGACAAGACCAAGGCCGACGAGCCGTTCGTCGTTCCCCGCCAGATCGTCGCCGGCAACCTGAAGCTCTGCGGCGTGCTGCTCGCGTATGCCGACCCGAGCATGGCCTGGCTCGTGAAGCAGGCGATGGGATTCAACTTCTTGTCCCGCGATCTCGGGGAGCGGATCACGAACGAGGTGATCGACCTCGTGCGAGCCGGGAAGGTGCGCCCGGTGATCGGCAGCGTCGTCGGGTTCGACGCGGTCGCCCGGGCGATCGACGACATGGCGAACCGCCGCACGACCGGCCGGGTCGTGGTGCAGCTCGAGCAATGAGCCGGCTCGTGGCCGCGGCGGTGCTCGGGCTCTGCCGCGAGCGACCCGTCAGACGGCGTCGGCCGTCGAGGCCGCCCGCCGGCGTCTTCCGCTGACAAGGCAGCCGATCCAGCGCCAGCCGTACGCGGTCAGCAGCATCCAGGCGACGAGGACGACGGTGAAGATCGAGAACGTCGGCCGGTCGGTGAAGCCGCCGCGGAGCAGGGACGCGACCACCGTGCCGACGGCGACGGTGATCGTGAGCCGCAGCCACGGGCGGTCGACCGCGGTGTAGAGCCGGGTGACGAGCGCGGCGCCGTACCACCCGACCGCCAGGGGCCACAGCACCGTGAAGAACCAGCCGGCACCCTCGTCGATGCCGTGCCGGCCCGCCCCCACCAGGATGAACGTGACGAGGCACGCGAGGTCGAGCGTGGGCGCGAGCCACCAGCGACGAGTCATCTGCGCGTCTCCTAGAAGGTGATGGTTGCCAGGCCCCAGATGAACACCACGAGGCCGAGCAGCATGAACGTGACGGTGCGACCGACCGGAGCCTCGGCGAGCACGCCGCGACTCGCCTCGACCTGCTTGCGGACCGGGCTGCCGGGGCGGCTGCGCACCACCGCGGCCTTCGCGGCCTCACGACGATCGCGGCTGCGACGGACCAGCGCGTAGGCGTTCGCCGCGAACAGCGCGGCGCCGAGCGCGGTGACCAGCTCGAGCAGGACGTCGCCGTAGAGGTCCATCCCCCGATCGTACGGCGACGCCTACAGGCTCGGCCCACCGGGCTTGAAGACCATGAGGATCAGGATGACGACCATGATGACGTTCAGGATCGGATCGACGATCGAGAGCTTCTTGCCCAGCTGCTCCATCTCGGCGGCCTGCGGCGGCGGGCCGGCGGTGGGCGGCGGGCCGCTGTTGATCTCCTCCATGAGCGCGATCATCCGGCGCGCCGACGGCCACAGCACGGCGTGCGACAGCGCGATCGCCACGAGGAACAGCGTCATCGAGAGCCAGATCCACGTCTGGCCGAAGTCGAGCACGTTGTCGCCGATGAGCACGAGCACCACGCCGAGGACGAACACGGCGTAGATGAAGTACTCGCCGATGCGTGAGACGAGCATGTTCGCCCGACTGATCGCCAGTCCCTCCGGACCCTTGTACTGCGCCGACTGCGCGCCGTAGATCCCGTTGAAGAACACCGCGCCGAAGCCGATGATGGCGCACAGGATGTGCAGGACGAGCACGATCTTGTAGGCGTCGCTCCCGAACGCTGCGAGCACGTCGGACCTCCCCTCACGACGAGACGGTCGTCTCGGACCGGCGCATCCTATTGTCGGCGCGTGCGCCTGGTCGTGGCCGACTGCACCGTCGAGTACTCGGGGCGCCTCGGCGCCCGACTCCCTCGTGCCCAGCGACTCCTGCTGCTCAAGGCCGACGGCTCACTCGCGATCCACGCCGACTCGAAGGCCTACAAGCCGCTCAACTGGATGAACCCGCCGTGCACGATCACGGAGCAAGGCGACAGGCTCACGGTCGCCAACCCGAGGGGCGAGTCGCTCGTGATCGAGCTGCACGAGGTGCACTTCGACGAGCACTTCGACCTCGGTGACGACCCGGGCCTGGCGAAGGACGGCGTGGAAGCGGAGCTGCAGGAGCTGCTCGCTGCTCGCGTCCAGGCGCTGCGCGACGACTACCAGCTCGTGCGCCGGGAGTACCCGACCGACGTCGGTCCCGTCGACCTGCTGTGCCGCGACGGCGACGGGCGCGCCGTCGTCGTCGAGGTGAAGCGCGTCGGGGAGATCGGAGGTGTCGAGCAGCTGCTGCGCTACCAGGAGCGTCTCGATCGTGACGGCACGCTCGCGCCCACGCGGGGCGTGCTCGTCGCGACGAGGATCAAGCCGCAAGCGCGCGTGTTCGCCGAGAGCCGCGGCGTGGAGTGCGTCGAGGTCGACCTCGACGAGCTCAGGGTGGGCGCGCCGGCCGACCTTCGCCTGTTCTAGGTCGAGGCGAGCTCGCGGCCGTGACGCGGGCGGGCCCGCGTCACGGCCGCTGACTTCGGGCTAGAGCAGTGCCAGTCGGTCCCAGAAGGTCGGGAAGACGAATGCAGCCAGGCCGAGGCCCACGAGCTGCACCCTCTCGCCGCCCGGCTTGAAGCCGACGCCGCCCGCGATGAACAGCACGAGCGCGATCAAGTAGAAGATGAACTGCCAGGTGTTGCCCATGAGGTCGATGGCGAGCGCCACGGTGACCCCTTTCCTGTTCGAGGTCGCAGATGTCAGAACCGCATCGCGCCATTGGGACGCGACGCTGGTCCGGACGATATTGAAGGAGCCGACCGATTTGGTGGATTTCCCGTCTCGGGTCGGTCACCGTGTCCACACGAGCATCACGAGCCACAGAAGACGTATCCTGTGTGCCCCATGGATGCGCCACGGCGGCTCGACGGTGCCCCCGAGCGGGCCGGGCTCGGCACCGCTCAGATGGTCCGATGACGAGGCTCCTCGTCGATCGGACCGGCGTCGTCGCCGGGCTGGTCCTGGTCGCGGCGCTCGCAGCGGTCCCGGCGACCTCCGGCCGGGACGCAGCAGCCCAGGCCGAGGCCGACCCCGTCGCCGTGTACACACAGCTGCTCAGCGACGTCGCCGTCGCCGACGTCAACCTGGCGTACGCGCTCAGCTGGGAGGCCGCCGGCGTCCAGGAGAACGGCCTCGCCACGCTCGCCGCCGAGAACGAGGCTCGCGCGCGGTTCGTCGCCGCGGCCGAGGAGGCCCAGCGGCGCGAGGCGCTCGCGCAGTTCCTCCGCGGCCGGTCGAGCGGTGGCGGATCGAGCGCGAGCAGCCGCTCACGCTGCGCCGGCGACTTCGCCTGCTTCAAGGAGTGCACGCTCGACATCGAGAGCGACGGCAACTACGGCGCGATCAGCCCCGGCGGCACGTACCGGGGCGCGTGGCAGTTCGACCAGTCGACGTGGGACTCGAACTCCGGGGCGTCGGGCCGCTCCGACCTCGTGGGTCTCGATCCCGCGACCGCGGCGCCCGCCGACCAGGACGCGATCGCGCACGACCTCTACCAGCGCCGCGGCAACCAGCCCTGGGGTGGCCGCTGCTGATCAGGTCGGCGCGATGAAGGCCTTCCGCGCCGCGGTGCACTCGGCGCGCGCGGCGCAGCCGACGAGGTGGTCGTTGACGAGGCCGAGCGACTGCATCGCCGCGTAGGCCGTCGTCGGACCGACGAACCGGAAGCCGTAGCGCTTGAGCTCCTGGGCGAGAGCCTTCGACCCGGCTGTCTGCGCCTCGAGGTCACCGAAGGACCTCGGGGCGTGCCGTCGCCCCCGCGGCTCGTACGACCAGAGGAGCGAGGCCAGCGTCCGGCCGTCGTCGTGGACTGCGAGGGTCGCCCAGGCGTTGGCGACGGCGGCCTCGATCTTCCCCCGGTGCCGCACGATCGCAGCGTCGTGCAGCAGGCGCCGCACGTCGCGGGCCCCGAACCTCGCGACCCGCACGGGATCGAAGCCGGCGAACGCGGCCCGAAAGCCCTCTCGCTTGCGGAGGATCGTGAGCCACGAGAGCCCGGACTGGAAGCCCTCGAGGCAGAGCTTCTCGTAGATGCGGACGTCGTCGTCGACCGGCCGCCCCCACTCCCGGTCGTGGTACTCGAGGTAGTCGGCCGGCGCGGCGCCCCACCGGCAGCGCCGGCGACCGTCAGCGCCGCGCACGAGGTCGCCGGCCACCTCAGGTCACGGTGACCGAGTACGTCACCTCGCGCGCGTCGGCACCGTCCTCGAACCCGCGCGCATACAGCAGCGTCAGCGCGGCGCTGCCGGCGCTCCCGGCCGAGAACACGAACCTCTGCTGCCCGGGCGCCCCGAGCCGGTCGGTCGACGGCTTCACGTACTCGCGGTGCTGCTCGCTGACGACGGCCTCGTCGGACGACGTGGCCCTCCACTCGTACCCGGTGCTCGCGTTCGACTCGAGCTCGATCACGAAGTCGTCGCCACCGGCGACGGAGATCTCGGTGTCGCCCTCGCCGTACACGGCGCACCCTCGGCACGCCGCCGAGCCGGCGCTGGTCGTGGTGCTGGTGCTCGGCGACTTCGACGACTCGTCCTCGGTGCTGCACGCCGCCGCCGTGACCAGGAGCAACGCGACCACGGCGACCGGCGCGCGTCGCGTCACGTGTCGCGCGCCATGTTGGCGAACTTCGTGAAGTGGTCGAGGAACGCGAGCCGCGTCACGCCCGTCGGCCCGTTCCTGTGCTTCGCCACGATGATCTCCGCGGTGCCGCGCTGGTCGGACTCCGGGTTGTAGATCTCGTCCCGGTACAAGAAGACCACGACGTCCGCGTCCTGCTCCAGACTCCCGGACTCACGGAGGTCGGCGAGCATGGGGCGCTTGTCCTGGCGGTACTCGAGCTGCCGGTTGAGCTGGGACAGCGCGATGACGGGACAGTCGAGCTCGCGGGCGAGGATCTTCAGACCACGCGAGATGTCGGCAACCTCGACCTGGCGGTTGTCCGCGCGACGCGTCGTGCTCGGCGACATCAGCTGGAGGTAGTCGAGGACCACGAGACCCAGGTCGCCGTAGCGAGCCTTCGTGCGCCGCGCCTTGGCACGCATCTCCATGACCGTGCAATGCGGGTTGTCGTCGATGAGCAGCGGGGTCTCGGCAAGTCGGCCCACCGCGTGCGAGAGCCGCGTCCACTCGTCTTCGCGGATCTTGCCGGTCTGCAGCTTGCGCAGCTCGACGCGCGACTCCCCGGACAGCAGTCGCTTGGTGAGCTCGAGCGTGCCCATCTCCATCGAGAAGAACATCACGGGCCGCCGCGCGCTCATCGCGACGTTTGCCGCGGCACCGAGCGCGAACGCCGTCTTCCCACACCCCGGTCGTGCGGCGACCACCAACAGGTTCGACGGCTGGAGTCCGAGCAGCATGCTGTCGAGGTCGACGTAGCCGGTCTCGACGCCGGTGATCTCACCGTCGCTGCCGTAGAGCGCCTCGAGCTGGTCGAGCGTGTCCTGCAGCGCGTCGGACACGCCGGTCATCGAGTCGGACACCCGGCGCTCGGCCACCTCGAACACGAGCGACTCCGCGCGGTCGAGCGTCTCCGCCACCTCGCCGGAGTCGTCGTAGCCCATCTCCGAGATCTCGCCCGCGACGGCGATCAGACGACGGAGGAGCGCGAGCTCGTTGACGATGCGCGCGTAGTGCGAGGCGTTGGCCGACGCGGGCGTCTGCGCCTGCAGCCGGAGCAGCGCCTGGCGACCGCCGAGACCGTCGAGCAGATCGGCGCGACGCAGCTCGTCGGCGACCGTGACGGGGTCGACGGGCTCGCCCTGCCCGTAGAGCGACATGACCGCGTCGTAGATGTTGGCGTGCGCCGGCTTGTAGAAGTCGGCGATGTCGACGCCCACCTCGGTGGCGGCGCTGATCGCGTCGCGCGACAGCAGCATCGCCCCGAGGAGCGACTCCTCGGCTTCGAGGTTGTGGGGCGGGACCCGCCCCAGATCACGCCGCGGGCTCGCCTCGAGCGCCTGGACCACCCCCGCTATCCCTCCCCCGCCCCGGTTCGGAGCTGTCTGGCCGAACGGGCTGTTCTCCGCCTCGTCACCGCCGGTTCACGAAGCGGGGGCGAGGTGGCCATGTGCGCACATCCGCCTTGTGGATCGATAGACCGATTTCCCTGTGGACTCGTCATTTCGCTGTCCCCACCCCTGTGGATAAGCCGTTCACCTGCTCGTTTCCCACGCCTGACGTGCATCGAGGCGCCGGTAGGGGCGAAGAGATCGTCCCTCGGGGGTGTGACAGCGCTTCGGGGTCGGACGCGACGACGCTGCGGGACTGCGGTGCGGCGCCCGGAGGGCGCTCGCCAGGGAGTGCGCGGCCGAAGCCGGGTGCTCAGCCGGCGACGACCTCGACGGTGACGGAGGCGGTCACATCGGGGTGCAGCCGCACGGGCACCTCGACGTCGCCGAGCTCCTTGAGGGGCTCGTCGAGCTGGATGCTGCGCCGGTCGATCTCGGCATCGGCCGCCGCGGTGATCGCCTGGGCGAGGTCGGCCGTCGTGATCGAGCCGAAGAGCTTGCCGCCCTCGCCGGCGCGAGCCGTGACCGTGATGCGCGAGCCGGTGAGACGCCCGGCGATCTCTTCGGCGCGCGCGCGCTCGCGCGCGTCTCGCGCCGCGCGATTGCGGCGCATCGCGTCGGCCTGAGCGACCACCCCCTTCGAGGCCCTCATCGCCAGTCCGCGGGGGACCAGGAAGTTGCGCGCATAGCCGTCGGCGACCTCGACGATGTCGCCCTTGTGGCCGAGCGTGTCGACGTCGTCACGCAGCACGACCTTCACGACTGGTCCTCGGGCTCCGGGGCGCCGCCCTCGGCACCACCATCGTCGGCACGACCACCATCGGGACCGGCGACCTCCGCGGTCTCCGCGACCTCCGCGGTCTCCGCGTCGACCGGGACGTCGACGGCTCCCTCGCGGGCGGCGGCGGTCGCCGAGTCGGCCGAGGTGGGCGGCGGCGCGGCGGGCGACGGCACCGGCGCCTCGCCCTCGGGCGCGCGCAGCGGGCCCTCCCGGTCACCGCGATCGCCACGCTTGCCCTTGCTCCGATGCGTCACCTGCCGCACGGAGTACGGCAGCAGCGCCATCTCGCGGGCCACTCGGATCGCCCGCGCGACCTCCCTCTGCTGTTGCGCGTCGTTGCCCGTCACCCGACGGGCTCGGATCTTGGCCCGCTCCGACATGAAGCGCCGGAGGAGGTTGACGTCCTTGTAGTCGACGTAGGTGACCGACTCCTGGTCGAGGATCGAGACCTTGCGCTTGGGCTTGCGGTC
>CAZHKE010000086.1:0-2304 GCA_964532485.1 uncultured Bifidobacteriaceae bacterium
GGTGGCTACTGTGCGCAGCCAAGCGTGCCGACCCAAGGGAACACAAACATGAAGACCGTCCGGAGCATCGGGACCGTCCGGGCCGTCGCCGCGGTGCTGTGCCTCGCCGGAATGAGCCTCGCCGCGTCGGCCGCGATCGCCGGCGCCGACCGAGTCACGGGTTCGAAGCCCAAGGCGGTGATCGTCAAGGGCTCCGGTGATCTCGCGCCGGTGATCGAGAAGTACCAGAAGCTGCTCGGCGCCGACAACGGCGGCGTGCCCGAGTCGTACCCGTCGGGCCGGCGCGAGATCAACTGGGACGGCGTCCCCGACGAGCTCTCCCAGCCGAACGGCTACCCGCCCGACTTCTTCAACGCCCCGTTCGAGCCCCGTGCTCGGGGCGCGGTGCTGAGCACGCCCGGTGACCACCTCGGCGTGAGCGCCGCTGCCGACAACCCGTTCGGCGCCCCGGTTCGGTTCGGCGACATCAACCCCAGCTACGTCGACACGTTCGTCACCCACAGCCCCGAGAAGCTGTTCTCACCGGTCGGCAGCAACGTGGCGAGCATCGAGTTCTTCGTACCCGGCACCGACACCCCCGCGGTGACGCGCGGGTTCGGCGCGGTCTACACCGACGTCGACAGCAAGGAGACGGCCGCGTTCAAGTTCTTCGACAAGAAGGGGAAGGCGCTCGGCACCTACGCGGTGCCCAAGTCGAAGGACGGGCTGTCGTTCCTGGGCGTCGCGTTCCCGAAGGCGATCGTCGGCCGGGTGCAGATCGTCTACGGCACCAACGAGCTCGGGCCCGACGACAGCAAGAAGAACGACGTCGCGGTGATGGACGACTTCATCTTCGGCGAACCGCAAGAGGCATGACGAGCATGGGTCGACATGTGTTTGCGATCGTGATCGTCGCGAGCCTGGCCGTGGTCGTGCCGGGCACGATCGCCGGCGCGGGCTCGGACCGGCCCACACCCAAGCAGTGGGCGAAGGGCGTCTGCTCGAGCATCGAGGACTGGATCACCTCGATCCAGGACACCGTGTCGTCGCTGTCGGACGCGGACTCGATCGAGGACGCGGTCGACACCGCGAGCACCTCCATCCAGGACGCCACCAACCAGCTCGGCAGCGATCTCGGCGATCTCGGGGTGCCCCAGACGAAGGACGCCAAGAAGGCCGATCAGGCGCTGACCAAGCTCGACAAGCAGCTCGAGAAGGACGTGCAGAGCATCGAGGACTCGCTCGCCGACCCGGGCAGTGGTGCGGTCGAGATCGCAGCGACGTTCGCCGACATCGGCACCACGATCCAGAAGGCGATCAACCAGGTGCGCTCCGCCGGGGAGAGCCTCTCCGGGCTCAACCGCAGCGGTGAGCTCCAGAAGGCGCTCAAGAGCTCGCCGGCCTGCAAGTCGCTGAAGAACGCGGTCTGAGCCGCCTCGATCAGGCTCCAGGCGCCCGGAAGCCGCTCTTCTTCTTCCCGGCCCGGTCGATCTCCTCGGGAGTGAGGAGCACGGTCGTCGTCACCGAGACTCGCCCGGAGGACGAGACCTCCATCGCGAGCGCGGCGGTGGTCTCGTTGTCGGGCATCTCCATGATGCCGACGACGTCGTCGTCGCCGAAGGCGAAGTAGAAGGATTCGAGCTTGCCGCCCAGCGCCTCGATGGCACCCTTGACGGTGTCGTGGCGGGCGGTCCCGCCTTCGCTCAACACGCCCGCGACGCCCTCGGGCGACAGCGACGCTCGGAAGAGGTACTTGGGCATCTGGACCTCCCTGGTCCTGACTGGCTGCCGTGTCGATGACCGGCTGCCCCACGTTCGCGCCCGCGTCGGCTCGCGGGCAATCGCCGCGACGCCGCCAGGGGTCGTAGTGTTCGGGCCATGCCCAGCGACTTCCAGCTCAAGGCCATGAACGCCGTCCACCAGGGCATGCTCAAGCTCAGCTTCGGGCGCCTCGGCTGGCGCGCCGGCGGGATGCCGGCGCTCGAGCTGACGACGAAGGGACGCAAGAGCGGTCAGCCCCGGACGGTGATGCTGACGTCGCCGGTGCAGGAGGGCGACGCGATCGTGATCGTCGCGTCCCGGGGCGGCGACGACACGCACCCCGCCTGGTTCCTGAACCTGCGCGACGACCCGGACGTGGAGGTCGCGTTCGCGGGGAAGCCGAAGCAGAAGATGCGGGCGCGGGTGGCGAACGCGCAGGAGCGACCGGCGCTGTGGGCGAAGGTGACAGCCGAGCAGCCGCGCTACGGCGGGTACCAGACGAAGACCGATCGCGAGATCCCGCTCGTGCTCCTCGAGCCGGTGGGCGCCGCGGGCGGGTAGCGG
>CAZHKE010000086.1:2404-4488 GCA_964532485.1 uncultured Bifidobacteriaceae bacterium
GGCCGCCGTCCTCGAGGGCGACGACGTGGTCGTACTCGAGGTGGAAGTCGGCGTCGCAGCCGGGCTGGCCGCACACCGGGTAGCGCTCGTCGAGCCAGTCCTTCAGCCACTGCGGGTAGTAGCGGCGATCGCTCGAGAACTCGGGCAGCAGCTCGCCGTCGCGGGGGACGGCACGCACCTTGGCGTCGGCGAGCATCGCCCGGGCGATCGTGACCGGGATCGGCCCCACGCCCGTGATCTCGCAGCGCTCGCCCTTGCGGACGTGACCGCGGCCCAGCGCGGCCTCGTCGCACACGAGGTGCGCCGACGTCGCCTGGCGCGGGCCGCGGACGACGAGTGCGTGCAGCGCGTCGGCGGCGTAGGCCTCGCGCGACTCGTGGCGGCCGGACGCCCGGGCCTCTCGGAAGATCAGGTCGGTCTCGGCGTCGAGGGCTGCCTTGACCTCGGCGCCCTGGTCGGGCGACAGGCGCCACTGCCCGCAGGCGGCGCTGTCGCTGTCGATCCACTGCCGCAGCGATCGGCTGTCGTGCAGGCGCTGCGCCCAGGCCGCGTCGTCGGCCTCGGCCGCGGCGCGCACACGCCGGCAGCGGTCCTTCAGCCCCTTCATCGAGGTGCGCCGCCGGGCCGCGCCCACCAGCTCGGCCTCGGCGCCGGGGTCCTTCCGGGCGGCGCCGGTGATCTCGTGGGCCTGGGCCTCTGACAGCCGACCGGTGCGGAACGCCTCGGCCGTCGCGGGCAGCTCGTCGAGCGCGTCGACGGTCTCGAGCGCTCGCACCGCCGACGCCACCGTGTCGCCCGTCGTGTCGGCGAGCCAGTGCCCGACGGTGCGCGCGCCGGCGTCGCGGTAGGCGCGGGTGTCGTCGACGCGGGTGGCGGCGAGGGTCGAGCCTGCGGCGCCGAGGTGCTTGACCCGGGCGAACAGCTCGACCGCCCGCACGGCGGCCGGCCCGTCGAGCAGCCGCGGCTCGAAGTCGCGCACCAGCGCCTCGAGCGTGGTGACCGCGGCGCGCAGGTCGTCGAGCATCGTCCGTGCATCCTCGTGATGAGCCGGCGGCGTGCCGGCGGGTGGGAGGCAGGACGTTCAGCTCGTCCGCGAAGCTGCCCGAACCCTACACGAACATATGTTCGATGTCAAGCCGCCGCTTCGCCCTGGGTGCGCTGGTGGTCGCGTTCGGCGAGCCTCTTGAACGTCCGGAGCTGCTTGCGCATCATGACGAGGTCGCCGAGGGGCGGCACGCGGCGCATCGCCTTGGCGCTGCCCGGGAAGCGCACGACCACCTTGGCGAGCAGCCGTGTCCGGTCGTCCGCGAGGGGCGTCACCAGGTAGCCGACGGCGAGCTCGCCGAAGCGCGACTCCGCGACGTGCAGCGTGAGCGAGCGGTCGCGCTCGAAGCCCGCGATCTCGAAGAACACGAGGGCACGCTGCCCGAGCTCGAGCTCGTCGGCGCCGGGCGTCAGCTCTTGGGGGCTGCGGCGGCCGCGGTTGTCGACCCAGTCGTAGCTGTAGGGAGCGACGCGCAGCTGGCAGAGCCAGCGCCACACGAGCGCCGGGGGCGCGTCGACGTCGAGCGCGCGGTACGCCTCCTGGTGCGGATCGGTGATGAGGTCGTCGACGGCGTAGTGGGCTTCGCGCTCGGCCGCGGTTTCGCCCCAGGAGTACCCGAGGCGCCTCAGCACATCGGCCTAGGCGGCCGATGCGCTGGCGCGTGATGGGTTGGCCGGTCGTGTCTCGAGACCCCGTCGAGCCCAGCGACGATCGCCCGACGGCTGTCAGAGCGCGGGCACACGGAGGGCCTCTCAAGGGGGGAACTCCCCAGTGTACCGAGCGGCGGGAGGTACGGCGCCGGCGGGGAAGAGAACGAGGCCGAGCCTCAGACGGAGAGCGCGACCGCGACCGAGATCGCCGTTCCACCGAGCACGGCGGTGAGCACGGTCGTGAACATCCAGACCAGGATGCGGTGCTCACTCCCCCGCACGGCGTCGTTGATCGCGGACGTGAGTCGGATCTCGGTCGTCTCGAGATCACGCTTCGTCGCCGCGGCCAGACCGTCCAGATCACGCTTCGTCGCCGCGGCCAGACCGTC
>CAZHKE010000086.1:4588-9268 GCA_964532485.1 uncultured Bifidobacteriaceae bacterium
TCGTCGCCGCGGCCAGACCGTCCAGATCACGCTTCGTCGCCGCGGCCAGACCGTCCAGATCACGCTTCGTCGCCGCGGCCAGACCGTCGAAATCACGCTTCGTCGCCGCGGCCAGACCGTCGAAATCACGCTTCGTCGCGACGTCCGCCCAGCCGACCGGCGGCAGCATCTCCATCAGCGTGTCGCCGCTCTCGATGCCGAGCATCCGCCTCGCGCTCTCGTGGAGCTCGTGCCGTCTCGCCTCATCGATCGCCATGTTCGTCTCCCGACTTCCGGGTCGCAAGGAAGGGGAGCCGCCGGCGATCACGCCGCGCCCGGTTCCCGAGGCGTGCGGCGATGATCGTGTCGGGGTGTGACAACACCACCGCAACCGAGCACGTGACGTTCGAGTGGAAGTGTTGCCCTCGAGCGTCACTTGCTCCGAGGAGGTGGAGGGGTCAGGCGGCGGAGGTCCGGGCGCGCTTGGTGGCACGGCCGCGGGCGGCCTGGTCGAGGACCGTCTTGCGGAGGCGGATCGACTTGGGCGTCACCTCGACCTGCTCGTCGGTGGCGATCGTCTCGAGGGCGCGCTCGAGGGCCATCTCGCGGGGCGGGGCGAGGACGAGCTTCTCGTCGGCGGTGGCGGCGCGGTGGTTGGTGAGCTTCTTCTCCTTGGTGGGGTTGACGTCGATGTCGTCGGGCCGGGCGTTCTCGCCGATGATCATCCCCTCGTACACCTCGACCCCGGGCCCGACGAAGAGGTCGCCGCGCTCCTGGATGGCGAAGAGCGAGTAGGCGGTGGTGGTGCCGCGGCGGTCGGCGACGAGCGAGCCGCTGGTGCGGGTGCGCAGCTCGCCGTGCCATGGGGCGTAGCTCTCGAACACCTGGTGCAACAGCCCGGTGCCGCGGGTCTCGGTGAGGAACTCGGTGCGGAAGCCCACCAGCGCGCGGGCGGGCACGAGGTACTCCATGCGCACCCAGCCGGTGCCGTGGTTCACCATCTGCTCGAGGCGGCCCTTGCGCACCGCGAGCATCTGGGTGACGGTGCCGAGGTGCTCCTCGGGCACGTCGATCGCCACCCGGTCGACCGGCTCGTGCACCTTGGCGTCAACCTCACGGGTGACGACCTCGGGCTTGCCGACGGTGAGCTCGAAGCCCTCGCGGCGCATCGTCTCGACGAGCACCGCGAGCTGGAGCTCGCCGCGGCCCTGCACCTCCCACGCGTCGGGCCGCTCGGTGGGGCCGACGCGCAAGGACACGTTGCCGACGAGCTCGGCGTCGAGGCGGCTCTTGACGAGGCGGGCGGTGAGCTGGGTGCCCTCGGTGCCGGCGAGCGGCGACGTGTTGATGCCGATCGTCATGGCGAGGCTCGGGTCGTCGATGTGGATGACGGGGAGCGGGCGCGGGTCGTCGGGCGCGGCGAGCGTCTCGCCGATGGTGACGTCGGGGAGGCCGGCGATGGCGGCGATCTCGCCCGGCCCGGCCTCGTCGGCGGCGACGCGGGCGAGCGCGTCGGTGAGGTAGAGCTCGGTGATCTTGACGGTCTCGATGGTGCCGTCGGCGCGGCACCACGCGACGGGCGCACCGCGCCGCAGCGTCCCGTGGCGCACGCGGCACAGCGCGAGCCGACCGACGTAGGGCGACGCGTCGAGGTTGGTGACGAGCGCCTGGAGCGGGTGGTCGGGGTCGTGGGTGGGTGCGGGGACGCGCTCGAGGAGCAGCTCGAGCAGCGGCTTCAGGCCGCCGTCGCCGGCGGGCGTCGTCTCCTGGAGGTCGGGGGCGTCGGCGTCGAGCGAGGCGCGCCCGGCGCGGGCGTTGGCGTAGACGATCGGGAAGTCGATCTGGTGCTCGTCGGCGTCGAGGTCGAGGAACAGCTCCTCGATCTCGTGGACCACCTCTTTGACCCGGGCGTCGCTGCGGTCGACCTTGTTGACGACCACGATGACGGGCAGCCGGGCCTCGAGCGCCTTGCGGAGCACGAAGCGGGTCTGGGGCAGCGGACCCTCGGCCGCGTCCACCAATAAGAGGATGCCGTCGACCATGGTGAGGCCCCGCTCGACCTCGCCGCCGAAGTCGGCGTGGCCGGGGGTGTCGATGATGTTGATCTTGACCCCGCCGTAGCGGATCGAGGTGTTCTTGGCGAGGATCGTGATGCCCTTCTCGCGCTCGAGGTCTTCTGTGTCCATGACTCGATCGACGACCTCTTGATGCGCCTGGAAGGCCCCGGTCTGGCGCAACAGGGCGTCGACGAGCGTGGTCTTGCCGTGGTCGACATGGGCGACGATCGCCACGTTGCGGATGTCGGAGCGCGCGAGCACGGAGGGGCCTTTCGGGGGAGAGCGGGGACCCCCAGTCTACGAGGCGCGGGATCCCGTCGGTCCTCCGGTGATGCCGGCACCCGATCTTGTCGCAGTTCGACTCCCGTAGCCTGCGGGGATGGCGATGCTGCCATCGGGCCGGGTCACGTTCTGGGTGACCGACGTCGAGGGCTCGACACGGCTCTGGGAGGCCGCCCCGACCACGATGCGCGCGGCGATGGAACGTCACGGGCAGCTGCTGGCGGCGGTCGCCGACGCGCACCAGGGGCACGTGTTCAAGGACACCGGTGACGGGGTCCTCGTGGCGTTCGCGACGGCCGACGATGCGTTGGCCTCCGCGGTGGAGGGCATGCTTGCGCTCGAGCACGAGTCGTGGCCCGAGGCGACCCCGTTGCGTGTCCGGATGGGAGTCCACTCGGGCGATGCGCATCCATCAAGCGGCGACTACCACGCTCCGGTCGTCAACCGAACCGCCCGCATCGGTGCCGCCGCGCACGGGGGCCAGATCGTCGTCTCCGCTGCCGCGCGTGCCGACCTCACCCGCATGCCCGCCGAGGTGTCGTTCCGCGACCTCGGTCCGCACCGCCTGCGGGATCTGGCCGAGTCCGTCGAGCTCGCCCAGGTGCTGCACCCGGGACTGCAACGCGACTTCCCACCCTTGCGATCGCTCGAGGTGGCACCGCACAACCTCCCGACCGCGGTGTCGAGCTTGGTCGGCCGCGACGACGACGTCGCCGAGGTCCGGAGCCTGCTGCGATCGCATCGGTTGGTGACGCTCACCGGTCCGGGCGGTGTGGGCAAGTCGCGTCTCGCCCTCCAGGTCGCGGCCGAGGAGGTCGGTCGCCACCGAGACGGCGTCTGGCGCGTCGAGCTCGCCGCTTCGAAGGCCGAAGCGGTGGCGTCCAACCTGGTGAGCGTGCTCGGCATCGGCGATCAGCCGGGTCGCGATCCGGCCGACGTGATCGTCGACCACCTGCGCGATCGCGAGGTGCTGGTCGTCCTCGACGACTGCGAGCGCGTGGCCGAGTCGGTCGGACGGCTGGTCCGGTCGCTGCTCGAGTCCTGCCGTCGCAGCCGTGTCCTGGCGACGAGCCGAGAGCCGCTGCGGGTTCCGGGTGAGCAGCGTTGGCCGGTGGCGCCACTCCCCGCGCCCCAGGCGGCGATCGACCCCGACGTCGCGGCGGCAAGTGCGTTCGAGTCGGTCGGCCTGTTCGTCGAGCGGGCTCGCTCGGCGGAGCCCGGCTTCGCGCTCACGTCCGAGAACGTCGGGGCCGTCGCCGAGATCTGCCGTCGGCTCGATGGCCTGCCGCTCGCGCTCGAGCTCGCCGCGGCGCGCGCGCACGTGCTCGCACCAGCCGAGCTGCTGGCTCGGTTGACGGATCGGTTCGCGATCCTCGGCGACACTCGTCAGGGCGTCGATCCACGACAGCAGACGCTCGCGGCGACGGTGGCGTGGAGCTACGAGATGCTGGATGGCGCCACGCGCGCGTCCTTCGAGGCACTGTCGGTCTTCGCCGGAGCGTTCCGGTTGGCCGACGCGACCGAGCTGCTGGGTGGCGCTGACGGTGCGGCACCTCCAGACGTCGATCCCGTGCTCGTGGTCGGCGAGCTCGTCGACCGGTCGCTGCTGCAGGTGGACTCCCTGGCTCACGGGAACCGGTACCGTTTGCTCGACTCCATCCGGGCCTATGGGCGCGACCGCCTGACCGAGCACGCCGGTGGGACGAGCTACGTCGCGCTCACCGCCGGTGGTTGGCTCGACTGGCCCGCGACGCGGCGCGCAACCTGGGAGGGGCGCAGCAGACGGTCTGGCTCCAGCGGATCGCAGACGCGCTCGACGACGTCCGCGCCGGGCTGCGCTCCGCGACCGAGGACGGAGAGCCCGAGCGGGGACTCGAGGTCGCCGTCGACCTGTTCCGCTTCTGGCAGATCCGGGCCGTGCGCGAGGGCTACGACTGGCTCGCGGAGCTGCTGGGCGCGGCCGCCCAACCCCGGCCTTCGGCGGCGGCGCGGGCCGCGATGTACCTCGGCTACCTGGCCCAGGAGATGGGTCGGCCCGACGAGGCGCTCGAACGTCTCGATGCCTGTGCGGAGCTCTTCGAGGAGGTCGGCGAGCAACGAGGCCTCGCATGGGTGTTGACCTGGCGTGCCCAGGCGTCGGCCGGGTCCCGGGATGCGTCCATGGTGTCGGAGGACCTGGAGCGCGCGACGGCGTTGTTCACCACGCTCGACGACGCCGACGGGCTCGCGCTCTCGGAGATGGGGCTGGTCCTCGTCGCCCTCGCCGACGACGACGTCGAGCGGGCGCGAGGCTGGGTCGCGACGCTGGCCGATCTGCGCGACCGGGTCGAAGACCCCCACGCGCTCGCGCACCTGCACGAGA
>CAZHKE010000087.1:0-8525 GCA_964532485.1 uncultured Bifidobacteriaceae bacterium
GTGCGCGTGATCGATCTCGGGCAGTGGCTGTGCCCGCTCGGACCGCAGTGCCCGACGAGCTTCGACGGCGTGGTGACCCGTAAGGACGACGGCGGCCACTTCACGCCCGAAGGCGCGGCGTGGATCGCCCCGCGCGTCCTCGACGCCCTCGGCGTCCCTGCGCCCTAGCGGGTTCGCGGCGCCGGCGCGTCTCGCGGACCACGGGTCGCTCGGCGTGCCGACCCGTCATCACGGGGCGCGGGCGCCACGAGCTCGATGGCGATGCCGTCGGGGTCGACGAGCTGGAGCGACGGCTTGCCGAGCTCGAGGACGATCCCGTCGTGCTCGATGCCCGCAGCACTGAGGTGGCGGGCCCACTGCTCGAGCGCGGCGCCGTCGGGCACCGCGAACGCGAGGTGGTCGAGCGGGCCGCCCCCGGCGGCGTGAGTGCCCGCGGGGCGTGCGCTGAGCACGAGGACGACCTTGCTCGGGCGGTGGCGCAGCGCGACGTAGCTCTCGTCGTCGGCGGCCGTCATGCGCTCGGCGCCGAGCACCGTCGTGTACCAGCGCTCACTCGCCGGGACGTCGGTGCAGAGCAGCTGCACGTGCGAGAACCCCGTGACGGGGCTGCTCGTCTGGTGCTCGGACGTCGTCACGGTGTCAGCGGTTCGTGAACGCAGGGCTGCCCGAGTCCGCCGGCATCTCGTCGAGCGGCAGTCGCACCTCGTCGACCGTCGGCCCGACCTTCGCCGCGAGGGGCGCGAGAGCCCCGAGATCGAAGTCGTAGACCTCGGCTGCCGTGCGGCTCGTCACCTGGCGCACGTCATCCGGATCCCAGTCGGAGAAGGCGAGCCGGAGCCCCTCGGTCGTGTACGGGTACGTGCTCTCGTGGTGCGGGTAGTCGCTGCCCCACATGACGCGGTCGAGGCCGACCTTGCGCATCGCCTTCGCTTCCGACGGGCTCGGGAAGCTCACGCCGACGAAGCAGTTCCGTGCGAAGTACTCCGACGGCGTCATCGGGAGCACCTGGTCCTCGGAGTAGCTGATCTCCCCGATTCGCCCGGCGGACATCTGACGGTGGAACGCGTCGAGGCCCTGGAGCACGGGCATGATCCACGCGCAGCCCTGCTCGGTCATCACGAACTTGAGCTTCGGGTGGCGCTCGAACACGCCGCCGATGATGAGATGCGCCAGCGGGCGGTGCGAGAACCACGACGTCTCGGCGATCCAGAGGAACATCGAGAACGGGTACTTGCCGTAGTCGGGCGCGCCCTGGCCCGAGTGGTGCGTGATCGGGAGGTCGAGGTCTTCGCATGCCGACCACAGGGGCTCGTACACCGGGTCGTAGAGCGGCGCGATGTCGGTCACGTCGTCGGGGCGTCCGGGGAGCAGCGCACCGCCGCGCAGGCCGAGGTCCTTGATCGTGTGGACGTCGGCGACCGCGTCCTCCACGTCGTTGAGGAAGATCTGTCCCACGCCGGCGCGCCGCTGTGGGTACGCCGAGCAGAAGTCGGCGAGCCAGCGGTTGTGGGCCTGGATGCCTGCGTGGCGCAGCTCGTACTCCTCGGCCGTCGGGGGCCGCGCGATCACCGCGCCCGTCGGGAAGAACGGAGGCACGGTGTTGGGGAAGATGACCTCGCCGACGGTGCCGTCGGATTCCTGCTCGCTCCAGCGACGCTCGTCATCCCAGTTCTGGTTGCGCTTCTTGCCGTGCAGGTCGCGGAAGGGGTTCTTGTACTTCTCCCGCCACGCGTCGAACTCGTCGCGGTAGCTCGGATCGAGATACTCGCGGTACGTCTCGTGGTTCGCGCCGCCGTGCGTATCGGCGGAGATCAGCGTGTAGCGCGTGTCGTTCTCCCCGTCGCCGCTCATCATCCGTCCAGCTTGAAGACGCGCAGCGCGTTCTCGCGCAGGAACAGCGGCCAGACGTGGTCGCGGAAGGGCACGTCGGGCATCTCGGTGAAGATGCGCTCGAGGCTCAGGCCCATCGGGTAGTAGCCGGCGTACATGATCTTGTCGGCGCCGCGGGTGTTGGCGTAGTCGATGATCGCCTTCGGGTAGTACTTCGGCGCGAACGCCGAGGTCATGTAGTACAGGCCCGGCCACTTCAGCATGAGCTTCACGGCGAGGTCTTCCCACGGCTCGGCGCCGTGACGCATCACGATGCGCAGGTCGGGGAAGTCGTAGCAGACGTTGTCGAAGCGCATGACGTGCTGGCAGTCGGACGGGAAGCGAGGACCGGCGATCCCGGCGTTGACGATGATCGGTATGTCGAGCTCCACGCACGTCGAGTACGCCGGGTACACGCGAGCGTCGTCGACGTTCACCTGCGGGAGGCAGCCCGATGGGAACAGCGTCACCGCCTTGATCCCGTACTTGGTGTGCGCACCCTTGATCTTGGCGACGGTCCCCATCACGTCGTTGGGGTCGACCTCGAGCGAGAGGTGCACGCGGCCGGGGTAGCGCTCCTTGGCCTCGGTGCCCTGCTGGAGGTTGCCGAACAGGCCCTGCTCGACGTTGTGCGCGTCCATCTCCGCGAAGCACACGTCGATGGCGTCGGCGCCCTCCTCGGCGCGCTCGGGCACGTCCTTGAACATGTACTCGGCCGGGAACGAGAACGAGTCCTTCGTCTCGTCGTCCTTGATGCCGCGCATCAGGTATTCGTACGTGGCCTTCTTGTCACCCATCGGGAAGCCGATCATGAGATCAACCACCCCGATGTCGGTCGGGTACGCCATGCACCCGAATCTAAGGCTTCCGACGTTTGGCGTCAGGTTGCCGCCCCGAGCGCGGTCGACCGACGCCAGAGCGCTAGGACGCGGCGCTCCCGGGCTTGTCGGCCGCGGGCGGGAACGTCTCCGCCGGCTGCGTGGTCTGCTCGCCCTCGTGCTTCTTGCGCCAGAAGAAGATGACACCACCGATCGCCGCGCCGATCGCGGCGAGCTTCGTCAACGTCTTGCCCTTGCCCATGAGCGCCCTCCGATCCTCGTGCTGCACTTCTGCGTCAGCATCTCGAGCACCCTATCGGGGGTCTGAGATGCGCATCGAGTCTGGTGCTAGCGGAGCGCCTTTTCCAGTGTGTCGACGATGCGGTCGATCTGGGCGTCCTCGATCACCAGCGGCGGGCAGAACGCCAGCGTGTCGGGGCCGATGGGTCGGCAGATGACGCCGTCGGCGAGCATCCGATCGCGCACCGTCGCCGCGTCGCGGTCGGTGGTCAGGCCCACCGCCCACACCGCGCCGTCACCGCGCACCTGGGCGACGAGGCCATCGGCCTCGATCGCGCGCAAGCCCGCGGCCAAGCGCGCGCCGATGACGTGTGCGCGCGCCAGCAGCTCCTCCTGCTCGAGGAGCGCGAGGTTCGCCAGCCCGGCTGCCGCGCACGTCGGATGGCCGGAGTACGTGTGGCCGTGGCGCAGCAGGTAGGCCGCGTCGGCCTCGAGCGGCTCGTGCACCACCGGCGCGATCACGACACCGCCGAGCGGCACGTAGCCGGAGCTGACTCCCTTGGCGAACGTGATGAGGTCGGGTGTGACGCCGAAGTGTGCTGCGCTGAACCACTCGCCGAGCCGGCCGAACGCGCAGATCACCTCGTCGAAGATCAGGTACGCGCCGTGCTGATCGCACAGACGGCGCAGGCCCTCGAGAAAGCCGTCGGACGGCGGGTGCACCCCGCCTGCACCCTGCACCGGCTCGACGAGGACTGCCGCGACCTCCTGGCCCCGCTCGGCCATGAACGACGCCCACGCCTCGATGTCGTCGGCATGCAGGTTCTCGAAGCCCTCGACGTGCGGGCCGAAGCCCTCCTGGTTCGGTGGTAGGCCCTGCGCCGCCATGCCGCCGAACGTCACGCCGTGATAGCCGCGCGCGCGGCTGAGGACGAGCGTGCGCTCCGGACGCCCGGCGCGCGCCTGGGAGAGTCGAGCGAGCTTGATCGCCGAGTCGACGGCCTCCGATCCCGACGTGGTGAGGAACACGCGCGAGCCGGGCACGGGCGCGCGCGCCGAGATCTCGGTGGCGACCTGGTCGGCAGGCTCGTTCGCGAACGGTTCGAACGTGTGGTAGCACGCGATCGCGGTCATCTGCTCCGTGACCGCATCGATGATCTCGCGGCGTCCGTGGCCGACGTTGACGCACCAGAGGCTCGCCATCGCGTCGAGGTACTCGTTGCCGTCGCGGTCCCAGACGACGGAGCCGTCGCCGCGCACGATCGTGACGAAGTCTTCGCGAGCCGGCTTGCAGAACGGGTGGAGGTACGCGGGGAGCGTCATGGCCTCACGGTACCGGGCGCCTCGGGCTCACTCGCCCCCGCTCCTTGGCGCCGTCGGCGCCGGGTCGCACGGGCTCTAGGAGTCGAAGCCCACGCCGAACCGGTCGAGGAGCCGCAGCCACGGGCCGCGCCTCCCCGCTCGGCGGTCGGCCCGGGCGAGCGCGCGGCGGGTCAGGGTGACGCCGAGCCAACGCAGCGGCTCCGGCGGGAACGGGAACGGTCGCGCTCGCACGAAGTCGAGGCGGGTGAGCTCGGAGCCGGGGTCGTCGAGCAGCGCGAGCGCGACGTCTGCGCCGAAGCGGCTCGCGACGACACCGAGCCCGGTGTAGCCCACCGCGTAGGCGACCCGCCCCGAGTGGCTGGTGCCGAAGCTCACCGCGAAGCGAGTCGAGGTGTCGATCACGCCCGCCCAGCGGTGCGTGCAGCGGACGTCCCCGAGCTGCGGGAACGTCTCCGCCAGCTGACGCGCGAGCAGCTCGAACGTCGCGGCGCGGTCCTCCAGCGCCGGGGCGACGCGCGATCCGTAGTGGTAGATCGCGTCGTACCCACCCCACAGGATGCGGTTGTCCACCGTCAGCCGCGAGTAGTGAAACCGGTTCGCGGAGTCGGCGAGCCCGGGCCGGTGGCGCCATCGCACCGCCGCGTGCTGCTCGGGGGTGAGCGGTTCGGTGACGAGCACGTAGTCGTAGACGGGCACGACCGTGCGCTTGATCGCGCGCACGAGCGGCGGGAACGCGTTCGTCGCGAGGACGACCTTCGCGGCGCTCGCTCGGCCCCACGGGCCGTCGAGCCTGACCCCTGTGCCCTGGCTGGTCAGGGACGTGATCGGTGACCGCTCGTGCAACACGGCACCCGCCTCCAGCGCGGCACCCCGCAGGCCGAACGACAGGCGCGCGGGATCGACGAGCGCGGCGTGCGACCGCTGCCAGATGCCGCCGAGGAACGTCGGGCTCTCGATCTCGGCGCGCACGGCGTCGCGGTCGAGCACCTCGGCGTGCTCACCGTGGTCCACGAGCAGCGCGCGCCAGCGCTCGAGCTCGTCGACCTGGTACGGCTCGGTCGCAACCGCCAGGTGCCCGACGTCCTCCCACGCGGCGTCGACGCCGGCGACGGCGAGGTCGGCGCGCAGCCCGGCCCAGTTCTCGTTGCCGAGCGCGACGAGCCGCTCGAGCTCGTCGGGGAACCGGGCGAGACCCTGGTCGAGTCCGTGCGTGAGCGACGAGTCGGCGAACCCACCGTTGCGCGTCGAGGCGCCGGCCCCGGCGCGGTCGGCTTCGAAGACGACGACGTGGCGGTCGGGATCGCGTCGCTTCGCGTGGAGCGCGGCCCACATCCCGGTGTAGCCCGCGCCGACGATCGCGAGATCGCACTCCACCGGCGCGTCGGGCGGCGCGGTCGCCTCGGGGAACGGTGTCGCGTCGGTCCAGAAGCAGCGGAGCTCGCTGTCGGTGAGCATCGACTGCCCTCGCGTCGTCGGCACGGACACCGACGCTAGGTGTCGCTCCGCGTGTCGACGCGCCGATGGGGTGTGCTCAGGGGTCGCCGGTGGGGGCGATCAGGACCGAGCACGTCGCCTGGTGCGCCAGCGCGTTCGGGACGCTCCCGAGCACCCGCTTGGCACCCGTCATGCCGCGGTTGCCGACGACCACCAGATCGGCGCCGACCTCGGTGGCGATGTCGAGGATGGCGCTCGCGGGGCTGGCGGGCACCGTGTGCGTCGCGACGGAGAGGCCGCGCGCGCGGAGTGCTTCGGCCTGCGCTTCGATAGCGTCGCCGATGGTCGCGGCCTCTTCGCTCGCTTCGGCCTCGAGGTCGGAGGGCGGCGTGACGACCGCGCCCGCGGCCAGCGCGTCCGCCGTTGCCTGCGCCACGCCCTTGTAGGCGAGCACGAGGTGCAGGCTCGCGCCGGACGCGTGCGCGAGCTCGGCCGCGAGCGCGACGGCGCGCTCGGCCCGCTCCAAGCCGTCGGTCCCCACGACGATCACCCCGAATCCCTGCCGCTCGCGTTGCGTCTGGACGATCATCACCGCCGCCGTCACGTGGTGCGCCACCGCGTTCGGGATGCTCCCGAGGAGGCGACCCCTGCCGGTCATGCCGCGGTTGCCGACGACGACGAGGTCGGCGTCGTTGCGCTGAGACCACTCGATCATCACGTCGGCGGGATTGCCCTGGAGCGCGTAGGTCCGGAGGCGGACGCCGGTGGCGGCCAGGTCGACGGCGAGCCGCTCGACGGTGTTCCGTGCGGCCGCGGCGATCGACTCGCGGGTGCCCTCGTACGCGTGGATCACGTGCAGCGTCGCGTCGTTGGCGAGCGCGAGGTCCGTCGCCTGCGCGACTGCGCGCCCGGCCCGCTCCGAGCCGTCGGTCCCGACCAGGATGTTCTGGAACACGGCGCTCCTCACACTCGCGCCGGGGATCAGTGCCCCCGCGCGATCCACTCGTCGAGATGCGGCGCCTCGTCGCCGATCGTCGTCGCCTCGCCGTGGCCCGTGTGGACGACGGTGTCGCTCGGCAGGACCAGCAGGCGGTCGCGTATCGACTCGATGATCGTGGGGAAGTCGGAGTACGAGCGGCCGGTCGCGCCGGGACCGCCCTTGAAGAGGGTGTCGCCACCGAACACGTGGCCGTCGGGTCCGACGAGGCACACGCCGCCAGGGCTGTGGCCGGGCGTGTGGACGACGTGGAGTCGCTCGCCGGCGACCTCGAGCTCGTCGCCTTCGCCCACCGCGTCGTCGGGCTTGCGGTCGGGGTAGACGACGTCCCACAGCATCTCGTCGGCCGGGTGCAGCAGCACGGGCGCGCCGCCGGTCGCGCGCGACAGCGCGTCGGCGGCGTTGATGTGATCGTTGTGCCCGTGGGTGCACAGGATGGCCTTGACCGTCCGGTCTCCGACCGCCGCGGCGATCGGTGCGGCGTCGTGCGCGGCGTCGACGACGATCACCTCGTGGTCGTCACCGACGAGCCAGATGTTGTTCTCGACCTCGAAGTCCTCGCCGTCGATGGAGAAGATGCCCGAGGTCGTGATGGGTTCGATGCCCGCCGTCATGATTCCCGCTCTGCCGCGCGGTCGCTCGTCTCGGGCATTCAGATCGCGACGACCGAGCGCAGCACCTCGCCGCGCTCCATCTTGTGGAACGCGTCCTCGACGTCCTCGAGCGAGATCGTCTCGGACACGAAGCGGTCGAGGTCGAAGCGACCCTGGAGGTAGAGGTCGACGAGGAGCGGGAAGTCGCGGCTGGGCAGGCAGTCGCCGTACCAGCTCGGCTTCAGGGCACCCCCGCGTCCGAAGAAGTCGATCATCGGGATCGCGGGCAGCGCCATGTCGGGCGTGGGCACGCCCACCTGCACGACCGTGCCGGCGAGGTCGCGGGCGTAGAACGCCTGCTCGAGCACCTCGGGACGACCGACCGCCTCGATGCACACGTCGGCGCCGTTGCCGTCGGTGAGCTCGCGGATCCTCTCGACGACGTCTTCCTTCGATGCATCGACGGTGTGGGTTGCGCCGAACTCCTTCGCGGTCTCGAGCTTTCGCGGGTCGAGGTCGACGGCGATGATCGTGCGCGCCCCGACGAGGTTCGCGCCTGCGATGGCGGAATCGCCCACGCCGCCGCAGCCGAACACCGCGACCGTGTCGTCGCGCTGGACGCCACCGGTGTTCACCGCGGCACCGAAGCCGGCCATCACACCGCAGCCGAGCAGTCCTGCGGCTTCGGGGCGCGCCCTCGGGTCGACCTTCGTGGCCTGGCCCGCGGCGACGAGCGTCTTGTCCGCGAACGCGCCGATGCCGAGTGCGGGGGAGAGCGCGGTGCCGTCGGTGAGCGTCATGGACTGCGAAGCGTTGTGCGTGGCGAAGCAGTACCAGGGCTTGCCGCGACGACACGCGCGGCACTCGCCACACACGGCCCGCCAGTTGAGGACGACGAAGTCGCCGGGAGCGACGCCGGTGACGCCGGCTCCGACGGCCTCGACGACCCCGGCGGCCTCGTGGCCGAGGAGGTAGGGGAACTCGTCGCCGATCCCGCCCTCGCGGTAGTGCAGGTCGGTGTGGCAGACGCCGCATGCACGCACCGCGACCAATGCCTCGCCGGGGCCGGGGTCGGGCACGACGATCGTCTCGAGACGCACGGGCTCTCCCGTCGCGTGCGCGACCACACCGCGTACCTCGTGGCTCACGCCGGCGAGCGTACCGTCACCGATCGGGAAGTGAGGCGGGACGCGTCCGGGGCACGATGGGCGCGGGCGGAGGGGAGCTCGTCAAGCGCGCGGTGCGAGCTCC
>CAZHKE010000088.1:0-2834 GCA_964532485.1 uncultured Bifidobacteriaceae bacterium
CCGCTGTCGGGCAGCGAGACGTTCGGGTTGTCGCGGCTCGTGAGCTTGTCGTCGGCAACGGCACCGACACGACACGGGGGCAGGTTCGGTGATTCGAGCGAGAGGTGGTAGTGGTACACGTCGCCGAAGCGCTCCGTCTCATTCGTGTGACCGTTGCACTCGTCGAGGTCGGACGGGGTTGCGCCGTCTTCGTGCGGGCCGTAGATCGCGTACCCGTCGTAGGCGAACCCGAACAGCGCCTCGTCGTCTTGTGCTTCGTTGCACGTGCGAGGGACGTCGGACGCATCCAGGTTGAGCTGGATCGACTCCGACCCGAAGTGCCAGTGGTAGTAGCCCGACGGGTCGTGGTGCCCGCCACAGGGGTCGAGCGCGGGGATCTGCCCGGTGGTCCCGCTGGGCGCGTCGCCGAAGATCGTGACCCCGTCGAGCGCGATCCCCACCTGGGCCACGGTGTCGAGCTGGGTCGGCTCGTCGAGCACCTCCGGCGCGGTCGGGATGAGCGCGGTGAGCGTGTAGGAGTCGTCGGCCGTTGCCTGGAGGCAGACGTCGCCCGACGGCGGTGCCCCCGAGCCGGGGTCCTGGACGGTGATCGACCCGTCGGAGCCGACGAACGAGTAGCCCTGGCCGTCGACGAGCTCCCAGAAGCTGCGGTCGAGGGCGTAGAGCCCGGGGGACTCGCCGTCCCAGGTGAAGATCCCGCTGTCGTCGTCGTCGATCGACGTCGGGCAGAACGGGCCCGGCTCGACCGTGGTCGGATCGCTGTGGACGGTGATCGCGTAGCAGGTCGAGGCCGCGCCGTTCTCGAGCGTGCAGTCGGTCGTCGTGATGTCGTCGGCCAGCGCGTCGGCGGGGAACAGCGATGCGAAGTCCGAGCTGCCAGCTGCGCTGGTGGTCGTCGACGCTCGAGTCGACGAGGTCGAGGAACCACGATCCGACGCGTCGTCCGAGGTGCACGCCGCGACGACCACCGCGACCAGTGCAGCGGCGGCGATCGCGAGACCTCTCCCCTTCGGCACGGCGCGCGAGCCTAGGCCCGATGACCGAAGGCTGGGCTCGAGCTCGGCCCTCGCGGACGCGCCTACACCTCGAGCGGTTCGAGCATGACGACCGGGATCCTGCGGTCGGTCGCCTCCTGGTACTCGGCGTAGGTCGTGAGCGTCTCGACGAACTTCGGCCAGAACTCCTCGCGCTCGACGTCTGACGCGTCGCGGGCCTGGACCTTGGTCTTCGTGGCGCCGTCTTGCACGGTCGCCACAGGATCGGCCCGAAGGTTGACGTACCAGGCCGGGTGCGCGTCGTGTCCACCGTTGGAGCCGGCGACGACCCAGCCCAAGGTGTGGTCGCCGGGATCGATCGGCAGGCCGACCAGCGGCCACGTGCGGTCCTTGCCCGTCTTGCGACCCGTCGTGGTGAGGAGGATGAGCGGCTGCCCGCGGAACTTCGTGCCGGCACGTCCACCGGTGACATGGACGAAGCCGCGGTGCATCGCCGAGAAGCCCCTCATCACCGGCTTCGGAAGCCGCACGAGCGGGCTCTTGGCCATCCCAGACGCTAACCGACCACCCGTAGACTCCGCGCCGAATGGAAGACCGCCTGACGCCGGGCCTGTACCTCGAGATGACCGACGCGATGACGCCGGACCAGTACGCCGACGGTCGAGTCGACGACGTGCTCGGGCTCGACGGCGTCGACCGGGCGACGTGGTGGCGGAACCTCAAGCGCGATCGTCGCGATCTCCCGCGCGTCCTCGACGAGTTCGGCACGCTCGGGGTCTACGAGGTCGATCGCTCGTTCGCGAAGCCGACCGACGTGCCCGACGGCATCACCGGGCATCACTTCTGGCGGACGCCGCGACCCGGACAGGGCCGGCTGACCGGCCGCCCGACGATCGGCCTCTCCCTCGTCCTCATCAGCCCGAAGGAGCCCGAGCTGGCGCAGGCGCTGCGTGACTGGGGCGACTTCGTGCACATCAGCTGGATCGCCGCGGTCGGGACGCCCGGCTACACGATGATCACGCCGTACGAGAACGCGACTGGCGCCGACCCGCGCTTCATGCACTTCTACGAGATGGACACCGAGGACCCGGAGCACTCGTTCAAGCTCATGACACCACTCGTCGAGGCGCGCTTCGGCGTCCAGGGCACCGAGGAGTTCCAGCACTGGGGCTGGCACGACGCGCTCCGGATCATGTACGTCAACTCGTTCGCACGCGTCGGCGAGCGCACGCCTTGACCGACTTCTTCGAGGTCGTCCACCGTCAGCGCGCGTGCCGACGCTTCACAGACCACGACGTCGACGACGAGACGATCGGTCGCATTCTCGACGCGGCGACGTTCGCGCCGAGCGCGGAGAACCGCCAGCCCTGGGTGTTCGTCGTCGTGCGTGACCGCGCGACGCGGGCTCGGATCCACGACCTCACCGAGCGGGCGTGGGCCGCGGGGGGCAGGGAATTCGCGGCGCGACGCGTCGACGCGGCGCTGCTGACGGCGGTCGACGACGCCGTCGCAGGCGGCGGCTATCGGGGAGCGCCCGTGCTCGTCGTCGTCGCCGCCGACACCCAGCGCTGCCTCGAGGCGACGATCGCGTCGTCGACGTTCCCCGCGACCCAGAACCTGCTGCTCGCCGCGACCGCGGTAGGCCTCGGCTCGGCGCTGACGACGCTGACGACTGCGTTCGCCGACGAGCTGCGCGAGGTGCTCGCGCTCCCCGACCACGTCGTGCCGCAGGTCGTGATCCCCCTGGGCTACCCCGCCAAGGAGCTCGGCGCCCCACGCCGCGAGCCCTTCGGCGAGCACACCCACCGCGACCGCTTCGGCACCCCCTGGTCTTGATGC
>CAZHKE010000088.1:2934-7966 GCA_964532485.1 uncultured Bifidobacteriaceae bacterium
CGCGCAGCACCTCGCACAGCCGCGTGAACGGTCCGAGCTCGAGGTGCGTGAACCGGTCGCGCGGGTCGTCGCTCTCGTGGGGCGCGGCCGGCAGTGCGAGGTCGGCGGGCACGTCGAGCACCCGGGCGCCGTCTGCGTCGGCGATCCAGGCGACGTCGCCCTCGATCCACACCGTGCCTCTCGTGCCCGCGACGCGCGTCAGCCCGGCGTAGGGCCCCCACGCCGCGGCCGTCTGCTGCAGCACGCCGTCCAGTCCCGACGCGAGCCGGAAGCGCACGGTGAACGTGTCCTCGGCGACATCGTGGCGATCGGACACCACGCTGAGGGACGCATCGACCTCGACGAACTCGCCGAGCCACGCCCGCACCTGATCGACCACGTGGGAACCCGACGCGCCCAGCCACCCACCGCCCGAGCTCGGGTCGAACCACCACGGCGGCACCGGCGTCGCCGGGTCGGCGACGAGCGGCACGTACTGCACGAGGCTGCACAGGCGTGGCGCACCGATCGCGCCCTCGCCGATGGCCCGGCCGACCACGGCGCGCTCGGGCGCCCAGCGGAACTCGTGCCCGACGAGATTGGTGACGCCGGCGGACTCCACCGCCGCCAGCATGTGCTCCGCTTCGGCGAGATCCAGCGCGAACGGCTTCTCGCACAGCACGTGCTTGCGCGCGCTCGCCGCCGCGATGACGACCGGGGCGTGCTGATGCGGTGGCGTCGCCACCGTCACCGCATCGACGTCGTCGCGGGCCAGGACGGCGTCGAGGTCGGTCGTCGCCTCGGCGATCCCGAGCCGCTCGGCGCGACGCTCGGTCTTCGCCGCATCGCGCCCCACGAGCGCTCGCACCTCGAAGCCGGCGGCACGCAGTGCGGGGACGTGGACGCGGCACCCGAAGCCGGTCCCCACGACCGCGGCGCCGCGTGCCATCAGTACCCCTCGTCGGGATCGACCACGCCGTGCAGCGGCTCCCCGGCGACGTACCGACCCAGGTTCTCGAGGAACGACGCGCGGATGCGGTCGAAGGCGCGCGGGCTCGACCACGACACGTGCGCGGAGAGTCGCACCTTCGGGTGGTCGTACATCCAGTGGCCGGCGGGCAGCGGCTCCGGATCGACGGTGTCGAGCGATGCGCGGGCCACCCGTCCGTCGTCGACGGCCACCCGGAGGGCGGCCTGGTCGACGAGGCTGCCCCGGGCGATGTTGACCAGGTGGACGCCCGGCTTCACGTGCGTGAGCGCGTCGGCGTCGATCAGGTTGCTGGTGGCTGCGGTCGCCGGCGCAGCGAGCACGAGGTGGTCGGCCGTCGCGAGCAGATCCGGGAGGTCGACAGCCGTCTCGACACCCTCGACGTCGCTGCGGCCCGGGTTGCGTCGGAGCGCGCGCACCCGCATGTCGAACGCCAAGGCGCGGCGCGCGACGGCCGTGCCGATGCCTCCCAGCCCGACGAGCCCGAGCGTCTTGCCCGCGAGCTCGCCGAGCGCGGCGAAGTTCCAGTGCTCCGGAGGCTCCTGCAGCCAGACGGAGGGGAAGTCCTTCTCGAAGGCGAGCATCGACGCCAGGACGAACTCCGAGATCGGGATCGCGCTGACGCCCCGCGAGCACGTGACCGTCCGACCCTCGAGGATGTGGCGCGGGACCTTGTCGATGCCGGTGCCGGGGAGGTGCACCCAGTCGAGCCCGGTCGCGTCGAGATCGTCGAAGATCGGGTGCTCGAACCATGTCGCGAACATCGCGTCGCCGCGCAGCCCGTCGCCGTAGTCCTCGGCGGACGGCACCGTGACGACCTCGGCGTCCGGCGCGACCGCAGCGATGTCGGCGCCGAGGTCGCTCCCCCACATGTTCAGGATCCGTAGCGGCTCGCCGCGCATTGCGGCAGTATGGACGAGCGACCGGAAGGACCGCCATCTCCGCCGTCGCCGTCGGCGGGCAACCAGCCCCCGTTCTCCCGACGCGAGTGTCAGGACATCAGCGACAGGACGTGGGCGCGCAGGTCGACGGCCCAGGGGACGGGAGCGTTGAGCGGCCAGCCCTCGTCGGGCAGGTCGAAGTACTCGACCGAGAGGCACCCCGGGTAGTCGAGCTCGTCGAGACGCCGAAGCACGGCAGCGAAGTCGACGACACCGCGCGGATCGTCGACGTGCACCTGCGTCGACCCGGGGCACCCCTGCCGCAGCTGCACGTGGTCGGCGTGCTCGAGCAGCTCCAGCGGATCACCGCCCCAGTCGGCGACGTGCCCGGTGTCGACGAGCAGCCGGAGTCCCGGCACCTCCTCCTGCATCGCGTGGACCGTGTCCGTCGAGTGGACGACGGCGCCGGCCCACGGCTCCAGGAGCGCGCCCGGCGCTCGCCGCCACCAGCGCACGGCGCGCTCCCACATGCCGGGCTCGTCGCGAGGCGCCGGCGTCGAGCACCAGCCGCGTCGGGGCTTGGGGAACGCCGTCGGGCACCCGACCGGCAGCACGAGCGACTGCGGGTCGACGTCGACGAGCACGTCGATGTGCTCGAACCCCAGGTCGCGGGCGTGACGGTCGCGCGCCTCGGGCGGGTCGGCCCAGAACGTCACGTCGACGACCCCGAGCCGGTAGCGCGTCATGGGTCGAGCGCTACTGCTTCTTTTCGCCGGCGTACTCCATGCCCGACGGCATCGCCATGCCGACGTGCTGCAGATGCTGACCGAGTACGTCGTCGAAGTGCTCGGCGACCGCGTCGGGAGTCCAGCCACCGTCGCGCCACATGAACGCGATCTGCTTCGGGTGCTGGAAGATCGTGTACGCGAAGTCGGTACGACCCAGGATCTGGCCGTTGACGTGCGACGCCCGATCCGACGCCAAGAACGCGACCAGCGGTGCGTTGAGCGACGGGTCGGCCTCCGGCGGTGGTGCCTCACCCGATCGTTCGAACAGCGACGCCGTCATCCGCGTGGCTCCCGCGGGCGCCACGGCGTTCACCGTGATCCCGTAGCGGCCGAGCTCGAGCGCCCAGATGAACGTCATGCCCATGAGCGCGGCCTTCGCCGAGCCGTAGTTGGTCTGACCGAAGTTGCCGCGGATGCCGGCGGACGACGTGACGTTGACGATCCGGCCGTAGCCTGCCTCCTTCATGATCGGCGCGGCGTGCCGGGCGCAGTTGAACGAGCCCTTCATGTGCACGGCGACGACCGCGTCGAAGTCGTCCTCGCTCATCTTCACGAGCGTGCGGTCGCGCACGATCCCCGCGTTGTTGACGAGGATGTCGAGCCGGCCGAACGAGTCGATCGCGGTCCGCACGATGCGCTCGGCGCCCGCGAAGTCGGTGACCGAGTCGTAGTTGGGCACGGCCTTCGAGCCGAGCTTCTCGATCTCCGCGCAGACCTGCGCCGCTGGGTCCTCGTCGGTGCCCTGACCGTCGAGCGACACGCCGACGTCGTTGATCACGACCTTGGCTCCCTCGCTGGCCATGCAGAGCGCGAACTCACGCCCGATGCCCCGCCCCGACCCGGTGACGACCGCGACCTTCCCGTCGAGCAGCCCCACTACTCCCGCTCCTGGCGCTTCGCGCCGGGCCGCTCGGGCCACGGCTCACTGCGGCGCAGGGTACCTGCGCCGCGGACGCTCACCTCTGGCACTACTCCCGCTCCTGGCGCTTCGCGCCGGGCCGCATCAGCCGCAGACCGCGGTCGCGGTGCCGGTCAGCACCGCGACGCCGTCCTGGTTGGCGGCCGTGGTCTCGAGATCGACGAGGTGCTCGCCGCCGTCCTCGCGCTTGCCCGTCACCTTCGCGGAGAACGTGATCGTGTCACCCGGCCACACCTGCTTCGCGAACCTCACCTGGAAGCGGCGCATCGCCTCGGGGCCGAACCAGTCCTTCACCACCCGTGCCATGAGGCCCGCGGTCAGCATGCCGTGACCGAACACCGACGGGTTCCCGACCTTGGTCGCGATCGTGTCGTCGTGGTGCATGGGGTTGAAGTCGCCGGACGCCCCCGCGTAGCGCACGAAGTGCGTGCGGGTGAGGTCCTCGACGACGAGCGGCGGAGCCTCGTCGCCGACGTCCAGGCTGTCGAAGGAGGGTGCGGTTGCTGTCGTCATCGCGCCGGAGACTAGACGCGGGACTCGGCGAACGTGACATGGCCGTCAGCCCCCTCCTAGCCTCTCGCCGATGAGCCGGACGCCCGCGCGCGGTGGGGCGCGAGGGGGCGCGCCGACACGTGGTCGTGAGCTCCGAGCACGGGGCCAGCGCACGCTCGCCCGGGTGCTCGACGCCGGGACGAGCGTGTTCGCGGATCGCGGCTACTACGCCGCACGGGTCGACGACATCGTGAAGGCGGCCGACGTCTCCCACGGCACATTCTACCGGTACTTCTCGTCGAAGCAGGACCTCTTCGGTGCGGTCGCCGAGGGCGTCGCGACCGACATGGTCGCGCTGGCGCGCGAGCTCCCGTCGCTCGATCGCGACGACGAGCCCGCGTTCCGAGCCTGGCTCGAGCAGTTCCACCGCCTGTACGAGCGACACGGCAGGTTCCTCCGGACCTGGACCGAGGCCGAGGTCATCGACAGCGAGATCGGGCGCACCGCACGCGACCTGGTCACCGAGTTCTCGCGGCACCTCGCCACCCGGGTGCGGGCGGCCGCGCCCGATCTCGACGCGGGAGCGGCCGCCTTCGTGCTCGTCTCGATGATCGAGCGCACGAGCTACTACGTGCAGTCACGCCAGCTCCGGGTCGCTGCTGCCGAGACGCTCGACGTGCTCGCCGCCGTCACCCGGTCCGCGGTCCACGGTGCCCGCCGGCCGGCACACCGGGACAGCGCGGCGCCGGTCGCGACTGCCGCAGCCGGGCGGGCAGTGCTACGTTCCTGACGCCAACGTCAGTTCGGCCGAGCAGCGCGCACGCGCGGCTCACACGACCAAGGGGGGAACATGCGTCGACGGTTGATCGTCGGGCTCATGGGGGTCCTGGCCGCGAGCGCGCTCGTGATCGGGTCCACCGCGGGCATCGGCACGGCATCGGTGAAGGCGGCCAAGGCACCGGTGTGCAAGGGCAAGACCAAGAAG
>CAZHKE010000089.1:0-7944 GCA_964532485.1 uncultured Bifidobacteriaceae bacterium
CTCGCTGCACGCGCGAGGGGTACAAGCGCCGCGAAGCGCCGCGGCTAGCGTTGCCCGCTGATGTTTGCTCGGACCCGACGTCGACTGCAGCGCCTGAGGCCCGTTCGCGCGCTTCCCGGGACGTCCGACGTGGAGCCGTCGCTGACGGTCGACGAGGCGGCCACGATGGTGCTTCCGACCCGTCGCCTCGTCGGCGCGACCGTGGCATCGAACGGTCGCGAGGTGCCCGCCTTCATCGGGCACATCGACGAGCCGGGCTCATCGGAGGTGCGCGCGGGCCGGCTGTCGGTGCTGCGGGTGCGCGGCTGGGCGACGTCGACCCGGAGCCGAACGGTCCGCCTCGTCGTCCACGTCGGCTCCGACACCGCCGTCGAGACGATGTGCGACATCCCCCGGCCCGATGTGGTGCAGAGCCTTGGTGAGCGATTCGGGCCGGTCGACGAGCGGTGTGGTTTCGTGGCCGACGTCGCGGTGCCGGATGCAGGCCGCCGGCGACGATCGCTCCGCATGGTCATGACCTTCGACGACGGCGAGCTCGAGACGAGCCGAGCGTTCCGCGTCACCCAGTCCGAGCAACCGGTTGCGCCGCGCGGCGACTACAAGGCGACCTGGGACGCCGCGTCGGGTGACGCTGACAGCGCGAAGCTCGCGGTCTCGGGCTACACCGACGAAGCCGAGTACACGCGCACGGCACGCCAGAACGTCGAGATGCTGGAGCAGCTCCTCGAGCTGCGGCCCGACGACGAGATACTCGAGATCGGATGCGGCGTCGGACGGGTCGGTGCAGAGCTCGCGCCGCGGTGTCGGCGATGGGTCGGTGTCGACGTGTCTTCGAACATGCTGCGACACGCCCGTGAGCGCTTGCAGGAGCACGACAACGTCGAGCTCGTCGAGATCAGCGGCTGGGACCTCGCGCCCATCGCCGCCGCGTCGCTCGACGTCGTGTACTGCACGGTCGTGTTCATGCACCTCGACGAGTGGGAGCGCTTTCGCTACGTCGAGGAGGCGATGCGCGTCCTGCGCCCGGGCGGGCGTCTCTACGTCGACAACTTCAACCTGTGCAGCGAGCCAGGGTGGGCGTTCTTCTCGGACATGGCGAGGAACTACCACCCGATGAACCGTCCACCGAACATCTCGAAGTCCTCGACTCCCGACGAGCTGCGCACGTACCTCGAGCGTGCCGGGTTCGGCGACATCACGATCGGCTCCTCTCCCGAGAGCCTGTTCCTGTGGGCGCGAGGCCGAAAGCACTGAGATGCGCATCGTCCTGACGAACAACTTCTTCCTTCCCCGGACATCCGGCAGCACGCACTTCACGAGCTCTCTCGCGACCGAGCTCACGAGCCGCGGGCACGAGGTGATGGTGATCACGTGTACGGCTGGGGACTCCGAGGACGACCTCGGATACCAGGTCGTTCGGCTCCCGAACCTGCAGATCAACCTCGGTCGCTTCTCGTACGGCTACGAGATCCCGTTCTGCTCACCGATCTCAGGACTCTCGAAGCTGTTCCGGGCGCTCTCCGACTTTCGACCCGACGCCGTGCACGTCAACGAGCAGTTCTTCGACATCTCGTACTGGGTGGGTCACTGGGCGCGACGTCGCGGCATCACGCCGGTCATGACGATCCACACCGCGTTCGCGCACAACGTCGGTTGGATCCAGACGATGCTGCGCGGGGTCGACGCGACGCTGGTCTCGCCTGCCCTGGCGCTCACCGACCCGACGATGGTGACGATCGACAAGTTCATCGACGGCTACGTGGCGCAGCGGTTCCGCCACCGTCGGCGCCGGTTCGTGCCGATCCCGGTACGGTCGCACGTCTTCGAGGGTGGTGACGCACAACGCGTCCGGGGCGAGCTCGGGATCGGTGCCGCGCCGATGATCCTGTCGCTCGGCCATGTGATCCCGCTGCGCGATCGTCTGCTGCTCGTCGAGGCGCTACCGGCCATCCGGGCGGCGGTGCCCGACGTGCGGCTGGTCGTCGTCGGGAAGCAGTACGACACGCGCTATCTCGAGCTCGCGTCGCGTCTCGGCGTGCGCGATGCGGTCGTGCCCGTCGGGGAAGTGCCACACGGGGAGGTGCGCGACTACGTCGCCGCCGCCCACGTCGAGTGCCACGAGACCCAGAGCTATGGCCTGGGGACCGCCAGCCTCGAGGTGATGGCCAGCGGCCTGCCGATCGCCGCGGTCGTCGATGCCGACAACTTCCCCGGGCTGGTCCTCGAAGACGGTGTGCAGCTCGTCCGCTGTGACGCAACCGCGAGCTCGCTGGCGGGCGGCATCGTGCGGCTGCTCGGGGATCAGGAGCTGCAGGCAACGGTGAGCAAAGGGGCACGTGAGCTGATCGCCGAGAACTTCGAGCTGGCACGGGTCGCCGATCGGTACGAGGAGCTGTACCAAGGCGGCCAGCTGTAGACCTGCGTCCGTGACGAGGTCGTGCGCTCGCTCGATCCGGGCGCGACGCCCACCTACACCGTGCGCTGCCCCAGCTCGACGACGCGCGCGACCAGACGGTGCGGCTCGACCAGGGTGTCGAGCTCCTGCTCCGGGTCGATCTCTCCCGCGATCAGCCGGAGGAAGTGATCGAGCTGGCCGGCGAGGGGCTCGCGCCCGTACGGGATGACCGGGATGTCGATGACCGTCTGCTGGCGGAAACCCGCGCCGCGACCCTCGAGGAAGTCAGCACCGACGTGGCGGTAGACGGTGACGTCTTGGCGGACGAGATCGACCTCGACCATTCGCTCGAGCTCCGCCACCTCGAGCGTCCGGATCTTCCGCTGCGAGACTCGGCTCGCAGACATCGCGGCGACGAGACCCCCTTCGAATGCGATGCTCGCCTCGGCGACGTCCTCTGACCCTGGCAGCGATTTGGGGTGCGGGTAGCCGAAGTGTCCCTTCACGTCGATGACCGGTGAATCAGTCATGGACAGGACGAGGTCGACGTCGTGGATCAGCAGGTCGAACGCGACTCCCGTCGCGATCCTGGGGACGAAGGGCGAGTGCCGCACCGTCGTGATGTGCACCGGTTCTTGGACGATGTCGAGCATCGTCATGACCGCCGGGTTGAAGCGCTCGAGCAGTCCGCACATGAGTGGGACGCCGCGCGATCGGGCCTCGTCCACGATGCGCTCGACGCCGACGAGGTCTTCGGTGATCGGCTTCTCCACGAGCACGGGGATCGATGCCTCGAGCGCGCGCAGCGTCAGGTCCAGATGGGTCGACGTGGGCGAGGCAACGACGAGGGCATCGAACGCAGCCACGTCGTCCAGCAGCGGTCCGTGCGCGGTCTCGAACCGGTCGGCCAAGCGCGCCGCCGACGCCTCGTGGGGATCGACGATGAGTGCGAGCTCCGCTCGGGGCTCTTGGCTGATGACGCGCGCGTGCAGCGAACCCATGGCGCCGGCGCCGACGAGGGCGATTCGGAGTGGTGCATCACTGCGCGCAGCCATCTGAGACGAAGACGATACCCGCGTGGTCGATCAATCGATCGGTCGGGTCATGGGGGCTTCAGGCTCGCGCGGCCACGTCCCGTACGTGCAAGGAGACCGCGCCGAGGCGCTCGGCATACTCGAGCTCGTAGTCCATGTCGCCGACGTAGACGACCGGTCCGTCGCCACGTGCGTGCGTGGTCGCCTCGACGCATCGACCGAAGCCGGCGCTGAACACTTCGAAGTCGCTCTTCGGGCCGGCGAGCGTCTCGCGTCCTACCACGATCGTGACCCTGTCGGCGATCCTGGCACGGTGCCGGAGAAAGCGCCGAACCGCGGACTCGGCGTTGTTCGTCAGGAACGCGATTGCCTGCGTCGACTCGAGGATCGCGATCAACGGGTCGTTGGCGACCGCGGTGCTCGCACCGTGCTCCTCGGCTGAGGTGACCTGGACCCAATCGGCGGTCTCGACGTCCCACAGATCGCCGATTCGCTCGATACCGAGGCGCGCGCGCAGCGCACCCCAGTCGACGTCGAGATCGGCGACCGTGCCGTCGAAGTCAACGATGGGGGCGGGGCCAACGATCGAGCTCATCACCGGGCACCAAGACGTATCCCATGTCGACCATCCTGATCCAGTACAGGTCGGCTTCCAACGGCGAGGAGCCGCGGCGCGCCGGGTGATCACCCAGCGCGCACTGCACGACCATGTCGGGCATGTTCAATCCGGCAGCGGCGAAGAAGTTGGATGTCGTGAAGAACCGACCGCAGTTGATCTCGGTGATCTTCGCGGTCCCCGACTCGGACTCCTTGATGTCGACGCAGTAGACCCCGTTGGGCGTCGGGTCGAGGGCGCGGATGGCGGCACACGCGGCATCATCGATCGCCGGGATCGCCACCGTTCGCGCGACCGACGGCGTCGACGTCTGCCCGCTCGGGGTCAGGTGCCCGTAGAGGTACTCGACGCGCTCGCGGCACTGCCCGGCAACGAGCTCGCCGTCCTGCCAGACGCTCTGGTACGCGAACTCGCGCCCGGGGAGCATCTCCGACGCCATGAAGTCGGCCGGCGACATCCCCCGCTCGTCGATCCACCACCGGATCCACGCGTCTGCCTGCTCGCCCGACCGGACCGGCAGCGATGCCCTCGACCCCGCGCCCACGCGTGCCCGCACCCACACCCGCTCGTACCGACCGAGCAGTCCCTCGACGACCGGGATGGCGTCCGCGAGCGCAGTGAGCGCGACAGCCTCGGGTACGGCAACGTCGTTCGCTCGCAGGTGCTCGGCGAACCGCGCTTTGTCGGCCGCCAGCTCGAGCACCGACTGCTCGGGCAGGAACGTGGCCGCGCCGAGCTCGTCGCGACGCGCGCCGAGTGCCATGACGTCCGGATCCGGTTGCGCGTGGACGACCTCGATCCGACGGTCGCCGACGAGCGTACGCACCGCTTCGAGGTAGCCGGCGTCAGCGGCGATCGGCACGACGAAGCGCTCGTCGGCGGTCGAGAGGTGGAGACGAGTCGGTGAGGCATCGGCCCCCGAGATCGTGTGACCGCGATCTGCTCTTCGCAGCGCGTCGACGAAGTTTGCGGCAGCCGACCCGCCGGCGCCGAGAACCAGCACACGGGTCATGGCGCCTCGGCGACGACGTAGAGCTCGGCGCCGTGCTCCGGAACGCGGCGCGCGACCCGGTCCATGGCACGAATCAGGTCCCAGCTCCACGAGAGCATCTCTCGGTTGGGGAGCAGCTTCACGAAGACTGGCTCCCAATGGAGGACGCGCAGTCCGGCAGCGGCGACGTCGGCGAGCAGCGTGTCGATCGTGTAGTTGCGCACGTGACCCTGGGCGGTGTCGCCGCTGGTCAGTGCCAGTGGATCGGTCTGCAGCCCGAGCTCGACGCCGACGAGTCGGTGGAGCGACAGCCCGTTGGGGACGACGATGTGCACCCGTCCGCCCCGCTCGAGCCATGTCGCGACATGCGCCAGCAGCGGCACCGGGTGCTCGACGTGCTCGACTGCGTTGCACGCGACGACATCGCTGAACCGATCGTCGGGTCGGAACTCCTCCCAGAGCGAGTGGACGAAAGTTGCGTCCGGCACGCGCTTCCGGGCGACCGCAACGTTCGACTCCGAGCCCTCCACCACGTGGAGGTCACCGACGTGAGGCGCGAGCAGCGAGGTGAGCTCACCGGTCGCGCATCCGAGCTCGAGCATGCGACTGCCGGCACGCCACGCGAGGATGCGCTCCAGCTGAAGGCGCTTGAGCCAGTAGTCGAACTGCTCGTTGGGGTCGGATGGGTCGTACGTCGCCGCAATCTCGTCGAGGCGCTCGCGGCGCTCGTCGCTCGTGGTCGACACCCCGCGATGCCTAGTAGCTCATCTCGGTCCACCGCTCCGGGTGCTCCGAGAGCCAGCGCCATTCGCGCTCGAGGCCGTTCCTCAGGGTGACGTCGGGCGCCCACCCGACGAGCTTCTTCGCACGTTCCGGGCTCATGCGCATGTGACCGAGCTCCGAGGGCAAGCGAACACGCCCGTCGGCCAGCTCCGATGCCTGGCCCTCGGCGACATCGTCGAACGTGGGCTTTGCATCGAGGCCGGTGACGTCGCAGATCAGCTCGGCGAGATCGTTCACCGACGTTCCGACGCCGGTCGAGCCGTTGAGCACGAGATGCCCTTCGAAATCGGTCTCGAGGCAACGGCGGTGCAACACGGCGATGTCGCCGACATAGACGAAGTCGCGCGTCTGCGCGCCGTCTCCGAACACGATCGGAGGATCGCCCCGCAACGCGCGCTTCAGGAAGAGGGTCAGGACGCGCCCGTACCACTCGCGTTCGCCGTACACGATCGCGTAGCGCAGGCTTGCGACCGAGAAGCCCGGATTGCGTTCGCAGTAGATCGCCGCGTACTTCTCGCACGCGAGCTTGCTGACGCCGTACTCCCAGTTCGGATCGGTCGGGTCGAACTCGGTCTGGAGGTCGGTGCTCGCTTGCCCGTAGACACCGGCCGAAGATGCTTCGACGACCTTCGGGATCCCGAGGTGGGTGGCCGCCTTCAGGACGTTGATCGTGCCGATCGTGTTGGTGGTGAGGTCGTAGACGGGATCGCCGATCGAGCGGGTGATCTCCAGCTGTGCCGCATGGTGGGACACGGCGTCGTGGCCGCGCATCGCCTCGGTGAGAGCAGTGGCGTCGAGGATGTCGCCCTCGACGATGGTGACGTCGCCGTCGACGCGGTCGAGGTTCTCACGGAGGCCGCTCGAGAAGTTGTCGTAGACGGTGACGGCCGCGCCCGCGGCGACCAGGTCGCGCACCAGGTGCGAACCGATGAAGCCGGCACCGCCGGTCATGAAGATGCGGGCCCCGTTCAGCTCCATCGTGAACACGCTAGCGACCGAGTCACGCCGATCGCTGCTTGAGCGGCTCCCACCACCAGCGGTTCTCGCGGTACCACTCGACTGTCTCCACGAGCGCGTCGCGGAAGTCGCGTTGGGGCTCCCAACCCAGCGCCCGCACCTTGCGTGTGTCGATCGAGTAGCGGCGGTCGTGTCCGGGGCGATCGGTCACATACTCGACCATCGAGTCGTCGGCGCCCAGGATCGAGAGGATGCTGTCGGTGATCTCGCGGTTCGGGACCTCGTTGCCGGGCCCGATGTTGTAGATCTCGCCGACCGCGCCGCTGCGGAGCACCAGGTCGACAGCCGAGCAGTTGTCTTCGACGTAGCACCAGTCGCGCACGTTCATGCCGTCGCCGTAGAGCGGCACCTTGGTGCCGTCGAGCAGGTTCGTGACGAACAGCGGGATCAGCTTCTCCGGGAACTGATACGGCCCGAAGTTGTTCGAGCTGCGGGTGACGAGCACCGGGAGCCCGTAGGTCGTCTGGTACGAGAGCGCGATCAGGTCCGATGACGCCTTCGAGGCGGAGTAAGGCGATCGCGGCTCGAGCCGGTCGGTCTCGGCGAACGACCCGTCCTCGATCGATCCGTACACCTCGTCGGTGGAGATGTGCAGGAACCTCTCGATGCCGACCGTGCGGGCGACGTCGCACATCACGTTCGTGCCGTCGCAGTTCGTGTGCACGAACTCGTCGGGCGACACGATCGAGCGGTCGACGTGGCTCTCGGCCGCGAAGTGCACGACGAGGTCGTGGCCCTCCATCGCCGCGAGCACCGCCTCGCGGTCGGTGATGTCACCCTTGACGAAGGTGAAGCGAGCGTCGCCGTCGAGGCCGCGGAGGTTGTCGAGGTTGCCGGCGTACGTGAGCGCGTCGAACACCGTCACCGAGTCGTCGTGGTTGGCGAGGAGCCACCGCACGTAGTTGGAGCCGATGAAGCCGGCCGCGCCGGTCACGAAGAGCCTGGACATCGACGAGAGACTACGCCGGGTGCTCACGGGCACCCCGAGCGGGCTGCGCGCGATCACCCGGTCCCGCGGGCGATCAGGCGATGAAGTACTTCGCCTCGGGATGCGGCACGATGATCGCGGACGTGCTCTGCTCGGGCTCGAGCTGGAACTCCTCGCTGA
>CAZHKE010000090.1:0-7878 GCA_964532485.1 uncultured Bifidobacteriaceae bacterium
GAGGCCGATGCTCTATCCGCTGAGCTACGAGGGCGAGGGCACTGCGTGGAGAAAGATCGCCAATGAACTCTACGCGGTCCCGCGGCCGTCAGCGGTAGATGGTTCGCAGCACCGACATCGCGTCGGCGACAACCTCGGCGGCAGTCGAGCCAGGCATCTGCGTAGTACCGTGCCCCGGTGATGCAACGGAGAGCCGGTCGATGAGACTGCGACAGCTGATGCGCTTCGGGGCAGTCGTCGCGTTGAGCGTGGCGATGCTCGGCACGTCGAACCTCGCCTGGGCGAGCGAGCGCAGTGGCACGTCGGGCGGGGGCGCGAAGAAGTTCGCGGCCAAGCTCGTGGTGCTGCCCGACGACGTCGGGCACGTCGAGGTGCAACGAGCCGGGAAGAGTTCGTTCAAGCAGGCGGACGATGGCGCCAAGCTGCACGAAGGTGACACCGTGCGCACCGACGACGTCGGTCACGCCGAGGTCGACTACACCGACGACTCCTACACCCGCCTCGATGTCAACACCACGTTCACGGTGGTGACGCTCGTCGACGACCAGGGGGTGCGGCAGGTGTCGGGGAGCCTCGAGACCGGGCGGACGTGGAACCGCACCGAGGCACTCACCGAGTCCGAGTCGTTCGACCAGGAGGCGGGCGGCGCGACGGCTGCGGTCGTCGGCACGGCGTTCTCGCTCCAGTGCACGCTCCAGGACCAGGTCAAGTTCTGTGGCGCGCTGGCGGTGCTGCACAACGTGCTGCTCACCGGTTCCGACGAGGACAATCAGAAGCTGCTCAGCGAGCTCGACCTGTGTGAGATCTCCGAGGGCAAGCTGTGCGACACCGTCGACCCGCAGAGCCTCCAGGACATGATCGACAACGCCTGGACGCAGCTCAACCTCCAGCGCGACCTGCTCGAGCGCGGTCTCGGCCCCGGCCCCTTCACCGAGGTGGCGGGCGCAGCCGTGACCCAGGTCCCAGGCGGCGTCGGGGGCGACGTCGTCGTCAGCCCCGACGACTACACGCCCGGGGTCGCGGGCGCGTCGGTCACGGTCACGCAAGGGGCGTTCGACCCCGGCGGCAAGCTGCCGTTCACCGGGAGCAACGACAGCCCCTCGTGGGCGCTCCTGGGGCTCGCGCTGGCGGCGATCGGCACGGTGCTCGTGCTCGCCGCCCGACGCCGAGCCCAGGTCCTGCAGCGACACTGACGCGCGCGTCAACAGCTGCCTGCGTGCGACGGGCGTCGCGCTGTGCGGCGAGACCCTGGCACGTCCACGCCTACGATGGGCGCGTGGCACGGCGGCGCAAGCGCAAGCGACGCATTCGCGACCGGCAGGCACCCGTGGGTCGGCCGGTGCAGCGCGAGGGCACGATTGCGCCCGACGATATCGACGAGCGCTCGGCGCCGCGCACCGTCACCGACGTCCTCGACGTCGAGGTCGACGGCGAGCGCCTCGTGATCGGTGGACCGTGGGGCGGCGCGCGGATCCTCAACCCGACGGGTGCGCTGATGTGGGAGTTCCTCGACGGCGAGGCCAGCATCGACGACCTGATCGACGACTTCGCCGACGCGACGGGAACGCCGAGGAAGGTCGTGCGCGATGACCTCCTCGACTTCACGCGGTCGCTCGGGCGAGCCGGGCTGCTCGTCGACGTCGAGGAGCCGATGATCGAGCTGACCGACGACGCGTTCGCGCCGGCGGTCTCGTTCGCGGTCGGCGACGAGGTCGAGCCGTTCGAGGCGCCGGACCTGGAGGGCCGCGATCGATCGCTGGCCGACTTCCGGGGCCGTCGCGTCTACCTCGTCAACTGGAACCCGGGCTGTGGCTACTGCGAGGCGATCGCCGAGGCCCTGGCGGGGCTCGAGCCCGGACTCGCCGAGGCCGGCGTCGAGCTGGTCCTCGTCGCGGGAGGCGACGTCGAGTCCAACCGCGCGCTCGCCGATCGCGCGGGGCTGCGCGCGCCCGTGCTGGTCAAGGGCGACGGCGTCGAGCCCTTCGGCGGGCTCGGCACTCCGGCCGCGGTCCTGCTCGACGAGGAGGGACGCGTCGCCGACGAGCTCGCGATGGGAGCGGTCGACGTGCCCAAGGCCGCGGCCGACGTCGCGGGCGTCGAGCTCCCCGCGGCCGCTGACGACGCATCGCCCGACGGGACCCGCTACCTGTCGGCGGCGAGCGGGATGTGCGGCCCGGGCGCGGCCAGCGGGTCGAAGACCTCATGGGCGGGGACCGCGGCCTTCGCGTTCGACGATGTCCACGTGGGGATCCGCTACAACAACGACTCGACCGCCGCGCTGCTCGAGAAGCTCTTCGTCGGCGCCCGGATCGACGACCCTGCCGCCCCTGACAACTACTCGGTCGCGCTCACCGATCCTGACACCGAGTCCAGGGAGCTGGAGCTGCTCGTGCAGGGCACCCAGCAGCTCGTGCGGAGCCGATCGAAGCGGAGGGTCCTCGTCGGGCTGCTGCGGCACCTCTCGAACGAGCTGTCCGAGCCCGACCCGTCACTCCTGCGGGTCGTGGCGACACCGGCCGTCGACGACTCCGGGCGCGGCCTGCTGCTCCCCGGCGGTCTCACGCCCTGGCTCGGCAAGCTCCAACCCCGCCTGGCCCGCCTGGGCATCCGGCTCGCCGACGTCCCGCTCGCGAGCGTCGACACCGCCACCGCGGAGCTGGTCGTCGCCGAAACCTCGATCGCGCACGACCCGACGGTCCTCGAGCACCTCGACGACGGGCTGGTGCTCGGCCGCACCGAGCTGGCGATGGTCGAGCCCGGTCGCTATCCGCTGGCTGCCTGGTACCTCCCGACCTGGGAGGACGAGTCCTCACCAGCCGACGGGTCCGGGCGCGGATTGCGACCCGCCCTCGCCGTCGCGTCCACGGTTCACCTGTGCGCCGACGACGACGTCGCCGCGACCGTGGCGACCCTGGCCCCGTTCGTGGAGCGGGTCCCGGTGGTGCCCATCCACTTCACGTCGGCCGCCGAGCTCGCCGACTCCCTCCGAGCCCACTGAGCCGTGGAGCCGAAACGGCTCCTGGCGACGTTGTGTCGGTCCGGTCACGCAGGGCGCGTGAAACGCGCCGGCTTCCGGGTGCAGAATGTGGTCAGCGAGGTCCCTGTCCGCCACGAAGCGTGGTGGAACCGTCAAGTCTGGGCTGTGGATGGCCGAAGAACAGGCGGGAGAGAAGGGAATGGCGAGCATGGTCTCAGTCGAGCAGACCCAGCCGTCGCCGAGCGGCCCGTCCGCGCCCGACGACACTCCCGGGTCGGTCGTCACGCGAGTCCGACGACACCTGGGGGCGATGCTGATGCTGGTCGCGCTGGCCGCCGCCGCCGCCGGCGCCGCGTTGGCGACGCTGGTCGCCCGGCGCGAGGCGAGCGCGGCGATCACGGCCGCCGCGGCGCTGCTCGCGGTCACCCTGGTACTCGCGGTGGCGATCGTCGCCGAGCGCCGCTCGCTACGGCGCGTGGCTCGACGCGGCGAGAGGGCGCCGGTCCTCGCGACGGCGGTGCCGCCACCCGCGGCCGCGGGCAACGGCTCCGACTGGATCGAGGAGCCCGCGGCCAGCACCGTGCCGACGAGCGTCCGGGGCCAGGCCGATCTCCTCGAGGAGCTGCTGCACTGGCCACCGCGTCGCGGCGCCTGATCGCGTTGTTGCGCTACAGGTGCTCCACGTTGGGCGCGGGGTCGAGCCGATGCCGGGTGTCGAGCACGTACGGCGCGTGCGCGCGGATGGCGTCGTAGTCGAACTCGTCGTGGTCGGTGACCACGATCACCGCGTCGGCGGCGCGCAGCTCGTCCGCGCCGAGCTCGACGAGGTCGACGCCGAGGGACGGCAGGTCGAGGAGCTCCTCCACCACGTGCGGGTCCGAGGCGTGCACCTCGGCACCCGCGGCCACGAGCAGCTCTGCGATCCGCAGTGCCGGTGACCCGCGCGCGTCGGCGGTGTCGGGCTTGAACGCGAGCCCGACGAGCAGCACGCGTGCCTTGTGCACGAACATGTCGCGAGCCGTGAGCCCGGCCGTCAGCCGGCGGACCACGTAGTCGGGCATGCGGGCGTTGATCTCGTTCGCCAGCTCGACGAACCGGAATCGGTCGCCGGTGCCGCGCTCCACCTTCCACGACAGGTACGTCGGATCGACGGGGAGGCAGTGTCCGCCGACGCCGGGTCCGGGGGTGAAGCGCAGGTAGCCGAAGGGCTTGGTCGCGGCGGCACCGATCGCCTCCCACACGTCGATGCCGAGGTCGTTGGCGAACACCGCGAGCTCGTTGACGAGCGCGATGTTGACGTGCCGGAACGTGTTCTCGAGCAGCTTCGTGAGCTCGGCCTCCCGGGTGCCCGAGACCGCGACCGTCCGGTCCACGAGGGCCCCGTAGAAGGCCTCGACGCGAGCGCGCGAGGGCGCGTCAATCCCGCTCACGACCTTCGGCGTCGTCGTCAGGGTCCACGTGGAGTTGCCGGGATCGATGCGCTCGGGGGAGTAGCCGAGGTGGAAGTCGGCTCCCGCCCGCAGCCCCGACTCGGCTTCGAGCAGCGGCCCGAGGAGCTCCTCCGTGGTGCCCGGGTACGTCGTGCTCTCGAGGATCACGCACGCCCCGGGCCGCAGGTGCCGGGCGACGAGGCAGCCGGCCGTCTCCACGAACGAGAGGTCGGGGACGCCCTCGCGCAAGGGGGTTTGGACCGTGATGACGGCGAGGTCGAACCCGGCGAGATCGTCGGGGTCGGTGCTCGCCAGGAACCGCCCGGTCGCGAGGGCCGCGGCCACCCGTTGCGACGAGACGTCCTCGACGTAGGAAGCCCCGGATCGCAGCAGGTCGATGCGTGATTCGTCGACGTCGAACGCGACGACGTCGAACCCGACCTCGGTCGCGCGCACCGCGAGCGCGAGGCCGATGTAACCCTGCCCGATGATCGCGACGCGGTCGCGCCCGACGCCCACGCGCAGATTGTTGCACGTGTCCCCGCGGTGCTCGTCGCTCCGAGCGAGCGCCCGCTACCGTCGTCCGGTGCGACCGATGCGCGTGCTGTGGCTCGTGAAGGGCCTCGGCCCGGGTGGCGCAGAGCGCCTGCTCGTCGACCAGGCGCGTCGTGGCGACCGCGAGCGCTTCGCCTTCGAGGTCGCCTATCTCCTGGGATGGAAGCGCCACCTCGTCCCCGAGCTCGAGGCGCTCGGGGTGCCGGCGCACTGGCTCGGCGTCCGCTCACCGGCCGACCTCCGATGGGTGATTCGTCTGCGCAAGCTCGTGCGCGACCGCGACTTCGACGTCGTGCACATCCATTCGCCTGTGCTCGCGGCGCTCGCGCGGCCGGCACTCCGCTCACTGCGTCCCGCTCCCGCGGTGCTCACGACCGAGCACAATCGCTGGCCGAGCTACCACCCGGTCACGCGACTGGCGAACCGGATGACTGCGTCGCTCGACGACGCCACGGTCGCGGTGTCGGAGGACGTCCGGGAGACCATGGGACGGCGGGCCGACGCGACCGAGGTGATCATCCACGGGATCGACACGGCCCGAATCCGCGAGCTCCTCGCCGATCGCGCCGCAGCTCGCGCCGAGCTCGGCGTCGGAGACGACGAGCTCTTGGCGGTCACCGTCGCCAACCTGCGGGAGAAGAAGGGCTATCCCGTGCTGCTCGAAGCGGCGCGACGCGTCGTCGACTCCGGCGCGCCCGTCCGCTTCGTCGCTGCCGGGCAGGGCCCCCTCGAGGCCACGCTGCGCGCGCGGGTGCAGGCGCTCGATCTCGGCGACCGGTTCCGTCTGCTCGGATACGTGCCCGACGCGGCGCGCCTCGTCGCCGGCGCCGACCTGTTCGTGCTCGCCTCGGAGCACGAGGGGCTGCCGCTCGCGGTGATGGAGGCGCTCGCGCTCGGGGTCCCGGTGGTCGCGACGCGCGTCGGTGGCATCCCGGAGCTGGTCGAGGACGGCACCAGCGGGCTGCTCGTCGCGCCGGACGACTCGGTCGCCCTGGCCAAGGCGATCCTCTCCGTCACGGACCCTGAGGTGCGGGTCCGCCTGGCGGCGGGGGCGGCGGCGCGGGGCGATCGCGTCGACGGCCGGGCTGCGATCGCGCGCCTCGACGATCTCTACGTCGAGCTTGCGGCCACACGCGACCGCCGATGACGAGCGCGAGCACGGCGACGATGTACGCGACCGCCGCGATCGCACCTGCCTGCCACGCGCTCTGGCGGAGCCCGGCGACCCGCGCGACGACGAGCACCAGCAGCACGTGGACGCCCAGCGCGACGAGATCGTGCGGGCGCGCCCGCCGAACGATCGATCCCAGCACGAGGACGCCCAGACACGCGACGCCGCCGACGACCGCACCCGGGCGGCCGAAGCCGCCCGTCCCGGCGGTCCAGGTGAGGAGCCCGATCGCGGCCGACGCGCCCACCGCGTCGCGGCGGACAGCGGGGGCGAGGCTGAGCAGGCCCGCGACGAGCATGGCGCCCACGATCGTGCGCGCTTCCTCGGTGTCGGGAACCGTGACCAGGACACCCACAGCCGCGACCGCGAGGCAGATGCCCGTGAGGCGCGGCCGATCGCCGTCGAGCACGGGCAGCGGGGCGCAGCCGGCGACCGTCGCGATGCCCACCACGACCGGCACCCATCGGGGTGTGACGTCCGGTACCGCATCGGCGAGGAGCACGGCTCCCGGCACCGCGGCGACGACGCGCAGGGCGAACAACCGCGTCTGGGTCAGCAGCGCAGCGAGCGCGAGCGCGCCGAGCGCCGCCACGAGCTGCGTCGAGACGCGCTCGGTCGTCGTGAGCCCGACGATCCCGCCCAGCGAGGCCGCGGTCCCGGCGCCGGCCCACCAGCGTCCCGTGAGCACCCGCGCCATGCCGAGCAGTCCCACCGCGCCGGCCGCGACCGCTGCACCGAGCCAGAAGCCCGGGTCGTCGAGCACGGTGCGCGCGGTGTCCACGCCTCGTAGCATCGCCTGGACCGCCACTCCGCCGCGCCCGGCTCGTAGCATCGCCGTACGTGGCAGCGGCCCCCAAGGTGGCGCACCTCGCGACCACCGACATGAGCCTGCGCTTCCTCGTCCTGTCCCAGCTCCGCGCCCTGCGCGACGCCGGGGCCGAGGTCGTGGGCATCAGCGCGCCCGGCCCCTGGGTCGCCGAGCTCGAGCGCGAGGGCATCCGACACGTCGCGCTGCACTCGTCGACGCGGTCGATGGACCTGCTCGCGGACCTTGCCGCCGCACGCGAGCTCTGGCACGTGCTGCGCCGAGAACGACCGACGGTGCTGCACACCCACAACCCGAAGCCGGGTGTGTACGGCCGCGTCGTGGGTCGCCTGTCACGGGTGCCGATCGTCGTGAACACGCTCCACGGCCTCTACGCCACCGAGGACGATCCCTGGACGAAGCGGGCTGTCGTCTACGGCCTCGAGGCGATCGCGTCGCGCTGCTCCGACGTGGAGCTCGTCCAGAACCCCGAGGACCTCGAGCTGGTTCGCCGTCTGCATCTGTCGCCGCATGCGCGCCTCCTCGGCAACGGGGTCGACCTGACGCGATTCCGACCATCGCGAACCGACGAGCGGCGCGCCGCTCGCGCATCGCTCGGCATCGACGACGACTGCATCGTCATCGGGTCCGTCGGTCGTCTCGTCGCGGAGAAGGGCTTTCCTGAGCTGTTCGAGGCGGTCGAGCAGCTCGACCGCACGCGCTACACGCTGCTCGTCGTCGGTGGCGACGATCCCTCGAAGGCGGACGCGCTGTCACGCGACACGGTCGCCCGCGCGGAAGCCAACGGTGTGCGGTTGCTCGGCCACCGTGACGACGTCGAGACGCTGTATCACGCGATGGATGTGTTCGTGCTCGCATCGCATCGTGAGGGCTACCCCCGCGCCGCGATGGAGGCCGCGGCCAGCGGTCTGCCGCTCGT
>CAZHKE010000091.1:0-7500 GCA_964532485.1 uncultured Bifidobacteriaceae bacterium
CACCTCTGCCGGCTCGGGCCGGTCTCCTCACGGCCGACGACCAGCAGTCGGCCCGGCGAGATTCGGTCAGGCCTTGCAGATGCAGCGCGCTCGGAGGGATTCGAACCCCCAACCTTCTGATCCGTAGTCAGATGCTCTATCCATTGAGCTACGAGCGCCGGCGGGGGTCAGTGTAGGGGACGGTCCCGCGTCTCGCCCCAGGCGCGGGCGAGCGCGACGAGCTCGTCGAGCGCGGTGGCGAAGTGCGCGGTGAGCGAGTCGAGGGAACCCGGCGCCACGTCGGGGCACGTGACGACTCCGACGTCGACGTCGTCGCCGCAGGTCACGATCGTGACGTTCAACGCGGCACCGTCGAAGATCGGGCCGAGCGGGAACAGCGCGGTGAGGCGCGCGCCACCGAGGAACACCGCGTCCTGCGGTCCGGGCACGTTGGAGAGCACGAGGTTGACGGACGGTGGGACCCTGCTCGCCAACCCGAGGTCGGAGTAGGCGCGGAACAGCAGACCGATGACGTTCCAGGGCATGGCGTCGGCGAGCGCGCCAAGCGTGTGCGAGCCGAGGTCGCGCAGCGTCGCCTTCGCATCACGCATCTCGTCTCGCACCGCGTCGAGGCGCTCACGGGGATCCGCGAGGTGCGTGGGCAGCGACGCGAACAGCACGGAGAGCCGGTTGCCCACGCGGTGCGTCCCGCGGTCTCGGACGGCGACGGGGACGGCCGCGACGAGCGGCCGATCGGGTAGCGCGCCGGCATCGTCGAGCCACGACCGCAGCGCCCCAGCGCACATCGCGGTGACCACATCGTTCACCGTGAGCCCGAACGCCTCGGCCACCTCGCGCACGTCCGCGAGCGGCATGGTCCTGAGCGACACTTCGCGCGCCGCCGTGATCGAGCGGTTCAACGATGTGCGCGGTGCCGAGAGCGGGAACGTCACCGACCGGCCGGAGTCGCGCAGCGCCCGTACGAAGCCGACGGTCGCGTTCGGGAGGTGCCACATGGCCCGAGCGGCGGCGATCGGCAGATGAGCAACCGCGCGCACGAGCGCGCCGAGACCGAGGTCCTCCGCCTCGGGCGTCGCCCGGTCGTCGACGGCGGCGGCCGGCGGCGTCGGTACGAGGTCGAACAGCGCGCCCATCACGCCAACCGCAGCCACGCCGTCCATCACGCTGTGCTGCACCTTGACCACGACGCCGACCTGACCGTCGCCGACGTCCTCCATCACCTCGATCTGCCAGAGCGGACGGTCACGTGGGAGCGCGACCTGTGCGCTGCGCGCCGCGAGCTCGGCAAGCGCCGCCAGACCGGTGAGCCCGGTCACTGACGCCCGCTGCACGTGCCGAGTCAGGTCCACCGTCTCGTCGACCACCCAGCGCGGGGCCGACAAGGCACCGCGCAGATCGATGACACGGCGACGCAGCGCCTCGACGTGCTCGATGCGCTCCGCGAGCACGCGGCGCATCACATCGGTGTCGAAGCCACCGGGCGCGATCGACGGGTCGAGCACGAGCACGCCCACGATGTGCCAGGGGGTGCTGCGCGTCTCGTTGTGCAGGAAGGCGGCGTCGATGCCCTCGATGCGCCGAGGGCCGGCGTCGGTTGCCACGGCAGCAACGGCCTCAGTCGACCGCCGAGATGTCGACGGAGTAGGCGGCGTACACGAGCTCGGCGCCACGGTGGCGATGCTCGAGGATCCGGTGGATCAGGTCGAGACCCGCGGCGCGCACCGACTCGACGTCGCCCCCCTCGCCCGCCGCGTCGATCGCTCGCCCCAGGTCGTCGGTGGCCGCCAGCAACGGTCCGTGCTCGGCCTGGAGCCGCTCGATCGCCGGCATCACCTGCGGCGCCTGGTCGCGCACGTCGTCGAAGAACCCGCCGTCGGCTTCGATCTCATGCACGTGCACCTCGAGCACGCGGCGCACGTCCTCAGCGCGGTCGTGCAGCAGCGCGCACCAGTCGCCCGTCCTCCCCCTCGTCGGCGCCGCGAGTGCCTGCTCGAGCTCGAGGACGGCGTCGTAGAGCGCGTCCCGCCGCACACGCACCGCACCGAGCACCTCGCGGTTGCGCTCCTGCACGTCCGTCATGCCCGGCATTCCAGCAGGCATCGGCAGGAATGGCTACTGCCCGCCGTCGGCGACCGCGAGACTGACGCCGTGCTCCAGATCCGCGTCATCAGCCCTTCGGAGCTCACCCAGACGGCAGTCGAGCGGCTCCGTGCCGACCCCGGCACCGCGAACCTGAGCGTGCAGCCGCGCGGGGCGGTGGAACCGCCGGGCGACGTGATCGTCGTCGAGATTGCCCGGGAGCGCGGCAACGCCGTCGTCGACACGTTGATCGAGCTCGGGCTCGACGAGTGCGGCTCGATCAGCCTGATCGCACTCGAGGCCCACACTTCGCGTGGCGGCGGCATCGCGGAGGAGGCTGCCGCCGGACATGGTGCCGACGCGCTCATGTGGGAGGAGCTCGAGGAGCGCGCCCACGCAGACTCGGCGGGCACCATCACGTACTACGCGCTGATGGTCGTCGCGACGCTGATCGCGGCGGTCGCGATCATCATCGACTCCGCCGTGCTCGTGATCGGAGCGATGATCGTCGGCCCCGAGTACGCAGTGCTCTCCGCGCTCGCGGTCTGTGTCTTCCGGCGCCAGCACGACGCGGCGCGAGCCGCGGCGACGTTGGCCGGCGGGCTCGCGATCGGCATCGTCTCCGCCGCGTCGTTGACGCTCGTGATCGACGGGCTCGGCGAGCTCCACAAGAACTTCCACTCGGGTGGCAACTTCCTCACCGCCTTCGTGAGCGAGCCGAACGTCTACTCCTTCATCGTGGCGTTCCTGGCCGGCATCGCCGGCACCATCGCCCTCGCACAGAGCCGCCAGGCGGCCCTCGCCGGAGTGCTCGTCTCCGTGACAACGATCCCGGCGGCCGCGGCCGTCGGCGTGAACGCGGCGGTCGCCGAGTGGTCCGACGCTGCCGGGGCGCTCGGGCAGCTCGCGATCAACCTCCTCGCGTTGGTGCTCGCGTCGCTCGCGACGCTGTGGGTGCACGACCGCGCCTGGCGGAGAGTGCCGGTCAGATCGTCACCACCTCGAGCGCCGTCCCGCTGAGGACCGCGAGGTCGGCGTACTCGTTGTCCTCCGCGTACCCCCGACCCTGCACGTTGAGGAGCCTGACGGGCTGGGGGCCGAGCGGGAAGGGGCCCCAGTGCCACGTCGAGCGCTCCAGCACGAGCACGTCGAGCGGAGCGAGTCGGAACGCACGGACCGAGTCGACGGCGCCCGGGCCCGCGAAGTCCGTGTCGGGCGTCGCGACCGCCAGCACGGCGTCGCAGTTGATCGGCATGAGTGCCTGAGTGTGCGTCGCGTGCCGGTACAGGCCCGCGCACACCAGGCCGCGCTCGGTGTGCTCGACCTCGTCAGCGGTGTGGGCGATCACGTTCAGGTGCGGGTCGGCCCACTCGTAGTGCAGCGTCCGACGACCGTCCGTCGGATCGGTGTCGGCCACCGGGAGCCACCCGAAGGGTGCCCACGCGGCGGCCGTGAGGGGCTCCGGCGTGATGGACGTCATGCGCACCTGCGCCACGAGCCGTAGATTACGCAGCATGGACGTTCGGTCGATCGAGGACGTTGCGCCCGTCGTGGAGCACAACGGCACGGTGCCGGTGTGGTGGCTCGTGCCGCCGCGCGAGCTCCACGACATCACGGTCGGTGGTCACCTCGAGCTGGTGAGCGAGTTCGAGGTGGCGGGTGGTGGGCTCGTCGACCCGCACTCGCACCCGACGCACGAGTTCTATTACGTCACGTCGGGCCGGGGGTTGATGACGATCGACGGTGAGGAACGCGAGATCAAGCAGGGAGATCTCGTGCACATCCCTCCCGACCTCGTGCACAGCCTGCGCCCGGTCAGCGACAACGCTCCGATCCACTGCTTCTGCTTCGCCGTCGGCGTGAGGGACGCGGGCGAGATCGACTACACGAACCACTGACAGCGCCGATCATGGCGCGCGTGCTGGTCACCCGCCGGCTGCCCGATGGTGGCACCGATCCGCTGCACCGGGCGGGTCACCAGATCGCCGCTCGAGGCGACGACACGCCGTTCACGCACGATGAGCTGTGCGCGGCCGCCGCCGACGTCGATGCGATCGTCTGCCTGCTCACCGATCGCATCGACACGGAGGTGATCGCCGCGGGTGCGGCGCGGCTGAAGGTCGTCGCCAACGTCGCCGTCGGGTACGACAACGTCGACGTCGCCGCGGCGACGAGCGCGGGCGTGGCGGTGTGCAACACGCCCGGCGTCCTCGACGAGACCACCGCTGACCTGGCGTTCTTGCTGATCCTCGCGGCGGCACGCCTCGCGAGCGGCGCCGAAGCCGATCTCCGCGACGGCCGATGGCGCGGCTGGGGGATCACCCAGTACCTCGGGCGCGATGTGCACGGCGCCACGCTGGGGATCGTCGGCTACGGGCGCATCGGGCAGGCCGTCGGCCGTCGCGCCGGCGGCTTCGACATGCGGGTCCTGCATCACACGCGCCACGACACCGGCAGCCCGGGATGGCGCGGCGACCTCGACGAGCTCCTCGCCGAGAGCGACGTCGTGTCGTTGCACGTTCCTCTCTCCGACGAGACGCGCCACCTCATCGACGCAACACGGCTGCGGATCATGAAGCCGAGCGCGGTGCTCGTCAACACCGCGCGCGGCCCGGTGGTCGACGAGGACGCTCTCGCCGCCGCGCTCGAAGAGGGCCGGATCTTCGCGGCCGGGCTCGACGTGTACGAGCGTGAGCCCGAGGTGCATCCGCGGCTTCTCGCCGCGCCGCGGACGGTGCTGCTCCCCCACATCGGGTCGGCGTCGCAGGCGACCCGACGCCGGATGGCCCAGCTGGCCTGCGAGAGCGCGAACGCAGTGCTGGCCGGCGAGCGCCCACCGAACCTCGTGACGCCGTGATCGGCTAGCCGATGATCTCGCCGACGCTGTCGCGCATCTCGGTCAGGTCCGCGTCGGTCACGGGCGCGTCGTCGGGCCGGCACAGCGCCACGACGACCGTGGTGTCGGCCTGCTTCGAGAAGAGCGTGCGACCACACGTCTTGAAGCTCGTGAACGACACGAAGCCGTTGGCCGTGACGTTGTCGGCGTCGATCTCGTCGGTCGCCGAGTTCTGCTCCGTCAGGCGCCCGAACGCGTCGGCCGTGCGATACACGTCGACGGCGATCTCGGGCTCCGGGCCGCCGACGCTCGACTTGCCCGTGTACGTGCACGTCCCGCTTCCGTTCTCGACGTTCGCCGAGCCGCCGAGAAGCCGCTCCTGGAGATCAGCGCTGACGATCTCGTCGCATTCGAGGCCCGGGTCGGGGATCGCGCCACAACCGGTCGCGATTCGCTCGAACGTGCGCGACTGCTTCTCGGTCGCGTCCTCGGCCTTGAGCACGTCGGACTGCTTGCCGAACTCCTCGGCCGCCGCCTCGAGATCAGCCTTGCTGATGTCGAGCTCCTCGGCCAGCGCGTCGGGCGTCTCCTCGGTGAAGTCGGCGTCGCGGATCGCGTCGATCTGCTCGCCACTCAGGCCGATGTCGTCACGGAGCAGCTTCACGCCGTCGCGATACACGTCGCGCTGCTCGGCGAAGACCTTCCGGATCGACTTCGGCGCCTCCCCGGCGAGCACCGTCGTCGACTCCTCCAGCTTCGGCGAGAGCACGAGGAACACGAGGTTCTGGAGCTGGTCGACGTCTGGTGCTCGGCTGCTGGCCCCACCGGACGACTTGGTGTCGGTCGCGCCGACGTCGTCGAACGCCTCGGCGAAGCCGGTGAGGAACGCCACCGCGAAGTTGACCTGGAAGTAGTCGGTGAACGCGGCACAGCCCTTGTCCGAGAGCGGCTGCTTCGCGACCGGCGTGCTGGCGCTCGCGCCCTGAGCCGCCGCGCCGAGTCCGACGGCCACGGCGAGCGGCGCGGCCAGGCGCCAGAGATGTCTCTGCACGGCGGCGAGCCTACGACCCGGCGATGGGGCTGTGGTCGAGGTGGAGAAGATCCAGCGTGGTGGCCCCGGCCCGGAGGGCCTCGAAGAGGCCGTCCTCCTTCTGAGCCCGGGCCTGGCTCGCGGCGAGCACGGCCTCGAGGTCGGCGCCGGGCACCACGGTCACCCCGTCGACGTCACCCACCACCCAGTCGCCGGGCTGCACCTCCACGTCGCCGACGACGGCAGACCGGCCGACCGATCCCGGCGCCTGCTTGGTGGCGCCGCGAAGCGCGAGGCCGGTGGAGAACACAGGGAACGCATGCGCCGCGAGCGCGGCCGCGTCGCGCACGCACCCGTCGATCACGAGCCCGGCGAGACGGCGCGCCTCCGCGCCCGTCGTGAGCACCTCGCCCCAGTAGCCCAGCTCGCGCGTCTCGCCGACGGACACGACGAGTGCGTGACCCGCCGGCGCGCGGGCCACTGCGACGTGGATGCCGAGGTTGTCGCCGGGCGTGCACACGACCGGGAACGCGGGCGCGGCGAGCGCCGCGCCGGGCCACGCCGGTCGGGGGCGCGCCCGCATCGGGCGGCCGCCCGACTCGCCGATCGTCGCCGCGCCGAGGTCGCGCAGCGTGCACGCCGTGATCTTGTTCATCGGGATCCTGCTGGGCGATCCTGCTCGGCGATCCTGCTGGCCGATCGTGTGGGGACTTGGCGGAGGGAGAGGGATTTGAACCCTCGAGGAGGCTGAAAACCCCCTACTCGCTTAGCAGGCGAGCACCTTCGGCCACTCGGTCATCCCTCCGGGAACCAACGAGTGTAGGGGGTGCCCTGTCCCGATACCGTGGCCGATGATGCACATGGAGCCGGTCGAGGCACTCGAGCGGATCGCCGAGGTCCTCCAGCGCGTCCGCAACTCGCGTCAGAAGGCGCAGGCGTTCCGGCGCGCCGCCGACACGATCCGCGACATCCCCGACGACGAGCTGCGACGCCTCGCCGACACGGGGAAGCTCACCGACCTCCCCGGCATCGGGAAGAGCACGGGCACGGCCATCGAGGAGGCCTTGCGCGGCGACACGCCGTCGTACCTCGCGGAGCTGAAGCCCGACGCGGAGCCACCCACCGAACGGGCCGCGCAGATGCGCGCCGCGCTCAAGGGCGACCTCCACCTGCACTCCGACTGGTCCGACGGCGGCCACACGATCGAGGCGATGGCGCGCCGTGCGATCGAGCTCGGCCACGACTACCTGGCACTGACCGACCACTCTCCCCAGCTGACCGTTGCCAAGGGGCTCTCCCCGGAGCGGCTGCGCGAGCAGCTCGACGTGGTGGCGCGCCTCAACGCCGAGCTGGCGCCGTTTCGCATCCTCACGGGCATCGAGGTCGACATCCTCGACGACGGGTCGCTCGACCAGGAGCCCGGGCTGCTGGAGCAGCTCGACGTGGTCGTCGCGAGCGTGCACTCGAAGCTGCGGATGGAGGGCCGGCAGATGACCGACCGGATGGTCGCCGCCCTGGCCAGCCCCCATGTCGACATCCTCGGTCACTGCACCGG
>CAZHKE010000092.1:0-7038 GCA_964532485.1 uncultured Bifidobacteriaceae bacterium
CGAGGACGATCCCGCCGTGCACGCGTCGAGGCTACCGCCGACTCCGGATCTCGAAGGTCCGGCGGTCGTCCGGGTGCGTTGGCGTACGTCGGCTGCGAACCGTGAGATCCGGCGCGCCACGCCGGCGAGGCACGGCATGAACCCGGTGCACGAGACTGTGCCGAGCTACGGGCACGAGCCGCGTGCACCGTCCGAACCCAGGGGAGACCCATGAGTAGTGCGATTCGCAACCTGTTCGACAGCTTCGCAGCTTTGCTGCTGCTCGGCGTGGTGTTCTTGGTCGTCACGTTCCCCGTGACGTGGTTGCTGATGCTGTTCCTCGGCAACGTGGACCTGAACATCAGCTACTGGGGCACGCTCCCGCTGGGAACCGTCGTATCGCTGCTGATCGGTGCGGGGTCGTCGGGCGGGTACCGCCACTGACGGCGGTCGTAGGGGCCCGGGAGACCGGGCCCCTACGACGCGCTCCCCAGGATCGTTCGAGAGGATCGTTCGAGTCGCGTTCGGGCCCGGCCGGCCCGTGCGCTGATCGAGCTCTCGTCGCTCAGTCTTCGTACTTGAACGACACCTTGAGCTTCGCCCGGTAGGCCGTCACCTTGCCGTTCTCGATCTGGAGGTCGAGGTCGGAGACCTCGGCGATTCGCAGGTCGCGCAGACTGCTCGATGCCCGTGCGACCGCGGCGGCGGCCGCCTTCTCCCAGGACTCCGAGCTCGTGCCGACGAGCTCGATGATCTTGTAGACGCTCTCGGCCATGACGTGCTCCCCCTGTCGCGGACCGGGCAATCGTGCCTTCACGGCCAGGTCCCGTCAACGCTTGGTCGCTTGCCCCTCGATCAACACAGCACGGTGAAGACGCACGTCGAGCGGTTGCCGGCCGAGAGAGGCCGTCCGAACCCGCGGCGCGTCGTTCAGCGGTGGTCCGCGGCGAGCTCGACGAGCACTGCCGTTCGGCGCATGTCCAGCACGTCCTCTCCTCCTATGCGTCTCGGCGGAACCCAGGCCGCCGCCCAGCACATGATTGCCGAATCACTTCGCCCGTGCACGGACGAGCGCACGAACCCACAAGGCCTAGCGACGCCCCAACGAGCCACGCAGCTCCGTCTTGCGGATCTTGCCCATCGGCGTGCGCGGGAACGACTCCACGAAGCGGATCTCCTCGGGGACCTTGTAGCGGGCCAGGTTGGCCACGCACGCGTCGCGCAGCTCGTCCGGGGGCAGATGCTCGCCGTCGGCCACCTGCACGAACGCGACGACGCGCTCGCCGAGCCGGTCGTCGGCGCGCCCGATGACGGCGCACGCGGCCACCCGAGGGTCCTCGTGCAGGACCCGCTCGACCTCGGCGGGATAGACGTTGGCTCCGCCGCGGATGATGAGGTCGTTGTGGCGATCGCGGACGAACAGCTCGCCGTCGGCGTCGACCAGCCCCAGGTCACCGGTGTGCAGCAGACCGTCGCGCAGCGCGGCCTCGGTCGCCTCCGGCCGGCCCCAGTAGCCGAGCATCGGTGTGTACACGCCTGCCCAGGGGCCCTCGGTCGCGGGCCCGACGCAGATCTCTCCGGTCGTGCCCGCTGGTGCCTCCGTCCCGTCGTCGCCGACGACGACGACGCGAACATGGGGCAGGGCTCGGCCCGCGCTGCCCGGCACCGGCGCGGCGTCGGGATCCGTCATCGTCACCGCGGTCGGTGCTTCGGTGAGGCCGTAGCCGACCGTGACCTCACGACCGAACCGACGACGGTACAGATCACGGAACGACTCGGGGCAGTCGGCGCCACCGACGCCGGGCGTGGTGAGCGATGCGAGGTCGTCGGCGGTCACGTCCGGATGCGTCAACAGGTCGTGCATGACCGTCGGGACGGTCGAGATCGCCGCGATGCGCTCGTCGCGGATCCAGCGCGCGAGCCCGGGCGCGTCGGGACGGTCGATCGCCACGCAGGTCGCGCCCGTCTGCCAGGCGAGGAGCGGCCCGAGCGCGACGAGGTTCAGGATCGTGAGGGGCAGCACGACGCCGACCCGGTCGTCGGGGCCGTACTGGCCGCGTGCGCGTGCCACGGCACCCGGCAACAGGAGGTTGTGCTGGGAGTGCACCGCGCCCTTCGGGTACCCGGTCGTTCCGCTCGTGTACGCGATGGCCGCCGGCGCGAACGGATCGAGCTCGACGGCCGGCGCAGTGGCTGCTTGTGACGCGACCAGGTGGCGCCAGTCGTCCGCGTCGGTGCCGGGTGCGACCGTGACGACCCGCTCGAGACCGGGGAGGTCGTCGGCGACGGTAGCCAGCTCGACCGCGGCCTCGGGCGTGGCCAGGACGACGCCGGCACCCGAACCACGCAGCAGGTGCGCCTTCTCGGGTGGGGCGAGCGGGAGGTTGACGCCGAGCCAGAGCGCACCGATCCGCATGCAGGCGAGGAAGGCGATCACGATGTCGACGTCGTTGGGCAGCGCGGTGGCGACGCGATCACCGGGCGAGACCCCGAGCTCGGTGAGCGCGTGCGCGGCCCGGTTGGCATCTGCGTCCAGCTCGCGCCACGAGTAGCGACCGTGGCGCCCGACCAGCGCCTCCCGGTCCGGGTGAGCGTCGAGTCCCCGGTCGAGCACCCGCGCGGCGAGCTGGGGTCCGCCGGGGATGGCGGGACGCCGCTCGGGCGCGACCAGGCCCGGAGCGTCAGGTGTCGGCGAGCTCACGGGGACATGCGCCAGCCGCCGCCGGCGTTGATGGTCGCGCCCGCCTCCGAGGTGGCCGGCAGCTGACCGGGTGTGGGTTCACGCGGCGACGGTCACACCCCCGAGGAGGCCCCGGAGGTTGTCGCGCATGACTCGCCGGACCGCGTCGGGACCGAGGGAGCGCACGGTGTCGGCGAAGTCCCGTGGCTCGGCGAGGCCCTCGGCGTGCGGGTAGTCGGAGCCGAACAGCACCCGGTCGTCACCGATGAGCCCGGCGAGGGCCACGACGTCCTCCTCGTGGTAGGGCGAGATGTAGACGTGGCGCTTGAAGATCTCGCTCGGACGCTCGGTGATCCGACCGCCCAGCCACGGACCGTTGCGACCCATCCCGTTCATCTTGTTCATGACCTGGAGCAGGTACGGCACGAACAGGGAGCCGTTCTCGACGCTGACGCAGCGGACGTTCGGGAAGCGTCCGAACAGGTTGTGCAGCACCAGCGCGGAGAACGTGTCCATGATCGGGCGGTCGCCGAAGAAGCTCGTCCACTGGAACGCCGACTGGTGGTGCGACGACGGGTTCGCCTCCTCCCCCCAGGCGACGCTGTAGAGCTCGTTGTAGCCGGATTCCCCGACGTGGAAGCACACCGGGATCCCGGCCTCGTTGACGCGCGCCCAGAACGGGTCGAAGTGCGGGTCGGCGGGTGAGCGGTCGGCCGCGGGGCCGGGGCGCAGATCGATCGCGCGGGCGCCGCGGTCGAGCACGAACTCGAGCTCCGCCACGGCGCGGTCGACGTCGCGCAACGAGAGCAGCGGGACACCGAAGAGGCGACCCTCGTGGGCGAAGCCCCAGTCGTCGTCGAGCCATCGGTTGAACGCATGGATGTTCGCGTAGAGCTGCTGGGGGTCGTCCTTCATGAAGTGCTCGACGCAGACCGCGAGCGTGGGGAACAGCAGGATCGCCTCGATGCCCTGTGCGTCCATCACCGCGAGACGCGCGTCGCGGTTCACGTACTCGGGCTGCACCGGCTCGACGTCGCTCGACTCCTTGGTGCTCCCCGAGCTCATCGATCGCAGCATCTCCCGCAACGATCCCGGCTTCGGGGTGGTGTCGCGAAAGGGGTCGAGCAGGAACGTGAACCGGCGGTCGCCCACGAGGACGACCTCTCGACCGTCACGGTCGGTCACGGTGCGAACGGCCCGTTCGGCCATCCCGGGGTCGATGTAGCGAGTGAAGCAGTCGCGGGGCTCGTAGTAGTGGTTGTCGGCGTCCCACAGGCCGTCGACCGTGTCGTCGCTGGAGCTCACACGCCCGCCTTTCGGTCGGCGCCGTCGCCACGACATACTGCCCCAATGCGCGTGCCGTCGGGACCGGCCGTGCGAGGGGGATGGCGTGGGTGACTGGTCGCGTCGGGAGGTGCTCGCCCGGGGGGCCGGTGTCGCTGCCGTGGTGGCGCTCGGCACCGTGCGGGGGTCCCGCTCGCCGTGCGGCTGCGGTGACCGGCCGTGGGGGTGACGCCCGTGTCGGTGGCGAGGGAGTCGTCGTCGTGGTGCCCGACTACCCGTTCTTCCCGGGAACGACGATCGAAGAAGACGCTGATCTGCTGAACTCGCTCGCGCGTCGCTATCGGCGTCGCCGTCGTGCGCGAAGCGTCCGAGGCGCAGCGCTACACGTTCGGCAGCCTCTGGCACTCGGACTTCTCGTTCCTGGCTGAGCCGCCGTTCGCCTCGATCCTGCACGCCGTGGAGGTCCCGCCGGCAGGTGGTGACACGGTCTGGGCGAACCAGGAGCTCGCCTACGACGCGTTGTCGGCAGGCATGCGCGAGATGCTCGGTTCCCTCGTGGGTCTGCACAGCGCAGTCAACGCGTACTCACCGAAGATGCAGGCGATCCACGACACGTTCGAGGGCATGACCGTGCACACCAGCGAGGAGGCGAACCGCGTCGAACGCCATCCCGTCGTGCGCGTGCACAGCGAGACCGGACGCAAGGTCCTCTACGTCAATGCGCAGTACACGGTCGGCCTCGACCGGTTCTCGCCGTTCGAGGCGCAGCTGCTCCTCGACTTCTTGTTCTCGTGGTGCACGCGGCCCGAGCTCCAGTGTCGGTGGCGTTGGGAGGCCGGCGACGTCGCGATGTGGGACAACCGCGCCGTCCAGCACCTCGCGCTGGCCGACTTCACCGGGCATCGCCGGTTCATGCACCGCACGACCGTTGCGGGAGAGCGCCCGGTCGCGTGAATGGCGGCTCCCGCCGTTGACGAGGCTCAGCGCTTTCGGTACGCGCGCAGGGCCAGCGGCGCGATGACGATGGCGATCGCGGCTGCCCAGATGATCGAGCCGACGACGTAGAACTCGAGGCTGTGCGAGAAGGTCTTCGTCGCCGCGTCACCGAGAAGGAGTCCGCGCCAGGCATTCACCATGAACGTCAGCGGCTGCCACTCGGCGAACGTCTGGAGTCCGTCGGGCATGGTGGCGATCGGGACGAACGCGCTCGACACGAACGAGAACGGAACGGCGAGGAGGCTGAGGCCCTGCGCGGCTTGCGCGCTGCCGCTCACGAGCCCCAGCCAGACGAAGACCCCGGCGAAGCCGAGCCCGTAGACCGCGAGCAGCCCGACGGCGACCAGCACGTCGAGCGCGCCACCGTGGATGCGGAAGCCCACGATGAAGCCGACACCGAGGGTGACGAGACCGACGATCACCATCAGCGCCGCATCGGCGATGCCGCGTCCGATCAGGACCGACGAGTCGGAGATCGGGAGGGACCTGAAGCGGTCGTAGAGGCCGGACGCCGCGTCCTCGGCGACCGCGACCGTAGACCCACCGGCGGTGAACAGCAGGCCCGAGACCACGAAGCCGGGCACGAGGAACTCGACGTACACGACGCCCGGTACGTCGATCGCCCCGCCGAACACGTACCGGAACATCAGCAGGAACACGATGCTCTGGGCGATCGCGATGCCCACGATCTGCGGCGTCCGGAGGATCTTGAGGGTCGTTCGAACCGCGATCGTGGTGATGGTGGCCCGCCGGCTCGCGGTCTTCGGGGGCGCTGCGATGGTCACGACATCTTCTCCTCATCCGCCTCGGCGTCGCCGGCCGCCGCACCCTTCGCCTCCGCTTCGGCCGCTTCGGCGCTGCGGCCCGTCAGCGCGAGGAACACGTCGTCGAGCGTCGGTCGGCGCAGGGAGATGTCGTCGAGTGCGATGTCGGCGGCGGCCAGAGCCTGCACGGCGGCGACGAGCTCGTCGGCGCCCTCGGTCACCGGGCGCGAGACGTGCGACCGGGTCACGTCGACGGTGGCCTCGGCGCCGAGGGCGGCGGCCGCGCGCTCGAGGTCGGCGTCGTCGCACGGTCGCACGTCGATGACGTCGCGGCCGGCCTGCGACTTGAGCTCGCTGCTCGTGCCCCACGCGACGAGGTGGCCGAGGTCGAAGATCGCGATGATGTCGGCGAGCCGGTCGGCCTCGTCGAGGTACTGCGTCGTGAGCACGACGTCGGTGCCGCCCGCGGCGAGGCTTTCGATGTTGCGCCAGAGGTCGTTGCGACTCCGGGGGTCGAGACCGGTCGTCGGCTCGTCCATGAGCAAGAGGCGCGGCGCTCCGACGAGGCTGGCGCCGAGGTCGAGCCGGCGCTGCATGCCACCGGAGTAGGTGCGCACGAGTCGGTCGCCCGCGTCGGACAGCCCGAGCTGCTCGAGCACCTCGTCGGCCGCGGCGTTGCCGGCGCGCCGGTCGTGACCGAAGAGCCGTGCCACCATCCGGAGGTTCTCGCGTCCGGTGAGCGCGGGCTCGACTGCCGCGAACTGGCCCGCCAGGCCGATCGACCGACGGACTCGCTTCGGGTCCTCGGTGACGTCGACGCCGTTGACGCGCAGCACGCCCGCGTCGGGGCGCAGCAGCGTGGCGATGGTGCGGACGAGCGTCGTCTTCCCTGCGCCGTTCGGGCCGAGCACCGCGAGCACCGACCCCGAGGGCGCCTCGAGGTCGAGACCCGCGAGGGCCTCGACGTCACCGAACCGCTTCGTGAGGCCCTTGGCCTCGAGCATCAGGGTCACGGGCAGGATTCTGTTCGCGGCGGCATGGTCGAGAGCGTCATCGCCAGGTCCATCGGTGTCACCTACGTGAGCACGTAGTCGTTCGGGTCGACTCGTTTCGTCCACGACCAGTATGTCGGGATGATGCCGAGGTACGCCGTCGGCTCGATGCCCCACTGGTCGCGCAGCACGCGGCCTTCGCGCCCGACGATGTGCATCGGCCACAGGTGGTCGTTGCGAAGGAACCCATCGCGATTGCGACGACGCTCGAGGAGTCTGTCACCGACAGCGCGACCACGATCAGCCGTGGTCCGACGACCTTCGTTCCCGGGCTCGCTTGCGG
>CAZHKE010000093.1:0-2865 GCA_964532485.1 uncultured Bifidobacteriaceae bacterium
GCCGCGTTCCAGCAGCGCCTCCACGACCTGAAGTTCGACCCCGGCCCCGTCGACGGCAACTACGGGCAGGCGATGAGCTTCGCGGTGCAGGCCGTCCAGAAGATCCACGGGCTCGACCGCAACGGCCGCATCGGACCCACCGAGCGCGACCTCCTCGTCGCCTGGCAGTATCCGCCGCCGCTGCACCACGGCGCGGAGCTCGACCGCACCGAGATCGACGTCGCCAAGCAGGTGATCACGCTCTACAAGGGCAACCAGGTCGCGCTGGTGACGACGACCTCGACGGCCAGCGGCGAGACGTTCTGCTACGTGACGCCCAAGAAGGCGCCGACGCAGCGCATCTGCGAGGTCGCCACCACGCCCAACGGCCGGTACCAGTACTACTACTTCTACGACGGATGGCAGGACGGCGACCTGGGCAAGCTGTACAACCCGTACTACTTCTTCAAGGGGCGGGCGATCCACGGCTACGACTCGGTTCCCGCCGAGCCCGCGTCGCACGGCTGCTCCCGCATCCCGATGCACATCGCGACGTACTGGCACACGCTGGTCGCCGAAGGTGAGGCGGTCTACGTCGACGGTGGCCCCGCCAACGGCGAGCAGATCATCAGCAGCCAAGCCATCTGACCCCCCCCTCCAGGGTTTTGGGCACGTTGAACACGACATAGTGGTGTTCAACGTGCCCGGTACTGGCGACGGATGGCGCCGGCGACATCGCGAGGACGGCTCTCGACCTCGTCCCAGTCGAAGTGGAGCGTCAACCATCCGATGTCCGCCAGCAACCGATCGCGCTGGTTCCGGACCTTCACCGCCCGCGGCGACGAGTGGAACTCGTAGCCGTCGACCTCGATCGCGAGGCGCTTCTCGGGATAGGCGAAGTCGACCACGCCGACGAATCCCTCGTGGTCGTCCAGCACCGTGAACTCGGGCACCGCTCTCGGGAGTCCGGTGTTGCGCATCACCGTCGCCATGCGAGCCGAGAAGACACCCGCTGGGACCACCTCGCCGATGCGGGCGTCGAGCAGCGAGCGGATCGTGCCGACACCGCGACGTCCCTGCCGGGCGACCGCGAGCATCGAGTCGCGCACCTCGCGGTACGTCACGAGCTTGCGGCCCGCGGCACGGTCGAACGCGGCCTCCACGGTGCGTCGTGACGCCACCGCGCCGAGATCGACCAGCGTCCGACCCACGGTCGTCACCCGGACGTCTCCGGCGCGAGTGACCCAGCGCGAGTGCAGGTCCTTGAGTCGATGGACGATCACACCCGCGATCTCCGGCGACCGGCGCCGGATCGTCGTGACCTCGATCGGCGGCTCGCGATAGGTCAGCAGGTCGTGCACGCACGCTGCGGAGCGGTGCGAAGCGGTCGCTTCGGGGCCGATGGCCAGGTACGCCGCGACGAGCGACTGCGGATAGCTCGACGGCGCACCGCGCACCCGGAAGACCCCGAGGTGCATCCGTTCCAGGTAGCCGCGATCGACGAAGTACTGGATCGTTCCGGCGGAGACGCCCCGCACGCGCAGCTGGTCGAAGGTGACCACACCGTGCTGAGCGGACGCGATCCGTCCGACGACCTCGTGATCCAACCGACCTCCCCCCGGCTTCTGGGCACGTTCGACACCAGAGAGTCGTGTTCAACGTGCCCAGAACCCGGGGAGGGGGGCGCGTGACGCTCGTATGCTCCTGAGCCGTGACGGAGCTGCAGACGCTGGTGGGCGGGCGCGCGTTCCTCGAGGGACCGCGCTGGCGGGACGGGGCGCTGTACGTGTCCGACATGCACGCCCACGAGGTGCTGCGCGTCACCACTGACGGCGCGGTCGAGGTGATCGCGCGGCTCGGCGACTCGTCACCGTCGGGCCTGGGCTGGCTCCCGGACGGGTCGCTGCTCGTCGTGTCGATGGACGACCGCCGGCTCGTGCGCGTCGACGCCGACGGCACCGTCGCCGAGCACGCCGACGTCAGCGATCTCGCGCCGCACGAGATCAACGACATGGTCGTCGACGGTGCGGGCCACGCGTTCGTGTCGCAGTTCGGATACGACTTCCACGGCGGCGGGAAGCCCACGGCTGCGCCGCTGCTGCGGGTCGATCCCGACGGCTCGGCTCGCGCGGTCACCGACGGCCTGAAGATGCCGAACGGGATGGTGATCACCGCGGACGGCGCCACGCTCGTCGTGGCCGAGAGCGCGGGCCGCTGCCTCACCGGCTTCGACCTCGCCGACGACGGCACGCTCTCGAACCGGCGACTGTGGGCCGACCTCCCCGAGGGCGACTATCCCGACGGGATCTGCATCGACGCCGACGACGCGATCTGGATCGCGGGCCCCGCCTCCGACCGATTCGTGCGCGTGCGAGAGGGCGGTGAGGTCACCGACGTCGTGGAGACGCCCGGGCGCCACGCCATCGCGTGCGCGATCGGCGGCGACGACGGCCGCACGCTGTTCTGCTGCACGTCGCCGACGCAGGGCCAGCCGGACCGGTCACGCGCCGAGCGCGGCTCCAAGGTCGAGACGGTCACGGTGTCGGTGGCCGCCGCGGCCTGAAGGCCGCCGCGCGCGAGCGCCGATCAGAGCCGGCCGAGCACGCGCTCCACGATCACACCCACGTCCGCGCGCGCCGCGGCCTGGTCGTCGGCGCGCGCCACCAGCAGCACGGCCTCGTGCAGTGCCGCGAGCAGCACGTGCGCGAGCGCGTCGACGGGCTGGACGTCGATCTCCCCCGCGTCCATGGCGGCGCGCAGCACCTCCTCGACCATGCCGAGCGCGAGGCTGCCGGAGATCTCCTCGCGCGCCTCCCAGCCGAGCACCGACGTGCCGTCGATCAGGACCACCCGCTGCACGGCCGGGTCCATGGCCGCGTCGAGGTA
>CAZHKE010000093.1:2965-6995 GCA_964532485.1 uncultured Bifidobacteriaceae bacterium
GTTGACCTCCGCCGCCCACGAGAGCAAGATACGTGCAACTTGCACGGAAGTTCTCCAAGGAGCCCATCATGACCCTTCCTCGCGACGAGGTGACCGCCGGCATGCTCGACGAGCTCGGCGACTTCGAGAAGCTGGTCCGCTCGCTCGACGCCCAGCAGTGGGCGACGCCGAGCCGCTGCGACGGCTGGACGGTCGGCGACGTCGCCGGCCACGTGATCGGGTCGATGGCCGACGTCGTCGGCGGTCGCCTCGACGGGCTCGGAACGCCCGAGGTGACCGAGCGCGAGGTCGCCGAGCGCCGCGGCCGCACACCGGCCCAGCTCGCCGACGAGTGCGCCGAGGTGCGCGAGGCCGCAGCCGGGCTGCTCGCCGCGTTCGACGACGCGGCGTGGGAGGCGTCTGCGCCCGGCGGGTACGAGGGCACGCTCGGCGACGGCGTGGAGGCGCTCTGGTACGACACCTACCTCCACGCCGACGACATGCGCGCGGTGCTCGGACAGCTGCCCCAGCGGACGACCGCGGGCGACAAGGTGAGCGTCTCGCACATCGCGACCGAGCTCACCAAGCGCAAGTGGCAGCCCACGACGCTCGCGTTCGACGGTCTGCCGGAGTTCACCGTGAGCGGCGGCGGCGAGCGTCTCGACGGTGACGCCTACCCGTTCATCCTCGCCGCGACCGGTCGCGGCGACGCGACGCGGCTCGGCCTCGACGACTCGCTGAACCTCTACGCCTGACTCAGAAGCCCGGTTCGGCGAACGGGTCTGCCTCCGTCGGCGGCTCGACGCGGAGGTCCTCGACGCCGAGCTCGTCGGCGATGCCCTCGTACCCGACCTCTTCGAGGTGGTCGGCGAGCTCGGGGCCGCCGCTCGTCGCGATCCGCCCGCCGAGGAGCACGTGGACACGGTCGGCCCGCAGCTCGGTGAGCAGGCGGGTGTAGTGCGTGATCGCGAGCACGCCGAGGCCGACGTCGGACGTCATCGCCTCGATGCGGCGCGACACGTCGCGCAGGGCGTCGACGTCGAGGCCGGAGTCGATCTCGTCGAGGACGGCGAAGCGGGGCTCCAGCACCGCGAGCTGCAGCGTCTCCATCCGCTTCTGCTCGCCACCGGAGAACTCGTCGTTGACCCCGCGGGCGAGGAGCTCGTCGCGGATCTCGAGCCGGCGCGCCTCGTCGCGCAGGCGCGCGTCGAGGCCGGCGACGTCGGACCCGCGCACACGTGCTGCTGCGCCGACGAGCTCCCCCACCGGCACGCCCGGCACCGCAGCCGGGTACTGCGACGCCAGGAACACACCGTGCGCCGCCCGCTGCCAGGTCGGGAGCCCGATGAGCTCCACCCCGTCGACGGTGATCGAGCCCGCGGTGACCTCGTAGTCGCCGCGTCCCATCACGACGTTCGCGAGGGTCGACTTGCCGGACCCGTTGGGGCCCATGAGCGCGTGCACCTCACCCGCGCCGACCTCGAGCTCGACGCCCCGGAGGATCTCGAACCCGTCGACCGACGCGTGCACGTCGCTGATCGCGAGACCGCGCCCGTCGGCACTCACGGCAGCGCCACGATCACGTCGTCGCCCTCGACGCGCACGCCGTACACCCCCACCGGTCGGGTGGCCGGCAGCGTCTGGGGCTCGCCCGTCGTGAGCGAGAAGGTCGAGCCGTGCTTCGGGCACTCGATCTCGCACTCGTCGGGCCACACCTCGCCCTCCGACAGGGAGTAGTCCTCGTGCGAGCACCGGTCGTCCACGACGAAGAGCCGCCCACCGAGGTTGACCGCGCAGAGTCGGTGACCGTCGACGTCGAACCGACGCGCCGCGCCGTCGGCCACGTCGCCGACCTTGCAGAGCGTCACGTCAGGCATCCGGCACCTCAGCATCCAGCACCCCAGCATCCGGCACGTCAGGCATCGCGGTGCTCGACCTTCTCGATCACCCGGCGGCGCAGCGGCTGGACGAGGGCCGGCACGGGGAGGCGGGCGAACACGTCGTCGAAGAACCCGAGCACGATGAGCCGCTCCGCCTCCTCGGGTGGGATCCCCCGCGTGGCCAGGTAGTAGAGCTGGTCCTCGTCGATCGGTCCGACGGTGCTCGCGTGCGAGCAGCGCACGTCGTTGGCCTCGATCTCGAGGTTCGGGATCGACTCGGCGCCGGCACCCTTGGTGAGGACGAGGTTGCGGTTCGTCTGGTACGCCTCCGACTTCTGCGCCGGTGGCCGCAGCCGCACCAGCCCCGAGTACACGGACTGCGCCCGGTCCTCGACCGCGCCCTTGAAGAGCAGGTCGCTGCGGGTGTGCGGCGCGTCGTGGTCCTGGAAGGTGCGGAAGTCGAGCATCTGCTCGTCGTCGCCGAAGTACACGGCGATGAGGTCGCTCTCGGCCCCCGGTGCCGCGAGCAGCGACTCGCTTCGCAGTCGCGCGTAGTCGCCGCCGAGCGCGACGGCCGACGAGCGCAGCGTCGCGTCGCGTCCGAGGTGCGCGCGCTGGAGCACGACGCTCCACGTCCGCGGACCGTGCTCCTGCACCGTGACGTAGCGCACGTGCGCGTTGTCGCCGACGAGCAGCTCGACGACGCCGTCGACGAGGTGCCCGGGTACGTCGGGAGGGAAGCTCGGTGATCCGGCGCGCTCGACGACCGTGACCTCCGAGCCCGCACCGGCGACCAGCAGCGTGTGGGGGAAGCTGGCGTAGCCGGCGCCCTGGGCCCAGTGGACCACGACGACGGGACGGTCGACGACGACGCCGTCGGGCACGCGGATGCACGCGCCGCCGGCGAGGAAGGCGTCGTGCAGCACGGTCAACGCGTCGGGCGACGCGTCGGAGCACACGCCGAGCGCTTCGCGGACATCGGCCTCGTCGCACGTCGCGAGGCCGCAGACCGTGACACCCTTCGACTCGAGCGCCGGATCGAGCTCGTGGTACACGACCCGGCCGTTGCGCACCACGATCATCCCGGCGTGCTCGCCGATCTCGGCCGCGAACGGTCCCCCACCCGGCGCGGGCTCCACCGCCGGGTCGCCCAGGGCTTCGGGCGGGATCGGTCGGTACTGCTCGAGGTCGAGCTCGCCGATGCGGCTGTACCGCCAGATCTCGTCGTGCTCCGTGGGCCACTCGAGACCCTCGAGCCGCTCGGCCGCCGACAGCCGACGGCGCGCGAGCCAGTCGGGACCCCCGATCGCGCGAGCCGCGTCGGGGGAGAACGCCGCGGTCACCGAGTGGGGGTCGCTCGCTCGCTCACCCGACCGCGCCCTCCATGTTGAGCTCGATGAGACGGCTCAGCTCGACCGCGTACTCCATGGGCAGCGTCTTGGTGACCGGCTCGATGAACCCGTTGACGATCATCGCCGTCGCCTGCTGCTCGGTGAGCCCGCGCGACTGGAGGTAGAAGAGCTGGTCGTCGCCGACCTTCGACACGGTCGCCTCGTGACCGATGCGCGCATCCTTCTCGGCGATCTCCATGTAGGGATACGTGTCGGAGCGGCTCTCCTCGTCGAGGATCAGCGCGTCGCAGCGCACGTGGCTCTTCACGCCGTACGCACCCTCCTCGACCTTCACGAGCCCGCGGTAGGTGGTGCGCCCGCCGTCCTTCGAGATCGACTTCGAGTCGATGACCGACGTCGTCTCCGGCGCGGCGTGCGTCATCTTGGCGCCGGCGTCCTGGTGCTGGCCCGGGCCCGCGTACGCGACCGACAGCACCTCACCGTGCGCCTTCGGGCCGGTCATGACCACGGCCGGGTACTTCATCGTGAGCTTGGAGCCGAGGTTGCCGTCGATCCACTCGACCGTCGACTCGGTCTCGGCCCGCGCGCGCTTGGTGACGAGGTTGTAGACGTTCGGCGACCAGTTCTGGATCGTCGTGTACCGGATGCGAGCGCCCGGCTTCGCGATGAGCTCGACGACTGCGGAGTGCAGCGAGTCGGTGGAGTACACCGGCGCCGAGCAGCCTTCGACGTAGTGCACCGACGCGCCCTCGTCGGCGATGATCAGCGTGCGCTCGAACTGCCCGGCGTTCTCCGCGTTGATGCGGAAGTAGGCCTGGA
>CAZHKE010000094.1:0-4185 GCA_964532485.1 uncultured Bifidobacteriaceae bacterium
CTCGGGCCACTCGTCGGCCCGGGCGTCGAACGAGCTGTACCGCACGAACCTGGCGAAGGGCCAGACCGGCCTCTCGGTCGCCTTCGACCTGCCGACGCAGACGGGCTACGACCCCGACCACGTCCTGGCGCGGGGCGAGGTCGGCAAGGTCGGCGTGCCCGTCCCGCACCTCGGCGAGATGCGCGTGCTCTTCGACGGCATCCCGCTCGACGAGATGAACACGTCGATGACGATCAACGCCACGGCCATGTGGCTCTTCGGCATGTACGCGGCGCTCGCCGAGGAGCAGGGCGTCGACCCGAACGAGCTCGCGGGCACGACACAGAACGACATCGTCAAGGAGTTCCTGTCGCGGGGCACGTACATCTTCCCGCCCGAGGCCTCGCGGCGGCTCACGGTCGACCTGGTCTGTCACACGGTCCGGCACGTGCCGAGCTGGAACCCGATCAACGTGTGCCCGTACCACTACCAGGAGGCGGGCGCGACCCCCGTCCAGGAGATCGCCTACGGGCTCGGCACTGCGTGCGGCGTCCTCGACGCGGTTCGCGACTCCGGGCAGGTCCCCGCCGACGAGTTCGACCAGGTCGTCGGTCGCATCTCCTTCTTCGTCGACGCGGGTGTCCGCTTCGTCGAGGAGATGTGCAAGATGCGCGCGTTCACGCGCCTGTGGGACCGGCTGACCCGTGAGCGCTACGGCGTCGACGATCCGAAGCTGCGGCGCTTCCGCTACGGCATGCAGGTGAACTCGCTCGGGCTCACCGAGGAGCAGGCCGAGAACAACGTGCAGCGGATCGTGCTGGAGATGCTCGGCGTCACGCTCTCGAAGGACGCGCGGGCGCGCGCCATCCAGCTGCCGTGCTGGAACGAGGCGATCGGGCTGCCGACGCCGTGGGACCAGCAGGGGTCGCTGCGCATGCAGCAGGTGCTCGCGTACGAGACCGATCTGCTCGAGTACGACGATCTCTTCGAGGGGTCGAAGGTCGTCGAGGACAAGACGACCGAGCTCGCCGACGCGGCGGCGGCAGAGCTGCAATGGGTCCTCGACGGTGGCGGCGTCTTCGAGATGATCGACGCGATGAAGGGCCGGCTCGTGCAGAGCAACGCGGAGCGGGTTCGCCGCATCGAGTCGGGTGAGCAGAAGGTGGTCGGCGTCAACTCGTTCACCGAGACCGAGCCGTCGCCGCTGAGCTCGCTCGACTCGGAGCACTCGATCGTCGTGGTCGACGCGGCGGCCGAGCGGGAGCAGATCGAGCGGCTCGAGGAGTGGCGCGCCGCGCGCGACGACGCCGCCGTCGAGGGCGCGCTCGATCGCCTGCGTGCCGCGGCCGCGACCGACGAGAACCTCGTCCCCGTCACGGTCGCGCTCGCCCGGGCCGGCGGCACGGTCGGCGAGTGGGCAGCCGCGCTGCGTGACGTGTTCGGCGAGTACCGGGCCCCCACCGGGGTGGGCGCTGTTGCCGCACCGGTCGGCGACCTGGCCGCGGTGCGCGAGCGGGTGCGGGCCGCGACCGAGTCACTCGGCGGCCCGCTGCGGCTGCTGGTCGGCAAGCCCGGGCTCGACGGCCACTCCAACGGCGCGGAGCAGATCGCCGTCGCCGCCCGCGACGCCGGGCTCGAGGTGATCTACCAGGGCATCCGTCTGACGCCGGAGCAGATCGCCGCCGCGGCACGCGACGAGGACGTCGACGTGGTCGGTCTGTCGATCCTGTCGGGCTCGCACCTCGAGCTGGTGCCCGAGACCGTCCGCTGCTTGCGCGACCTGGGCGTCGACGCGCCGGTCGTCGTCGGCGGGATCATCCCCGACGAGGACGAGGCGAAGCTGCTCGCCGCCGGCGTCGCCCGCGTCTACACACCGAAGGACTACCGGCTCGCGACCATCGTGTCGGAGATCGCCGACGTCGCGATCGACCGGCGCCGACGCCTGGCGCGAACGGGCTGATCCGACGCACCTGCGTCCCTCACCCCGCTCGGCGCGGGTGAGGGACGCATCCAGGGGCTTCAGGTGTAGATCGACTCGATCGGGTCGGCATACTTGGCGTGGACGCCCCGCCGCTTGAGCTTCATCGTCGGGGTGAGCTCCTCGGAGTCGGGGAGCCACTCCTCGCCGAGCAGGACGAACTTCTTGATCTGCTCGACGCGCGCGAAGCGCTTGTTGGCCTCGTCGACGTTGCGTTGCACCTCTTCGAGCACGGCCGGCTCCTCAGCGAGCTCCGCGAGCGACTTGGCGTCGATGCCCTGGTGCGCGGCCCACGCGGGCGCGACCTCGGGGTCGAGCACGAGCAGCGCGGACACGAACGGACGGTTGTCGCCGATCACGCACGCCTGTCCGATCAGCGGGAACGACTTCAACGCCGATTCGAGGTTGGCGGGCGAGATGTTCTTCCCGCCCGCGGTGATGATGAGCTCCTTCTTGCGGTCGACGATCTTGAGGTAGCCGTCGGCGTCGAACTCGCCGATGTCGCCCGTGTGCAGCCAGCCGTCGTCGTCGAGCGCCTCGGCCGTCCGCTCCGGGTCGTTGAGGTAGCCGCGGAAGATGTTGGCGCCCCGCGCCAGCACCTCTCCGTCGTCGGCGAGCTCGACCTCCTCGCCGGGGATCGGCGGCCCCACGGTGCCGGGGTGCACCCGGAAGGGCGTCCACGTCATCGGGCCCGAGGTCTCCGAGAGCCCATAGATCTCCGACATCGGCACCCCGGTGGCGCGGAAGAAGCGCAGCACCTCTTGGGAGAGTGGGGCGGCACCGCTGATCGCCGCCTTGAGCTGGTCGAGGCCGAGCAGCGTGCGCACGACATCGAGGACGGGCTGCGCGGCCTCGAGCTCTTGGGCGAGGTCGGGCGGCGGCTCCTCGCCGCGGGCCCGGCACTCGGCGGCCCGCGCGCCGACCGGGATCGCGGCGTCGAGCGCGGCCTGCTGATCGGGGTTGGCGCGGGCGACGGCGAGCACCCCGGCGTGGAGCTTCTCCCACACTCGAGGGACGGCGAAGAAGACCTCGGGTCGGACCTCGGCGAGGTACGCCCCGATCTGCGACGCCTCGGGGCACGTCGTCACCTCGAAGCCGGCGACGACGCCCTGGTAGTGCGACGTCAGCCGCTCCGCGATGTGCGCCATCGGCAGGTACGACACGAGGCGGCTGTGGTACGGATCGGGATCCTCCGGGCTCCAGCAGCTCAGCAGCATCTCGACCGTGCACACGATGTTGGCGTGATCGAGCATCACGCCCTTCGGCGGGCCGGTGGTGCCCGACGTGTAGATGATGGTTGCGAGATCGTCGGGCTGGGCGATCTGCGCGGCCGCGTCGAGATCGACCGGATCGTGCGCGAGCAGCGACTCCCACGACTGCACGTCGTCGGGGGCGCGGCCGTCGTCGTCGATGATCGCCATGTGCTCGAGCGTCGGGATCTCGTCGCGGACCTTCAGCACGCGTTCGAGGTAGTCGACGTCCTCGACGATCGCGGCGACGGCGCCGCAGTGCGACGCGAGGTACTGCACCTGCTCGGGTGCAGAGGAGTTGTAGATGGAGACGGGCGTCGCGCCGATCAGCAGCGCGCCGATGTCGGCGATGTGGAACTCGGGTCGGTTGCGCATCATGAGGACGACGCGCTCGCCGTGCCCGACACCCCGGTCTTCGAGCGCGGCGGCAACCCGGCAGGCGCGATCGGCGTACTCCTGCCACGTCAGCTCGCCCCAGCCGCCGTCGGCATCCTTCCAGCGCAGTGCCACCTGCTCGGGCGCGGCCCGCACGGTGTCGCGAAAGCGCGTCGCGACCGTGTGCCCGGCCACCGACGCCATGATCTCCTCACTTGTCAGCATCCGTGTCCCCCACGCCATCACGTCGCTCGCTGGACCGGGACCGCCGGCCATCGGACTCGCCGTGCGCATCCTGGCACGCCGCCACGCCGCCGAGAACGGCGAGTTCTCCACCGGCGGCTGTGGACAACCGGTGGAGAACCGGCCTCCAGGGGTGGAAAATCTGTGGACGATGGTGGAAGATGGGGCCCGTTCGCGTCCCGAGGAGGACGTTGGGGCACCCGGCCGTCACAGCGGCGCGTGGCCGGCGCGTCGACGGAGCGGGGACTTCTCTACGCCGACCCTCCTCGGGACGCGTCGCGTCCGCTCCCCCGCTCTCGGCGCTTCGCGCCGGGGCGCTCGGCCCCCCGCTCGGGCGCCGCACGATACGTGCGGCGCTCA
>CAZHKE010000094.1:4285-6877 GCA_964532485.1 uncultured Bifidobacteriaceae bacterium
CGCGCCGGGGCGCTCGGCCCCCCGCTCGGGCGCCGCACGATACGTGCGGCGCTCATCCTCGCCTCGGGTCCCCCGCTCATGGCGCGGCGCGCCGCTCGGGCGCCGCACGATACGTGCGGCGCTCATCCTCGCCTCGGGCTCCCCCAAGGGCTGCGGCCCGCCCGGAGAGCCTCGACGACAGCGTCGGTGTCGGCGCCGAGGGGCCGACCCGCGTGGCGAACCTCCCCCGGTGTCCTGGACAGGCGCGCGACCGGCCCGGGCATGTGGACGCCGTCGACCTCCACGATCGTCTCCCGCGCCTGCACGTGCTCGTCGGCCATGAGGTCGGCCATCGAGTAGACGGGCGCGATCGCGGCCTCGGCGGCCGCGACCTCGTCGAGCACCTGCGCCGACGGCCGCGCCCCGATCCAGTCGCGCACGATCAGGTCGAGCTCCTCGCGGTGCTCGATGCGACCCTCGAACGTGGCGAACCGCTCCTGGTCGCCGACGCCCAGCAGCGTGAGCAGCCGATGCGCAACCGAGTCCGCGGACGTGGACAGCGCGACCCACACGCCGTCGGCGCAGCGGTACGTGCCCCGGGGCACCGAGTACGGGATCCCCGACCCGAGCCGAGGCTGGAGCACGCCCAGCTCGGCCCACACGCTCGGGAGCGGCCCCATCACCTGGAGCATCGACTCGAGCAGGTTGGCGTCCACGACCTGACCCTCGCCGGTGCGGTCGCGGTGGCGGAGCGCGGTGAGGATCGCGAACGCGCCGACGAGCGCGGTGATCTCGTCGGTCAACGCGATGGGCGGGAGCAGCGGCGGCCCGTCCGGCTCGCCGTTGATCGCGGCGAAGCCGCCCATCGCCTCGGCGAGCGTCGCGAATCCCGGCCGGGAGCGGTACGGGCCGGTCTGGCCGAAGCCGGTCACCCGCAGCACCACGAGGCCCGGGTTGCGGGCCAGCAACACCTCGTCCGGAGCGAGCCCCAGCCGTTCGAGCGTGCCGGGACGGGCGTTCTCGATCAGGACGTCGGCGTCGGCGACCAGCGCCAGCATCGCGTCGAGCCCCTCGGGCGTCTTGAGGTCGAGCACCACGGCCCGCTTGTTGCGCCCGAGGACCTTCCACATGAAGGCCAGGCGGTCGCGGGGGTCGAGCCAGCCCATGCCCCGCGTCCCGTCACCGGCCGGCGCCTCGACCTTGATGACGTCGGCACCGAAGTCGCCGAGGTACTTCGCGGCTCCGGGACCGGCCAGCACGCTGGCCATGTCGACGACCCGCAGTCCCTCCAGCGCCTGCATCGCGCCGGAGGATACGGCGCATCAGTAGCGCTGGGTGAAGCAGCGGTCGTCGATGGTGCCGAAGACGAGGTCGCGGTACATGCCGCCGATGATGGCGCGCGTGCGCTCGGCCCAGTCGAAGGCGTCCGCCGCGGTCGCGCGGCGCATCACCTGCACGTACCCGCCCTCGTGGACGCGGTACTCCGCCCAGGCCCCGGGGAAGTCCTTGGCGCACCCGATCTCCGCGAACGGGCGATCACCGGTGACGGCGAACCGGCGGACGCGGTTCGTGTGCGTGTGACCGGCGAAGTACCCGACGAGGTTGTCATGGCGCGCGAAGACGTCGACGAGCCCACGGCTGTCGTCCGGTCGGATGCCGAAGTACTCGCGATCGGCCGCCCACGACTCGGCGCGCTCGACGTTGAAGCAGTGATGGTGGCCGAACACCAGGACCGCTCCCGCTCGGCTCGCCGCGAGGTCGCCCAACCAGTGCTGCTGATCGGCGGTGAGCTGACCGCCGTGCGTCCCCGGGATGACGGTGTCGAGCACGGCGAGCGTGACCCCGTCGAGGTCGACGGCGTAGGGAGCGTCTTCGGTCGCCAGCTCGGGGTCGGTCATCGCGTCGTGGTTCCCGCGCACGTGGTGCATCGTGTCGCCCATCGAGCCGTAGGCAGCGAGGAAGTCGGCGTACTGCTGCTCGGTGCCCGTGTCGGTGAGGTCGCCCTTGACGACGACCGCGTCGGGCGCGACGGCGCGCATGTCGGCGATGACCGCTCGGCTCATCACCTCGGGATAGGGCTCCTCGCCGGGCGCGACGGAGAGCACCGGACCACGAGCGTCGATCTCGGCGATGCCGGTGATGCCGCACCGGGTCTCCCCGAAGTGCACGTCGTTCGCGGTCGCAACCGTGGCCAGCAGGCGACCTTTCGGGCGGGCGAGCGTTCGCACGATGGGCGGGAGCCACCGGTCGGGCTCGGCACCCTCGACGGCGACGCCGTAGTCGGTCTCGGGCTCCAGCCCCCTGACGCGCGCGATGTGGTGTGGGCCGTCGGTCGACACCTCGTGGTCGCCGACGCGGGTGACGACCGACTCGCCGCCGGAGGTCGTGAAGGTGATGACGACCTCGTCGGGCCCGACGCTGGTGACCTCCGGGTTCGCCGGCCCCACGGACTCAGGCCCGGGTGCGTCGACCGATTCGACCCGACAGCCGCCACGGGCCGCGTTGGAGCGGGGACCGGCGCGACGCCAGCCGCGCCGCGTGCACCCACTCGTGCAGCGTGTCGTCCTCCCGGGGGGGCGCCGCGACCGGTCGGGTGAGCTCGGCGATGGCCGC
>CAZHKE010000095.1:0-6865 GCA_964532485.1 uncultured Bifidobacteriaceae bacterium
GTCGAAGAGGAGTACCACGAGGAGAAGGTCGCGGCACCTCCGCACCCGAACCAGTAGAAGGCACGACGCCTACACTCTCGCACTCGATGAAGGGTCTCATCCTTTCCGGCGGCGCAGGCACCCGATTGCGTCCCATCACGCACACCCGCGCGAAGCAGCTCGTGCCGGTGGCGAACAAGCCGATCCTCTTCTACGGAATCGAGGACATGGCAGCCGCGGGCATCACCGAGATCGGGATCATCGTCGGTGACACGCGCGACGAGATCATCGAGGCGGTCGGCGACGGTTCCCAGTTCGGCGTGAAGGTCACATACATCCCTCAAGACCAGCCGCTCGGTCTCGCGCACTGCGTGCTGATCGCGCGCGACTACCTCGGCGACGACGACTTCGTCATGTACCTCGGCGACAACATGCTCCAGCAGGGCCTCCTGGAGTTCGTCGAGGGCTTCGAGTCGGCCCGTGCCGAAGACCCATCTCGCGCACCCACCGCGCAGATCCTGCTCGCCCACGTCGACGACCCCCGACAGTTCGGCGTCGCGGCGATCGACGAGAACGGCGAGGTCCTGCAGCTCGTCGAGAAGCCCACCGACCCTCCTTCGGATCTGGCGCTCGTCGGCGTCTACCTGTTCGACGCGCACATCCACGACGCCGTTCGTGCCATCGAGCCGTCCGGTCGCGGCGAGCTCGAGATCACCGACGCGATCCAGTGGCTGCTCGACCACGGCCACCGGGTCGTGAAGACGGTGCTCGAAGGATGGTGGATCGACACCGGGAAGAAGGATCCGCTCCTCGAGAGCAATCGCTACATCCTCGAGCTGCTCGACCCGCGAAACGACGGGGAGGTCGACGCGTCGTCGAGCATCGAAGGGCGCGTCGTGATCGAACAGGGGGCGCGCATCGTCGACTCGCGCGTCCGCGGCCCCGTCATCATCGGCCGAGGCGCCCGCATCGAGCACAGCTACATCGGACCGTTCACCTCGATCGCCGACCACTGCGAGGTCATCGACGCCGAGCTCGACCATTCGGTCGTCCTCGAGCGCAGCCGCATCGTCGGGATCGCCGGGATCGCCGACTCGCTCATCGGGCGCGACGTCGAGCTGACGCGCTCCGGACAGCGGCCGCGCGCGCTGCGGCTCATGCTCGGTGACCATTCGAAGGTCGATCTGGAGTAGACACCCAGCGTGGCCGAGATTCAGGAGTCGAACGTCGTCTCGGGCGTGTACGTCGTCGACCCGGCGCTCCATGGCGACGATCGTGGCGTCTTCGTCGAGACGTACCGGCGAGAGTGGTTCCCGCAAGGTCGCGAGATGATCCAGGGCAACCGCGCCGACCGACAGCAGGGCTGCATCGTCGGACTCCACTACCATCTGCACCAAGCCGACTACTGGTACGTGCCGTTCGGCCGCGCGCGGGTCGTGCTGCACGATCTGCGCGTCGACTCCCCGACCGACGGTGCGACGCTCGAGCTGACGCTCGGCTCCCGCGACGACGGCACCCACGATCATCGCGGTGTGTTCATCCCGCCAGGCGTCGCCCACGGCTTCGCGTCCTTGAGCGACATGACGATCACCTACCTCGTCGACGGCTACTACAACCCGGCCGACGAGCTCGGGGTCGCGTGGGACGATGCCGCGATCGGTGCCGACTGGGGCGTGACCGACCCGGTGCTGTCGAAGCGCGACCAGGCGAACCCGGCGCGCCACGAGCTCGAACCGGCCCTGCGTCCCCATTTCGGTCTTCGGACGTGACGGCGCGGCTCACCGCGCACGATCGGGGTGGCCGACCGTGAAGGTCCTCCTGACCGGCGCGGGTGGCCAGGTCGGGCACGAGCTCGTGACTGCCTTCGCAGACCACGATCTGACCGCGTGCGACCACGCTGCGCTCGACGTCACCAACCGCGAGACGGTGCTCGCCGCGATCACGACGGTCCAGCCCGATGCCGTGGTCCATGCCGCGGCATGGACCGCCGTGGACGCCTGCGAGGGCGATCCCGAGCGCGCCGCTTTCGTCAACGCGCTGGCGACGCGACACGTCGCGGAGGGCGCGTCCCGCGTGGGCGCACACCTCATCTACTTCTCCACCGACTACGTGTTCGACGGCACGAAGCCGACGCCCTACGTCGAATGGGACACGCCGAACCCGAGGTCGGAGTACGGGCGCTCGAAGCTCGCGGGCGAGCGGGAGGCGGCTCGCTGGCCCGAGACGACGATCATGCGGATCTCGTGGGTGTGCGGCGAGCACGGCGCCAACATGGTGAAGACGATCCTTCGGCTCGCTCGCGAGCACGACGCTCTGAGCTTCGTCGACGACCAGCGTGGCCATCCGACCTTCGCCGCCGACGCCGCCACCATGACCCGTCGGCTCGTGGCCGACCGGCGGCCGGGGCTGTTCCATGTCACCAACCAGGGCGCCGTGAGCTGGTTCGAGTTCGCGCGAGCGGTGCTCGAGTCGGCGGGCGACGACCCGTCTCGGGTGCGACCGATCGCGACGACGGAGCTCCGACCGCCGCGCCCCGCACCGCGGCCGGCGAACTCGGTGCTCGACAACGCGGCGCTCCGCGGATCTGGGCTGGCGCTGCTCCCGCACTACCGGGAGTCGCTCGACCGCCTCGTCGCGACACTCAACGCGTGATGCGCTGCCCGAGCCGCGAGTACCGCACGATGCTCTCGAGCGCGCGGATGCCGTCGCGCCAGCCGATCTTCTTGCCCTCGGCGTACGTTCGACCGGCGTACGAGATCCCGACCTCGTAGATCCTCCATCCGCCGGCCGCCACCTTGGCGGTGATCTCCGGCTCGAAGCCGAACCGGTCCTCTTCGATGTCGAGGTCCTCGAGCACCTCGCGGCGGAACGCCTTGTAGCAGGTCTCCATGTCGGTGAGGTTGAGGTTGGTGAACATGTTCGACACCAGCGTCAGCAGCTTGTTGCCGACGGAGTGCCAGAAGTAGAGGACACGGTGCGGACGTCCGCCGAGGAACCGCGACCCGTAGACCACGTCGGCCTTGTCCTCGAGCAGCGGCGTGACCATCTGGAGGTAGTCGCGGGGGTCGTACTCGAGATCGGCGTCCTGGACGATCACGTACTCGGCAGTCACGCTCTCGAACCCCCGGCGGAGCGCGGCGCCCTTGCCCTTGTTGGCCGGCTGCTCGAAGACCCGGACCCGGGGGTCCGAGAACTCGCGCAGCAGCTCACGGGTCCCGTCATCGGAGCCGTCGTCGACGATCACGAGCTCGGTGACCAGCGGCGACGCCAGGACGCGGTCGACGATGAGCTTGATGGTTCCCCGCTCGTTGAAGCAGGGCATCACCACACCGAGGCACGGCGCGACGGCGGCCGGGTCCATTCGACGAGCGTAGCGGCGTCGATTCCGAGTCTTCTGGAACAGGGCACGCCGGTACGCTGGACTTCGCATGTCGTCCTCGAACCGCTTCCTCGCCGCGCTCGACGACCGCGTCCTCTTCTTCGACGGCGCGTTCGGGACCTGGGTGCAGGGCCAGGACCTCACCGTCGACGACTTCGGCGGCCCCGAGCTCGAGGGCTGCAACGAGCACGTCGTGCTCTCGCGCCCCGACGTCATCCTCCGGATGCACGACGACTTCCTCTCGGTGGGTGTCGACGCCGTCGAGACCGCCACGTTCGGAGCGTTCCCGATCGTCCTCGCCGAGTACGACATCCCCGAGAAGACCCGCGAGCTGAACGAGGCCGCCGCACGCCTCGCGCGCGAGGCGGCGAGCGGCCACTCGACGCCGGAGCGCCCCCGGTTCGTGATCGGCTCGGCGGGGCCCGGCACGAAGCTGCCGTCGCTGGGCCACATCACGTTCGCCGAGCTCCGCGACGCCTACGTGCCCCAGATGGAGGGCCTGCTGACGGGCGGCGTCGACGTCGTGCTGATCGAGACGGTCCAGGACCTCCTCCAGGGGAAGGCCGCGCTCGTCGCGGCGCGCCGCGCGATGGCGAGCACCGGCATCACGGTGCCCGTCATGATCCAGGTGACCATCGAGACGACCGGCCGCATGCTGATCGGCTCGGAGATCGGTGCGGCACTCACGAGCCTCGAGGCGATGCAGCCCGACGTGATCGGGCTCAACTGCGCCACCGGCCCGGCAGAGATGACCGAGCACCTGCGCTACCTCGGACAGCACGCGCGCACCTACTTGTCGTGCCTCCCGAACGCGGGCCTGCCCTCGGTCGTGGAGGGACGGACCCACTACGACCTCACTCCCGACGAGCTCGCCGAGGCGCACGAGCGCAACGTCGCGGAGTTCGGCGTCAACGTCGTCGGCGGCTGCTGCGGCACGACGCCGGAGCACCTGCGAGCCGTCGTCGAGCGCGTCGGCGTCGGGCGCGAGCCCGTCGCCCGTGAACCGGTGCACGAGCCCGGCTGCTCCTCCGTCTACTCGCACGTGCCGTTCCACCAGGACACGTCGATCCTGCTCGTCGGCGAGCGGACCAACGCGAACGGATCCAAGAAGTTCCGCGAGGCGATGCTCGATGCCGACTGGGACACCTGCGTGCAGATGGCGCGCGACCAGGTGAAGGAAGGGGCGCACGTCCTCGACGTGTGCGTCGACTACGTCGGGCGAGACGGCGTCGCCGACATGGACGAGCTCGCTGGCCGCTTCGCCACGCAGGCGCCGCTGCCGCTCGTGTTCGACTCGACCGAGTCGGACGTGCTGGAGGCCGGCCTCCGGCACTCGGGCGGCAAGGCCTTGCTGAACTCGGCCAACCTGGAGGACGGCGAGGGGCCGGGCTCGCGGCTCCACCGTGTGTTCACGCTCGCGCGCGAGTACGGCGCCGCGGCGATCTGCCTCGCGATCGACGAGGAAGGCCAGGCACGCACCGCCGACTGGAAGCTTCGCGTCTGCAAGCGCATCTACGACATCGCGGTCGACGAGTACGGCATCGAGCCCACCGACCTCGTCTTCGACATGCTCACGTTCCCGCTCGGGTCGGGCCAGGAGGACCTGCGCCGCGACGGCATCGAGACGATCGAGGCGATCCGGCGCGTGAAGACCGAGCTCCCGGGCGCGTCCACGATCCTCGGCGTGTCGAACGTGAGCTTCGGCCTGAAGCCCGCGCTGCGTCACGTGATCAACAGCGTCTTCCTCCACGAGTGCGTGGAGGCCGGGCTCGATTCCGCGATCGTCCACGCGGCGCGGATCATGCCGATGCACAAGATCGACGACGAGGTGCGGGAGATGGCACTCGACCTCGTCTACGACCGGCGGCGGGTCACCGACGGCGGGAACGTCGAGTACGACCCGTTGCAGTCGCTCATGGCCGCATTCGAGGACGTCGACTCCGCCGCGGTCGAACGCGAGGACCGCAGCGCGTGGCCGGTCGAGGAGCGGCTGAAGCACCGCATCATCGACGGCGAGCGCGACGGGCTCGAGACCGACCTCGAGGAGCAGCTCGGCGCGTTGCCCGCGCTGCGCATCGTCAACGATGTCCTCCTCGGCGGCATGAAGGTCGTCGGCGACCTCTTCGCCTCCGGCGAGATGCAGCTGCCGTTCGTCCTCCAGAGCGCCGAGACGATGAAGGCCGCGGTCGCCTACCTCGAGCCGCACATGGAGAAGGCCGAGGGCGGCGGCAAGGGCACGCTGGTGATCGGCACGGTCAAGGGCGACGTGCACGACATCGGCAAGAACCTCGTCGACATCATCCTCACCAACAACGGCTACGAGGTCCACAACATCGGGATCAAGGCACCGCTCCAGACCTTCGTCGACAAGGCCAAGGAGGTCGAGGCCGACGCGATCGGCATGAGCGGCCTGCTCGTGAAGAGCACGCTGATCATGCGCGAGAACCTCGAGGAGATGAACGCGCTCGGCCTCGCCGAGGTGCCGGTGCTCCTCGGTGGCGCCGCGCTCACCCGCACGTACGTCGAGCGCGACCTGCGCGAGGTCTACGACGGCCGGCTCTTCTACGGCAAGGACGCCTTCGAGGGCCTACGGACGATGGACACGCTCATGGAGGGGGTCCGCACCGGGGCGCTCGAGCCGGAGTACGGGCGCGCGCCCGGAGGGCGTGATCTCCCTTCGCGCGCCGAGCGCGTCGACGACGCCGTCGAGGTCCCGGCGCGCTCGGACGTCGCGACGGACGTGCCGGTGCTCACGCCTCCGTTCCTCGGGCCGCGCGTCGCCAAGGGCGTCGCCATCGACGAGATCGCGTCATATGTCAACGAGACCGCGTTGTTCCGCAACCAGTGGCAGTTCCGACCCGACAAGTCACTGGGCGAGTCCGACGACGAGTTCAGGGTTCGGCTGCGACCGGTCCTGCGCGACGAGCTGGCGAAGGCGCAGCAGGAAGCGTTGCTCGTCCCCGCCGTCGCGTGGGGCTACTTCCCGGTCAACGCCGAGGGAGACGACCTCGTCGTCTGGGTCGACGACGATCGGCGCACCGAGCGCCTGCGCTTCACGTTCCCCCGCCAGCAGCGCGACCGATTCCTCTGCATCAGCGACTTCTTCCGACCCGTCGAGTCGGGCGAGGTCGACTACGCCGGGTTCCACGCCGTCACCATCGGTGAGCGGGCCACGGTGCGCGAACGCGAGCTCTTCGCCGCCGACCGGTACCACGAGTACCTCCTGCTGCACGGGCTGTCGGTCGAGATGACCGAGGCGCTGGCCGAGCTGTGGCATCGCCGCATCCGTGAGGAGTGGGGGTTCGCCGACGAGGACGGCCCCACGATCCAGGGACTGTTCCGCCAGCAGTACCGCGGGTCGCGCTACTCGTGGGGCTATCCCGCGTGCCCCGACCTCGAGGAGCAGGTCAAGCTGGACGAGCTCCTCGACCTCTCGGCGATCGGGGTGCGCCTCAGCGAGGAGTTCCAGCTCGAGCCCGAGCAGAGCACGTCCGCGATCATCGTGCC
>CAZHKE010000096.1:0-4944 GCA_964532485.1 uncultured Bifidobacteriaceae bacterium
CGCACGCTTCAGTCGCACGTCAACGCCAGATTAGCCGCCCACGGGCTGGCCTCGGGCCATCGGCTGCCGGACGAGCCGCTCAGCGATGCCGATCACCACCGGCTGATCACAGCCAGCGGCGAGCACCGCACGCTGGGGTTGCTCGGCGAGGCGGTGCGCGACGACGTGCTCCCCGTGACCGACGACCAGCTCGTCACCCTCGAGGAGTGCATGGCTGGCCAGCACGCGCACGGGCTGCGCATCGAGCGGCTCCTGCTCGATGCCGCGCGTGTGCTCGACGACGCATCGATCGACTGTCGGGTGCTCAAGGGTGTCGCTCTCGCCCACACGGCCTATCCCGGGCCGGAGTGGCGCGTCTTCGCCGACGTCGATCTCCTCGTCCCGTCGGGCTCGCTGGGTGCTGCGGTCACCGCGCTCGTCGCCGGGCTCGACGCGCGCCGAGAGGTGCCGGAGCTGCGTCGGGGCTTCGACGACCGGTTCGGCAAGGAGGTGCTGCTGCGCGCGCGAGGGGCCCTCGAGCTCGACGTGCACCGCACCTTCGTCGAGGGTGCGCTCGGGCTCACGATCGACCTCGACGACCTCTTCGCACCGGGGGATGTCTTCACCCTCGCCGGGACACCCTTGCGGATGCTGCCGCCACCGCAGCTGCTGTTGCACGCGGCCTACGCCACCGTGCTGGGCGAGCAGCCACCGCGGCTGATGTCCATGCGCGACGTCGCGCAGATCGTCCACGTGTACGAGCCCGATGCCGGCGAGGTGGTGGCGATGGCGCACCGGTGGCGCGCCGAGGCCGTCCTCGCTCGCGCGCTGACGACGACGTGGGACACGCTGGCCCTGTCGGATCGGCCGCCCCTCGTGGCGTGGTCCCGCTCGTACGACACGGGACGCATCGACCAGATGCTCCTCGACTCGCACGTCTCGCCCAACCGCGCCCACACCCGCCATCTCGCGGCGCTGCTCATGCTCCCCGGCGTTCGTGATCGCGCCGCCTACCTGCAGGCGCTGGTCTGGCCCGATCGCCGGTATCTGGCCGCGCGGGGCTTCACTCGTCGTAGCTTCGCCGGTCGGGCCCTTCGCAGCCTGCGCTGAACCGAGCGGTGCCCACCTCGGGCTGTGGCCGGACCGCGAGGAACTGGCTTGAGTCGGTCGACTCGCCGGCCGATAGAAGCCCATGAGCACCACTACGGTCGATCGCGAACGTCCGCCCATCGCCGGTCCGAGCAGGCCCACCCGCTCGTGGTGGTCGACGCGCCCGCGCCTGATGCAGGTCGTCACGCTGATCGCCCTGGCCCTCGGGGTCGCCTACCTCACCTGGCGCTTCGGCTGGACGGCGACCGGCGCGAACCTCCCGCTGTTCATCGCGCTGATCGCCGCCGAGGTGTTCGGCTGGGCCAGCCTCGCGTTCTACGCCTTCCTCGCCTGGTCGGTGCCCACCACCGAGCGACCGGCGCCGCTTCTCGGCGTCACGATCGACGTGTTCGTCTGCACCTACGACGAGCCAGTGAGCGTCGTCGAGACGACGCTCGTCGGCTGTCGCGCGATCGAGGCACCGCACGTGACGTACCTGCTCGACGACGGGCGCCGCCCCGAGATGGCCGAGCTCGCGGCGCACCTCGGTGCCCGCTACGTGGTGCGGTCCGACAACTCGCACGCCAAGGCCGGGAACATCAACCACGCGCTCGACGTCACCGACGGTGAGCTCATCTTGATGCTCGACGCGGACCACGTCCCGCTGCCGGACATCCTCGACGCGATCTCCGGCTACTTCATCGACGACGACGTCGCGCTCGTGCAGACGCCCCACGACTTCTCGAACCGCGACTCGGTGCAGCACACCAAGCTCGACCGCCACGAGCAGACGCTGTTCTACGAGGTGATCGCGCCCGGCAAGGACCGGCACAACGCGATGTTCTGGTGTGGCTCCGCAACGCTCGTCCGCAGGCGCGCGCTGCTCGACGTGCACGGAGTCCTGACGGACACCGTGGCCGAGGACTTCCACACGACGATCGCGATGCACGCCAAGGGGTGGCGGACCCGGTACCACGACGAGACGCTCGTGCAGGGGCTGGCGCCCCACGATCTCGCCGCCTTCCTGCTCCAGCGCGCCCGCTGGGCGCGCGGGAACCTGGCGGTCTTCCGCACGAAGCAGAACCCCATCACCTGTCCCGGGCTGACGGCGAAGCAGCGGGTCAGCTACCTCGCCTCGCTGTGCAACTACTTCAGCGGTCTCCAGCGGATGACCCTGCTCGTGGTGCTGGTCGTGACGCTGACCACCGGCGCGCTGCCGTTCCGCGCGTCGATCTGGGCGCTGGTCCTGCTCTGGCTGCCGTGGTCGGTGATGGCGTTCACCTCGACGCTGGCGCTCGGCCGCGGCACCCTCGGCCCGCTCGACTCGAGCCGCTACGGCTTGCTGACCATGGGCATCAACCTCCGCGCCACGGTCGCGCTCGTCACGCGCCGCGCCGGGGCGTTCAAGGTCACACCGAAGGCGGGCGTCGACGAGGGCGGCCTCACCGTGCTGCGCACGCTGGGTCTGCTCACGGGCCTCGGGGTCGCGCTCGCGGTCGCGTGGGTGCTGCGCGTGCTCGACGTGGCCGGGGTCGTCGCCATGCCCGCCTTGCCGAGCTTCGCGACGGCGGTGGTCGTGGCGCTCGGGGTCTGGGAGCTGTTCTGCATCGCCAACGCAGTCGTGCCGTTGGTGCGCCGCCACCAGGTGCGCGCCAGGTTCCGCACCCCCGTGAGCCTCCGGGCGCGGGTCGCGGGCAGCACGGTGCGTGTCCAGGTCCACGACGTCAGTCCCGTTGGGATCGGCTTCGAGTCGCCGGTCGAGTACGGCCCCGGCGAGCACCTCGAGGTCGTGATCGGGATCCCGGACGCGAGGGGCCGACCGAGCGACCTCACGGTGCCGGTCGAGGTGCGCTCCTGCGCCCCGGCGGGCGAGGGCAGCACCCACCGCGTCGGCGGTCGCGTCGGCCAGGTGGACGGCGAGACCCACGACCGGTTGGTGGAGTTCTGCGACGTCGTCCTGCCCATGCAGCGGTTCGGCCGCCCGTGGAGCGTCGGGCGCGAACCTGCGGCGCGCCGGGTGACCGCATAACGTGGTCAGCGGGTCCGGTCGGCCCGTCGCCAGTGTGACGGATGGCGACTTGTGTCGATCACCTGTGTCACGTAGAGTGACGATCAGTCACAGGTAGTGGGATGTTGCCACTGTGCGTGACGACTTGAGGCGAATGGGAGCGTTGACCCCCGGCCGTTGCATCGGTCACCGGATGCCGGGGTGAGCAGTGGTGAGACCGGCCCATTCCTGATGCGCGAACGCGCGCACTGGAGAGGGACATGGGTCGGGATCGAGCTTCCACGAACAGCTGGGGTCGACGCGGATCGGTCCTGGCGATCGGCTTCGCTGCGCTGGCGCTGACGATCGGCGGATTCCTGAGCGCTGCCGGCGCCGACGAGGTCACCGATCCGGGCACCGTGCCCACGAGCGCGGTCACGACCCCGCCGACCGACCCGCCCGCCGACGACCCGGGATCGTCGAACGAGCCCACGGACGCCCCGGCCGACGACGGGCCCGAGGCGACGACCACCACGACGATCTCCGCGGACGACGGTCCCTCGGCGCAGAAGAGCCCGCCGCCGCCGGCGGCACCCACCGAGACCACGAGCGCGCTCGACGTCGACGCTGCCGGGCCGCTGAACATCCCGCTGAACAACGCCACCGCCGAGGTGGGCACCGACTGCCCGGCCGACGGCCAGACCTACTGGCACTTCGTCACCTCGCCGAACAACAACCACTCCGTCTTCGTGACGTTCCACCTCAACCTCGGCGACGGCATCCACGACATCTCGACCTGGGTGCCCAATGGGAGCCAGAACGACAACGTGTTCGTGCTCGTCCCCGGCGGCTACACGCTCACGTCGCTCGTCAAGACGGGCAGCAACGCCGACGCCAACTGGGACGGCGAGAAGAAGCCGGCCACCAAGTTCCAGCTCAGCCACCTCTGCCCGGGGACGCAGTCGATCGGTGACCTCGTGGTCACCAAGGTCGTCAGCGGCACGCCAGGCCAGGACGAGGGCTTCCCGTTCACGGTCGAGGTCGACTGCACGCTGAACGACAGCCCGGTCACCGTCCCGGACAGCCCGTTCACCTTCACCGCCGCGGGCGACAGCCCGCACACCTTCTCGGGCATCGCGGCCGGCGCACTGTGCACCGTCGAGGAGACGGACGACGGAGGCGCCGACCAGGTGCTCATCACCTACCAGGGCGGTGCCGGCAACGTCACCATCGTCCAGGGCGGTCAGGTGAGCGCGACCGTCACCAACGTCTTCAACGAGGAGGGGACGGGCAGCCTCCAGATCACCAAGACGGTCCTCGGGGACCCGGCCGGCACCGACGGCTACCCGTTCACCGTGCACGTCGAGTGCACGGATGACCCGAACGACCCCTACAACCTGACGTTCAACGTGCAGGCGCCGGGCCCGCAGACGATCACGGGCATCCCTGACAAGAGCATCTGCACGATCACCGAGACCGACGACGGTGGTGCGGTCGACGTGGACATCTCCTCGGACCAGGTCGAGATCGTCGAGAGCACCACGGCGCAGGTGACCGTCACGAACACCTTCACCACCCTCGAGGTGGCGAAGATCGTCGAGAACCCGCCGGCGGTCGACACCGAGTTCACGGTGCACGTCACGTGCGTGGAGGGCGACAACCCGCCCTCGATCGACGAGGACGTCGTCTTCACCTCGTCGGCCGACGGGACGGTCACGCCGGCGTTGCAGACCTTCACCGGCATCCCGCTCGACTCGACCTGCACCGTCGAGGAGATCGATCCTCCGGCGAGCGTCACCCCGATCTACGACCCGGCCGGCGCGCCCGACCCGGGCGTGACCGTCGACGCGAACGCGCTGCGGGTGGGTGTGAGCGTCACGAACAGCTTC
>CAZHKE010000096.1:5044-6690 GCA_964532485.1 uncultured Bifidobacteriaceae bacterium
TCACGAACAGCTTCGTCGAGGTCGATCCCGCAGTCGTGTCGTCGAGCGCAGGAGACTCGGCAGTCCTGTCGTCCACTACGGGAGTCCTGCCGTTCACGGGGAGCGCGACCGAGGTGCTGCTCAAGACTGCGGCGTGGCTCCTGGTCCTCGGAGGCGTTGCCGTGCTCGTTGCTCGGCGAGTGCGCCGACGCCGGCTGATCGCCTGATCGCGAAGACGGGGCGCGGCCGTTGAGCTGGAGCTCGACGGCCGCGCCCCTTCAGGCGGGCTTCGCCCAATCCTGCTTTCGCGGTGCTTCGTCGTGCGTCGGTGCCGGGTCAGCGTCGTCGACCGTCAGATCGATGTACCGATCGGGTGACCCGACGCGCGCGCGACCCGAACGCTTCGCCTTGTAGAGCGCGTCATCGGCGGCCGCGAACAGACCGGCGCCGTCACTCGCGTGATCGGGCCACGTCGCCCAACCTGCGCTCAGCGTCACCGTCGTGTGCATCGCGCCGCCGCGCCCAGGATCGGTGCGCAGACGGGACGCGACCTGCGGCGCGAACTCGGCGTCGCATCGCGGGAGCAGCACGGCGAACTCGTCCCCGCCGACGCGCGCCACGACGTCGAAGCCCTTGGTTCGGGAGCTGAGCGCGGTGGCGATTGCCTGCAGCACCCTGTCACCCGTCGCGTGCCCAGAGACGTCGTTGACGAGCTTGAAGTGGTCGACGTCGAGGAGCACGAGCGTGAGCGGCTCGCCGGTCCGGCGCGCCCGCTCGAGCTCTCGGCGAAGCTCGCCGTCGAAGACTCGGCGGTTCGCGAGCCCGGTCAGCGGGTCGCGGGTGGCGAGGCGAGCCATCTCCGCGACGACGGTCTGGTAGCCGAGCGCCTGCGCGCCGCGGGTCGACGCCTGCGTCAGCGCGCTGACGCTCGCCGCCGGGATCCCTCCGGTCCGATCGCGGCCCTGCCCCCACTCTGCGACCACGAGCCCCAGCTGCCGCCCTTCGCTCTCGAGGGGTACCACTGCGACCACCCGCGCGTCGGGCAGCGCCGCCGCCAGCGACCCTTCCGGGTCAAGCTCGGACACGACCCGGCCTGAGCTGCCGATCCCTTCGACCTCGGCGCCGGTCGGTGGCCGGCAACCCTCTTGGTCGACATCCGGGCGTCCTGCGATCGCCCTCGACATCCGCCATCCGTCGACGCCCGTGATCACCGCGGCGCGTGTGAACCCGAGGCCGTCGGTGACGCATCTCGCGATCGCACACGCCACATCGTCGGCCGTCGTTGCACGCGTGAGCTCGGCGGTGAGGTCGAGCAGCGATGCCAACTGCTCCCGGCTGGCCTGCAGCGCGCGCTCGCTCATCCTTGAGAACGCGGCCGCAAGCACCGCGAGCACCACGAGCCCCGCCGAGGCGAGCGCCACCTCGAGATCGTCTGCCGGCTTCGCACTCGCGAGCAGATCCGCCCGTGTTGCGGCCTGACCGACGACCAGGAGCAGCGCGCACCAGGAGGAGATCCAGAGTCCTGTGCGGTGTGACACGAGCATCGTGACGGCCAGCACGAACAAGAACATGAGGAACAGCAGGGGGCTCGGCGGACCGCCCGTGAGGACCGTGGCGAACGCCAGGTACAGGGCGTCGAGCAGCAGGAGCGGGGTGGAGATGCCTGG
>CAZHKE010000097.1:0-6640 GCA_964532485.1 uncultured Bifidobacteriaceae bacterium
GGCGACGTACTCGGCAACCGTGGCGACGGGGGTCTCGGGGAGGAGCGTGGTGCGGTTCGCCATGACACCTCCATCTCACGGCGCCGGAAGGGCCGGAGTCCAGCGACCCTGGCGCCTCGTCAGGAGACAGGGAATACTTGCTGACAGCAAATATTGTAGTCACCACATAGTCCAGGCTCGTCATCGGGCTGGCTGACCGAGGCCACAGGACCGCCCTCGCGGCGGTGTCGCGGCCGTTGCGCGGTCGGTGCTCAGTCGCGCGCGAGCCAGGCTCGGACCTCGGCCTCGTGGTCGAGATACGCGTCGCCGCTGACGTCGACGGCCACGCCCTGGACGCGCCCGCCCACGAACGGGAACGGCGCGGAGACCGTGGGATCCGCCGCCGGGGCACCAGCGCGCCCGACGCTCAGCGCCGACCCGCCGAGCCCGAACTTGCCCGGTTGGGTGCGTAGCTCGCCTTCGCCGATCGGCTCCTCGTCGACGAAGAGCCGCAGCGTCCCGACCGGGCTGGGTGAGCGGTCGTCACGACCGGTCACGGTGAACTCTGCGGTCAGGACATGTCGGCCCCGGTCGAGGGGAGCGGCCGCGCTCACCGTGCGGATGTCCTCCCCGAGCCAGCTGTAGGTGAACCGGAGCTCGCCGTCGCGCCGGTAGAAGAGGAGGCCGCCCAGGAGGCTGCCGAACGACAGCAGCGTGCCGTGCGCCGTCGGGTCCTCGATGTCGACTCCCGCCGCGATCGTGAACGAGCGGCCCCGCAGGTTGACCGCCACGGACTCGGGGACGGGCGCGGTGCCCGGTGTGTACCGGTACCGCTCGCGCGGCGGCGAAGGCTGCGGCCTCGGTGTGGTGAGGACCTCGACGGCGGTGCGGTCCTCGAGTGGCAGACCGTTCAGTCGGCCGGCCTCGTGCCACCAGAGCGCGACGAGCTCGTCGAGGAGCTCCGGCCGCTCGCTCGCCCGGTCGCGGGTCTGCGAGCGGTCCTCGGCGAGGTGGTACAGCTCCCAACGGTCCTGGTCGAAGTGGCCCCAGTTCGAGGTCGCGGGCGGGTGCATCGTGCACGCGAGCCAGCCGTCTCGGTACATCGCGCGCTGACCGAGCATCGAATAGAACTGCTGGGTGCGCCCCGGCGCGTCGGGGTCCGTGAGCGACGCCGCGAAGCTCTCACCCTCGATCGGTGACTGCGCGTGGCCACCGATCTCGGCCGGCGGCTCGATCCCGAGCAGCGCGTAGATCGTCGGGACGACGTCGACGGCGTGCACGTACTGGTCGCGCACCTCGCCTCGAGTGGGGATCCCGGCCGGCCAGGCGACGAGGCACAGGTCGGCGGTCCCGCCCTCGTAGCCCGCGAACCGCTTCCAGTACGGGAACGGCGTGTCGAACGCCCACGCCCACCCGCTGCAGTAGTGGTTGAACGACGTGGGCCCGCCGAGCTCGTCGATGCGCTCGAGGTTCGCGTCGATCCTGTCGGGCACGCCGTTGAAGAACTTGTTCTCGTTGAACGACCCGTTCGGGCCGCCCTCCGCGCTCGCGCCGTTGTCGGAGACCGCGACGATGATCGTGTTGTCGAGCTCGCCGGTCGCGTCGAGGTGGTCGAGCACGCGACCGATCTGGTCGTCGGTGTACGAGACGAACCCGGCGTAGACCTCCGCCATGCGCGCGAACAGTCGGCGCTCGTCGGGCGAGAGCGAGTCCCACGGGCGCACCCAGTCGAGCTGCGGCCAGGGCTGACCCGCCGGACCGGAGGCGTCGGGCTCGCCATGGGGGTTGATCTCCGACAACGTGGCGTCGGCGGGCATGAGCCCCATCTCCTGCTGGCGGGCCAGGATCTCGCCCCGGATCGCCTCGTAGCCCGCGTCGAAGCGCCCGCGGTACCGGTCGGCCCACTCCTTCGACACGTGGTGGGGCGCGTGCGCGCATCCCGGTGCGAGATACAAGAAGAACGGCTTGTCGGCGGCGGCGGCCTTCGCGTCGCTCACGAACTCGATCGCCCGGTCGGCGAGGTCCTTCGAGAGGTGGTACCCGTCCTCGGGCCGCGCGGGAGGCTCGACGGGGTGGTTGTCGTGGACCAGCTCCGGGTACCACTGGTTGGTCTCGCCGCCGAGGAAGCCGTAGAAGCGCTCGAAGCCGCGTCCGAGGGGCCAGCGTCGGCGCCACGACGACGCGTCCATCTCCTCTTCGGGCGTCAGGTGCCACTTCCCGACGCAGTAGGTGTTCCAACCGCGCTCGCCGAGCACCTCGGAGATGAGCCCGTTCTCGAACGGGATGCGTCCGTTGGAGCCGGGGAAGCCCGTCGTGGCTTCGGCGATGCAGGCCATGCCGTTCGACGTGGCGTTGCGTCCGGTCAGCAGGCTCGAGCGCGTCGGCGAGCACAGCGCGGTGGTGTGGAAGTTGGCGTAGGTGACGCCGATCTCGGCGATGCGCCGCATCGCGGGCGTCTCGATCGGTCCGCCGTTGACGTCGAGTGCGCCGAAGCCCACGTCGTCCCACACGATCATCAGCACGTTCGGCGACCCGGGCGCGGCGACGGGTTGCGTGTACGGCGTCCAGTCGGGCTCGGCATCGCGGATGTCGACCGCGAGTCGTCCGTTCCAGCGCTCCGCCACGCGGTGTCCCCTCCCGGTCGTCGCCCGCGCTCGCCGCACCCTATCGGAGCCCGCGTCGCTGGTGCGCAGGCCGCGCTCGGTGTCAGGCGGTGTGCGCGGGCGCCGGTTGTCGTGGGGACGGGCACGCGTGTAGACGAGAGCCCCGGATGGATCTCGACCAGCTCGACCAGGCGCTGACGGGCCAGGACATCACCGCGGCCGACGTCGTGGCCGCGCTCGCAGTGCTCGCCATCGGCACGCTCCTCGCGTTCCTCCTCGGGCGGGCCGCGCGCGCCTACCTCGGTCGCCCGGATCGCCAGTCGGCGCAGATCGCGAAGCTCGCGGCACGCGTCGTCCGCTGGCTGATCCAGATCGTCGCGATCGCGTGGGCGCTGAACATCCTCGGATTCGGCGTCGAGTGGCTGACGATCACCGTCGCCATCGTGATCGTCGGGCTGGTGTTCGCGGCCAGACCGCTGGTCGAGAACCTGGCGGCAGGGGCCGCGCTCGTCGCGCGACCGGCCTTCGGTGTGGGCGACGAGATCGAGATCGACGAGATCCGGGGCGAGGTCCTGGAGTTCACGGGCCGGAGCACGGTCCTGCGACTCCGCGACGGCCGACGGGTGCACATCCCGAACACCCGGGTCGTGCAGGAGACCGTCGTCGTCCTCGCGACCCAACACGCTCGTCGCACCTCGGTCGACGTGACGATCACCCTCGACACCGACGTGGACGAAGCGGAACGCGCGATCCTCGAGGCGCTCGCCGGGCTCGAAGCCGTCGTTGCCGACCCCGCGCCGAGCGTCCGAGCGCGCGAGCTCACCGAGGGTGTGCGCCTCTCGGTCCGGTTCTGGCACGGGTCGGCGATCAGCGACGGCAACCGCGCGCTGGACCAGGCCGTGCGGGCGATCAAGCGGCAGCTCGAGAGGGCCGGGATCGAGCTCGCCGTGCCGCAGTTGGACCTCCGGCGGTCGTCCGACGACGCCGGGTCGCCCGTCGAACCCGACGCCGACCGCTGATCCGCGCCACCGGCGCGGTGGTCCAGCTCGAGCCGTCGAGCGTGCCGACGACCGATCAGAACGGCGTTCGGCTGGCCTCGACGATCCCGCTGATGAACTTCGCTGCGGGGTAGTGCTCGACCATCCGGTCACGCACCCAGGTCGTGAGCTTGTGGTCGACGAACATGAGCTTGGCGAGGCGGCGCGAGTCGCGCTGGTTGCGCTCGACCAGCTCTCGGCATCGCTTCTCGTAGAGCTCGAGCGCGAGCGGCACCGTAGTGGGGCCGGCACGAGACAGCTCGTCGGCCAGCGACGACGCGGCACGCAGGGCGTTCGACGCGCCCACGCCGGCGGTGGGCAGGAATGCCGCGCCGGCGTCACCACACAGCGCGATCCTGCCGTTGACCCAGTCCTTTGCGCGCACGTCGGTCATCGGCCAGCGGAAGAAGGACGCCGCCGTGCTGATCGCCGCCTCGTACCGTCGGTCGGCCGCGATCAGCTCCTCGAAGCGATCGACGAGGAACGCCCGCGCGGCCTCTGGGTCGTCATGGCACCCCGGATCGTCCTCGACCGGCATCCCTGCTCCGCACATGTACCGGTCCTTGCAGGGGTAGACGCCGAAGAACCGGCCCGCCCCCCACGCCTCGCGCGCGGTGTCGCGGGGCCAGCCGGGCAGGTCTCCCCACCAGGTCCAGAACACCCAGCCGGTGTCGAACGGCTCCTGCTCGCCGAACACCATCGGACGGGTCGTCGAGTGCTGTCCGTCGCACACCGCGACCACATCGGCAAAGAGCTCGGTGCCGTCGCTCAGCGAGATCGAGACGCGGTCGCCGGACTGGTCGATCACAGACACCGTCGTGCCCATCTTGATGTCGGCACCGGCGGCCGCGTCGCGCAGGACGTCGATCACCGTGAACCGCTCGACCATGATCATCGGTCCGGCGAAGTCCGTGAAGTCCTGCACGTCGGCCGCCTGGAGGACCTCCCCCTTGTGGTCCGCGATCTCGTAGGTCGCCAAGACCTGCGCGGCGTCGAGGAGGCGCTCGTACTGACCCAAGCCGTGGAAAACGCAGCCGCCCAGTGGGTACAGGCCCAAGCCGTAGCCGAGGTCCTCGTAGGTCTCGGCGCGCTCGACGACGACGGGCGTGCGTCCCTGCTGGAGGAGCTTGGCTGCCAGGGTCAGGCCGGCCACTCCGCCCCCCACGATCACGACGTCCACGCGCGCTCCAGTCGTGCTCCGATCAGCCGAGAGTATCGACACCTCTGGACGTCGCGCGGCGGACCTGACCCTGCGGTGCGACGGCGCGCTCGTGGCCGTCCGGGCCTCTCACTTCGAGCGCGCGCCGCGAGCAGGGCGAGTCACGACCTGGTGGCCGACAGCGGCGGGCCGAGGATCTCGACGTTGCACGCCGCCGCCCTGGCCACGACTTCGGCCATGTCTGGGTCGTCCTCCTCGAGGAACATCGGTGCGACGGTGTCGTACAGGTTCTCGAAGTGCCCACCGGGGTGGTTGAAGCCGATCACTCGAGCCTGCTCGCTCTCGACGACGAAAGTGTGCCTGGCGTTGGGCGGCGTGTAGAAGAAGTCGCCCGCGCCGACCTCGAGCTCCTCATCGTCGATCACGACGCGCAGCCGGCCCTCGAGGACGTACTCCCCCGTGGCCCACGGGTGTCGGTGCAGCGGCGGCCCGTCGCCGCGTGCGCCGCGCTCCTCGAAGAACTCCGGCTGCCCGACATCGCCGGAGAAGAGGAACCGCATCTGCTCCGTCGGCGACATGGAGCGTGCGGTGGCGTCGGCCGGTCGCTGGACGATCACGTCACGCGGCAAGCCGTGGGCGCCGACGTTCGCAGCCTCGTTCATGCTCGGGCTCCCCTCGAGTCACTCGCTCCACAGGGTACTGAACGGTACAGTACAACGCGGGATGGCAGCCAGGTCAAGTCCGAGCGTCCTCGATCGGCGACGCGCGTACCTCGACGCCGCGCAGCGCCTCTTCGCCGAACACGGCTTCGAACGCACGACGATGGACATGCTCGTCGCAGCCGTGGGCGGGTCGAAGGCCACGCTCTACAAGCACTTCCCGTCGAAGGACTCACTGGTCGCCGGCCTGATGCAGGACGTCGCGGACGTCGTCAACCGACCGGCGCCGATGATCGTCGCCGACGACGCGCCGTTGGTCGCGGCCCTGACGGCGTTCGGTGAGTCTGCTCTTCGGGGCGTCGTCTCGCGCCAGGCGATCGCGATCCTGCGCCTCTGCCTCGGCGAGTACTCGAGGTTCCCCGAGCTCTCCGCCGTGGTGTGGGAGCACGGACCAGCGGTCACCTATGCGAACTTCCGCGACTTCCTCGAGCAGCGCCGCGCCGACGGTGAGCTGCTGGTCGACGACGCGCAGCTCGCCGCCGAGCAGTTCATCGCCGGCATCGTCGGGCACCTCCAGCTCAAGGTCGCGATGGGCATTGCGGAACCACCCGACGAGGCGGAGATCGCCCGACGCGTCGCGTCCGCCGTCGAGGCGTTCCTCGCCGCGCATGCCACGTAGCGTCTCGCCGTCTGACCTGCTGCGACGGGAGCACCATGCACGAGACTCCGGCCGACCTCGAACGGCTGCAACAGGTGCTCGACCACAGCCACGAGACCGCGGGCGACCACCTTCGCGAGGTCATCACCCCCGAGCGCCGGCTCGACGCTCGAGCGCTCTGCGCCGAGCTGGTGGGGATGCGCCTGCTGGTGCTGGCGACCGTGACGGCCGACGGACGGCCGATCGGCGGACCGGTCGACGGCGTCTTCTACCGGGGCGACTTCCACTTCGGGTCGTCACCGGACTCGACGCGCTTCCGCCACATCCGGCAGCGCCCTGCGGTGAGCGCGTCGCACGTGCCCGGTGAGGAGCTTGCGGTCACCGTCCACGGCGTCGCAGAGATGATCGACCTCGCGGCGCCCGATGAGCGCGGCTTCCGCGAGACGCTGCTGGGCATCTACACGCCGCGGTACGGCGCAGAGTGGGAGCGGTTCCTCGACTCGGGACCCGTCTACGCGCGCATCAAGCCGTCGCGCATGTACACG
>CAZHKE010000098.1:0-5738 GCA_964532485.1 uncultured Bifidobacteriaceae bacterium
CGCCGGAGAAGAGGCCGGAGGGGTCGTAGTCGGCGAGCGCGTGCGAGATGGGCAGTGTCGACGCCGAGGACGTCCTCGCGTGGCTCGTCGATCGGGATGGTCGTCAGTAGTACGGTGCGAACGCGTGCGACGACGGCTCGTGGTGAGTGCCATGTTCGCGCTGGCATGCGGCGCGGCGGTTGGCCCGGTGGCCACCGCGAGCGGTGGTGACGCGATCGACCGGTCGTTCGAGCGTCTCGTGGCCGCGCCGGGCGGCCCACCGGGGGCCGTGGTGGTGATCCAGGGCGCGGGGGACCCGGACGTGCGCACCTACGGCGTGTCCGACGTCGCCGCCGACACGTCCCTCGGTGACGACGACCGGGTGCGGATCGCGAGCGTGTCGAAGGCGTTCTCGGGGGCGGCCGCACTGGCGCTGGTCCAGGAGGGCATCCTGGCCCTCGACGACACGATCGGCGAGCGCCTGGAGGGCTTCCCTGCTGCCTGGAGCGCCATCACCTTGCGGCAGCTGCTCCAGCACACGAGTGGACTGCCTGACCTGTTCTCGTCGGAGTCTGTGCAGCAGGCGTTCGCGGCGTCGCCGACGGTGCCGCTCCCACCGCGGGACATCGTTGCGTTGGTCGAGTCGGAGCCGATGCTCTTCGAACCGGGCACGCGATACGAGTACTCGAACACCGACAACTTCATGGTCGCCTTCATGACCGAGGCAGCAACGGGGCGGAGCTACGACGAGGTCCTCGTGCAGTGGGTGTTCGGCCCGCTCGATCTCGCCTCGACCCGCCTCCCGGTCGGCGTGGATCTCCAGACGCCGTTCGCGCACGGCTATGACTTCACCGACGGCGAGCCCGAGGACGTGTCAGAGGTGTTGGCCGCGGGCTGGGCCTGGGCCTCTGGCGGGATCGTCTCGACCGGTCCCGACCTCGGGCGCTTCGTACGCGGCTACCTCGACGACGTGCTGTTCGACCGGAACGTGCAACGGGAGCAGCTCGACGTGATCCCCCGGTCCAAGTCTGATCCGCCCGGGCCGGGCCAGAACGCGGCCGGGCTCGGAGTGTTCCGCTATCGCACGCGCTGCGGCACGGTGTACGGCCACACCGGGAACTATCTCGGCTACACCGACTTCGTCGCCGCGTCGCGTGGCGGCCAGCGGTCGGTGGCCGTCTCGGTGACGACACAGCTCCGCCCCGACCTTCCCGGACCGTTCCCATTGCTCCGCAAGGCCGAGACCGTCGCCGTGTGCGCCGCGCTCAACGGCTGACGACTCCGCCGCGACGTCGGGGAACCGCACCCGTTCCGGCACCCGGTCGTGCTCGGGACCTAGGGTGCGTCACATGCACGATTCGGTGACCGTGCACGTCGACGCGCCGCCCGAGGACGTCTGGGCGCTGGTGAGCGACGTCACCCGCATCGGCGAGTTCAGCACCGAGACGTTCGAGGCCGAGTGGCTGGACGGCGCCACCGGGCCGGCGGTCGGCGCCCGCTCCCGCGGCCACGTGAAGCGGAACCAGAAGGGTCCCGTCTACTGGACGACGTGCGCGGTGCTGGAGTGCGAGCCGGGCCGCACGTTCGCGTTCGGTGTCGGACCCGCCGACAAGCTCTCAACGTCTGGCGCTACGAGCTCGAGCCGAGCGGCGCGGGCACCAACGTCACCGAGTCGTTCCGGCTCGCCGACACCTTCGGGCTACGTCTGCACTGGACGCTCCTCGGGTGGGCGCGGGCGCGGACCTGCCTGGTCTCGCGAGCCGGCAACCCGCGAGACATCATCGCTCAACCAAGTCAGGTGTCTGGGTCACCTTCGAGCATCTCGAAGTAGTCGTCGTCGACATCGACGTCGAGAAGTTCGACGGAATCGTCGCTTCCGCGGATCGCGTAGATGGTCATAGCCGGAAAGACGGGTACGCCGTGCGTCATCACGACCCGGATGTCGACGCCTTCGATCGCCTGCGTCTGGCCTTCCCAATCTGTTGAGAAGGCGAGCTCTGCCGCTCGAAGTGGTCCAGCCTCGAAGAGTTCGAAGGACGGATGACCTTCGGCATCGCCGCCCGGCGGGTAAAGGGCACGCGCATGTTCGAGGAACGTCTCGGAGCGGATGACGCGACGAGGCATCGACCCTCGTCAGGTTCGGAGTTGTTCCTCGGCGAGCCGTTCAGCGTGCTGGCGGACCGCGTCAGTCAGCACAGCGGGACGTAGATATGCCGCCTCGTACGGGATCGTCTGGCCCTCGTCGACCATCCGGTAGCCGACTTCCTCGTGTGACAGATGCGACACGTCCGTTGCCGAGCGACCATGGAGCTCTGTCAACGCTTCGTCGACGGCCTTCAGCTCGTCTTCGGTGAACGCCGACAGATCAGGGTCTCGAAGGGCGATGAGCCGTTTCTGGGACTTGCCGAGGTAGGTCTCGGTGCGCAGCTGCGCCCCTCCTTCCTCGATCAGGCGAGCTCGTACCGGGAGCAGCCGGCGCGGCGCGGGGCCATTCTCGAGCTTCTGGTACTCGACCCCGGTGATCGGCTTTCCCTCCGCGCGCACATGAGCGAATTCGGCGAAGAACAGAACCTTGTTGAGCTTTACTGCTCCGCCTGCGGGATCGCCCTCGAGCCGACGAGCGACGTGGAGAACGAGCTCGGTGAACTTCGCCTCGTTGTAGTCGTAGTCCACGCCGGCCCTCCTCTCTCGACACGATCTCACAGTCGCGGCCCGACGGCGACGACCTTGACGAACGGTAACCCTCGCCTGTGACGACCGTGGGGGCGGCGATCGATCAGCTCCCCTCGGTCCCGCCGTCGTCTTCGAAGAACCGGTCCTTGTACTGGCGGCGCACGTCCCTCGGCCGCTTCACCTGACGGCCGACGCTCGTGCTCATGGCGCGCAGCGCCGTGCGAGTCCCACCGGGCGAGGCATGCCAGTTCGCCGTGTTGCCGTGCGCGACCGCCATCGCCTCGCCGGCCTCGTAGGCGTCCTGGTTCGCGCCCATGAAGACGAGCGTCCAGTCGCGCTCGCGCCGCTCCTTGATGAGCCGGAACGCCTTCGTGCGGTTGCAGTCGGTGCTGGCGTTCTCGAGCCCGTCGGTGAAGATCACGAGGATCTGGTCGGCGTCGTCACCGTGCTTGGCGACCCACGTGTCGGCCCGGCCGATGATCGCGGCGATGGCGTCGTACAGCGGCGTGGCGGATCGGGGGTCGAAGCGTCGCACCGCCCGCTCCTCGTCGACGTCGCGCAGGCGCATCCCGTCGAGGAGCAGGTGGTGCGGGTCCTCGCTGTCGAACTGCACGAGGGTGAGCCGGGCGTCGGCGTCGGCGAGTCGCTGCTCGCGGATGAGCTCCTGGAGCCCGAGCACGACCTCCTGGTAGAGCGCGCCCATCGACCCGGAGCGGTCGAGGAGGAACCAGATGTGGGGGTGGTCGGTCCTCTTGGTCTTCTTGGGGTCGTTCGTCTGCTTCGTCATGCCCCCATCATGGGAAGGGGGTGGGACACAACCCGCTCCTGAGGGGCGAGCATCATGGTGACGGGCCGAGGGGGTGGCAGTGCCGGCAGCGAGGCGAGCGGTCGTGGCGGCCGTGCTTCTCACGGCGACGCTTGCGGCGTCGTCGGCGCTCGCCCAGCCTGAGCGCCAGGCCACGCTCGATCGGGTGGTCGACGGCGACACGCTCGAGCTGCGCGACGGCGATCGCATCCGCCTGATCGGGATCGACACGCCCGAGACCGTGCATCCCGACTTCGGGGACGAGTGCTACGGCGAGGCGGCGTCCCGCTACGCCGAGCACCTCCTGCATCCCGGCGACGAGCTGCGCCTCGTGCTCGACGTCGAGCACCGCGACCAGTACGGCCGGCTCCTGGCCTACGTGTACCGCGCCGCCGACGACCTCTTCGTCAACGCCCGGATCGTGAAGCAGGGCTACGCCTACGTCGAGACGGTCCCGCCCAACGTGGCGCACGCCGAACGGTTCCGCCGCCTCGCGCGCCAGGCCCGCGAGCACGACCGCGGCCTGTGGTCGGCGTGTCCGAACGACGGGATGTCGCCGCTGCCCGCCGTTGGCACGTGCCTGCCCGACTACGTCGGCGCGTGCGTGCCGCCGCCCCCACCCGACCTCGACTGCGCCGACATCGGCGTGCCGGTGCGGGTGGTCGGTGACGACCCCCACCGCCTCGACGCCGACGGTGACGGCCGGGCCTGCGAGCTGGCGGGGTGACGAGATGCGACGGTGGACGACCGTAGAGATCTAGAGACAGCGGAAGCGTCCGCAGTCGGTGCATGGTGAGTCGAGCATGAGCAGGATTCGGTCGTCGGTGCTTGTTCTCGCGGTCGCGCTGTCCACGCCGTTCGGCGCATCGCTCGCCAGTGCGAGCGTCGGTCGAGCACCGTCGAAGCCGTGCACGAGACCGGTGGTGATCGGCGTCCGCGGCAGCGGTGAGACTGCGAACGATCACGAGGGCTACGGCAAGACGGTGGCGGCCGCCATCGACGAGTTTCGCAAGGCCTGGAAGCATCCGCTCACTCCGGTCCCGCTCGACTATCCCTCCCGGAACATCTGGACGATCGCGACCGGGAGGTTCTCGGAGTCGGTCACCGACGGTGTCGACACGTTGATCGGCGAGCTCGGTAACCGCGAAGCGAGCGGGTGCCCGATCGTCCTCGTCGGCTACAGCCAGGGCGCGATGGTGATCCACCTCGCGTTGCAGAGGCTCGATGCGATCGGTGCGGGTGTGCTCGCCCAGATCGCGTCGGTCGAGTTGGTCGCCGACCCCCTGCGCTCGGGCTCGGCGCCGTACACGAAGGGGAGTGCACCGTCGGATCGCAACGGCGCCGGTGTCGCGCTCGGGACCTTCGGGTCGCCAGACCTGCCCGCGGGCCCTGCCGTGATCAGCGACTCGTTCTGCGTGAGAGGCGACCTCGTGTGTGCGACCGGACCGGCCGCCGCGCTGCGCCTCGCCAATCTTCCGACGTCACCGCAGGCAGTAGCCGAGATCATCCACGGGTGGAACGTTCATACGCACTACTTCGCGGGTCCCCTGCTGCGTGACGCGGGGAGGCTTGCCGCTGAGCGGGTGCGCGGCGTCGTCGATCAGCGCCAGAGGTGCGCGAACGGCGAAGTCTCTCAGCGGTGCAACAACTTGCCGACGCTCGACGTGAAGAGCGTCGTGACGACCGACACCTTCGGGCCCGTCGTGTTCGGGACGAACGTCGCCGAGGCCCAAGCCGCGAGCAGGCTGTCGTGGCGCGTCGACTCACAGCTCGACGACTGCGCGTACTACGTCGCCGACGGCGCTCCGCAAGGCGTGCGCTTCATGGTGATCGACGACACCGTGGTGCGCGTCGACATCGACACTCCGGCGGTCCGGACCCGGTCGGGGCTCGGGGTCGGCACCAGCGAGGCCGAGATACTTCGAGCCTTCCCGACGGCATCGGTCACGCCGCATGAGTACACCGACGGTCACTACGTGACGATCACCGACAGCGCGACGGGCAACAAGGTGGTCTTCGAGACCGACGGTGCGACCGTCACCACCTACCGTGCCGGACGGGCACCCGAGGTCGAGTACGTCGAAGGCTGCGCATAGCGGCATCCGTTGCAAGCTTCTCGAGGAACGGCGGCTGCCCTGGCGGCGCCGACCGCTCGGATCACTCGCCGCCGATGAGGCGTGGCGGCTCTTCGTCGTGGGACTCGATCGCGTCCCGGCCGCGCTCGACCGACCTGATGTTCGTGAACGGGCTTGTCGAAGAGGCCCAGCTCGCGCTGCAGACA
>CAZHKE010000099.1:0-2380 GCA_964532485.1 uncultured Bifidobacteriaceae bacterium
CCGGCAAGACCATGTCGTTCGAGACGGGCAAGCTCGCGCAGCTGGCCGACGGAGCGGTGCTCGTCCAGATCGGTGAGACCACATTGCTGTCGACGGTCGCCACCAGCAAGCCCCGCGAGGGCATCGACTTCTTCCCGCTGACGGTCGACGTCGAGGAGCGGATGTACGCGGCCGGCAAGATCCCCGGCTCGTTCTTCCGCCGCGAGGGTCGACCGGGTGAGCAGGCGATCCTGACGTGTCGCCTGACCGACCGCCCGCTGCGGCCGTCGTTCCCGAGCGACTTCCGCAACGAGGTCCAGGTCATCGCCACGATCCTGGGCGCCGACCTGGAGAACCCGCACGACGTCGCTTCGATCAACGGCGCATCGGCCGCGCTCATGGTGTCGGGCATCCCGTTCGAGGGCCCGATCGGCGCGGCGCGCATCGCGCAGGTCGACGGCGAGTGGATCGCGCACCCCACGTACCAGGAGGGCGACGAGTCGACGTTCGAGATGGTCGTCGCGGGTCGCAAGCTCGACGACGGCGACGTCGCCATCATGATGGTCGAGGCAGGTGGTACCGAAGGCTCGTGGGAGATGTACGAGAGCGGTGCACCGAAGGTCACCGAGGAGACCATCGCCGAGGGCCTCGAGGTCGCGAAGCAGTGGATCCTCGCTTCGGTCGAGCTCCAGCTCGAGCTCGTGCACAAGGTGCAGGAGGCGCGCGGCCCCATCGAGACGATCGCGTACAACCCGACCCTCGACTACCAGCCCGACGCATCCGACGCGGTCACGGCCGAGGTGCTCGACGCGACCACAGAAGCGATGGCGATCGCCGACAAGACGGCGCGCAACACGCGGCTCGACGAGATCGAGTCGGCGATGATCGCCACGCTCGCCGGCAGCACCGAGAGCCCGGAGCCCTTCGCCGGACGCGAGCGGGAGCTGTCGAAGGCGTTCCGCTCGCTGCAGAAGAGGGTCGTGCGCGACCGAATCGTGAGCGACGGTGTCCGCATCGACGGCCGCGGGCTCGCCGACATCCGGCCGCTGTCGGCCGAGGTCGGGATCATCCCGACCGCGCACGGAACGGGGTTGTTCCAGCGCGGCGAGACGCAGGTGCTCACCGTCGCGACGCTCGGCATGCCGCGCATGGAGCAGATGCTCGACACGATCGGCGTCGACGACCGCAAGCGCTACATGCACCACTACAACTTCCCGCCGTTCTCGACGGGGGAGACGGGGCGGGTCGGCTCGCCGAAGCGCCGCGAGATCGGGCACGGCGCGCTCGCCGAGCGGGCGCTCATGCCGGTGCTCCCGAGTCCCGAGCGGTGGCCCTACACGATCCGGCTCGTGTCCGACGTGCTGTCGTCGAACGGCTCGACGTCGATGGCGTCGGTCTGCGGGTCCACGCTGTCGCTGATGGACTCGGGCACGCCGATCGCCAAGCCGGTCGCGGGCATCGCGATGGGTCTCGTGTACCACGACGGCAAGTACGTGACGCTCACCGACATCCTCGGTGCCGAGGACGCGTTCGGTGACATGGACTTCAAGGTCGCGGGAACCGACGACGCGGTGACGGCGCTCCAGCTCGACACGAAGATCGACGGGATCCCCGCCGACGTGCTCGCGCAGGCGCTGCTCCAGGCCAAGGAAGCCAGGCTCGAGATCCTCGACGTGATGCGAGGGGCCATCGACGAGCCCCGCGATGACGTCCGACCGACGGCGCCGAAGATCATCAGCTTCGAGATCCCGATCGACAAGATCGGTGAGGTGATCGGCCCGAAGGGGAAGGTGATCAACACCATCACGCAGGAGACCGGTGCCGACGTCGCGGTGAGCGACGACGGTGTGGTCGGCACTGTCACCATCGGCTCGAAGGAGTCGGCCTCGGTCGAGGAGGCACAACGGCGCGTCGAGCTGATCCTCGACCCACCGACGGCGGAGCTCGGTGTGCCCTACACGGGCAGGGTCGTGAACATCACGAAGTTCGGGGCGTTCGTCAACATCCTCCCCGGACGCGACGGGCTGCTCCACATCTCGAAGATCGGCGGCGGCAAGCGCATCGACCGGGTCGAGGACGTGCTGAACCTCGGCGACGAGGTCGAGGTTCGGGTCGACGACATCGACAGCTCGGGCAAGCTCTCGTTGAGCCTCGTCGGTGCCGAGCACGAAGGCGGCGCGGCCGACGGCGGCTCGGGTGGTCACCGCTCTCGTGCTCCGCGTGAACGCGACGACTCGCGGGGACGCGACGACTCGCGCGGGCGGCGGGGGGGTCCCGACCGGGGTCGCGACGCCGGCGACGACGGCGGGCGTCGCGAGAGCGGCTCCGGTGGCGCCGGGGCCGCGAGCTTCGAGGAGGCGTGGGACGCCGAGGTGCGCGAGGAGTTCGGTGACCTCGGCCC
>CAZHKE010000099.1:2480-5702 GCA_964532485.1 uncultured Bifidobacteriaceae bacterium
CGAACCGACGACCCCGACCGCTATGCGCTCGGCGTCGTCAACCAGGCCCTCGGCGGTGGCATGTCGTCGCGTCTCTTCCAGGAGGTGCGTGAGAAGCGCGGGCTCGCGTACGCCGTGTACTCGTACCGGGCCGCCTACGAGGAGACCGGCGCCCTCGCCGTCGCGGCCGGCACCAGCCCCGAGCGGCTCGGCGAGCTGCTCCAGGTCGTCGACGACGAGCTCGGGCGCCTCGTCGCGGACCGCGGCCTCACCGAGCGCGAGCTCGACGCGGCGAAGGGCCACCTCACCGGCTCGCTCGCGCTCTCGCTCGAGAGCTCGAGCTCACGGATGCACCGGCTGGGCCGAAGCGAGCTCACGCTCGGTGAGGTGCTGTCACTCGATGAGCTCGTCGCCGAGGTGGCCCGGGTCGACGCCGACGACGTCGCCCGCGTCGTCGATCGCGTGCTCGCGACCGACGAGCACACGATCGCCGTCGTCGGCCCGATCGGCGAGGATACGTTCGCCTCCTGAGGGTTACCGTGGGCGACATGATCCGCGTCGGGGTGTTCGGCGCCGGGGGCCGGATGGGCTCCACGGTGTGCGCCGCCGTCGCTCGAGACGCGGAGCTCGAGCTCGTCGCCGCGGTCGACCCCTTCCACGGAGGCATCGACCTCCACCAGCTGGGCGTCGCCGATACCGGCCTCCAGGTGGCGCGTTCGGCGGACGCGATGGTCGATGCCGGTGCCGAGGTGGCGGTCGACTTCACGGTGCTCGACGCGGCTCGCGACAACCTCTGTTGGTGCGCCGACAACGGCATCCACGCCGTGGTCGGCACGACCGGCTTCACCGAGCGCGACCTCGCCGACTTCGGCAGTCGCTTCGAGGTCAGCTCGGCGAACGCGCTCATCGCGCCCAACTTCGCGATCGGGGCCGTCCTCATGATGCGGTTCGCGGAGCTCGCCGCTCCATACTTCGAGACGGCCGAGGTGATCGAGCTGCACCACGACGAGAAGATCGACGCGCCGTCGGGCACCGCGATGCTCACCGCGAGCCGGATGGCCGCCGCGTCGGCCGACTGGGCTCCCGACCCGACGCAGAAGGTCGTCGCCGAGGGCGCGCGTGGATCGGAGGGCCCGGGAGGGATCCGCGTCCACTCCGTACGCCTGCGCGGTCTCGTCGCTCACCAGGAGGTGGTGCTCGGCACGACCGGGCAGTCGCTCACGGTGCGCCACGACTCGTACGACCGCACGTCGTTCATGCCCGGCGTCCTGCTGGCGATCCGCGAGGTGCGCGAGCACCCCGGGCTCACGGTCGGGCTCGACGCGTTCCTGACCGGGTGAGCGGGACGGCGAGGTGACGGCCAACCCGCCGGCGGAGACGTCCGTGCCTGACTCGTTGGACTCTCGCGGGCGCGTGTACGCCGGCGCCTACGAGTGCGTCGCCCGCTTCGGCCTCGCGAAGACGACCGTCGACGACGTCGCCCGGTCGTCAGGGGTGTCACGGGCGACGATCTACCGCGTGTTCCCGGGCGGGCGCGACCAGCTGCTGCGCGAGACCGTCGGTTGGGAGATGACCCGCTTCTTCACGAGCCTCGCCGAGGCGGTCGCCGACGCGGATGACCTCGAGACCCGGCTCGAGCGGGGGCTCGCGTTCGCGCACCGCGCGGTGGTCGAGCACGCGGTGCTCCAGAAGATCCTCACGACCGAGCCCGAGGCCCTGTTGCCGCTCATGACCATCGAGCAGCACCGGGTGCTCGGCTACATCGTCGAGTACCTGCGGCCGCTGCTCCTGGCCGAGCGGGGCGCCGGGCGCCTCCGACCCGACGTCGACCTGGATCTCGCCGCCGACTACCTGGCGCGGATGCTGCTGTCGCTCATCGGCTCGCCCGGCCGGTGGGACCTCACCGACCCGACCGAGGTACACCACCTGGTGCGCGACGAGCTGCTCGGTCCGCTCCTCCGGTGATCGGCGCCGTGCAGAGTCGCGCCCCGTTGGGTGCCGTGACGGGTCGTGTCTCGGTGCCGACCGCTAGTGTCCCCGGCCGATGAGAGCGGTGAGGACGTGGGTGCGCGGCGCGGCGCTGGTCGGCGCGCTCGTGCTCGGCGCCGCCGCCTGCGGGGGTGGTGACGACGCCTCGAGCGCTCCCACGCGCCCGAAGGGCCCCAGGTTCGACGCCAGCGATCCGTGCACGTTGCTGAGCGACACGTCGGTCCAGAAGGTGTTCGGTGAGGCGGTGACGGTCGACCCGACCAACAACCAGAGCCCCCTCACGACCGACTGCGCCTACGTCGTCGGCGATCCGGCCGCACCCACCGGGCGGCTCGTCGCGAACATCGTCTTCCCGGGGGTCGGCACCGGCGAGGGGGCGGACGCGCTGAGCGTCGTCGAGAGCGACCGCGCGATCGCCCAGATCGCTGGTCCGGGGGTCTTCGACCTCGGGCTCGGGCAGCAGCCCGGCTTCCTCGAGAGCGCCCGCTCGGTCGCGGAGTTCTTCGTGTCGCCGAAGCTGGCCGTGTCGCTCCAGTGGTACCCGACGGGCGGCCCACCCGAAGGCTCCGCGGTCACCGACGAGATCCAGGCGAACCTCACGACGCTGGCCCAGAACGTCGCCACGCGCCTGGGCTGAGGCCCGCCGGAGGGATCGGCCCCGGCTTTGAGTAGGCGCTACTCATGTCCGCAGGTCCCCGGGCCGTCACACTGCTGAGCGCGGGGACACCCGCGCCCCGATCAGAGGAGGACCACCAGATGGGCATGTTCAAGGACCTCAAGAAGCTGTCCGACCAAGGCAAGGAGATGAGCAAGAAGTCAGGCAAGCCCACCAGCATGATGGGGATGCTCAAGGACACCCCCAACCAGATCAGCCAGGCCACGGCGGCGGTCGACGACGCCATGGCACTGCAGGAGGACATGCAGGCCCAGCAGGCGCTGCTCCAGACGGGCACGCTTGCCGCCGGAACGATCAAGACGTTCCAGGACACCGGGGCGCTGGTGAACTTCAACCCCCAGGTCGTGATCGAGCTCGACGTCGAGGCCGAGGGCCAGGACCCCTACACCGTGCAGACGACGACGACCGTGCCCCAGACGATGCTCGCCCAGCTCCAGCCGGGCAACAAGCTCGCGCTGCGGGTCGACCCCTCGAACAACCAGTCGATCGCCATCGACTGGGCCCGCTTCGGCCAGGTCTGATCGTCCGGACTCCACGTTCCTCGGCACGTCGAGCGGCCACTGCGGTCGCTCGACGTG
>CAZHKE010000100.1:0-3078 GCA_964532485.1 uncultured Bifidobacteriaceae bacterium
GTTGCCCGCCGAGCTGCGCGACGAGTTCGTGGACAGGGTGCTCGCGACGCAGCCCCGTCCGTACACGACGCACATCAACCGGCTGTACGTCGACGCTCGCCGGGGCTGACCGCTACCGTCTCGCCCCAATGGGCCTCGACGTGCGTCTCTCACCCTCGAATGCGCGGGTGAGGGACGCATCCATGGTCGTGGTGGTGGTCGCGGTGCTGGTGCTGGGGACCGCGCCGGTGCTCGCGGGTGGTGACGGGCAGAAGCGGCTCGACGACGTGTCGCTGCTCGGGACGCACAACAGCTACCACCTCCGGCCCGAGCGCGAGCTCATCCCCGGGGAGCCGGCCGACTACGCGCACGGACCCCTCGACGTGCAGCTCGACGAGCAGGGGATCCGCAGCCTCGAGCTCGATGCGTTCGACGGGCCGGCGTTCCCCGTGTTCCACTCGCTCCTCGTCGACACCGAGTCGAGCTGTCCGACGCTCGAGGAGTGCTTCGCGATCGTCGACGACTGGTCGCGAGCGCATCCGGACCACGAGCCCCTCGTGCTGTTCGTCGAGCCGAAGCCGCTCCCGACCAACGACGACCCGACCGTGCAGGCGGTGATCGACAATGCGGCCGCCGAGCAGGGCCTCACGAACTGGGACGCCGCCGGGCTCGATCGGGTCGACGACCTCGTGCGCGACACGTTCGGCAAGCAGCTCATCACGCCGGACGAGGTGCGCGGGAAGCGAAAGACGGTCCGCGAGGCCGTGCGGAGCGGCACGGGCTGGCCGACGCTCGCGAAGGCGCGCGGCCGAGTGCTCGTGACGCTGATCGGCGAGCCGGAGATCCGCGCCCTCTACACGTCTGACTCACCCACGCTCGAGGCGCGCGCCATGTTCGTCGACTCCGAGGGCAACGAGCCCTTCGCCGCGGTGGTCAGCGCCGACCGCCCCAAGCCGAAGCGGTTCCGTCGCCTCGTGCGCGACCACTACCTCGTCAAGACCCGAGCCGACGCCGACGGCAAGGAAGCTCGCGCCAACGATCACACGCGAGCCGACACCGCGCTCTCGAGCGGCGCGCAGGTCGTGGTCACCGACTACCCCGTCCCCGACCCGGCGATCGGCCCGTACGAGGTGACGCTCCCGCCGCGCTAGGTCAGCCGGACCAGAACGCGTCGTCATGGGAACCGCCCGTTCGGATCGGGGTACGGTACTCCCTGACACCGGCGTCAGGGATCGCACGTCGGGCACGCCGGGCAAGAGGACGGAGCGAGCCGTGGCAGAGCTGCCGAAGATCATCAGCGTCGACGACCACGTCGTCGAGCCCCCGCACGTCTGGCAGACGTACCTCCCCGAGAAGCACCGCGAGCGGGGCCCCCGGGTCGAGCGCAAGAGGTGGGGCCCGTTCCGGCTCAAGAAGGGCGCCAAGTACGAGATGGCCGAGGACGACGACGGCGAGTGGGGCGACGCCTGGATCTACGAGGACAAGGTCATCTACGTCCAGAAGAAGTTCGTGGCGATCCCCAAGGCCTCGACGCCCGACGGTGACATCTCCAAGTTCGACAAGACCGTCATGACGATGACCGCGACGACGTACGACGACATGCGTCCGGGCTGCTTCGACGCGGCCGAGCGCAAGAAGGACTTCGAGCTCAACTGGGTCGACGGGTCCCTCCCGTTCCCGACGTTCCCGCGCTTCTGCGGCCAGACGTTCTACGAGGCCGACGACAAGGAGCTCGCGCTCGCGTGCGTCAAGGCCTACAACGACTGGATGGTCGAGGAGTGGTGCGACCCGGCCATCGGCGTCAACATCCCGCTCTGCATCATGCCGCTGTGGGACGTGCAGCTCGCGGCCGCCGAGATCCAGCGCAACGCCGAGCGCGGCGTGCGCGCGGTGTGCTTCAGCGAGCTGCCGACCCGCCTCGACCTGCCGAGCATCCACACCGGCCACTGGGACCCGATGTTCGACGTGGCGGCGGAGACCGGCACCACGGTGTGCATGCACGTCGGCTCCTCGTCGAGCGACCCGGCGTCGTCGGCCGACGCACCCGCAGGTGTCGGCGGCATGGTGGCGTTCAACAACTCGATGGCGTCACTCGGCGACTACCTGTTCAGCGGCAAGATGGCGCAGTTCCCGAAGCTGAAGATCGCGTACTCCGAGGGGCAGATCGGATGGCTGCCGTACGCGCTGGAGCGGGCCGACACGGTGTGGGAGCAGCACGACGCGTGGATCCACGCCAAGCGCCTGTGCCCGGAGCCTCCGTCGACCTACTACTACGGCCGAGTCTTCGGCTGCTTCACGTGGGACCAGCACGGCGTGAACTCGCTGAACGAAGTGGGCGAGGACCAGATCTGCTTCGAGACCGACTACCCGCACACCGACACGACGTGGCCGAACTCGAAGGAGTACTGCGAGAAGATCCTCCAGGGCGTCGACGAGGACACGGCCTACAAGATCCTGCGCGGCAACGCGATCCGCATGCTCGAGCTCGACCGCGTCTAGCCCGCCGGGCCCTCCCGCCAGGAGCGGTTGGCGGCCGCGAACACCTCGCGAGCGTGCTCCACGTCGTAGGGCGCCTCGGCCAGCGTCTCGGGGTCCCATTCGCTGCGCGGCGTGCGAAAGAAGTCGCCGCCGTAGACGTGGATCGCACCCGTCAGTCGCGCCGCCGGGTTGTGCACCGCGTGGATCGCGTCGTCGCCGAGCAGCAGCACATCGCCGGTCTCGACGGTTGCGCCACCGCTTCGCGTCAGCCCTCCGGCGCCGCGGCGGAAGAGCTCGTTGTCCTCGACGCCGCCGTAGATCCCGATCGCGGCCCACATGCGGTGATCATGCGGGAAGAGGCGCATTCCCGGCGCCCACACGACGTCGAGGATCGTCAGCTCGTCGGACACGTGCAGCGCGTCGATGCCGCCCTCGTCGCGGGCGAGCACGTCGGACACGGCCTCGGGGTCGGCCAGGGCGCGCTCGAGCAGGTCGCGGACCGCGAGCGCGGGCTGCAACTCGCGTGCCGCGCCGGCACAGTCGGAGACGAACGCGTCGAGGTCGAACGCCGAGCTGGCCGCCATCGCGTCCATTGTGCTCCGATCACTCGACCAGATCGAC
>CAZHKE010000100.1:3178-5121 GCA_964532485.1 uncultured Bifidobacteriaceae bacterium
GAAGGAGCGGAGCTGCGATGAACGTGCCCAAGATCGTCAGCGTCGATGACCACGTCGTCGAGCCGGCCCACGTCTGGCAGACGTGGCTGCCCGAGAAGCATCGGGAGAAGGGCCCGCGGGTCGAGCGCAAGCGGTGGGCGCCGTTCGTGCACCACCCGGGCGCCAAGTACACCAACACCGAGGACCCCGACGGTGAGTGGGGCGACGCCTGGGTCTTCGAGGACCGGCTGATCTACGTGCAGAAGAAGTTCGTGGCGATCCCCCTGTCCGCGACGCCCGGCGGTGACATCGCCGAGTTCGACCGCACGGTGATGACCATGACCGCCCTGACCTACGACGACATGCGCCCGGGCTGCTACGAGCGCGACGCGCGCGTGGCGGACTTCGAGCTGAACTGGGTCGACGGGTCCCTCCCGTTCCCCACGTTCCCCCGCTTCTGCGGCCAGACGTTCCACGAAGCCGACGACAAGGACCTCGCGCTGGCGTGCGTGCGCGCGTACAACGACTGGATGGTCCACGAGTGGTGCGAGCCCTCGGGCGGCATGAACCTGCCGCTGTGCCTCATGCCGCTGTGGGACGTCGACCTCGCCGTCGCCGAGATCCGCCGCAACGCCGAGTGCGGGGTGCGGGCCTTCTGCTTCTCCGAGCTGCCCACCCGGCTGGGCCTGCCCAGCATCCACACCGGCCACTGGGACCCGGTCCTCGCGGTGTGCAACGACACCGGGGTCACGCTGTGCATGCACATCGGGTCGTCGTCGTCGAACCCGGCCGCCTCTCCCGACGCCCCCGAAGGCGTCGGCGGGACGCTGGCGTTCAACAACTCGATGGCGTCGCTCGCCGACTGGCTCTTCTCCGGCAAGCTCATGACGTTCCCGAAGCTCAAGCTCGCCTACTCCGAGGGTCAGATCGGCTGGATCCCCTACGCCCTCGAACGCGCCGACACCGTGTGGGACCAGCACGACGCCTGGCAGCACTCCAAGGAGATCGTCCCCGAGCCGCCCTCCACCTACTACTACGGCCGGATCTTCGGCTGCTTCACCGCCGACAGGGTGGGACTCGCCAACCTCGACAGCGTCGGAGTCGACAACATCTGCTTCGAGACCGACTACCCGCACACCGATACCACCTGGCCCCACTCCAAGGAGTACGTCGAGAAGATGGTCGCCGACGCCGGCCTCGACGACGACACCGCCTACAAGGTGCTGCGCGGCAACGCGATCCGGATGCTCGAGCTCGACCGCGTCTGACCCCGAGGAAGAGGCGTGGGCGCGCACCGGTAGGCTCCCGGACCGTGATCACGCTTCGCCGCGGCGCCGTCGCGCTCGTCGTGGGCCTGGCGCTCGTCACGTCGGTCGCGCCAGGCGCGACCGCGGGCGGGGGGGACGCAGCGCCTGATCTCCCGCCCGACACGCGAGACGAGCTCGCCGCCATCTTCGACCCGGCGCTGGCGAAGCTCGGGCTCCGCACGACGCGAGCGACCCTCCAGGACCTCGAGAGCTACAAGTCGTCACCGACGGGCACGCACCTCGCGATGTACGTCGAGCCGATCGACCCGACGGGGGTCGACGACGACTACTACCTCGATCGCATCACGACGACGACCAGGATCTTCGTGCCAAAGGTGTTCAATCGCTGGTCGGCGCTCGAGAGCTTCGACGTCTGCATGGAGCCCGTCGAGAACCCCAGCCCGTCGCCGCCGCCGGTCACCCAGCTCCTCGTGAACCGCAAGACGGCGAAGAAGATCAGGTGGCGGCGCGCCGACCTCGCGGACCTGATCGACGAGGCCGCGCAGCGCTCCGAGCGCGGCGCCGAGTCGGGCTCGCGCGACTCGTTCTTCCTCTACGTCTCGCCGCGCCTTCGCGACGCGCAGGCCTACGAGGACGCCCGCGACGAGGCCGGTCTGCCGCCGCTCACGACGACCACCCGCGCCCCCGTCACCTGAG
>CAZHKE010000101.1:0-5081 GCA_964532485.1 uncultured Bifidobacteriaceae bacterium
CCCCGACCGCGCCTCACGGCGCCACCGGCACCGAACCTGCCCCGGAGCCGCGTCCACGTCCTCTTGTCTAACATCTGCGTCACTCACGAGGGAAGGACCGGCGGGACGTGCGAACCGTGGTGGTCGGCGCATCGGGCGGGCTCGGGCGCTCGATCGCGATCGGGCTCGCGCAACGGGGCGCCAGGGTCGCGATGCTCGCCCGGCGCGGAGAGCGCCTCGAGAAGGCGGCCGCCGAAGCCGGCCCGGAGGCGCTCGCGATCGTGTGCGACGTCACCGACGAGGGGTCGTGCCGATCGGCGATCGACGAGGCGGCAGCGGGCCTCGGGGGCATCGACGCGCTCGTCTACGCGCCGGCGATCGGGCCGCTGGCCCGTCTCGCCGAGACCGACGCCGAGACCTGGCGGCGGGTGCTCGACACGAACGTCATCGGGGCGGCGAGCATCACCAGCTCGGCGATTCCCCATCTCAGGGCATCCCGCGGCTGCGTCGCGTTCCTCTCGTCGGTCAGCGCGTCGCTGACGCCGCCCTGGCCCGGCCTGGGCGCGTACATCGTGAGCAAGGCGGCACTCGACAAGCTCGTCGAGGCATGGCGCGCCGAGCAGCCCGGAATCGGCTTCACGCGGCTCGTGGTCGGCGATTGCGCGGGTGGTGAAGGCGACTCGCAATCGGCGTTCAACGTCGACTGGGACCCTGACCTCGCGGCTGAGCTCGCGCCGGGCTGGATCACCCGAGGGCTGATCAGCGGCTCGTTGATCGCGATCGACGAGCTGATCTCGGTGGTCGACTCGGTGCTCCGCAGCGGTGCCAGCCTGTCGATCCCGTCGGTGACCGTCGCTCCCCGCAGACCTCTGGAGGAGGAGCAGGCATGACCGTCACGACGAGCACCGTGGGCCTCGACCCGTTCACGGAGGACTTGTTCAACGACCCGACCCCCCGACGACGCTCACCGCCAACGAGAGGGAGACATCACCGATGCCTGAGGTCATGCAAGGAGTGCGGATCCTCGAGGTCGCCGAGCACACGTTCGTGCCGGCGGCCTCGGCGCTGCTCGCCGACTGGGGTGCCGAGGTCGTCAAGGTCGAGCACGTCGAGCGCGGCGACGCCATGCGCGGGCTCATGTCGAGCGGCATCGCGGCGATCCAGTCCGACGTGCACGTGCTCCTCGAGCACTCGAATCGCGGCAAGCAGAGCCTCGGCCTCGATCTCGCGACCCCCGAGGGCCTCGACATCCTCTACAAGCTCGCCGCCACTTGCGACGTGTTCCTCACGAACAAGCTTCCTGGGGTCCGCACCAAGCTGAAGATCGACATCGACGACATCCGCGCGCACAACGCCGACATCATCTATGTGCGCGGCTCCGGTCAGGGCGAGCGCGGGCCGGAGGCCGACCGCGGGTCGTACGACTCGCTCGCGTACTGGTGCCGCGCCGGGATCGCGATGGGCATGAAGCAAGAGGACTACGACTACGTCCCGATGCCGCCGGCGCCGGCCTTCGGTGACTCCATCGGCGCGATGACGATCGCGGGCGGGATCATGGGTGCGCTCTTCCACCGCGAGCGGACCGGTGAGGCGACGACGGTCGATGTGTCACTGCTGAGCGTCGGCCTCTGGTCGATGGGCGCCGCGCTCGCGCTGTCGCTCCAGTTCGGCATGGGATGGCGACCGCCCCCGCAAGGTGCATCGACCGGCAATCCGCTGGTCACGACCTACACGACCAAGGATGGCGAGTTCCTCTCCTTCTCCTGCCTGCAGGCCGCGAAGTACTGGCCCGAGCTCTGCGAGATCGTGGGACGGCCCGAGCTCGCCTCGGACGAGCGGTTCGCCGACACGGATGCGATCCGTGAGAACGCGGCGGTCGCGACCGAGCTGCTCGGCGCCGTCTTCAGCGAGCGAACCGGTGACGAGTGGCGCGAGGTGCTGGCAGGGTTCTCGGGGCAGTGGGTGACGGTCCAGGACACGCTCCAGGTGGTCGACGACCCGCAGACCGTCGCGAACGGGTACGTGCAGGACTGCACCACCGCCGAAGGCGCGCCGTTCAAGCTCGCCGCCGCCCCGGTGCAGTACGACGGCGACTCGGCGCAGCCCGGTCGTGCGCCCGAGTTCAACGAGCACGGCGATGCGATCCTCACCGATCTCGGCATCGACTGGGACACGATCATCGACCTGAAGGTGAAGGGAGTCGTGGCATGACAGGCTCGCCCGCGCTGAGCCCCGAGCCCCGGATGCTGATCGACGGCGAGCTCGTCGCCGCCGACTCGGGGGCGACGTTCGCCAACGTGAACCCGGCGACCGAAGAGGTCATCGGGCACGTCGCCGACGCCTCGTCGACGGAGATGCAGCGAGCGATCGCGGCGGCCCGACGAGCGTTCGACGAGACGGACTGGTCCAGGAACCACTCGTTCCGTGCCCGCTGCCTGGAGCAGCTCCAGGAAGCGCTCGAGGCCGAGCGCGAGGAGCTGCGCGAGCAGCTCGTGCTCGAGGTCGGCTGCCCGCGGATGATCACCACCGGGCCGCAGCTCGACGGCCCCCTCGAAGGTGCGCTGCGCTATCCGATCAAGCACATCGGCGAGTACCCGTGGGTGACCGACCTCCCCGACGCGCCCGGGCCCACCGGTGAGCTCAACACTCGCCAGGTGTGGAAGGAGCCAGCCGGTGTCGTCGGCGCGATCGTGCCGTGGAACTTCCCCTTCGAGGTCACGCTCAACAAGCTCGGGCAGGCGCTCGCGACCGGGAACACGGTGGTGCTCAAGCCTGCGCCCGACACGCCGTGGAACGCGACCTTGATCGGTCGACTCGCTGCCGAGCGCACCGACATCCCGGACGGGGTCCTCAACGTCGTCACCTCCTCCGACCATCTCGTGGGCGAGGAGCTCACCCTCTCCACGGACGTCGACCTCATCTCGTTCACCGGATCCACCGCGGTGGGCAAGCGCATCATGGAGAGAGGTGCGGCAACGATGAAGCGGGTGTTCCTGGAGCTCGGCGGAAAGTCGGCGACGATCGTGCTCGACGACGCCGACTTCGACTCCGCCCTGCTCGCGGGAATCGCCGTCTGCTACCACGCCGGGCAGGGCTGCGCGATCCAGACCCGCATGCTGGTGCCTCGCTCGCGCTACCAGGAAGGTGTCGAGAAGCTCGCGGGCATCCTGCAGATGGCGCCCTACGGCGACCCACAGCGCGACGACGTGATGATGGGGCCGCTCATCTCCGAGAAGCAGCGCGACCGCGTGCTCGGCTACATCGAACGAGGCATCAAGGAGGGCGCGACGCTCGCGCTCGGTGGCCGTCGCCCGGAGCACCTCCCGAAGGGGTGGTACGTCGAGCCGACGATGTTCGTCGACGTCGACAGCTCGATGACCATCGCCCAGGAAGAGATCTTCGGGCCCGTGCTCGTCGTCATCGCGTTCGACGACGACGACGACGCGGTCCGCATCGCCAACGACAGCGTCTACGGGCTCGCCGGTGGCGTGTACTCGGGTTCGTTCGACCGTGCGATCTCCGTGGCGCACCGCGTCCGCACCGGGTTCATGAGCGTGAACGGTGGCGCACCGGTCGGGCCCGACGTGCCGTTCGGGGGGTACAAGCAGAGCGGCATCGGGCGGCAGAACGGCAACGAGGGGTTCGAGCAGTACCTCGAGACCAAGGCGGTCGCCTGGCCGACCGGCTGATCGCTCACGGGTCGCGCCGGCGCGTGGTCTCGGAGACGCGGCCGAGGAGCTTCGTGAGCACGCGGTAGTGCAGGTTGCCGGAGGGCCACTGCGTGACGACCTTGCCCGTTGGTGACGTGAAGTAGTTCCGGCTCATGGTCCAGGACGTGCCCTCCATCTTGGACTGGAGCCAGCGGTACCACCGCGCTTCGAAGCTCGGCCTGACCTCGACGGCGGTGACACGCTCGCGGATCATGCGCTTCACGGCCCGCACTGCGAACTCCGCTTGGCTCTCGAGCATCGTCACGATCTCGCCGCCGTTGGTCCCCGGCCCGTAGAGCATGAAGAAGTTGGGGAATCCCGGCACCGTGATGCCGAGGAATGCACGCGGCTCGTCCGCCCAGCGCTCCTGGAGGGTCCGGCCGTCGCGCCCGACGACCCGGAGACGGGCCAGGTAGCTCGCGGACTGGAAGCCCGTTGCCATCACGATGACGTCGGCTGCTCGTTCGACGCCGTCGGCGTCGACGATGCCGGTGCGCGTCACCGACGCGACTGCCCGAGGGACCAGCTCGACGTTTGCTTGCTTGAGCGCGGGATAGAACGCGGAGGCGAGAACCGGACGCTTGCCGGGGTACGGATACGTGGGCGTCACGGCCTCGCGGAGGTCGGGGCGGTCGGCGAACTGCCGCGCGATGTACCGGCGACACAGTGCCTCGCGCTCGTCATTGACCTTGGTGCCGGGCCGGTAGAGCTTGCCGGCCCACAGGCCCTTCTCCAACAGGTACTTCTGCTGCCAGCGGTCGCGCTTTCGCCGCAACGGTGCCGCGAGCGCGGCGCGCTCGTCGTCGCTGAGGTCGCGCTCACCCTTGGGCATCACCCAGCCCGGTTCCCGCTGGAACACGTACAGCTGCCGCACGATCGGTTGGATCGCCGGCACGACCTGGGTCGCGGACGAACCGGTGCCGACGACCGCGACCACCTTGTCGGTGAGGTCGTGCTGGTGCTCCCAGCGCGCGCTGTGGAACGCAGGACCGTCGAACTCGTCGAGTCCGGGCCAGTCCGGGTATCGGGGCACGTTGAGGAAGCCGACGCCGCTCACGAGCACGTGGCACTCGTCGACGCGGCCGTCGTCGAGTCGGATCGTCCAGACGTGGCGCGCGTCGTCCCAAGTCGCCGACTCGACCGTGACGCCCAGCTCCAGGTGCTCGCGGAGGCCGAGCTCGTCGACGGTCTCCTCGAGGTACTTCTGGAGCTCGGGCTGCCTCGCGTGGGTGCGCGTCCAGTCGTGGGGCTTGAACGAGTAGCAGTAGAGGTTCGAGCCGACGTCGACCTCGGCGCCGGGGTACGTGTTGTCCCACCACGTGCCGCCGATGCCGAGTGACGACTCGTAGATCGTGAACGTGTGGATGCCGGCCCGACGTAGGTTCGCGCCCG
>CAZHKE010000102.1:0-5046 GCA_964532485.1 uncultured Bifidobacteriaceae bacterium
ATGCGGCCGACGAGATCGGCCGGAGCTACCTGGCGCTGCATCCCGAGGAGGCGGATGCCGACGCGCTCGTCGCAGCCCTCGCGCCGCCCGGCTCCGCAGTCGAGCGCGCCCGGGGTGGCGCGCTGGCGCGCGCGATGCGACGCCGGGTCCATGACGATTTCGCACGCGGCGACATCGTCGAGCTCGACGGCTGGCAGCTCGCCCGGAGCGAAGCGCGCCTCTGCGCCCTGTGGCGGGTCGTGGTCGGAGCACTGGACGCGTGATCGAGTCGTGCTCGGCGTACGGGAACGCGTCGGCCGCGCGCGCGTCGTCGTCCCATGGACGAAGTGGTTCGCGGCCGCGGTCGGCGTCGGGCTCGTCTACATGGCCGTCACCGACACCTGTCCGGTCTCACCCCTGATGGCCAAGCTGCCGTACAACCGAACGGACCCGTGTGATGTCGAGGGCGTGTTGGCCGCGCTCGACCGTCAGCCCGCGTAGCGCCTGGCGAGCGCGACCCCGGTGGCCGGGATCCCGATCGGCGTGAACGCGTCGCTCGCGGCGGTGAGCTCCTCGGTCTCGGCCGGCGCGAGGTCGAGATCGGCCGCGGCGACGTTGTGGCGGAGCTGGTCGACCGAGCTCGCACCCGGGATCGCGACGACGTTCGGCTGTCCGATGAGCCAGGCCAGCGCGACCTGGGCCGGGGTGGCGTCGTGCGCGGCGGCGATGCGACGCAGCGTGTCGAGGAGGGGCCCGGCCCGCTCCAGGTTCTGGGGGAGGCACAGCGGGTTCATCCGGCGAGCCGGGCCCGGCGGCGGATGCTCCGCGTCGTACTTGCCGCCGAGGACCCCCTGCTCGAGCGGGCTGTAGGCGATGATGATCCGGTCGTGGTCCCGGGCGTACGCGACGTTGCCCCGGTCGGGCCGGCGCCACAGCAGGCTGTAGTGCACCTGGTTGGACACGACCGGGGCACCGAGGGCTCGTTCGGCCGCCGCCCACCGCCCGGCGCCGTAGTTGCTGACCCCGACGTTGCCGACGATGCCGTCGTCGAGCAGGCGGCGCATCCCCGCCATGGTGGAGTCCAGCCGCACCAGCGGGTTCGGCCAGTGCAGCTGGTACAGGTCGATCGTCTCGATCCCGAGGCGGAGCGCCGAGAGCCGGCCGTGTTCCTCGATGCGTGACGCGCTGGGCCACGTCGGCGTCACCTTCGTGGCGACGAACGCCTCGTCCCGCCGGTCTTGGAGCGCCCGGCCGACGATGACCTCCGACGCACCACGGGCGTACGCCTCGGCCGTGTCGAGCAGCGTCACGCCGTGGTCCAACGCCGTGTGGACGAGCTCGATCGCGGTCTCCCGGCCGTAGGACGTGCCGTAGCCCCAGTCGCGGGAGCCGAACTGCCAGCATCCGAGCCCGATCGCGGAGACGCGGATGCCGCCGACGTCGACGTAGCGCATGTGGACCTCCCGCGGTGCCGGGGCGCGGCGCAGCGTAACGTGCGTCGCCGACAGCACGCGGCCGATCCGGCGTCGGCCCCGTCAAGCCCGAATGCACCCCAGGAACGAGGAGGGACCATGCAGCACCGCATCGACTACGGCCCCGCGTACGCGATGGCCGTCCTGGCTCTCGATGCCGGCGAGTCGGTGACGACCGAGGCCGGCGCGATGGTGATGATGAGCCCCGGTCTCGAGATCAAGACCGACACCGGTGCCGGCGGCTTGCTCAAGGGGTTGAAGCGAGCGACCCTCGGGGGTGAGAGCTTCTTCATGAACACCTACGTCGCCAACGAGCCGGGCGAGCTCGGGATCGCGCCGCCGCTGCCCGGCGACATCACCATCCAGTCGATCGGGTCCGAGGTCGTGTACCTCACGTCGGGGTCGTTCCTCGCCGCGAGCGCGTCCGTCGACATCGACACGAAGTGGGGTGGCGCGAAGACCTTCTTCTCGCGGGAGGGGCTGTTCCTGCTCAAGATCACCGGGCCCGGCGACGTGCTCGCGTCGAGCTACGGCGCGATCGCGGAGATCGAGCTGGCCGCGGGCCAGTCGCACATCGTCGACACCGGCCACATGGTGGGGTTCACCGACGGCGTCGGCTACGACATCCGCAAGTTCGGCGGTTGGAAGAGCACGATCCTCGGCGGCGAGGGCCTCGTCGTCGAGCTCACCGGCCCCGGACGCGCGTGGATCCAGACCCGCAGCCCGGACGCGTTCGTCGACTGGATCGTGCCGCAGCTGCCGAAGCAGTCCGGCTCGAGCTAGCCGCAGCCACGCGAATCCGATCGCGCCGCACGGGATCGGTCCGCGGAAGACCGTCGTGCTGGGCGCGGCTGCTCAGCCCTCCGAGAGCCCGAGGCGGGCTGCGGCGCGCTCGACCTCGGCGAGGTCGTCGGGGTCCAGGTCGCTCGCGCGCAGCCCGTCCACGAAGCGCCGAGCCTCGCGCCGCAGCAGCTCGGCGCGCTCGGTGAGATCGTCGGCCTCGAGATCGTCGGCGAGCTCGGCCATGACCTCCAGCGCGGTCGCGCTGACGACGGGCTCCGACGACGCCGACCGGCGGATCTGGCTGAAGCTGAGGGTGACGTAGTCGGCGTGCTCGAGATCGTGGGGTCGGAAGAGGCGCCGGTCCTGACTCCCGGCGACGATGCGGGCGGGGAGGTCGCGGCCGAGCAGCTCGCGCAGCAGTGACCCGAGGTGCACGATCGCCTCGACCGCGGTCGTGGGGTCGTTGACGCCGGGCGAGAGCGCTCGCAGCGCGATGTCCTCCAGCTGGCGGAAGCCGAGCGCGAGGTCCTGGGTGGGTGTTCGCGTGCGCCCCAGCTGCACGGCTCGCCGGGCCTCGTCCCCCGACTGCTCGACGGGGGTGGGGCGGATCGTGCACATGCGCTGGCCCTTGGCGACGAACGTCCCCACCCCCGCCTCGAGGAGGACGACGCCCCCCGATGGCGCGGCGTCGATCAGTCGTTCGGCGTCGACGTGCTGCACCCACCCGTCGTCGGACGCCCGAACGTCCAACGACTCGCCCTCGGGCAGCGGGCCTTCGACGGGGACCGGCGGGGCGGTCCCGGCGGCGTCGGGGCAGAGGCGCACGATCTGGGCGCGGGCTTCCTCGGTGATCCGCCGGATGACCTCGCCGGCCTCCATCGAATGGGCCACGTGGTTGATGAACGCGAGGATCGTGAGCACGGCGACGATCCCCAGGACCACGGCGACGAGGACCGAGACCGTGGGGATGACGGCCGTGCCGCCCTCGATCGGCCGGCGCACGCTCCGCAGCACGACGAGGCAGTAGGCGAACGTCCCGGCGGCGATGCCCATGACGCGCTTGGTGAACGCGTCTCGGTAGAACCACGCGAGCACGCGTGACGAGTACTGGCTCGTCGTCTGCTGCAGCATCAGCAGCGCGATCGAGAACACGATGGCCGCGAACGTGATGGTCGCGCCGGCGACCGTGGCGAGCACCGCACGAGCGGAGTCCACGGTGGACGACAGCAGCACCGGGAAGCGGACGTCGTCCTCGCTCAAGCGCAGGTCGAGCCAGAGCGTCGCGAACCCGAGGAGCACCGCCCCCAGCACGAAGAGCATCGGGACGAACGCCAGGCTGAGCCGGAACGACTCGAGCCGGGCGCGAGGTGCACGCGCGGCAGGCAAGTGCCGGACGGTAGCGTGTTGCGCGGCGACGCGGAGGCCGCGCACCAGATGACGGAAGTGTTAGAACCAGGCGGTCTCCATGACGCATCCGTTCAGCTACGAGGATCGCCGGGTCGTCGTCACCGGCGCGGCGCGCGGTGTGGGCGCGGCGCTGCTTCGCGTCCTGGCCGAGCTCGACGTCGCACACGTCACGGCGCTCGATCTCGAGGTACCTGACGGACCGCACGAAGCGTTCCTCGCCGCCGACCTCTCCCAGGAGGATGCCGCGCGCGCCGCCGTCGCGCAGGTCGACACCCCGGTGCACACCCTGTTCAACAACGCCGGCGTGGCCGACACCCAGTCCCCGGGCACGGTGCTGTCGGTCAACTACCTCGCGCTGCGCGAGCTCTCCGAGGGCCTCCTCGACCGCATGGTCGACGGCTCGGCGATCGTCAACACCGCGTCCCTCGCCGGCAACCTGTGGCGCAAGCGCGTCGAGCCGATCAATGCGCTGCTCGACCTCGAGATCGCCGACGGCTGGGCTGCATCGCTGCGTTGGTTCGAAGACCAGCTGCCGATGCTCGGCCAGACGCCCTACAACTTCTCCAAGGAAGTCGTCGAGGTGTACACGATGCGGTCGTCGCGTCGAACGATGCGACGCGGTGTGCGCACCAACTGCGTCTGCCCCGGACCGATCGACACGCCGCTGCTCCCGGCCTTCCGCCAGACGACGAGCGACGCGATCGTCGACTGGAACATCAGGGAGATGAACGGGAGGGCAGTGGCGCCACGCGAGGTCGCGACGGTCCTCGCGTTCCTCGGCTCGCCGGCTGCCGATTACGTCAACGGCGTCAACCTCGACATCGACGGTGGGTTCGGCGCCGCCCTGGTGACGGGCCAGGTCGACTTCAGCGGACGCGCATGATGCCCGCCGGGCCCGGCTCCCCTCGGACCGTCGACCGCGACGAGGCGCTGTTCCTCCCGGAACCGTCGCCGACCACGTCGTCGAGCCGTCCCACACGTTCGAGGGGCGGCGCAGGTGTCCTGCGCCGCAACTTCTGGTTCTGCACGCTCGACGATCCATCGACCATCGACACTCGTCAGCACATCGGAGTCGAGAACATCATGGTCGAGGTCGACTATCCGCACGGCGACACCACCTGGCCCGACACGCAGCGGACGATCGAGGAGTCGTGGGGCCACGTCCCGGCGAGCGAGCTGCGCGCGATGTGCTGTGAGAACGCTGCCGCGCTGTACCGGCACCCTCTCCCCGAGACCGTCCTGCCGATCGGCTCCCGATGATCGGGCGTGCCGTCGCTGTCGTGCACCACGGGGCGCCCGCACACACCGCGGATGGCATGCTCTGTGGAAGGCCCAGGTAGCTCAGCGGATAGAGCAACCGCCTCCTAAGCGGTAGGTCGACGGTTCGAGTCCGTCCCTGGGCGCG
>CAZHKE010000103.1:0-4954 GCA_964532485.1 uncultured Bifidobacteriaceae bacterium
AGTACTTCATCTCGACGCACGGCGCCCGCAAGGGTCTGGCCGACACCGCGCTGCGGACGGCGGACTCGGGCTACCTCACGCGTCGCCTCGTCGACGTCGCCCAGGAGCTCATCGTGCGAGACGAGGACTGCGGGTCGAACCGTGGGATCTGGGTCGAGGACATCGTCTCCGAGGGCGACAGCTACCGCTTCCTCGAGACGCGCTTGCTCGGCCGATGCCTGCTCGAGAAGGTGAAGCTGTCCGACGGCACGGTGCTCGACGCCAACGTGGAGCTGCGAGAGGACGACATCGAGTCCCTCGCACACGACAAGTCGGTCGACCGAGTGCGTGTCCGCTCGGTGCTGACGTGCGAGTCGATCAACGGCGTGTGCGGCAAGTGCTACGGCACGATGCTGGCGACGGGGAAGCCCGTCGACCTCGGCGAGGCGGTCGGGATCATCGCCGCGCAGTCGATCGGCGAGCCCGGAACCCAGCTGACGATGCGGACCTTCCACACGGGTGGGGTCGCCGGTGAGGACATCACCCACGGTCTCCCGCGTGTCGTCGAGCTCTTCGAGGCGCGCACGCCGAAGGGCGCCGCCGTCCTCGCGGAGAACTCCGGCGTCGCACGCATCGGTGAGAACGAGAAGGGCGAGCGGATCGTCACGATCATCGGTGACGATGCCGAAGAGGTCGAGTACGTCGTATCACGGCGTGCCCACCTCGCGGTGAAGGAGGGGAAGGACGTCACCGCAGGCATCCGCCTGACCGGTGACGAGGAGACGCCCCTCGATCCGAAGAAGATCCTCGAGGTGAAGGGCATCCGGGAGACCCAGCAGTACCTCGTCGACGAGGTGCAGAAGGTGTACCGGGAGCAGGGCGTGTCGATCCACGACAAGCACGTCGAGGTGATCATCCGCCAGATGCTGCGCCGGGTGGGCGTGTCGGAGCCGGGTGACTCGCCCTACCTGCCCGGTCAGAAGGCCGACGCGCGCGAGTTCGCCGAGACCAACCGGCGCCTCGTCGAGGAGGGCAAGGCACCGGCCGAGGGTCGTCCCGAGCTCATGGGGATCACCAAGGCGTCGCTGGCGACCGACTCGTGGCTGTCTGCGGCATCGTTCCAGGAGACGACGCGAGTGCTCACCGAGGCGGCCATCGAGGGGAAGGTCGACGGCCTGTTCGGGCTCAAGGAGAACGTGATCATCGGCAAGCTCATCCCGGCCGGCACCGGGATGCCCGCCTACCGGGAGATCACGACCAACGCGCCCGACTACGAGCCGCTGCCCTTCTACTCGACCGACATCGACGCCGAAGCGATGGCCGCGTACCTGCGCGACTCCATCGGAGGCGGCGCGCAGCCCCCCGAGCCGGTCGGGGAGGAAGTGGGTGAGGGGGCCGGCGAGCCGGCCGCCGAGGCTTACGGCACGCTCACCGTCGTCGAGGACCGGCCGCTCGAGCAGACCGGGACCGAGGAGTAGCGCGACCGAGGTGAGGAGCAGGCGGAAGCCGACGAGGCGCGGATCCGACCGGACCGGTCGAACACCTCCGCAGTAGTCTGTTCCGTCTGCGTCCGACGAGAGAAGACGAGAAGCGAGCGACGTGCCGACGATCCAGCAGCTGGTCCGCAAGGGCCGCCAGACCAAGCAGGAGAAGTCGAAGACGCCCGCGCTGAAGGGCTCGCCCCAGCGCCGCGGCGTCTGCACGCGCGTCTTCACCCATACTCCGAAGAAGCCCAACTCGGCGCTGCGCAAGGTCGCGCGAGTGCGGCTCACGTCGGGGATCGAGGTCACCGCCTACATCCCCGGCATCGGGCACAACCTCCAGGAGCACTCGATCGTCCTCGTGCGTGGCGGACGGGTGAAGGACCTCCCCGGTGTCCGCTACAAGATCATCCGCGGTGCGCTCGACGCGGCCGGAGTGTCCGACCGCAAGCAGGCCCGCAGCCGCTACGGCGCGAAGCGGGACGGCTAGCTGTGCCACGCAAGGGACCTGCCTCTCGTCGCGACCTGCTCGCCGACCCGCGGTACCGGTCGGTGGTCGTCACGCAGCTCATCAACAAGGTGCTCCAGCGGGGCAAGCGGTCGATCGCCGAGGGCATCGTCTACGACGCGCTCGACGAGATCGAGCAGAAGACGAGTGGCGACCCCGTGACCGCGCTCAAGCGCGCGGTCGAGAACGTCCGTCCGCCACTCGAGGTGAAGAGCCGCCGCGTCGGCGGTGCCACATACCAGGTGCCGGTCGAGGTCCGACCACGCCGCGCGACGACACTCGCGATCCGCTGGATCGTCGGCTACTCGCGACAGCGGCGCGAGAAGACCATGGCCGGGCGACTCGCCGCCGAGCTGCTCGACGCGAGCAACGGGCTCGGCGCGGCCATCAAGCGCAAGGACGACTTGCAGAAGATGGCGGAGTCGAACAAGGCGTTCGCGCACTACCGGTGGTGAGTGCGATGTCATGCCACTGATCTCGCCGCGCCGCACCTGAGCTCGCGGCACGGCCCGCTCCGGCGGCCGGCGAACCGCCATCCGGTGTTCGCCCACGCCGGGGCCCGCTCGAGCCCCGGCTCCCTCGCTGCGCTCGGTCGGGTCTTCGACCTGGTCTCGAGGCACCCGGCGTCACGGGCTCACAACCGGAAACGGCGGTCAGCCGGCCGCCTACCGGCGGCGGGCACAACAGTTCGCAGGGCGACCGCGTACCCCCGTGCGTGTTCGCTTGTTCGAGAGAAGAGAACGAGATGGCAGTAGCAGAGAAGGATCTGAAGAAGGGCGGGTCGCTGATTCGCGACGTGCCTCTGCCGCGGGTGCGCAACATCGGGATCATGGCGCACATCGATGCAGGCAAGACCACGACGACCGAGCGCATCCTCTACTACACGGGGAAGACCTACAAGATCGGCGAGGTCCACGAGGGCGCTGCGGTCATGGACTGGATGGTCCAGGAGCAAGAGCGCGGCATCACCATCACGAGTGCAGCCACCACGTGCAAGTGGCGCGACACGTGGATCAACATCATCGACACACCCGGCCACGTCGACTTCACGGTCGAGGTCGAGCGCAGCTTGCGTGTCCTCGACGGCGCGGTGGCAGTGTTCGACGCCGTCGCGGGTGTCGAGCCCCAGACCGAGACGGTGTGGCGCCAGGCCAACAAGTACCGCGTGCCGCGCATGTGCTTCGTCAACAAGATGGACCGCGTCGGTGCCGACTTCTTCCGCTGCGTCGACATGATCCGCGACCGCCTCGACGCGACCGTCGCTCTCGTGCAGCTGCCGATCGGCGCGGAGAGCGACTTCAAGTGCGTCGTCGACCTGGTCGAGATGAACGCGCTGGTCTGGGACGAGGGGATGGGCGAGAGCTTCGAGACGACCGAGATCCCCGCAGACCTGCAGGCCGATGCAGAGCACTGGCGCCACGAGCTGATCGACGTGGTGAGCCAGTTCGACGAGAACGTCCTCGAGAAGTACGTCGGCGACGAGGAGATCACCGCCGACGATCTCCGGACGGCGATCCGGACCGGCACGCTCGCGAGCCAGGTCGTGCCCGTGCTCTGCGGCTCGGCCTTCAAGAACAAGGGTGTGCAGCCCCTCCTCGACGCGGTCGTCGACTACCTGCCGAGCCCCCTCGACGTCCCGGCCATCGACGGTGTCGACGTCAAGAGCGGCGAGCCCATCGAGCGCGCTGCCTCCGACGACGAGCCGTTCGCCGCGCTGGCGTTCAAGATCATGAGTGCGCCGCACGTCGGCAAGCTCACGTACTTCCGCGTGTACTCGGGCAAGCTGCCCGCGGGTGGGCAGGTGTTCAATGCCACCCAGGACAAGAAGGAGCGCGCTGGCCGTGTGCTCCAGATGCACGCCAACCACCAGGAAGACAAGGGTGGCGTCTTCGCCGGCGACATCGTCGCTGCCATCGGCTTCAAGCACACCAAGACGGGCGACACCCTCTGCGACCCGAGCCGCCCGATCCTGCTCGAGAAGATGGAGTTCCCCGAGCCGGTCATCTCGGTCGCGATCGAGCCGAAGACGAAGGCCGACCAGGACAAGCTGAGCGACGCGCTCGGGCGCCTCGCCGACGAAGACCCGACGTTCCAGGTCCGCAGCGACGAGGAGACGGGCCAGACCATCATCTCGGGAATGGGTGAGCTGCACCTCGACGTCCTCGTCGACCGCATGGTCCGCGAGTTCAACGTCGGTGCCAACGTCGGCAAGCCCCAGGTCGCATACCGCGAGACGATCAGCGAGGACGCTGTCGACGTCGAGCAGCGCTACGTGCGTCAGACCGGCGGTCGCGGGCAGTACGCGCATGTGATCATCACTCTCGAGCCCACCGGGCCTGGTGGTGGCTACGAGTTCGTCGACAAGGTCCGGGGCGGTGACGTCCCTCGTGAGTACATCCCCGCCGTCGACGCCGGCATCCAGGAAGCGATGGAGGGCGGCGTCATGGCGGGCTACCCGCTGGTCGACATGCGGGCCATCCTCACCGGCGGCTCGTCGCACGACGTCGACTCGAGCGAGATGGCGTTCAAGATCGCCGGCTCGATCGCGTTCAAGGACGCGGCGAGGCGAGCGAAGCCGATCCTGCTCGAGCCCTTCATGAAGGTCGAGGTCGTGACGCCCGACGACTACATGGGCGACGTGATCGGTGACCTGAACTCGCGTCGTGGCCAGGTCGAGGGCATGGAGCAGCGGGGTAGCGCGCAGGTCGTCAACGCGCAAGTGCCGCTCGCGGAGATGTTCGGCTACGCTACCGATCTCCGTTCGCGCACTCAGGGACGCGCGACCTACACGATGCAATTCGACTCGTACCGTGAGGTGCCGAGGTCGATCGCTGAAGAGATCACCGCCCGGGTGCGCGGCGAGTAGCGGACCAGGGCTCCCACACCGACACCTTCACCAGACCACACCAGCAGGAAAGGAACGGCCTCGTTATGGCCAAGGCGAAGTTCGAGCGGACGAAGCCGCATCTCAACATTGGGACGATTG
>CAZHKE010000104.1:0-4122 GCA_964532485.1 uncultured Bifidobacteriaceae bacterium
CGTGGCACCCAGCGCCGAGACACGTCTGGTGGACGTCCGCGACGCGAAGGACGTCGACGCCGTCTTCGACGCCTGCAGGCCTGAGATCGTGTTCCACGCGGCGGCCCACAAGCACGTGCCCATCCTCGAGTCGCACCCGTGTGAGGCGGTGCGCACCAACGTGCTCGGCACCGTCAACGTGGTCGGCGCGGCGGTGCGCACCGGCGTGCGGTGGTTCGTGGGCATCTCCACCGACAAGGCGGCACAGCCGACCAACGTGATGGGCGCCTCGAAGTGGCTCGCCGAGCAGATCGTGCTGAGCGGCGCGCCCGCCGGGACGACGTTCTGCGCGGTGCGCTTCGGCAACGTGCTCGGGAGCCGGGGCAGCGTGATCCCCACCTTCGAACGACAGATCGACGCCGGGGGACCGGTGACCGTCACCGACCCGCAGATGACGCGCTACTTCATGAGCGTCGCCGAGGCCGTCCGCCTCGTGCTGCTCGCCGGCTCGGTCGCATCGGGCTCCGAGCTGCTGGCGCTCGACATGGGCGAGCAGGTCAACATCCTCGACCTCGCGGAGCGCATGATCCGCCTCTCGGGCTACCGCGTCGGGCACGACATCGAGATCGACGTGATCGGCCCGCGCCCGGGTGAGAACGCCGAGGAGTCGCTCATCGGCCCGTCCGAGCGGGCCGAGGCCTACGCCGACATCCCCATCATCGGGATCGCGCCGGTCCGCATCGGGTCGGCGGCGCTCCAGGGCCTGCTCGAGCGGCTCTCGACCGCCGCCGCGACGCGCAACGACGACTCGGCGCGCACCCTGCTGCTCGACGCGGCCTCCCCGGCGGCGCGGGCGCGCTCGGCCTGATCCCCGCGGCCGATCTCGATCGCCGCGCCCGTACCATCTGTTGATGCCTCCGCTCGGCTTCCCGGTCGCCGTCGCGGCCGGCGACCGGTGGCTGCTCGCGTTCGCGCTGGCGACCATCGCCGTGCTGGCCGCGGGTGCGGCGATGCGGCGCACGGCGCACGAGGCCCGGGCGCGGGCCCGGGCCCGGGGCGAGCCGACCCGGGGTCTGCGGCGCGGGGCGGGCATCCTCCTCGTGCTCGGGCCCCTGATCGGGTTCGCGACGTCGCCGTCGCTCGGAGAGGGCGCGCTGGTGATCGCCGCGGGTTCGCTCGCGCTCGGCGTGGTGGGGGCGATCGCGGACCGCCGCCCGGACGGCGACCGCATCGCGTCCATCGCGATCCTCGTGATGGCCGGCGTCGCCGTGATCAGCGGCGTCGAGGCCGGTCCCACCGGCGTCGGCGTCCTCGACGTGCTGCTCGGCTTCGGGATCGTCGCCCTGGCGACGAGCGCGGCGAACGGGTTCGGCAACACCGAGGGGCTCGCCCCGATCTTCGGTGCCGTCGGGGCCTTCGGCGTGTTCGCGCTCGCCGGGTTCGCCGGTCAGGACTCGCTGGCCGCGGTGGCGTTGGGCCTGACCGGCGCGTGCCTCGCCTTCCTCGCGTTCAACCTCCGGCCCGGGTCGCTGTTCGCGGGGCGCCCGGGCCGGCTCGTGATCGGCTACACGCTCGCCGTCGGGGCGCTCTCGGTGAACCTGCCGATCGAGCCGGCCGGCGAGCTCGTCGTGCCGGCGATCCTGCTCGGGCTGCTGCTCCTCGACGGTGTGATCGTCGCCGTCGACCGCATCCGCCGGCGTCAGTCGCTCGTCGCCGCCCGCCGCGACCACCTGCTCAACCGCCTCGTCGCCCGGCGTTGGTCGACGACCGAGGCGGTCGCCGGACTCCTGATCGCGCAGGGCCTGCTCGTGCTCGTCGCGGTCTTCACCGGACGCAGCGTGCTCCCGGTGTGGCTCGGCGTCGTCCTGGGCGCGCTCGTGGTCAGCGCGGTCGGGGTGGAGGCGACCCGGCAGCGCCTCGAGCAGGAGCCGGCGCGCGGATTCCCCCGTGGCGCGCGGATCGCGGTGGGCGTGGCTCTCGCCTTCGTCGTCGTGGCCACGCTGCCCGCGGCCGCCGTCGTCACCGACGTGCGCGACTTGATGGAGCAGGGTCGCAGCGGCGCAGCCCGGGGTCTCGCCGCGGCGCGTGAGGGCGATGCCGCGGCCGCCGAGCTCGGCTTCCGGCGCGCCGCCGGCGCGTTCGAGCAGGCGAGCGACAAGGTGCACGGCCCCCTCCTGGCGGGCGGCATGCTCGTCCCGGGGCTCGCGTCGAACCTCCGCGCCGCCCGGACCCTCGCCGACATCGGGCTCGACCTCGCCCGATCGGGCGAGAACGTCACCGTGGCCGTCGATCCCTCGAGCCTCGAGGTCGTCGACGGCCGCCTTCCGATCGAGGAGGTGCGGCGCGTGACGCCCGCGCTCGAGGACGGCGCCCGTGCCCTCGACGACGCGCTGGAGCGCCTCGACGACCTCGACGACCCGTACCTCCTCTCCGTCGTCACCGAGGCTCGTGACGACATCTCGCGCCAGCTGCGGCGGGCGGCCGCTGAGGCACGGCGCGCCGCGGCAGCCGCGAAGCTCGCGCCCGCGATCTTCGGCGCCGACGAGACGCGCACCTATCTGCTGGTCGTGCAGAACAACGCCGAGCTGCGCGCCACCGGCGGGCTCATCGGCAATTGGGGCCTCCTCACCGCGTCCGACGGCGAGGTGAGCCTGGGCGAGCTGTACAACCCAACTGAGTTCAACCGCGCCGTCCAGAACGTTCCCGTCCCGATGGTCGAGACGCCCGCCGGCTACGACGAGCGCTTCCCCTTCCGCGCCCAGTTCGCCATGCAGGACGCCAACCTGTCGGAGGACTTCCCGACCGGTGCTGGGATCCTGATGAGCCTGGCACCCCAGGTGGGGCTGGGCCACGTCGATGGCGTGATCGCGGTCGACCCGGTCGGGCTCGCCGCGCTCCTCGAGCTGACCGGCCCCATCCGCGTGCCCGGCTGGCCCGAGGACATCACCGCCGACAACGTCGTCGCCATCACCTTGCGCGACCAGTACGCGAGGTTCGAGAACCAGCCCGGACGCGCCGACTTCCTGGGTGACGTCGCACGTGAGGCGATCGACACGGCCACCTCGACGAGCCTCGGTGAGCCGGCCCAGATCGCCAAGATCCTCGGCGGCGCCGCGCACGAGGGCCACGTGCAGCTCGCGTTCGCCCGCGACGACGAGCAGCGCCTCGCCGAGGAGCTCGACGTGGCCGGCGAGCTCGCGCCGGTGCGCGCCGACTCGCTGGCGGTCAACACGCAGAACTCGGCGGCGAACAAGATCGACTACTACCTCGATCGCCGCATCGAGTACCGCGCCCACGTCATCCCCGACGCCGACGAGCGCGCCGCGCTCGTCCGGGCGCGGCTCACGATCCGGTTGGAGAACACCGCGCCCGACAGCGGTCTGCCGCGGATCGTCATCGGCCCGTTCGACGAGAGCTACACCGCGGGGCTGAACCGCTCGCTCGTCTCGGTGTACTCGCCGCTGGCCGTCGAGCGGATGACGGTCGACGGCGAGCGGGTGGACTTCTCGGTCGGCGAGGAGGCCGGTCGCAATGTGTACTCGCGGGTCGTCGACATCCCGGCGAAGAGTGTTCGCACGGTCCGCCTCCGGCTGTCGGGGCGGGTCGACCTGCGCGCCGGGGGTTGGTACGTGCTCGACCTCGAGCACCAGCCGACCATCGAGCCCGATCGGCTCCAGGTGGCGGTGCGGGTGCCGACCGGGTGGGAGGTCGCGGCTGCGCCGGGTCTGGCCCAGCCCTTCGACCGCCTGGCCTCAGGGGTGGTGGAGCTCGACCGTGACCGCACCGTGCGGGCTCGAGCTGCTCCCAAGCCCCCGACGCTCGACCTGTGGGACCGGCTCGAGGCAGGCACTTGACCGGCCTTGACCACTCTGCGCGGTGGACATGGGGGTGCTCGCTGTGGCACAGTGTCGGGTGTCTCGGGGCTCCGGCTCCGGTCTGCTGGGAGGCTGGAATGCGCAGGCTGCTGAAGATCACGCTGCTGGTTGCCGTGCTCACGGTCGCGTTCGGCGTGCCGGCCGCAGTTGCCCAGACCGACGACGACTACACCCCTCCCTCGGTGGCTGGGATCTCTGTGACTCGAACAGGCAGCGGGACCGATCCGGGCTCTGGTCAGCTGCCCTACACCGGGTCCGGCAACGCGCC
>CAZHKE010000105.1:0-4055 GCA_964532485.1 uncultured Bifidobacteriaceae bacterium
CGACGGAGCCGTCGATCACCGAGATCATCCCCGGCGGGACGAGCAGGAGCGCGACGTCGAGCGGCCAGCTCCACGCGGAGAGCCGGATCATCTCCCGCAGCGGCTGGCGCGAGAGGCCGGGCTGCACGAGGTACCAGTGCCCGAGCAGCATCGAGTCGGTCACGAACCCCAGGAACACCGCCCCCACGATCAGACGGGCGGCGGAGAGCGCGAAGTCACCACCGACGGCGTCGGCCGCTCCGAGCAGCGCCAGCACACCGAACGCCGGTGCGACGAGATCGATCCAGACGGGGATGCTCGCGGGCTTGTGGCGCAGCACCACCGAGACCACGAGGGCGCCCGCCGTCGCGACGACCAGCCCCATCGCCGCCGCGTCGCGAAGCGTCGCGCCCGTGCCGCGATCGGCGTCCGCGATCCCCGCTGCGATCGCGCCGATCGCGAGCACGCCGAAGACGCCGCGCAGCAACCACCCGTAGCCGACACCGAGCATGCGGTGACGCCGGGTCACCCAGAGGCCGAGCAAGCCGCCGGTCGCCCATTGGAGCAGGACGCTCGCGAGGTCCAGGCTCACGCGTGGCTACGCGACGACGGCGAGGTCGCGGGGTGCCTCGTTGAGGCGCACGGGCCCGTCGCGGTCGGCGACGACGATGTCCTCGAGGCGCAGGCCGAACGAGCCGGGCACGTAGACGCCGGGCTCGATGCTGAACGCGTGGCCGGGCTCGAGCACGGTCGTGTTGCCGGCGACGACGTAGGGATCCTCGTGGGCGTCCATCCCGATACCGTGGCCGGTGCGGTGGATGAACCACCGGTCGAGGCCGGTGTCGGCGAGCACCGAGCGCGCCGCCGCATCGACGGCCTCGCAGGTCGTCCCCACGGTTGCGGTCTCGACGGCGCGCTGCTGGGCCAGCGTCAGCGCCTCGTAGGCGTCACGCACCTCGGGTGAGGGCTCGCCGACGACGTACATGCGGGTGATGTCGGAGCAGTAGCCCTCCATGGTTCCGCCGAAGTCGCACAGCACGACGTCGCCGCGCTCGACGACGCGAGCCCCAGGGTCGTGGTGAGGGCTCGCCGCGTTCGGTCCGGTCGCCACGATCGCGAAGTTCGCACGCTCGTGCCCCACGTCGAGCATCCGCTCGACGATCTCGCGGTGCAGGTCGTGCTCGGTGCGGCCCGCGAACGAGATCTCACGAAGGCTCAGCGCGATCTCGTCGACCGCGTGCGCGGCGGCGCGCAAGCGCGCGATCTCGTCCGAGTCCTTGACGACGCGCAGCGGGCCCGTCACGTCGGTGGCCGACCGATACCGGGTGTCGGGAGTCGCCGCCTGGAGCGCGAGGACGAAGCGGGCCCAGGTCTGGTCGCCGATCGCCACGACGGCGGCATCGCCGAGGCGCGCGACGACGCGCTCGATCGGGTCGTCGGTCTCGTCCCACGGCTCCACCGAGAAGACGCCGGGCTGCTCGACGACCCGTGGCGCCTCGAGTCGCGGGACCACGAGCGTCGCGGCCTCGTCTCGGGGCACCACGAGCATCGTGAGCCGCTCCAGCGGCATCGCCTCGTAGCCGGTGAGATATGGGAGATCGGGACCGACCGACACGCAGAGCGCGTCGATGCCGAGCTCGGTCATCCGCTCGCGCGCACGCGCGAGCCGAGCACCGTGGTTCACGCCGTGGCGGAGTGCGCGTGCGCGTCGGTCGCGGCGTCGACCGCACGCTTCGCGTGGTAGCTCGAGCGGACCAGCGGTCCGGACTCGACGTGCGCGAAGCCGAGACGCTCGGCGTACGCGCCGACGTCGTGGAGCTCTTCGGGCGTCCACCAGCGGACGACCGGGAGGTGCCTCGAGGAGGGGCGGAGGTACTGCCCGACGGTCAGGATGTCGACGCCGACGGCGCGGAGGTCGCTGATCGCGGCGCGCACCTCGCGGGCTTCCTCCCCCATGCCGACGATGAGCCCCGACTTGGTCGTGAGCCCGGCGTCCTTCGCCCGGCCGAGCACGGCGAGCGAGCGCGCATAGCCCGCCGACGGCCGCGCCGCGCGCTGGAGCCGCGCCACGGTCTCGAGGTTGTGGTTCAGCACGTCGGGTCGTGCCGCGAAGATCGTGCCGAGCGCGTCGGCGTCGCCCTTGCAGTCGGGGATCAGCACCTCGATCCGGGTGCGGGGCGTGCGGGCGCGGATCGCCCGGATCGTCGCCGCGAACGCAGCGGCGCCACCGTCGCCGAGGTCGTCGCGGGCCACGCTCGTGATCACCGCGTGCTCGAGGCCGAGGGTGGCGACGGCGTCGGCGACCCGCGCGGGCTCGTCGTCGTCGAGCGGCAGCGGGTGACGCGTGTCGACGAGGCAGAAGCCACACGCGCGGGTGCAGCGCTCGCCCAGGATCATGAACGTCGCGGTGCCGTCGGCCCAGCACTCGTAGATGTTGGGACAGCCGGCCTCCTCGCACACGGTGCGGAGGTCGAGCGTCCGCATGAGCGCCCGGGTCTCGCGGTAGCCCTGCCCGAGATCGGCCTTCACCCGCATCCAGTCGGGCCGCCGCGCCGCCTCGCCGGCCCCGTGGCCGCCGGTGCCGACGGCGGGGACGTCCACCCCCGCGTCGGCGAGCCGTCCCAGCAGTCGCACCGGCTGCCCGCCGCTGCCCCCCTCCCGGCTTCTGGGCACGCTGAGCGACAAATAGTCGTGTCCAGCGTGCCGAGAAGCCGAGACGGCCTGCATCTCGACCTCGGGGTGGCCGAACGCGGCCGCGAAGCGGGTGACGACGGCGTCGACGACGGTCGACATCGACGGCGCGGTGCCGAGCAGCCGGGCGATCGACGTGACGCCCTTGCCCCGGATGCCGCAGGGCACGATGTGGTCGAACATCGCGAGATCCGGATCGACGTTGACCGCGAAGCCGTGTCGGGTGCGCCCACCGGCGACCTTCACGCCGATCGCGGCGATCTTGTCGTCACCGACCCAGACGCCGGTCAGGCCGGGCTGCGTCGTGGCGTCGATCCCGAGATCACCCAGGGCGCCGACCAGCACCTCCTCGAGCATGCGCACGTAGGCGACGACGTCGCGCATCCCGTCGCGCCACTCGGGGAGCGTGATGATCGGGTAGCCGACGAGCTGGCCCGGACCGTGGTAGGTGACGTCGCCACCGCGGTCGACGTGGACGAGGTCGGCACCCACCGCTGCCGGCGGCACGAGCACGTGCGTCGGGTCGGCGCGGGTCCCGAGCGTGTACACGTGCGGGTGCTCGAGCAGCAGCAGGTGGTCGGCGGTGCTGCGGCCGTGGAGCGCCCGTGCCAGCGCGTCGCCGTCGGCGTAGGTGACGCGCCCGAGCCAGCGGACGTGCAGGGGCGCCCGATCGGTCACTCGAGCTCCGATGCCCAGTCGTGCTGCTCGAGGTGCTCGCGCATCGCCGACAGGAACGATGCGGCGTACGCGCCGTCGAACGCGCGGTGATCCCACGTGAGACCGAGCATCCCGATGTGACGCACCGCGATCACGTCGAGGCCGTCGGGGCCCTGGACGACCCGGGGCCGCTTCGTGATGCCGTCGGTGGCCAGGATCGCGACCTGCGGCTGGTTGATGATCGGCAGCGTCAGGTAGGTGCCGTAGGGGCCCGGGTTGGTGATCGTGAACGTGCCGCCGAGGACCTCGTCGGGCGTGAGCTGCTTGGACCGGGCTCGCAGCGCGATGTCGCGGATCTCCCGGGCGATGAGCCGCAGCCGCTTGCCGTCGGCGTCGCGCACCACCGGCGCGACGAGCCCGTCGAAATCGAGATCGACCGCGATGGCGAGGTGGACGTCGCGGTGCACGACGAGCGTCTCGTCGACGACGCTGGCGTTGACGTTCGGGAAGTCGTCGACCGTGTCGCAGAACGCGCGCGCGATGAACGGCAGGTATGTGAGCGTGAACCCCTCGCGGGCCTTCCACACGTCCTGGTGCGTGACGCGGACGCGCTCGATGCGCTCGAAGTCGACCTCGACCGAGGTCGCTGCGTGCGGGCTCGTCGCCTTCGAGCGGACCATGTGCTCCGCCGTGCGCCGGCGCATGTTCGAGAACGGCACGACCGTGTC
>CAZHKE010000106.1:0-4037 GCA_964532485.1 uncultured Bifidobacteriaceae bacterium
GTCGCGCTCCTGCTCGTCCCGCCGGGGATGATCTCGGTGATCGACGGCTCCGTCGCCGACGGCTACGAGGGCCTGCTGGGCTGGACCTGGGTCGTCAGCGCGCTCACCACGATCGTGCTGCTGCTCGTCGCCCAGCGGGCACTGCGTGAGCGCGCCTACTCCGCCGTCATGTCGGCGACGGGGCTGCTGTACCTCGCGATCCTCACGGCCTTCGGCACCGACGTGCTCGCTCGCGCACTCCTCGCGTGAACGGTCCGGTCTGAGCCCCCGGAAGGCGTCGCGGTACTCTCGTGTGCCTTCGCAGCGCACGGGGTGTCACCGATCCCCGAGCCCCCGAGCCAGGACGTCTCTTCGTGCTCGCCCCCGTCACCGAGGTCTGGGACCACCGCAGCATCGTGCGGAACCTCGCGCAGCGCGAGCTCAAGTCGCAGTACAAGAAGAGCGTCCTGGGATGGCTGTGGTCGCTGCTCAACCCGGCCTCGACGATCCTCATCTACTCGCTCGTCTTCGGGGTCTTCCTGAGGGTCAAGCCTCCGGTCGCCGGGAACGGCGAGCTCCAGAACTTCGCCCTCTACCTGTTCGCGGCGCTCATCATCTGGAACTTCTTCTCGGGTGTCATCACCGGGTCGATCATCGCGATGACCGCCGCCGGTCCGCTGATCCGCAAGGTCTACCTGCCACCCGAGTGCATCCCGTTCTCGATCGTGCTGTCGTCGGTGCTGCAGACGGCGATCGAGGCGTCGATCCTCGCTGCCATCATGATCGTGCTCGGCAACGCGTCGTGGACGTTCCTCCTCTTCCCGTTCCTCCTCCTGCTGCTGATGATGTTCACGACCGGCATCGGCCTCGTCGCGAGCATGCTCAACGTGTACTACCGCGACGTCGGCTATCTCGTGACGATCAGCCTGACGTTCCTCTTCTACGCGACGCCGATCATCTACACGATCAACCTGATCCCGAAGGAGGCCTGGGGCCTCCCGATGCGCGACCTCATCGAGGCGAATCCGCTCACGCAGTTCGTGCTGGCGTCGCGCGACGTCTTCTACCTCCTCGAGGTTCCGTCACTCGATCGGTGGGCGTACCTGATCGCGACGTCCGTCGGTGCCCTGGCGCTGGGATGGTGGATCTTCTCCCGACGCTCGGGTGAGCTGGCCGAGGAGCTGTGAGGATGTCGGTGAGCGAGCACGACGCAGAGTCCGCGATCACGGTCGACCACGTGTCGAAGGTGTTCCGGCTCTACACGGACAAGCCGACGAACCTCAAGCAGGCGATCACGCGTCTGAGCCGCGCGCGCTACGAGAGCTTTCAGGCGCTCACCGATGTGTCGCTCGACGTCGCGCAAGGCGAGTCGTTCGGCCTGGTCGGCCACAACGGCTCGGGGAAGTCGACGTTGCTGCGCCTGATGGCGCGCATCCATCGGCCGACGAGCGGCACGGTCGTCACGAAGGGCCGGGTCTCGGCGCTGCTCGAGCTCGGTGCCGGCTTCCACCCCGAGCTGTCGGGACGGGAGAACATCTACCTCAACGGCGCGATCCTCGGGCTGAAGAAGCGCGACCTCGATGCCGCCTTCGACGACATCGTGGAGTTCGCGGGCCTCCAGGCCTTCATCGACTCGCCGGTCAAGGTCTACTCGAGCGGCATGTACGTGCGGCTCGGCTTCGCGGTCGCCGTGCACGTCAATCCCGACATCCTGATGATCGACGAGGTGATCGCCGTCGGCGACGAGGAGTTCCAGCGCCGGTGCATGGATCACCTCTTCCAGCTCCGGCGCGACGGTGTCACGATCGTCCTCGTCTCACACAGCCTCGACATCATGCAAAACCTCTGCGACCGGCTTGCCTGGCTCGACCACGGGACCCTGCAGCGGATCGGTGCGCCTCTCGACGTCGTGCGCGGCTACCTCGGCAAGGTCGACGACGCCGAGGAACGTCGACTGTCGGGCGCCGACACCGGCGACCTCGTCGAGACGAGCCGAGCGCTGCGTCACGGCAGCCGCGAGATCGAGATCACGCACTTCGAGGTCCTCGGGCCCGACGCGCGCCCAGTTCTGATGCCCGAGTCCGGTAGCGCGACGGTGCTGCGGATCCACTACGACGCCCACGAGCCGCTCGACGGCGTCCGCTTCGGGGTGGAGCTCCAGGCGGAGAACGGAATCGTCGTCTCCGGGCGCACGACGGGCGACGACGGCATCGTCTCGGGAGTGATCTCGGGCACCGGCTACGTCGACTGCGTGATCGACGAGCTGCCCTTCAACGCAGGAGTGCTCCTGGTGAGCATCGGCATCACCGACGAGCACGAGATGCGCACCTACGACCATCTCTACCAGGCCTACGAGCTCCGGGTTCGCCAGGACTCCGGAGCCGAGGACCGCGGGCTCGTGCGCCTGCGCGGCAAGTGGACGAGCCCGGTGCCCACCGACGCCCGCGAGCTGCTCGGTTGACGAGCGAGCGCGTCGAGCCCTCGTCCGCAACCGACCGCTCGCTGCGCGCGGCGCAGATCGCGGTCGAGCAACGCGCCGTCGGAGCGCTCTCCCTCGACGTGTTCGACACGATGCTCTTGCGGCGAGTGCCGCGTCCCACCGACGCGTTCCTCCTGCTCGGGTCGCGTCTGGTGGGTGAGGGCGCCCTGCGACCATTCGTCACGCCGACGCTCTTCGCCGCGGTCCGAGAGAGCGCCGAGCGTCGAGCACGTGCGCGCAAGCGGCATCTCGGCGAGTTCCCCGAGGTGCGGCTCCTCGAGATCTACGCTGAGCTCCCCGACTCGGTGCTCGCGATCGACCGAGACGGTCTGGCCGACGCGGAGCTCGAGGTCGAGGAAGCGCTCGTCTTCGCCGATCGAGACGTGGTGGCGCTGTGCTCGCTCGCGCGGGAAGTCGGCCTGCCCGTCGTCTTCACCTCCGAGACCTACCTCTCGGCAGCCCAGGTGACGCGCCTGCTCCGGGCGTCGGGCCTCACGGTCGAGGAGGCCACGGTCTTCACCTCGAGCGATCACGGGTGCGGCAAGGCCAACGGCCTCTTCGAGATAGCGGTCGCACACCTCGGGGTCACGCCGGAACAGGTGCTGCACATCGGTGACCACGAGGCGGCTGACGTCGACGCCGCGCGCGCACATGGGCTCCAGGCGATGCACCGACCGCTTCGCAGCGCCCGTTTCGACGACCTGCTTCGTCGCGAGCAGCAGGCTCGCGAGGGCGTCGGCGCGGACCTGGCCTTCGACGCAGAGCGCGGCGACGACGGTCTGACCGCGCTGCGCGCACGCTTCGACAGCGGCGACGCACCGGCCGGCGTCGAGCCGAGTGTCGCCGAGCACTGGGTGGTCGGCGCGAGCGTGCTCGGACCGGTCTTCGCCGGCTTCGCGGACTGGCTCATCGATCGCGCGTCCGCTCGCGGCTCCCGTCGCCTCTGCTGCCTCATGCGCGAGGGCAATCTGCTCGCGCCGATGGTCTCGGCCGCGGCATCTGCACGCGGCGCCGCCGTCGAAGCGACCCAGCTCTGGTTGTCGCGTCACGTCTGTGCACGCGCCGCGATCGTCGATTGCGACTACGCGGAGCTCCGGATCTTCGTGGACCGCGCCGTCCCACCGACGATCGCGGAGCTCGCCCGGAGCCTCGACGTGGAGGTCGCTGCCTTCGGTGACCTCGCGGGGCGCGCCGGATCGCGCCTCGACGACGTCGCGCTGCGAGAAGACGTGCTCGGGCGGATCTGTGGTGACGAGGCCCTGCGTGAGCGGATCCGAACGAGCGCGGAGTCGCTGCGCAGCCGTGTCGTCGACGCAGTCGAGCGCGCCGGTCACACCGACGACGACGGGATCACGCTGGTCGACCTCGGCTGGCACGGGACGACACAGCGGATGCTGGTGCGGGCGCTGCGAGCCGCCGGCTCGTCGCTGCCGGTCGCGGGCCTCTACTTGATGACGACCGAGCGGATCGTCGACGGCGTGCTCGACGGCGTCGACGCCGACGCCTACCTGGTCCGCGCCGGACGGCCGCCGAAGAGCTGCACGACGATCGTGCGCAGCCCCGAGGTCCTCGAGCAGCT
>CAZHKE010000107.1:0-4028 GCA_964532485.1 uncultured Bifidobacteriaceae bacterium
CCTCATGCTCGCCGGGAAGGTCGCGGTCGTCTGCGGGTACGGCGACGTCGGCAAGGGCTGCGCGCAGTCGCTGCGCGGTCAGGGCGCTCGCGTCGTCGTCACCGAGATCGACCCGATCTGCGCGCTCCAAGCCGCGATGGAGGGATACCAGGTCGCGACGCTCGAGGACTTCGTCGACACGGCCGACCTGTTCATCACCGCGACGGGCAACCACGACATCATCACGGCGGCGCACATGCAGCGGATGAAGCACAACGCGATCGTCGGCAACATCGGGCACTTCGACAACGAGATCGACATGGCCGGGCTGGCGGACGTTCCGGGCGTGAAGCGCGACGGCATCAAGCCGCAGGTCGACGAGTGGGTGTTCCCACCCGATGATGACCGCGACTCGCACTCGATCATCGTGCTGGCCGAGGGTCGGCTGCTGAACCTCGGATGCGCGACCGGTCACCCGAGCTTCGTGATGTCGAACAGCTTCACGAACCAGGTGCTCGCGCAGATCGAGCTCTACACGCACGCCGACTTCTACGAGCGCAAGGTGTACACGCTGCCCAAGCACCTCGACGAGGAGGTGGCACGGTTGCACCTCGACAAGCTCGGCGTGCGGCTCACGACGCTGACCGAGGAGCAGGCCACCTACATCGGCGTCCCCGTCGACGGCCCCTACAAGCCGGATCACTACCGGTACTAGACGAGGGAGGCGGGCCTGCCCCGTCGGGCCCCTCCGGCGCGGCCTCGTGTCGTCTGCGCCCCCGCTCGCGGAGTCACCGGGTGCGCTGTCGTAGCCGGCTCGTACGGTGCCGGCATGCTCGCCTCGCTGCTGCCGCTCGCGTGCCCGGGCTGCGGGCGACCCGCCGATCCGGTGTGCGATCGCTGCCGCGCCTCGCTCGCGCCCGCGCCGGCTGCGCCGCCGCCTCCCGGCGTCGACGACTGGGCGGCGCCGTTCGCGTACGCGGGTGTCGCCCGTGATCTGGTTGCACGGGTGAAGTACCGCCGGATGCACGCGGCCACGGCGTGGCTCGCGGCGGCGATGGCGCCGCTCGTCGGACCGCCGCTCCCCGCGGTCGTCACGTGGGTGCCCACGACCAGGGGCCGCCGACGCGAGCGCGGGTTCGACCACGCGGAGCTGCTCGCCCGGGCGGTCGCGTCGCTCCTCGGCCGGCGGGCGCGCCGGCTCCTGCTCCGCTCCGGCGGTGGCCCGCAGACTGGCCTCGGGGCCTCGGATCGGCGAGCCGGCCCGACGATCCTGCCCCGGCGCCCAGCTCCCACCTCGGTGCTGCTCGTCGACGACGTGGCCACCACCGGCGCCACGGTCGCTGCCGCCGCACGGGCGTTGCGAGCCGGCGGTGCCGAGCACGTGCGCGCACTCACCGCCGCCCGCACACCCGTTCGCTCCTGCTGACGGACGGTCGCGCCGGTCCTACACTCCGCGCGCACACCGCGAGGCGAGGAGGTGCCGGTCATGCAGGTGATCGTGCGGGCCCGCGATCTCGACGTCGGCAACCGTCTCCGTGCAGTCGCGCGCCGCAAGGCCGACAGGCTCGAGCGGCTCGCGCGCGATGCCGAGCGAATCGAGGTCAACTTCTCCGGACAACGGAACCCGCGCATCACCGACCACGCGCGGTGCGCAGCACGGCTGCACCTCAAGCGCGAGACGCTCACCGCGCGCGCGGTCGCTCCCGTTCCCGAGGCTGCACTCGATCGCGTCGTCGCGAAGCTGCGGCACCAGCTGGCGCGGCGCAAGGATCGGCGCCTCGCAGCGAGGCCGCGGGCCGGCTAGGCGCCGCTGCGACGAGCGACGAGGACGTCGCGCTCGTCCTGCACGATCTTCCAGTCTTCGGTCGACAGGATCTGGTCGAGCTGCAAGGCGTCCGCGACGCCGAGCGCGGCACGGTCGATGACGAGCCAGTCGACGTCACGCGGGTCGTGGGTGTCCTGGTCGCGGTAACCCCAGTTGCTGGGTCGCCAGGGGTTGGGGAACGTGTAGATCCGCTCGCGTCCGCTCAGCTGGGGCACGAACGTGTACACCGCGCTCACCGATGCGTCGTCGGGCACGCGTTCGACCGCGGCGCGCTTCGCGTCGAGCCGCCTGTCGCTCGTGGGGGGCCACCAGCCGTCGTCGTACTCGGCGCCGATGGGGGACGGGCCCCACGCCAAGGTGGTCACGAGCGCGCAGACCAGCACGAACGACGGGATCGCCCACCGAGCCGGACCACCGAGGCGTCGGACGAGGAACGCGACTCCCTCGACGGCGGCGATGGCGATCGCGGCCAGCGGGAGCGCGGCGTAGTGGTAGTTGATCGTGCGCGCCCATGACGGGTCGGCGATGGCGTCGAGCCCGAGCTGCGGGAGCCCGATCAGCAACGCGCCGGGTGCGAGGAGCGCGGTCAGGCCGAACGGTGCGAGCAGGCGCCACGCGAAGTCGGCGGTCTCCGACGATCCGACGCGGCTCGTGATCGCGCCGGGGTCGTGGACGGCCGTGTCGAGCAGACCGCTCGGTGACCCGCCGACTCCCGAGTAGAGGTTCTCGTAGTGGGCCGGGTGGCCCGAGACCGCGGGCAGCAGCAGCTGGGTGACGCCGAGGAAGAACGCAAGCCCGAGACCGGCCGTGAGGAGGCCGGCGCGCAGGTCGGCTCTCGTACGACGCGGGCGGAACGCGATCACGAGGCCGAGCAGGACGATCGCGAGCGCAACGTCCTCCTTCCAGGAGACGGCGAGCACCGCCCACCCTGCGAACCAGCCCCACGAGCGACGCGTCGCGCACAGGTACGCGCACAACAGCGGCGTGATCGCCATCGTCTCTGGATGGAACAGCTCCCAGCCGAGGAACTGCAGCGCCGGGTGGAGGAGGAAGGCACCGCCGAGCGCGGCCGCTCCCCAGGGATGCAGCCCCCGGTCGCGCCCGAGCAGGTACAGGGGCACGGCGCCGAGCGCGAGCACGGTGACCTGGAGCACGTTGAGGAAGTCGGGGCCGGAGCCAAGCCACGACGCCGGCGCGAGGAGGAGGAAGGCGAACGTGCCGTGATGCCCGAAGACGGGCAAGCCGCGCACCGTGATGAAGTCGTGTCCGTGGGCGAGGAGCCACACGGCCTGGTCGTAGATGCCCATGTCGAAGTCGACCGACCAGAACCTGTCCTGGCGTCGCATCACCAGCGCCGCGAACACAAGCGTCCAGATCGCGATCGCGGCGCCGAGCGCGAGCGTCGCCGGGTGCGCGTCGAGCAGGCGGCGCCGAGCGCGCGAGACGCCGGCTCGAACGTCCTTGGTGCTCACCACGGCGCGCATGCTGCCACTGTCGATGCGCAGCGACGGACCGCGCGGGATCGAGCATCCCGCTGCGCAGGGGAGCGACGCCATGTGGTCGATAGCATGGCGGCGCGATGGGTCTGTTCCAGAAGGTGCTGCACGCCGGCGAGGGCCGGAAGCTCAAGGTGCTCGAGTCGATCGTGCCCGAGGTCGGCGCGCTCGAGAGCGAGATGGAGGGGCTCACTGACGGGCAGCTCCGTGGGCTGACCGCCGACTTCAAAGCGCGGCTCGACCGGGCCGGCGACCTCGAGACCGGGCGCGACGCGCGGGTCGACGCGCTCGACGACCTGCTGCCGGAGGCGTTCGCCGCCGTTCGAGAGGCAGGCCGGCGCACCCTGGGGCAGCGGCACTTCGACGTCCAGCTCATGGGTGGAGCCGCGCTCCACTTCGGGTGGGTCGCGGAGATGAAGACGGGCGAGGGCAAGACGCTGGTCGCCACCCTCGCCGCGTACCTCAACGCGCTCGCCGGGTACGGCGTCCACCTCGTGACGGTCAACGACTACCTGGCTCGCCGCGACGCCGAGTGGATGGGGGAGATCTATCGCTTCCTCGGTCTCGAGGTGGGAGTGGTGCTCCCCCAGATCGACGACTGGAGCCTGAAGCGGCTCGCGTACTCCGCCGACATCACGTACGGCACCAACAACGAGTTCGGGTTCGACTACCTGCGCGACAACATGGCGTCGTCGCGCGAGGCGCAGGCGCAGCGCGGTCACTTCTTC
>CAZHKE010000108.1:0-3919 GCA_964532485.1 uncultured Bifidobacteriaceae bacterium
CCGCACCACGCTCCTCCCCGAGACCCCCGTCGCCACGGTTGCCGAGTACGTCGCCGGCGGCGGCGGTCGCGGGCTCGAGCGCGCACGCACGCTCGGAGCCGACGCCGTGATCGACGAAGTCACCGAGGCCGGCCTGCGCGGTCGCGGCGGCGCCGGGTTCCCCACCGGGCGCAAGTGGCGGTCGTTGCGCGAACTGCCCGGGGCGCCGAAGTTCGCGGTTTGCAACGCGGCCGAGGGCGAGCCCGGCACGTTCAAGGACCGGGCGATCCTGCGGGCTGACCCGTATCAGGTCGTCGAGGGCCTGGCGATCGCCGCGTTCGCGATCGGGCCCGACGAGGTCTTCCTCGCCCTGAAGGCCAGCTTCGAGCGCGAGCGCGACCGCGTCGTGCGCGCCGCCCAAGAGCTCGAGGCCGAGGGGCTGCTCGAAGACCTGACGGTGACGGTGGTCAGCGGTCCCGAGGAGTACCTCTTCGGTGAGGAGACCGCGCTGCTCGAGGTCATCGAGGGCCGCGACCCGCTGCCGCGCCATCTTCCACCGTACGTGCAAGGTCTGTTCGTGGCCTCGCCGCAGATCGGCTGGCACTCGCACGAAGCCGGGCAGCACGGCGCGACGAACGCCGGCGCCAACCCGACGCTGGTGAACAACGTGGAGACGCTCGCCGACGTGACGCACATCCTCGCCGAGGGGCCCGAGTGGTTCCGCTCGATCGGGACGGCCGCGTCCCCGGGGCCCGTTCTGGTGACGATCGTCGGCGACGTCCGCGCGCCGGGCGTGCACGAGGTCGAGATGGGGACCCCGCTCGGCGACGTCATCGACCGTTGTGGCGGCCTCGACGCGAGCCGCCGCGTCAAAGCCGTGTTCTCCGGCGTGACCAACCGCGTGCTCCCCGGTGACCGCATCGACGTCGTGCTGACCTACGAGGCGCTCCGCGAGGCGGGCAGCGGGCTCGGCGCCGCCGGGTTCATCGTAAACGACGACACGGCGTGCATGGTCGACGTCGCCGACGTGTTCGCGCGGTTCCTGTGGGTCGAGTCGTGCGGCCAGTGCCCGGCGTGCAAGATCGGCACCGGCCGGATCAGCGACGCGCTCGACCAGCTGCGGGTCGGCACCGGGGGGGAGGCTGCGCTGCGCGTGCTCCAGCACAGCCTTCGGATCGTCACGGACGGGAACCGCTGCTTCCTGCCGGTCGAGGCCCGCCAGGTCGTCGCCAGCATTCTGGAGACGTTCCCCGACGACGTCGTCGCCCACCTCGAGGGGCGCTGCCGCTCGACGCGCACCTTCGGGCTGCCCAAGCTCACCGATCTGGAGGCAGGCGTCGCCGTGATGGACGAGCACCAGGCGGCGAAGCAGCCCGACTGGACCTACGCCGCCTGATGCGGCGCGGACTGCTCCGGCCGGCGCGCCCGGCCGCCGTCTGAGGCGTCGTCCGACTCCTCGCCGGCGGTGACCTCGAGCTCGTGGCCGTGGTCGTCCCGTCCGGCGATCGACACCTCGGCGGGCACGGAGATCACGGGCCGCCGGGCGTGATGCAGCACGAACCGTCCCACCGGGCCGTCGCTCCAGTGCGCGAAGCGCCGCTCGCGGCTGGCGCCGATGACGATGCACGCCGCGTCGTTCGCGCGGGCGAGGTCGAGCAGCACCGCACCGGGGCGTCCTGTCACGACCCGGGCCCCGTACGGGACGTCGCGCGCGCGCAGAACGTTCGTCCAGGGTCCCCGCAGCTGTCGCGCGAGATCCGAACGATGACGGTCGGTGTTGATCTGAAGCGCCGCCAGGGTCCACTCGAACGCGGGCGAGACGGCATGCACCACCAGGACCCAGGCGTGTCGCAGCGCCGCCTCTCGTGCAGCCCAGCGCATCGCGGCCTGGGACGGGAGCGAGTCGTCGTAGCCGATGACGATCGGTCGCACGATCAGCCTCCTCGGTCGTACGGGCGCGCCGTGTCCAACGGGCGCGCGGACGGGTGGTCGGCCCGACGAGACCGAGCGCGATGCACGCGCCGCCCCGGTGGCTCGGCGAGGTCGCCGAGTGCCTGGATCGCCGCGGCGCGGCGGTGCACGTAGCCGGTCCGGAGCAGGACCAGCGGCAGCGCCGGCTGGTCGAAGCCCTGCCACGCGCGCAGCCAACGCCGCGCGACTTCGGGGCGCGCGTCGTCGGAGCCGCCGGTGAGCTCCGCGAGCACAGCCGGGTCGTCGAGGCGACAGCCCTGCTGCCAGTGCGCGTCGAAGAGAGCTCGACGGAGCTCGTGCGCGTCCGCGCCGCGCCGCCCGGCGAAGGCCGCGACGGCCATGGACGTGTCGATCGGCGCTCGGGGCAGGGCCAGGGCCCGCTCGAGCCAACCCGTCGCGGCCTCGCAGCCCGAGGTGGGATGGCCGTCCGTGGCGATCATGCCCACGACGCGACTCCGCCCACCGGCCGGACGAGCGTCGCGCACGGCTCGCCATTCGACGTCCACGCCGAGCCCGACCAGCCGATCCGCCCAACGGCTGGCGAGGAAGCTGAGCGGGCAGGCGAAGTCGCCGTAGATCGTCACGTGGTTCGTGGAGTGCTGGTGCACGGCTCCTCCAGGTCGACGGGCAATTATGTGCATCATACAACAGTTGGTATAGCCACAGACACCGCGGCGATCGAGCGAAGGTGCCGGAGATGTGTGCCTTGTACACTGATCGGCCATGGCGCCGGCCGCCGCCACACCCAAGAGCAGGCCCGACGCCGCCGATCTCGACCGCGTCAGTGAAGCGGTGCTCCAGGCGTCCCGGGTGCTCGTCGGCGTCGCGACCCGCTCGGTGAGCGCGGTCGACCCCGACGTCACGCTGCCGCAGTACCGCGCCCTGGCCGTCCTGCGCGCCGACGGCCCCCAGAACCTGGGTGCGCTCGCCGAGTCGCTCGGCATCCACAGCTCGAGCGCGACGCGGCTCTGCGACCGCCTCGTGGCACGCGGGCTCGTCGAGCGACACGCGGGAACCGTCGACCGTCGTGCGATCAACCTGGTGCTCACGCGCCGTGGCCAACGCATCGTGGAGCGGGTGATGGAGTGGCGGCGCGGGGAGATCCGACGCATCGTCGGACGCATCCCCGCCAAGCAACGCCGATCCCTGGTCGATGCCCTGGCTCACTTCAACGCCGCGGTCGGGGCGACCCGCGACGGTGACGACGAGGCGCGCGAGCAGGCGTGGACCCACGGCTGGTCGACCGACTGACCATGGTCGCCTTCCTCCCACGCGAAGCCGTGGAACCCGTCACCCGCACGCTGCTCGGTGCGATCGACGCCGACGGCGGCCCGACCGACGAGCAGCTCGCTGTGCTGCGCGCCGTCGTCGTCCACCTGTTCGAGCGCGACGACCTGGAGCCGACCGACCTCACGCCGCTCGAGCCGGAGGAGGCGGCGGCGGCACTCGGCGACCGCATCAGCCACCGCCGCGTCAAGGAGCTGATGGTGACCCTCGAGGTGTGCCGCCACCCCGAGTCGGAGGCCCAGGTTCGACAGGTGGACGAGTACGCGCGGGCCCTCGGGCAGCGAGGTCCTGCGCTCGAGATCATCCGCGCCTGGATCGAGGAGGGCACGAAGCAGGCGACGGCCGACTTCGACCGGTTCTACGGCGAGCAGCTCGAGACACTCTCGGAGCCGTCACTGCGGGCGCGCGACCTGAGGATCGAGGAACCCGACGTGGAGCTCGCCGAGCGCCTCGAGGCGCTCCACGACCTCCCGGAGGGCACCCTCGGCCACGAGTACATCGAGTTCTACCATCGCAATGGGATCGACCTCCCGGGCCGCGACACCCACACGCCCGCGCACTACGTGAGCCACGACATGAACCATGTCATCAGCGGGTACGAGCCGACGGGGCCCGGCGAGATCGCGCTCGGCGGGTTCACGCTCGCGATGAACGACAACGACGCGAACTGGATCCAGTTCGT
>CAZHKE010000109.1:0-3851 GCA_964532485.1 uncultured Bifidobacteriaceae bacterium
TGACGAAGTCGACGGGGGTGAGCGTCGGTGCGGGTTGCGGCTTCGCGATGCTCGGCGGCGGCGCGGCCAGCTGTGGCGCCGGCTTGGTCGTCGGCGGCGGCTTGGGCTTGGGCGGTGGCGGAGGCGGCGGCGCGACGGGGACGCACGCGGCGGCGGTGGCGGCGACGGCCACGACCGCGGCTGCGCGGGCCGCTCGTCCGCCGGTCACTCGCACGTCGTCCTCCCCCTGGGTGATGCCGAACGGGCTCCGGGCGATGCTGTGCGGGACTCATCACCCAGCGTGGTGATGTCGGTACGCAGAGAGTACGGGTTCAGCGACCTCGTCGGATCGCATCGCGGAGCCGGACGGGGGCGGTTTGGCTGTCGTACCCCCCTGTCATGCTGAGCGCATGACCGGTGGGGAGACGCGTGATCTGCGCACGGCGCTGGAGAAGTGGGCTCGCAGCTACGAGCCCCGCCTCCTCGACGGCACCGGCGCGCAGCGGGCCTTGCGTGACGTGGCGCGGATGGAGGCGATCTGCGCGTCGGTAAAGGCCGGCCTGGCGCGGCGCGGCGAGGAGACCAACGTGTGGTGCCGCGGCGGCCACAAGACGCCGGCGCACTCCGTCGCCGCGACGACCGGCACCAGCATCGGTGAAGCCGTGAAGGTGCTCCAGACCGCTCAGCGCCTCGAGGAGCTGCCCGACACCGCGGAGGCGTTCACGACCGGGCGGGTCACCCAGGCCCAGGTCCACGAGATCGCCTCGGCGGCGGTCGAGGCTCCCGAGTGCGAGCGCGAGCTGATCGTCACCGCCCGGGACCGCAACCACACCCGTCTGCGCGAGCACGCCGCCCGGGTTCGCGCCGCGGGTCGCGACGAGCGCGAGCGCGAGCGGCGTGCCCGCGCCCAGCGGTCCGTGCGCACCTACACCGACGTCGAAGGCGTGTGGCACCTCCACGCCCAGGGCGCGCCCGGCGACGGCGCCAAGATCAAGGCCCGCCTCGACGCCGAGACCGAGATCGTGTTCGCCGAGGCCCGCAGGGCGAACGTGCGCGATCCCCGCGACGCCTACGCCTTCGACGGCCTCCTGCGCATGGCCGAGAGCACCGGCGGCGAGCGCAACCCCGCGCAGGCGCAGGTGCTCGTCAACGTCGACGCCGACAAGCTCCTCGACGACACCGACCGCCCCGGCGCCCGCTGCGAGATCAAGGGCGTCGGGCCCGTCCCGGTCGAGACCGCCCGCGCCTACCTGGGCGAGAGCCTGCTCACGGTCCTGGTCAAGAAGGGCGTCGACGTCACCACCGTCGCCCACGATGCCACCAGGGCCCTGCCCACCTCGGTGCGGCGCGCCGTGCTCGCCCGCGACCAGGAATGCGTCGTCGACTCGTGCTCAGCCGCCGCCCGCCAGATCCACCATCTCGAATGGCGATCCCGGGGCGGCAAGCACTCCGTCGCAAACTGCCGCGGCGTCTGCGACTGGTGCCACCACCTCGTCCACTACCAGGGCTACCAGCTCGAACCCAACGACGACGGCACCTTCAGACTCCGCGCCCCGCCCGACGCGGTGGCTGCCTGAGCCGGTCGCGATCAGCGGCCTGCCGCGCGCACAGACCTCACGCCCCGGGCCGACTTCTGCGAGCGGGGACGCCCGCCCGGTAGCCGCGGGATCTACTCGTCGTCGTCCTCGTACACCTGGATCGGCACCGTCGCGGTCACCGGCGGCGACACGCCGTTGTCGACCTCCACGGTCGCGCTGCTCTGGAGAGGCTCTTCGTCCTCATGGTCGACGGGCGCGAACTTGAACTGCGTGTCGGACACGAACGTCATCGTGGTGTTGTAGTCGTTGCCGGCCTCGTCGGTGATCCGCTGGTAGTACGGCACCGGCGAGTAGAAGACGGGGCCGTCGGCCACGCAGTCGAAGGTTGTTGGAAACTCCTCGGCCGCGGGTGCGCAGAGCACCCCGTTAGTGGGCAGCGTCGGGAAGCGCACGGTGAAGGGAAGGCCCGACGGATCGCAGGCATTGACGACGAAGGTCGCCGGTTCCTCGTCCTCGGCGCTGATGCCCGGGCTCGGGGTGTAACCCGGATGGTTGGGCGTGCAGGTAGCGCTCGCCGTTGCCTCCACGCTGGGCGATTCCACAGCGACCGGGGACTCAGGGTCGATGTACGGCGGCGGGGACGTCGTCGTGGTGGTGGACGTCGTCGTGGTGGAAGTCGTCGTCGTGGATCCGGTGGGCGACTGGGTCTCGTTGAACGACACGACCACACCGTTCTCGACGGTGAGGGTCCCCTGGAGGGGCACGACGAACGGACCGTCGCCCAAGCCCCGCTCGACGAGGTCGCGGAACAGGTTCTCTTGGATCCAGCTGATCGCGGCGATCTCTTCGATCGTGAGATGGTCGACGGAGTCGCAGAGGTCGCCCGACGTCGAGTCGCACTGGTCGAGCGGTGCGACGGTGCGCTCCTCGCCGTTGCCCGTGAGGATGAACGTCCCCTCGACACCGGTGAACACGCACTGATCTTGCGACGTGCAGTCGACCGGGAATGCGGTGCCGGTCACCGCCGCGGTCGCGCCGCCGCCGCTCTGGTCGAACGACCCGCTCTCGGTCACCGCGGCGGTGCGGTTCCAGGTGCGGCCACTCTCGATGCTGCCCTCGATCTGGCGCTCGCCCTGCTCCTCGGTGAGCTTCACGATCGTGAACGTGGTGTTCACGTCGAGGCGCGTGTACGCGTCGTCGCTGTAGTCGACCTCGGCGCGCCCGGTGGCGTCGGTCTGCACCGTGTCGCCCTCGCGCATCTTCTGGCCGTCCTTGGCGGGCTTGAACTTCTCGGCGCCGGCCTTCTGGACGGAGACGTTGTCGGCGTCGACCTTGAGGGTGGCTACCACCTCGTTGTCGCCGCTGCCGCCGGACCCACCGGCGGCCGCCACGCCCGCGAGCGGCGCGACGAGCACGACCGCGGCGACGATCGTCCCCACCAGCGCACGCCGTACCTGACCGTTCCCCATGAGAGCTGCCCGCCTTGTCTTGGTCGCCTGCCGCGCCACGATGGTCCCGGGCTACTCGCTTGGCTGCCCGATCGTCGTGGTCGTCGTGCTCGGATCGCTCTCCAACGTAGTCGTCGTCGTGCTGCTCGGCGGCGCGGTCGTCGTGCTCGACGGCGGCGACCCGCCGGCGCTTGTCGATGCCTGCGACTGACCGCACAACGTCACGGCTTCGCAGCCGAGGAGCTCGACGCTCACCTGGACGTGCTCCTTGGCGGAACTGCCGGCCGCGTTCTTCAGGTGGAAAATGAGCGTGCCGCTCGGACAGTTCTCCGGGCAGTACGCCGCGTGAAACACGAAGACCTGGCTTGCGTTGTATGCGACACCAGTCTGGAGCGCGACCTCACAGCCCTCTGTGAAGTCCTGCTCACGGCAGTACTCGCCCGTGTTCGTTGGAATCTCATCGAAGATGATGGACACGCCTGTCGCACCGTTGCTCTCGACGCGCGCCTTGAACAACACGACGTCCTCCTCATACACGATGATCTCGGTCGTCGGTTGGAATGCGAGATCGCCCAGCGCGGCGTGCGTGCACGAATCCCCGCTGCCCTGCACCTCGCAGTCGAGCGGCGGGTCCTTGAGCGCCGGCTTGGTGGGCAACGTCGTCGTGGAGGGCGGCGGTGGGTTGTCGGGCGACTCCGTGAACGAGACGAACTGGCCGTTCTCGATCACCAACGTGCCGTCGAAGGTGAACGGGCCCGGTCCGTAGCCGCGCTCGAGCAAGTCGCGCAGCAGGTTCTCCTGGATCCACTGGTTCGCCGCGAGCTCGTCGGACGTGAGCTGGCGCACCTCGTCGCACAGGTCACCGTCGTCGGATCCGCACTCCTGG
>CAZHKE010000110.1:0-3595 GCA_964532485.1 uncultured Bifidobacteriaceae bacterium
GCGTGCTCCTCGCCGAGCTTTGCCCGCAGGCGCCGCACGTGGACGTCGACCGTGCGGGCGCCGCCGTAGTACTCGTAGCCCCACACCCGTGAGAGCAGCTGCTCGCGCGTGAACACCTTGCCCGGGTGCGTCGCGAAGAACTTGAGCAGCTCGTACTCCATGTAGGTGAGGTCGAGCTGGCGGTCCTCGAACGCCGCCTGGTAGGTCTCGAGGTTGAGCACGAGGCCGCCGTAGTCGACGATCTCGGGACGGGTGCCCCGCCCTGTCCGCCACACGAGGTGGCGAAGTCGCGCCTCGAGCTCCTTGGGGTGGAACGGCGACAGGCAGAAGTCGTCGAACAGGTCCTCCCGCAGCTCGAGCTCCGCGAGCTGCGCTCCCGTGATGAGCAGCAGGATGGGCTCCACCGCAGCGTCGCGCTTGCGAAGCGCGCGGCACATGCCGAACGCGCCCTCCGGGTCCTCGTCGGCGGCGACCACTGCGCCGCCCCACCCGTCGGCGGGCTCGCTGGCGGTCGCGGTCGACACGTTGGCGCACGCCTTCCAGACCTGCCCCGCGAGATCGAGCGTCTGCGCGAGCAGTGGTGGCGCGGGGTCCGGGAAGACGAGGAGCGGGCGCGTCGTCACGGCGTCGACCTCAGAGCGTGCCGAGGTACTTGTCGAGCTCGAACGGCGTCACCTGCGATCGGTAGTCGGCCCATTCGGCGCGCTTGTTGCGGATGAAGTAGTCGAAGACGTGCTCACCGAGGGCGTCGGCCACGAGCTCGGAGCCCTCCATCGCGTCGATCGCCTCGCCGAGCGATGTCGGCAGCGCCGAGATCCCCTCGGCGGCGCGCTCCTCGGGCGTCATCTGGAAGATGTTGTTCGTCGCCTCGGGCGGGAGGTCGTACCCCTCCTCGATCCCCTTCAGGCCGGCGGCGAGCATCACCGAGAACGCCAGGTACGGGTTGCACGCGGGGTCGGGCGAGCGGAACTCGATGCGCGTCGAGCTCTCCTTGCCCTTCTTGGGGATCGGCACGCGCACGAGCGCGGAGCGGTTGTTGCGGGCCCAGCACACGTACACGGGCGCCTCGTAGCGCTCGCTGAGCCGCTTGTAGGAGTTGACCCACTGGTTCGTGACCGCGGTGATCTCGCGCGCGTGGCGGAGCAGACCCGAGATGAACGCCTTGGCGACCTTCGAGAGCCCGTCGTGGTCGCCGGGATCGTGGAAGGCGTTCACGTCACCTTCGAAGAGCGACAGGTGGGTGTGCATCCCCGAACCGAAGTCGCCGCTGATCGGCTTGGGCATGAACGTCGCGTACACGCCGAGGTCTTGCGCGACCTCCTTCACCACGAGACGGAACGTCATCACGTTGTCGGCCATCGTGAGCGCGTCGGTGTAGCGCAGGTCGATCTCGTGCTGGCTGGGCCCGAGCTCGTGGAAGCTGTACTCCACGGGCACGCCCATCGCCTCGAGCGTCATGATCGTCTGCTTGCGCAGGTTCGACACCATGTCGTGCTGGGTCAGGTCGAAGAACCCGGCGTGGTCGAGCGGAACCGGCGGTGTGGTCGGCTGCTCGAAGTAGAAGAACTCCATCTCCGGCCCGGCGTAGAACGTGAAGCCCTTCTCCCGGGCGCGCTCGAGGTTGCGCTTCAGGACGTGGCGGGGGTCGCCCTCGAACGGTTCGCCCGACAGGCGCTGCACGTCGCAGAAGATCCGGGCGACGGGCGCGTCGGAGCCGGAGCCGCGCCACGGGACGATCTCGAACGTGTTGGCGTCGGGGACCGCCAGCATGTCCGACTCCTGCACCCGGCTGTAGCCCTCGATCGCCGACCCGTCGAAGGTCATGCCCTCCTCGAGCGCGGTCTCCAGCTCGGCCGGCGTGATCGCGAAGCTCTTGAGGAAGCCGAGGACGTCGGTGAACCAGAGGCGGACGAATCGAACCCCTCGTTCCTCGACGGTGCGCAGCACGTAGTCGGTCTGTGCCTGCATGGGACAAGTCTGACAGGCGAGCCGCGACGGGATACCGGCCGCGGCGCCCCCAACCGGGCTCGTTCACACGGCGTTCACATTGGAGCAACGACAGTGAAATGGGTGCTCGCCTAGCCTGCGGCGGCTCGTAGATCGCACAAACTCGTAGATCGCACAAACTCGTAGATCGCACAAGGAGTCCCTCCAGTGGCCAGCACACCCGCAGACGTCCTCAAGCTCGCGCAGGACGGAGGTGCCGAGTTCGTCGACCTCCGCTTCTGCGACCTCCCGGGGGTCATGCAGCACTTCTCGATGCCGATCCACGAGCTCACCGAGGACGGCTTCGAGGACGGCTACGGCTTCGACGGCTCGTCGATCCGCGGCTTCCAGGAGATCCAGGAGTCCGACATGCTCCTGATCCCCGACCCCGACACCGCGGTCATCGACCCGTTCCGCCAGCACACGACGATCAACCTGAACTGCTACGTGCGCGACCCCGTGACCGGCGAGTCGTACTCACGCGACCCGCGCTTCGTGGCCAAGAAGGCCGAGGAGTACCTGAAGGGCACCGGGATCGCCGACACGTCCTTCTTCGGGCCCGAGGCCGAGTTCTACATCTTCGACCAGGTGCGCTTCGATCAGAACCAGTACTCCGGCTACTACTTCCTGGACTCCGTCGAGGGTGTGTGGAACTCGGGCCGAGAGCTCGAGCTCGACGGCTCGCCGAACCTCGGGTACAAGCCGCGGTACAAGGAGGGCTACTTCCCCGTCCCGCCGATGGACTCGTACCAGGACCTTCGCTCGGAGATGGTCAAGGTGCTCGAGTCGGTCGGTGTCGAGATCGAGGTGCAGCACCACGAGGTCGGCACCGCGGGGCAGGCCGAGATCGACATGCGCTTCGACTCGATGCTGCGGATGGCCGACAAGCTGATGCTCTACAAGTACGTGATCAAGAACGTCGCGAAGGAGGCGGGCAAGTCGGCCACGTTCATGCCCAAGCCGATCTTCCAGGACAACGGCTCCGGCATGCACGTGCACCAGTCGCTCTGGAAGGGGGGCGAGCCGCTGTTCTTCGACGAGAAGGGCTATGGGGGCCTGTCGAACATCGCGCGCTGGTACATCGGCGGGCTCCTCTCGCACGCACCGGCGATCATCTCGTTCTCGAACCCGACGACGAACTCCTACAAGCGGCTCGTCCCCGGCTACGAGGCGCCGGTGAACCTGGTGTACAGCCAGCGGAACCGCTCTGCGTCGGTTCGGATCCCGCTCTACTCGAAGAGCCCGAAGGCCAAGCGCCTCGAGTTCCGCTGCCCTGACCCGTCGTGCAACCCGTACCTCGCGTTCGCGGCCATGCTCATGGCCGGGCTCGACGGCATCCAGAACAAGATCGAGCCACCCGACCCGGTCGACCGCGACCTCTACGACCTGCCGCCCGAGGAGCTCGCCAAGGTGCCGCAGGTGCCGGGGTCACTCGACGACGCACTGGCGGCGCTCGAGGCCGACCACGACTTCCTGCTCGCGGGTGGGGTGTTCACCCAGGACGTCATCGACACGTGGATCGAGTACAAGCGCGAGAACGAGATCGACTCGATCCGCCTGCGCCCGCACCCGTACGAGTTCTACATGTACTACGACATCTAGTACCGAC
>CAZHKE010000111.1:0-3470 GCA_964532485.1 uncultured Bifidobacteriaceae bacterium
CCGGGATCTGGCGCCGCCAGGCGAGCCACTGCGCGCCGATGCCCGCTACGACGATGACGGCGATCTGGGTCGCCGCGTCCTCCGTCATCCGGGGCGACGCTACCGGTGCCGCGCACCGGGTCGTGCCCCGCCGGGTGCCGGGCGCGCCCGCTCCTCTACGCTCGTCCCGTCTCAGCACACGCACGTCATCGCGACGATCCCGGGCTGATCGACGGGGAGCATCATGATCGGAACGCGGGCACGGCGAGGCGCGGTCGCCGCGGCTGGCGTGGTCGCGCTCGTGACCGGCGCTGCCTGGACCATCGCGGCGACGGCCGATGCGCAGGCCGCGCCGACATCTCATGAGTCGAGCGCGGGAGACGGCGGCGCGAAGGACGGCGTCACCACGACGATCCTCGGTGTCACCGAGCCTCCGAGCGCGGGTGGTCAGGCGCTGTCACTCCAGCGCGTCGTGCTCGAGCCGGGGGCCCGCCTCGAGGCGCAGCTCCCCGCGGGCACCCAGGTCGCGCGCGTCGAGGCCGGCCGGCTCGCCGATCGGATCGCGTCGGGCACCGTGTCGGTCGAGCGGGGCGGCGGGCGCACGCGCACGTACGAGGGGCCGGCGACCGTGGCGCTCCGCACGGGCGACACGGTGATCGAGACGGCCGGCGTCGAGCGCTCCTGGCGGAACCGTTCGTCCGACGCGGTGCGCGTCCTCGTCGCCGCCCTGCTCCCGGAGGGCGCGGAGCTCACCAGGCCGGCCGGCGCCGAGGCGCCGGGCACGCCACTGAGCATCTCCGTCGTGCTGACCGTCACCGACTCCGCGCTGACCACGGTGGGGCCGGGAGAACAGCACCGGTACGGCACGGTGACCGAGTCCGGCACGAGCGACGTCGACGGCGAGCAGGTGCGCGTCGACGTCGCCGTGCAGGTCCGCTACACGAACGGCAACGGGCCCTTCTGGGGCGTGCTGACGCTCACCTTCGCCGACGGCTCGACGCTCGGCGCGAGCTTCACGGGGGCGACGGTCGCGACCGAGGGGGGCGGTGCCCGGTTCGCGTCGACCGTCGGGGTGATCGGCGGCACCGGCCGGTACGCGGGCGTCACCGGTGGCACCGGCACCTACGAGGGCTCACGTCCGGCCGCCGTCGCCACCGAGCCGCTGACCACCGAGATCGACCTGCACGTCGTCTCCGGCTGACGGGCAGCCCATCGAGGATCGAGTCGGCCCGTCATCGTGGCCTCCCGCGGCGTCCGGTGCCGAGGCCGCTGGGGCCCGACGCCTTGGTACCGTGCGCTGGTGAAGGGTCGGGTCGTCGCGGTGGCGCTGCTCGCGCTGCTCGCCAGCGGTGTCGCCGGAGCCCCAGTGGGCGCGCAGGGCACCGAGCCGGCGGCTCCTGGCGACGTGGGGCCCGGGAAGGCCGAGTACCCGGTCGGGCGGCGCACGATCGAGGTCACCTCCGAGCCGGGGCGCACGCTGACGGCCGACGTCTGGTACCCGGCCGACGAGGAGTCGCTCGTCGCCGTCCCCAAGTCGACGTACGAGTTCCCTGGGCTCGCGTACACGTCGACGGTCGCGTTCGACTCGCCGCCGGTGGCGAGCGGGGGCCCGTTCCCGCTGATCGTCTACTCGCACGGCTCGGGCGGCCAGCGCTACGTGTCGGCGTTCCTCACCGAGGCGCTCGCGGCGCGCGGGTTCGTCGTCATCTCCGTCGACCACACCGGCAACACCGCGCTCGACGAGTTCACCGGCACGCAGCTCCCACGCGATGAGATCGTGCGTCTCCGTCCCGTCGACATCCGCGCCGAGATCGACGCCATGGCCGCGGCCAACGACGACCCGGCGAGCATGTTCGCCGGCGCGGTCGACTCGTCCCGGGTCGGGCTCGTCGGGCACTCGGCCGGATCGACCGGTGCGCTGCAGTCGGTTGCCGACGGCGGCACGGCCACCGATGCCGACGTGCGCGCGGTCGTCGGCATGGGCCCCTACATCGATCCCGTCACCGATGACCAGCTCGCCAGCATCGACCTGCCGGCGATGCTCGTGAGCGGGACGCGCGACACGACCACGCCGATCCGCACGCAGACGCAGCGGGCCTGGAAGGGGCTCGGCGCGCACCCTCTCTATCGGGTCGACCTGACGGGCGCCGGCCACCAGTCGTTCAGCGACGTCTGCTACTACCAGGAGCTCGCCGCGGCGAAGCCCGAGACGGCGGCGCCGATCGTCGAGGCCATCGACACGTTCGCCGGGGAGGCGTGCACCCCGAAGCACCTCCCGATCGCGACCGCCCACGGGCTGATCGACCGGTACGCGATCGGGTTCCTCGAGCGCTACGTCGCCGGCGACAAGGCAGCGGCCCGGCTGCTCGAGCCCACGCAGCCGAAGGTCGTGAGTGTGCGCGCCGCGCGCTGACGCGAGCGCCGGCTGGCCGAGCCCGTGGCCGTCCGAGGACGGCGGGCCCCGCCGGCTCCAGGTCCCGCAGGCGCCCGAGCCCCGACTCGAGCTCGACCACCTCGCCGTCACCTCACGCGAGGTCGCGGCGGCGACGATGGTCGTGCTGCGCGACCCCGGCGAGGTGTACCTGCTCCGCCACACCGCCGGCGACGACGCGATCTCCTGGGTCGAGCGCGTCGACCCCCTCACGCTCGACCCGCTCGCCCGCTCCGACGACCTCCCGGGCGGGCCCGCGTGGCCCGGCGGCCTCGCCGCGCATGTCGACGGGTCGCTGCACGTTGCGTTCGGCAACCACCTGCACCGCCTCTCGCCCACGCTCGACGTGGAGGCCCGCGCCACGATGCCGCGGCGGCGCCCGTACAACAGCTTCGTCACCCTGCCCGACGGGCACCTGGTGACCAAGGACTTCGGCGGCACGCTCCCCGGCGACGCCGAGGGATCAGCTGCGGAGCGTCGTGCCGGCGAGCGCGCCGGTGTGCTCGCCGAGCTCCATGAACACCTCGCCGTTGACGTGGGTCGCCGCGTCCTCCGTCATCCGGGGCGACGCTACCGGCGCCGCGCTGGCGAGCCGCGCCGCGCACCCTCGCGGCACGCGACGCCTGATTGACGGCGGGGGCATGGTCCACGAGAGTGACCCGGGTCGCGCCGTCGGATTGGCGGATCGACCCGAGCGCAGGGGGCACACACATGGGCACGCTGGAGTGGGTCGACGACGCGCGGGCGGTGGCGCAGGAGCAGGTCTCCGACCCGATCGCGGCGATCGGCTTCCTGCAGCCGGCGGGGAGCTGGGGAGCGCTCGGGGTGAGCTACGTGAGTGGGGCGGGTGGCACCGTGGCGCAGCAGAGCGCGAACAAGCGTGCGTCCGGGCTGGCCAAGGCCGGCGGGTTCAACGACGAGCCGCTCGCCGAGCTCGGGCGCGCGACCTGAACGGCAACCGGCATGCGAATCGTCCTGAGTGACTTCATCAGCCTCGATGGTGTCGTGCAGGCTCCCGGCGGTGAGCAAGAGGACACCGACGGGGGGTTCCAGAACGGCG
>CAZHKE010000112.1:0-2957 GCA_964532485.1 uncultured Bifidobacteriaceae bacterium
GCAGCCGCCGCAGGTGCAGCCGCCGCAGGTGCAGCCGCCGCAGGTGCGTCGCTGATCACCGCGAGCACCTGGCCCACGTCGGCCGTCTCGCCCTCGTTGACCCGGATCTCGGCGAGCACGCCGTTCGCCGGGGCCGGGACCTCGGAGTCGACCTTGTCGGTCGAGACCTCGAAGAGCGGCTCGTCGGCCTTGACCGCGTCGCCCGGCTGCTTGAGCCAACGCGTGATCGTGCCCTCGGTGACGGTCTCGCCGAGCTGGGGCATCGTGACGTCCACGGCGTCCTACTCCTCCATCGGGCTTCGAAGCTGGTGCGTCAGTGCAGCGCGCGTCCGGTGAGTGCGAGTGCCGACTCGCCGAAGAGCTCGCTGAGCGTCGGGTGCGCGTGCACGAACTCGCCGATCTCGCCGGGTGTCGCCTCCCAGTTGACGGCGAGATAGCCCTCGGCGATGAGCTCGGTGGCCCAGGGTCCGACGATGTGCACGCCGAGCAGCGGTCCGTCTCGTTGGGCGACGAGCTTCACCAGGCCGTCGGGCTCGCCGATGATGAGCGCGCGGCCGTTGCCGACGAAGCGGTGCGTCGACGTGACGACGTCGAACCCGCGCTCGCGCGCCTGCTCCTCCGTCAGGCCGGCGTACGCGACCTCGGGATGGCAGTAGATGCCCCAGGGCACCTTGTCGTAGTCGATCGGCTTCACCGGCTCGCCGAGGATGGACTTGATCGCGACGATCGCCTCGGCGAAGCCGACGTGGGCGAGCGCCGGGGTGGATACGAGGTCGCCGACCGCGTAGACGCCGGGGACGTTCGTGCGCATCTCACCGTCGACGACGACGTAGCCCCGCTCGTCGAGCGCGACGCCGATCGCCTCGAGCCCGATCCCTGCGCTGCGAGGCGCGCGGCCGATGCTCACCACGACCTTGTCGACGACGACCTGCTGCGAGCTGCCATCGTCCTCGAAGCCCACGGTGAGCTCGCCGGTTCCCTCGATGCTCGTGACCCTGACGCCTGCGTGGGCGGCGATGTCACGCTTCTTGAACGCGCGGGCGAGTGCGGCCGACGCGTCCGCGTCGATGCCCGGCAGCACGCGTGGGAGTGCCTCGAGGAGCGTCACGTCGCTCCCGAAGTCGGCGAGCATCGAGGCGAACTCACAGCCGATCGCGCCGGCACCGATGATCGCGACCCGTTCGGGTACCGCCGTGAGCTCGAGCAGGTGGTCGGACGACAGGATGCGCTGACCGTCGAAGTCGAGTCCGGGGAGCCCCCGCGGCGAGGATCCCGTGGCGACGATCAGGGCGTCGCCGGCGACATCGCTGCCGTCGGCCAGCCGGATCGTCGGGTTGCCGGCGTTCTCGACCGTGCCGGTGCCCGATACGACGGTGACGTGTCGCCCCTTGAGCAACGACTCGAGCCCGCGGGTGAGGCGGTCGACGACCTGCTGCTTGCGCGTCTGGCTCGCGGTCAGATCGAGCGTCGGGTCGCCCGCGCTCACCCCGAAGTCCTGCGCGCTCTTGATGGTCCGCAGCACCTCGGCGGTCTGGAGCAGCTCCTTCGCCGGGACGCACCCGCGATGCAGGCAGACCCCACCGACCCGTTGCTCCTCGACCAGCGCGATGCTGAGCCCCCCAGCCGCGCCGTAGAGCGCCGCTGCGTAGCCACCGGGGCCGCCGCCGAGGACGACCACGTCGAAGTGCTCTGCCATGGTCGCCATTCTCGCACTCCGCCCGCGAGCGGCTGGGACCACTGGCGCTTAGCGCGCCAAGAGGATCTGCACCGCGGACGCCGCGAGGATGGCCACGGCACAGAGGGCCGCGAGCAGGATCAGCGTCCGGGTGCTCATGGGGAGGGCAATTATGCTTTTGCGCGCCTCCCCAGTCCTGCCCACGCCGTTCGTGGGTCCGGCCCCCCGAGGCACACGAGCACATCACGATGGCCCAACGCACCCAGCGGTTGATCGACGCCGCTCGCCGCCCTCTGCCGGAAGGGACGTTCGCGGTCGGTGCCGGTCTGCTGATCGCCGGCATCACCGCGTACCTCTTCCAGATCCTGTCGTTCCGTGCGCTGAGCAAGGCCGACTACGCCGCCCTCAACGCGCTCTGGGTGTTCGTCTTCGTCCTCGCACCGGGCGTCTTCCTCCCGCTCGAGCAGGAGGTCGGACGCGCGGTCGCCGACCGTCGTGCCCGACACATCGGCGGTGGACCGGTCGTTCGTCGCGCCGCGGCACTGGGGCTCTGGCTCACCGTCGGGCTCGCGCTCGCGACCGGCGTGGTCGCGGCGACGACCAACGTCATCGACCGGCTGTTCGAAGGCAGCGCCGGCCTCGTCATCTGCCTCGTCATCGCGCTCTTCACGTACTGCTGTCAGCACCTCACGCGCGGCACGCTCGCCGGCAACGGTCGCTTCGGCCCCTACGGGACGATCCTCGGTGCCGAGGGGATCATCCGCGTCGTCCCGTGCGTCGTGCTCGCCGTCGCCGGCGTCTCCAACCCGGTCTGGTACGGCCTGTGCCTCGCGATCCCGCCGGTGCTCGGGAGCCTGGTGTCGCTGCGCGGCCAGCACGGGCTCATGGAGGACGGCCCCGAGGCACCGTGGTCGGAGCTCTCCACGAACATGGGGTACCTGCTCGCGGGCTCGCTCATGGCCCAGGCCCTGAGCTACGCGCCGTTCTTGGGCGCGCAGCTGCTGTCCAAGCCGGCCGAGCGAGACCTCGTCGCCGACTTCATCGTGGGTCTGTTCCTCGCCCGCATCCCGATCCTGCTCTTCCAGGCCGTGCAGGCCGCCCTCCTGCCGAAGCTCGCGCACCTCGCGGGCTCGGGCCAGCACGACGACTTCCGCAACGGGCTGCGCAAGCTCGTCCTGGTCGTCGTCGCGATCGGGGCGATCGGCGTGCTCGCCGCCGGCACGATCGGAGCGGCCGCCGGCGAGATCCTGTTCGGCGACAAGTTCAACCTCGGGAACATCGA
>CAZHKE010000113.1:0-2900 GCA_964532485.1 uncultured Bifidobacteriaceae bacterium
ATTCCGTCCGCTGACCGACGATCTTTTCCAGGCCATCAAAGGTCCCACCGCAGATAAACAGGATGTTCGTCGTGTCGATCTGGATGAACTCTTGCTGGGGATGCTTGCGCCCGCCCTGGGGGGGCACCGATGCCGTCGTGCCCTCGAGGATCTTGAGGAGCGCCTGCTGCACGCCCTCCCCGGAGACGTCGCGCGTGATCGAGGGGTTCTCCGCCTTGCGCGCGATCTTGTCGATCTCGTCGATGTAGATGATGCCGGTCTCGGCCTTCTTGACGTCGTAGTCGGCGGCCTGGATCAGCTTGAGCAGGATGTTCTCGACGTCCTCGCCGACGTAGCCGGCTTCCGTGAGCGCGGTGGCGTCGGCGATCGCGAACGGCACCTTCAGCAGCCGCGCGAGGGTCTGGGCGAGGAGCGTCTTGCCGCAGCCCGTCGGGCCGATCAGCATGATGTTCGACTTCTGCAGCTCGACGTCGGGGTCACCGTACGCGCCGGCCTGCACACGCTTGTAGTGGTTGTAGACCGCGACCGAGAGGATCTTCTTCGCGCCCTCCTGACCGATGACGTAGTCGTTCAGGTACTCGTAGATCTCACGCGGCTTGGGCAGCTCGTCGAAGCGGACCTCGGAGCTCTGCGAGAGCTCCTCTTCGATGATCTCGTTGCAGAGGTCGATGCACTCGTCGCAGATGTAGACGCCCGGGCCGGCGATGAGCTTCTTGACCTGCTTCTGGCTCTTTCCGCAGAACGAGCACTTCAGCAGGTCACCCCCGTCACCGAACTTGGCCACGACGTCGCCTCCCCCTGCGCTGTCGACTCGTCGGCTAGCTCACGCCGGCCGCCGTGGCCACGGCGGCGAGCTCGCGGTTCGTGATCACCTCGTCGATGATGCCGTACTCGCGGCCCTCGGGCGCGCTCATGATGAAGTCGCGGTCGGTGTCGTGGGCGATCTTCGCCAGCTCCTGACCGGTGTGGTGCGCGAGGAGCTGGTCGAGCAGCTCGCGCATCCGGATGATCTCCTTGGCCTGGATCTCGATGTCGACCGCCTGACCGGACGCGCCACCGTGGGGCTGGTGGATCAGGATCCGAGCGTGCGGCAGCGCGAAGCGCTTGTTCTTCGCGCCCGACGCGAGCAGCACCGCGGCGGCCGACGCCGCCTGGCCGACGCAGATCGTCTGCACCTCCGGCTTGATGAACTGCATCGTGTCGTAGATGGCGAACAGACCCGTGATCTCGCCGCCGGGCGAGTTGATGTAGATCGAGATGTCCTTGTCGGGATCCTCGCTCTCGAGGTGGAGCAGCTGGGCGACGAGGAGGTTCGAGACCGCGTCGTCGATCGGCGTGCCGAGGAAGATGATGCGCTCCTTGAGCAAGCGCGAGTAGATGTCGAACGCGCGCTCACCCCGGTTCGTCTGCTCGATGACCGTGGGGACGAGGTAGCTCTGGATCGGTTCGCTCACGATTGCTCCTGCGGTTGCTCTGCGCTCGCTTCGTCTGTTTCGCCTGCTGGGTCGGGAGTGCTCCCGGCTGCTGCGTCTGCTCCTTCACCCTGGGGCAGCGTCAGGTCGACAGGGCTCCCGGACTCGTCGACGACCGTCGTGTGCTCGACCAGGTGCTCGAGCGCCTTCCCCCGGGCGATCTCCGATCGTACCGCCTCCAAGGCGCCGCGCTGTTCGAGATCGCGACGCACCTTTGCAGGCTTCTCCTCGACCCGCTCGGCCAGGCGCGCGATCTCTGCATCGACGTCGTCGTCGGTCGGCTCGATGGTCTCCTGGGCGACGACGGCGCGCAACGCCAGGTCGGCCTTCACCGCTCGAGTCGCGCCCTCCCGGACGCCGGCGACGAACGCCTCCTGGTCCTGCCCGGTCGCCTGAAGGTACTGCGTGATGTCGACGCCCTGCGGTTCGAGTCGATGGTGCAGGTCGTGCAGCCGGCGCTCCATCTCCTGGCTCACGAGCGGCTCCGGTGCCTCCAGGTCGACGAGGTCTGCCGCCGCTTCGAGCACCTTGTCGCGCACGAGCAGCTGGGCCTGCACCTTGGCGTAGAGCTCGAGACGGCTGCGCGCGTCCTCGCGCAGCTCGGCGAGGGTGTCGAACTCGCTCACCTCCGACGCCCATTCGTCGTCCGCCTCGGGGAGCACCTTGCTCTTGGCCCCCTTCACCAGCACCTGGAACGAGACCTCTTCGCCGGCACGGTCGCCGCCCTCGCGCTCGGGCAGCGTGTCGTTGAACTTCAGGATGTCGCCGGGTCGGGCGCCGCGCAGCTCGACATCGAGCGCGGGCACCAGCGTCTGCGACCCGACTTCGTAGAGGTAGTCGGTGGCACTCAAGGCGTCGATCACCTCGTCGTGCACGTATCCCTTGATGTCGATCTGCGCGTAGTCGCCGTCGGCGAGGGTCCCGGCCTTGTCCTCGAGGTCGGCGAATCGCTCGCGGAGGGCATCGATCTGGGCGTCGACGGCGGCGTCGTCGACGCCGAGGCTGGGGATCTCGATCGTGAGGTCGTCATAGCCGGAGATGGTCACGATGGGTCGCACCTCGACCACGGCGGCGAACTCGACGTCGCCGTCCTCCTCGCCCGCCGTGAGGTCGATCTCGGGCGCGGCGATCACGTCGATGTCTTCGGCAGCGACCGCCTCGGCGTAGTACTCGGGCACGGCGTCACGCAGCGCCTGCTCGCGTGCGACCCCCGCGCCGAGGCGGGCTTCGAGCAGCTGGCGAGGCGCCTTCCCGGGCCGGAAGCCGGGGATCTTGACCTCGCGAGCGAGCTTCCTGAACGCAGCGTCGACGGCCTTCTCGAAGTCGACGGCGGGAACCGCGACCTTCAGGCGAACCTTGTTGCCCTCGAGCGACTCGACGGAGGTCGACAGCGGCGACATAGCGGGAAGGTGATGCTACCCGGCACCC
>CAZHKE010000114.1:0-2890 GCA_964532485.1 uncultured Bifidobacteriaceae bacterium
CGCTCCACGTCCGCGCCCACGACATCGATGCCGTGCCGCGCGAGCTCGATGCCGACCCGCCCCGTGCCGCACCCGGCGTCGAGCACGGTCCGTGGCTCGAAGCGCATGACGAACGCGGCCTCGCCATGGACGCTCGCGCCATCGGCAGCGAGGTCGTCGAACCGGCGTTGGTAGTCGTCACCCTCCAAGGGGCCCTTCCAAACCGCCATCGCCGAATGATGCCCCGAGAAGGACGCGCGACGGCGGGACGACCGACGGCCGGGCCCTCGAGGCCGGTGACGCAACCACACCAGGTGGAATCAGCGCCGAACTCAGGACCGCTCGAGGATCCTCGAGCCCTCTGCCTCCACGGTTGTCAAGGCGCTCATAACCCGAAGGTCGCGGGTTCAAATCCCGCCCCCGCCACCAACGCACCAGGTCAGAGGCCCCGCTCCGGCGGGGCCTCGCTGTTGTCGCGCGCGAGCGCGGACATCGGTCCGCTGAGGACGCGAAGCGTCGGTCTCGCGCCAGTCCTTCCGGGGAGTCGGGTGAGCGCACGCTGGGGTGAACCAGCGTCCAGTGTGCGGCGGGGCCGGTCCTGTCACCGAAGCTGTCACTAGTGGAGCCCAACTCGGGCGCGGTCGGTGGACGCAACACCACCAGATGGAGTTGGCGCCGAACTCAGGCGCACGCCAGCGTCCTCGGGCGCACCAGGTGGACGTTTGTCAAGGCGCTCAAACCTCGACCGCGTTCGAATCGTCATCGAGTGAGGACGTCGAACCACGACGCGGACTGCGGATCGTTGTTGCAGTCGGCGAGCGCAGGCCGAGGAACCCTCCCATCAGCTGACGGCGCGCTGGCCGCGTGCCTGGTCGAGGGCGGTGGGGAAGAGCGCCGTTCGAATGCCGAGGCGCGCGAGCGTGAGACCGGTGAGCGTCACGAGCGCGGGGCCGCTCCTGGCGGCGATTCGTTCAGTGAGGAATCTCCCGAGGAACTCGTCGACGTAAGAGATGGTGTCAATCATCAACGGTGAGAGCACGCGCACCGTCGCTCGCGGCGTCTTGCTGGGCGGCCACCGTTCACCTACGGTTTCAACGGTTGTCCCGTGCGAAGGAACAACATGTCAGCCGAGACGCCCGACTCATTCGCGCACTACCTTGCGGCGTGGAACGCACGCGACACGAGCGCGGTCCGGGCACTCCTCGAGAAGAGCGTCTCCCACGACGTGACCTTCATCGACCCCGCCAACCAGGTCGCCGGGATCGACGAGCTCGAGCGAATCATCAGAGAAGCCCGCGTCAGCTACCCGGAGGCGGCCTACGTGGTGGTCACTGGAATCGACGGTCACCACCACCGCTTCCGCTACCGGTGGGAAGCGAGGCTCGACGCCACGACGACCGTGCCCGGAATGGACGTCACGACCGTCGACGAGGCCGGCCGCATCGAGCGTGTGGACGGATTCTTCGGCGACTTCCCTGCCGCCTGAACCACCTGCCTCCTTGTCTGGGACCGGGTCCGAGAGTGTGTGCTTCGATTGATCTGTCACCGAAGCTGTCACCAGTGGAGACCGACTCGGGCGCACTCGGTGGACGCAACAGCACCAGATGGAATCGACGTTCGACTCAGGGCCACTCAGGAGATCTGAACGACACCACATGGACGTCTGTCAAGGCGCTCATAACCCGAAGGTCGCGGGTTCAAATCCCACCCCCGCCACCAACGAAACAGCAGGTCAGAGGCCCCGCTCCGGCGGGGCCTCGCTGGTCTCCGAATTTCCCGACCTGCTGATGTCGCAGTGGCTCGGAGTCTCAGACGGAAGCGACCGGAATCGACCCAGCATCGCGGACAGCCTTGTCGGTGGACGACTCCAGCTCGGCCAGTGGCGTGTACGCGAGGGTGTGAGATCGAGGTCGAGCGCTCGCGCCGCGTCAGGGTCGAGGCGCTCGATCAGGTGTTTCGACGCCAGCACTGCGCCCTCAGTCGCTGCGTTCTCGATCCGGGCTGCCTCGTCATCGCATCCCCGAGGGCCGTGACCTCGAGTGGGTCTCCGGGGCCTCATGGGGACCTTGTGCGGACGGCCGTGGAGCCGAGGCAATCATCGGCTTGGGCGAGGTCAGCCTGCGGACTGAGCGGTGACCCACGCTCCGACGATCGACTCGGCGAAGTCGTCGCCGCCCGCGGTACCGATCTCGAACTCGACCGACAGCAGCTGGTCACCCACGGTCACGATGTAGCTCGCGTCCGAACCGTCGAAATCGGCGAAGAAGACGGCCTCGTCCGCGCCGGTCACTTCCCGCGGCTCGGCCGCGTCGGAGAACCCGGTTCCTTCGTAGTCTCGCTGTCCGATCGTCGCGAGGTTCGATTCGGGCGACAACGGGTCGAGACCCGCGTCCATGTACACGCAGGCCGAAGAATCCGCTGAGTCGAGTCCGGGGATCTCGACGACGTTCGCGTCTGGGAAGAGTCCGGCGACTGCATCGGGGTCGCTGAGGCTGCACAGCTCCGAGGCAGTCCAGTGGCCGACACCACCCCCGACGTCGCTCGATGATTCGCTGCTCCCCGACGAGTCGTTGCTGTTGTCTGCACCGCTGGAATCGTCGCCGCCGCAGCCCACCATCATGGCGAGCACAACGATCGCGAGGAGGGACCTCAGCGTTCGGTGGATCAACTTCGTGACCTCGTCCTGCCGCTTGTTGTCGGCGGCGAGAATAGGACACGCCGCGAAACGAGCACGCGCTTCGGTGGCCGGGGCGTGAACGCTGTCACCGAGCTTGTCACCAGTGGAGACCGACTCAGGCACACTCGGTAGACGCAACGACACGAGATGGATGAGCCGGCGAACTCAGAGCTACTCGAGCACCTCGAGTGGTCTCGGTGGACGGTTGTCAAGACGCTCATAACCCGAAGGTCG
>CAZHKE010000115.1:0-2658 GCA_964532485.1 uncultured Bifidobacteriaceae bacterium
AGAGCAACCGCCTCCTAAGCGGTAGGTCGACGGTTCGAGTCCGTCCCTGGGCGCGCAGCAACGAGGAAGTGACCGGCGACCTGGTGCACGTACGCGATGAGCCGCATCATTTGCGTCGACGCGTTACGGAGGCGGTGGCTCGCGCCCGGCGATGCGCTCGGTCGCGGTCTGCAACGCCCCCAGCCGGCGGTTCAGCTCAGCCACCTGCTCTCGCACCGACGCGAGCTCGGCCGCGATGCCGTCGGTCGGGGCCGGTTCGTCGTCTTCCGCCGGCGCGGCGCCGGTGTCCTGGATGCGGAGGAACGCGGCGAGTGAGCCGGCGAGTGCGCCGAGGAACGCGAGACCGCCCAACATGAGCACGACGGCGACGGCGCGGCCTGGTGCGGTCTCGGGCACGAGATCGCCGTAGCCGACCGTCGTGATGGTGACCACGCCCCACCAGAGCGAATCCCAGATGTTCTCGAAGCCGTGCTTTTCGTGCTCCACCTCCTGCACGACGATCGAGCACACGACCAGCAGGATCGCCGCGTACAGGAACGCCCGGCCGAGCCGCTCGAACAGCCGGCGCAGCGGACCGAGGTGCGTGCCCGCGAGCAAGAGACGGGCGACGCGCGCGATCCGGGCGAGGAGGAGGATGTCGGTGTTCTCGAGCCCGGGGATGATGTACCAGGGGAACGTGGCGATCACGACCCCGAGGTCGAACATCCCGATCCCGCGCCTCAGGTACTTCCGGGTCAGGCGGATGTGCACGACGAGGTCGGCGAGGAACACGAACCACGCGAGGAAGTCGATCGTGAGCAGGACGCCATGGCGGCGCGCCGTGACCGTGGCGACGATCGGGATGAGCGCGGCGAGGACGATGAAGGGCCGCGAGCGGGTGTCCCAACGCTGGAGCCTCTCGGCTGCCTCCGGTGAGACGGCGTGCTCGTACACCACGGGCCCAGTCTTTCCTGGGCGCGGGTGGAGTTGGTGGAATCAGAGGCACGCGGACGTCGTCGACCGGTGGGCCAAGTGCTCGACGAGCGCGTTGGTACGCTCCGGACGTGTCAGGTGTCGCGCACACGCTCGTCCTCCTGCGGCACGGTCAGAGCGAGTGGAACCTGGCGAACCGCTTCACCGGATGGGTCGACGTCGACCTCAGCGGGCGGGGTCGTGCCGAGGCAGTCGCCGCCGGGCAGGTGATGTCCGACGAGAGCGTCCTCCCCGACGTGCTGCACACGTCGCTCCAGAAGCGTGCCATCCACACCGCCGAGCTCGCGCTGCGCGAGCTGGACCGCTCGTGGATCCCGGTCCGGCGGTCGTGGCGGCTCAACGAGCGCCACTACGGCGCGCTCCAGGGGCTCGACAAGAAGGAGACGGCCGAGCAGTACGGCGCCGACCAGGTGAAGGTCTGGCGGCGGTCGTACGGCACGCCGCCGCCACCTCTCGGTGAGGCGGCGCGCGCCGCGCAGGCCGACGACCCGCGCTACGTGAACCTCCCTGCCGAGGTGCTGCCGGCGTCGGAGTGCCTGGCCGACGTGGTCGAACGCATGATGCCGTACTGGGCCGACGACATCGTCCCCGACCTCGAGGCCGGACGGGCGGTGCTCGTCGCCGCGCACGGCAACTCGCTGCGAGCGCTCGTCAAGCACCTCGACGGGATCTCCGATGCCGATATCGTCGAGCTCAACATCCCGACCGGCGTCCCGCTCGTGTACGAGCTCGACGAACACCTCGGTGTGCTCGACAAGCGCTACCTGGGTGACCAGGCGGCGATCGAGGCCGCCGCGGCTGCGGTTGCCGGTCAGGCCGGGTGAGAGCGACAGCTCGATCGACAGCGCGATAGAGAGGTAGAGGAGACGGAGAGGATTGATGATGACGATGACCGATGCGCCGCTGGCCGTTCACGTCGGCGCCGACGACCTGCCGTTCGTCGAGATCGGCGACGGCAACAAGCTCAAGGTCGTGCAGGTCCGCGAGCGCGAAGGGCTCTGGATCGTCCAGAACGTCTTCCAGGCCGGCTTCGAGGTGCAGAAGCACCGACACACCGGTCCCGTGTGGGGGTACACCATCTCGGGTGCGTGGAAGTACAAGGAGTACGACTACGTGAACCGCGCCGGGTCGTTCCTGTACGAGCCCGCCGGGTCGGTTCACACGCTCCAGTGCGTCGAGGACGACACACTCGTGTGGTTCCACATGTACGGCGCCAACCTCAACCTCGACGCCGACGGCAACGTCGAGAGCGTCACCGACGGTGCCGGCACGCTCGCGGCGTACTACATGCTCGCCGAAGCCGAAGGCCTGCCGCGGCCGGAGGTCATCGTCGACTGACGCCCGCCGCCATGGAGGTCGTCACCCTGGGGACCGGGTCGCCGCTCCCCGACCCGAACCGGGCGGGATCGGCGATCCTCGTGCGCGCCGCGGGCGCGACGTTCCTCGTCGACTGCGGGCGTGGTGTCGTGATGCGACTCGCGGCTGCGGGCGTGCTGCCGCCGATGCTCGACCGGCTGCTGCTCACGCATCTGCACAGCGACCACGTCGCCGACCTCAACGACGTGATCACGACGCGCTGGGTGATGTCACCCGTCGAGCTGCCGTTGCCGGTCACCGGGCCACCGGGCACGGCGCGTGTGATCGAGCGGACGCTCGCGATGCTCGCCGACGACGTGCAGTACCGGC
>CAZHKE010000116.1:0-2652 GCA_964532485.1 uncultured Bifidobacteriaceae bacterium
GGTGCCGTCGGTGGCGTCCTCGGCGGTGAGCCGGTTCGACTCCCAGCCGTGGGCGTCGGGCCGGAGGCTCGCGATCGACTCGATCAGCCGATGGCTCTCGCCACCGATCGTGAACAGCTCGGGCGCACGCGCCATCGTCTCGAACAGCAACGTCGACCCCGACCGCGGCGCGGAGACGATGAACACCGGGTCGCTGATCCGGGCCGCGCCCTGGAGCCGACGCTCCAGCATCTCCGCCTGCGTGAGCCGCGGTGCGGCGGGAGTGGTGGTCACGACGCCCGCGCCGCCGGCCGACGCCGTCGGCGCGAGACCGGGGTTCAGCGCGGGCTTCACGACCAGCTGGCGGATCGCTTCCGACAGCGCCAGCGAGTTGGGGAGCCGCGCTCGGCCCACCACATCACCGAGCTGCGCATCGAGCTGCTCGACGAGACGGGCGTAGTGCGGCCAACCCTCGGGTCCGTCGCCGTAGCGCGCCCAGAGGTCGCGCCACTGGTGACAGAACGGCGCGAGCGCACCCGCCAGCCCGTTGTTCGCCGCGACGGCGTCCATGTCGCGGCCGAGCGAGGCGATGGTCGCCTCGATCTCCCATGGGCTCATGACGACGGGGAAGTTGACGGTCTCGGTGGGGAGCCCCGAGGGAGCGCGCCCGTCGGCGGCGAGCTCGATCGCCTCGCGCTCGGGGTGCTCGAGCAGGTCCCACAGCGCGGCCCCGCCGACCGTGTCGACGACTAGGTGGATGCGGGCCGCGTCGCCGGGGTTGTCGACGCGGTGTTGCTGCCACGTGTCGAACGCCCACACCTCACCAGGCGCCATGTGCACCTGTTGGGTGCCGACCTCGAACACGACGTCGGGCGACGTCACGACCGGCATGTGCACGCGCAGGTGGTGCCACCAGTAGTAGTTGGTGTCGACGTGCTGGTGGAGCTCCGTCTCGTGCTCGATGCGCATGAGGCGCGTTCGCCCGATGGTGGTGCGCAGGCCCGCGAGCACCTGATGCGCGTAGGGCAGCGCGTCGAGCACCGGTGTCGGGCCCATGGCGCCCATCGTCGAGTCGTTGGTTGGGTCGCCTCCCGCGGCGACGAGCGCGCAGGCGGTGTTGCCCGGCGCGCCCTCGGGATGGTCGCGCCACACCTCCTCGGGGAGCGCTGCCACCTCCTCGGCGAGGCGCGCCGCGTCGACGCGGAGTGGGAGGCGGATCAGCGGTGGGTCGAGGCGCACGAGCGGACCTCCATCCCCGCGGCGTCGCGTGAGTTCGCCACCCGGTCCATCGCCCGAAGGCTAGGGCGCTGGTCGGGCGATGATCCGTGCCGGGGAGCGTGCGTGCCGGATGCGACCGAACCTAGACGTGCGCAGCCATCTGACCGCCGGGTAGGGAGCGCGCGGCGGGCGCGCCCGACACCGGCGTGCGCGCGGCGTGACGCGTGTTGCGCGGACGTGACCGATGACCATGGCGCGCGATCGGTCGCCGGAGCGACCTCGCTGTCACACCCCCCTGTCATGCTGAGCGCATGATCGAGGAGATCCGAGCGCTGCGCACCTCCATCGAGGAGTGGTCGCGTCGTGTCGACGCTTCGACACTCGACGGTGGTCACGCGGCGCGGATCGTGCGCGAGCTCGTGCGCATCGAGCACTCCGTCTCGGCGGTCAAGGCGCGCGTCGCCCGCCGCGTCGAGACGAGCGGCGCGTGGGCGCGCGGCGGGCACCGCACGCCCGGTCACTGGCTGGCGTCGCTGTCGGGCACCAGCGTCGGGCAGGCCGCGCGCGAGCTCGAGACCGCGGAGCACCTCGAAGACCTGCCCGCCGTCGCCGACGCGTTCGCCCGCGGCCGCCTCTCACCGCAGCAGGTGAGCGAGATCGCCGACGCCGCGACGGTCGTCCCCGAGATGGCGCGCGACCTGGTCGACCACGCGCTCGACCACTCACTGGCCTCGACCCGTGACCGCTGCCGCCGGGTGAAGGCGTCGGCCGACGCCGACGACGAGCTCGCCCGGCACCGCCGGATCCACGCCGAGCGCCACCTCCGCACCTGGACCGACCCCGACGGCGCCTGGCGGATGGACGTGCGGGGCACCACCACCGACGGCGCCCGGATCATGGCCCGTCTGTCCGCGGAGACCGAGGCGGTGTTCTCCGAGGCGCGCCGCGTCGGTCGGCGGGAGTCGCTCGAGGCGTACCGCTTCGACGCGCTCGTCCGCACCGCCGAGACGACGAGCGCCGACCGGGGCGCGGCGAGGCCGCAGATGATCGTCAACGTCGACGCGGCGCCGCTCAAGAGCGGGCGCACGCGCCCCGGCGACACGTGCGAGATCAAGGGCATCGGGCCGGTTCCCGTCGACGTCGCCCGAGCGATGATGGACGACGCGATCCTCACGATCCTGGTGCGCGACGGCATCGACCTCACGACGATCGCCCACGACGGTCGCCGGACCATGCCCGCGCCGCTGCGTCGTGCGGTCCTCGCGCGCGACCAGGTCTGCGTGGTCGAGGGCTGCGACGCTCCCGCGAGCGAGATCCACCACATCGAGCGCCGAGCCGACGGCGGGCGGCACACCATCGGCAACTGTCGAGGCGTGTGCAGCATCTGCCACGACCTCGTGCACTACCGGGGCTACGAGCTCGTCGCCGGCCCCGACGGCGCCTACTGCCTGCGCG
>CAZHKE010000117.1:0-2620 GCA_964532485.1 uncultured Bifidobacteriaceae bacterium
GGATGGTCGCCGCCCTGGCCAGCCCCCATGTCGACATCCTCGGTCACTGCACCGGTCGCCTCGTCGTCGGGCGCGGTCGGCCCGAGTCGGACTTCGACGCCCCGCTCGTGTTCGCTGCCGCCCAGCACTTCGACAAGGCGATCGAGGTGAACTCGAGACCGGAGCGGCTCGACCCGCCGATGCGGCTGCTGGAGCTCGTGGTCGAGAGGGGCTGCAAGGTCTCGATCGACTCCGACGCCCACGCGACGTGGCAGCTCGATTGGCAGCCCTACGGATGTCACCGCGCCGCCGAGGCCGACGTCCCGGTCGAGCGCGTCGTCAACGCATGGCCCGCCGACGACCTGCTCGCCTGGACCGCGTCACACGCGGCGTAGGACAACGCCTTCCCACGGTCCGAGCGAGAGCGTCCCGTCGACGACCTCGCCGTCGCGAGCTCGGTCGGTGCCGACCGCGATCGTGCCGCTGACACCATCGATGGCGGCCGCCTCGCCACCGAGGACGAGCGCGACGACGACGCTGTCACCGCGTTGCCACGTCCAGAGCGATCGGTGCACCTCGAGTGCGTCGTAGGCGCCGTCGCGCAGGTCGCGGACCGCTCGACGCAGCGCGATCAGGTCGCGCACGAGATGCAGCGTCGACCCGGCATCGGCCTTCTGGTCGGCGACGTTGCACGCGGCGACCTCACCGAAGGGCAGCCAAGGCTCGACCCCGGGATCGGTGAAGCCGGCACCCGCGGCGCCCGTCCACGGCATCGGCGTCCGGGCGGCGTCTCGGTTGTGCACGGGCGCCAGCGCGATGCTGACGGGGTCGAGCAACCGGTCGTGCGGGATCTCGGTGTCGGGCATGCCCACCTCGTCGCCGTAGTAGAGGAACACCGTCCCCGGGAGCGTGAGCAGCATCATCAGCGCGCCGCGGGTCGCCGCGGGGTTCCCGACCGCCCAGCGGGTCGCCAGGCGCGAGACGTCGTGGTTGCTACCGGTCCACACCGCGCAGCACCCCTCGGGGAGCAGGCGCTCGGTCTCGTCGACGATGCCGGCGAGGACCTCCGCATCGAACGGCGCCTGGAGGAAGGGGATGTTGAACGCGAGGCTCAGCTCGTCACCGGTGCCGTAGTACGTGATCACGTCCTCGACGCGGTCGACGAACGTCTCGCCCACCAGCAACCGGGCCGGTGCGTACTCGTCGGCGATTCGCCGCCACCGGCGGTGCACGTCGTGCACCTCCGGCCGGTTGGAGCTGTACGTCGACACCTGGCCTCGCAGCTGCGCGAGCAACGGGTCGTCGTCGGTCGCGGCGGGGTTGTCGCGCAGCTCACGGTCCTTCACGATCATGTGCGCGACGTCGATGCGGAACCCGGCGACGCCCCGGTCGAACCAGTAGCGCAGGATCTGGTCGAACTCGGTGCGGACGTCCTCGTTCCAGAAGTCGAGGTCGGCCTGCTCGGGAAGGAAGTTCGTGAGGTACGACTGCCCGGCGTGCTCGTCGTACGTCCAGGCCGGGCCGAGGAACGCGCTGACCCAGTTGTTGGGCGGTGAGCCGTCGGGCGACGGGTCGGCCCACACGTACCAGTCGCGGTGTGGCGCGTCGCGCGACGACCGGGCGTCGACGAACCACGGGTGCTCGATGCTCGTGTGGTTCGGCACGAGGTCCAGCAGCACGCGGATGCCGCGGTTGCCGGCTGCGGCGATCAATGCCTCGAGGTCGTCAGGCGTCCCGAGGTCCGGGTGCACGCCGTAGTAGTCGGCGACGTCGTAGCCCCAGTCGAAGTTCGGCGACGGGAACGTGGGCGAGATCCAGATCCCGTCGATGCCGAGCCACTCCAGATGGTCGAGATGCGCGGTGATCCCCCGCAGGTCGCCGATGCCGTCACCGTTCGAGTCGGCGAACGACCGCGCGTAGACCTCGTACAGCACCGCCCCCTGCCACCACTCGCCGTCGGTTGGGTCGCTCTCCGTCATCTGCGGTTCTCCGTACGACTCGCGTGAGGCACGGCGTCGCAATCGGGGGCACCGTAAGGGGCGCACCGGATGCACGTCGAGCCGCCGACGTCGGGGGCAGGCTTTGCTCGCGTTGCGGGCGTTTCGGGCGGGACGCACTTCCCGTTCATCGAGCGACCTGACGAGTTCAACGACGTGGTCGCGGCCTTCCTCGCGGAGGTGGCCCCTCGTTGAAGGGACCGGCGTGCGTCGCGCGCCATCTACGACCCTCTGCTTCGACCTCTTTCGGCTGGGGGTTTCGAGACGGCGCAGCTCGGCGGAGGGAGTGGGATTCGAACCCACGGAGGCTCGCGCCTCAACCGCTTTCAAGGCGGTCCCGTTCGGCCGCTCCGGCACCCCTCCGAGAGGAGAGGCTACGTGCGCCGTCTCACGATCGCTCGACCTCTCCGCTCTCGGCGCGGCGCGCCGGGCCGCTCCGGCCCCGCTCGCTACCGCGCGCGATACGTCCGCTCGAACCTCACGCTCGCTCGACGCGGTCGAAGCCGGTGATCGGGCGCAGCACGTCGGGCACGACGAATGCACCGTCGTCCTGGTACAGCTCCCACAAGAAGACGAGCGTGCGACCGACCGCGCACGCGGTGCCGTTGAGCGTGTGCACGAACCGGCTGCCCCCGTCCGCCTTC
>CAZHKE010000118.1:0-2603 GCA_964532485.1 uncultured Bifidobacteriaceae bacterium
CTGCCCATCTCGCACGCGCTCGCCGACTACGACCCCTCCGGCCTCTTCTCCGGCGCCGCCGGACGACGCTAGTCAGCAGGCACGCGTGGCAGCGTCGGGCAGACCACGGGCCGGGATACCGGCAGAGGCACGGCATGTTGGCCTGTTCAGCCTCCTGTCAAGCGCGCACAACGATGAGATCACTCGGGATGGGGAATCCGACGACGTGTAGACGCGTTGCTGCCCTTTCTCGGGTACACGTCGAGCAACGCTGCGCCTACCGAACGCTCCCACCAGGCAGTGGTCTTCGCCCGCGTCCTCCGCCGTGGCCCGGCGGCCTGACTCGTCAGAGCGGCCCGTCGCCGGGCCACCAGACGTGGGGGTCACCCCCCGGTGAGCACGGCGAAGGAGAGGTCAACGGCGTCGCTACGCAATGTCTAGTGACCTACGGCACCAGTCGCGATTCGGGACCTTCGACCCTGGCGTGATCCGGTGCCCGTTGATCATGGTCACAAGGTCGGATGCAGAGGTGACCAACCATGATCGAGGCCACGAGGCCGGTGGGTCTGAGCGTCTGGGAAGCCAAGCTGTTCGACCATCTGACCGAGCACATCCACGCGGAAGCGAAGTTGCTCGCGACCTACAAGGCCGTCGTCGAGATCGCGGGATCGGACTACGCCTCCTACCTGTTCGCGCTGATCGTCGAGGATGAAGTCCGCCATCACCGGCTCTTCGAAGAGCTCGCCAACGCGCTCCGCTCCTCGGTCGAGCGCACGGCCGGCCCGACGGTACCCATGGTCAAGGCCGCCGCGCACCCAGGCGAGCTCCTCGAGGTCACCGAACAGCTCCTCGACGCCGAAGAGGCGGACGCCCAGGAGCTCAAGCGCCTGGCACAGGACAAGAACCTCGGCCGGATGCGAGGTCAGTCGCTGTGGCCACTGCTGATCGAGCTCATGGAACACGACACGGAGAAGCACCAGAAGATCTTGCGCTTCATCCGCGCGCGACTTCGCGATGACCTGCGCCAGCGGCACTCACGTCACCCGACGAACAACGGAGTCGAGACATGACCGCGGTCGACCCCAACCGCAGCCTCGGCGCGCTCGTGGCCGATCGTCCCGACCTCGCGCGCGAGTTCGAGCGCCTCGGGCTCGACTCCTATTCGCCGCCCGCGTCGGTGCCAAGATCGGACGCATGGGTACCCGCAGCACGCCCTACAACCCTGACGAGCGCGCGGAGTTCTACCGGTACCTCGACGAAGGATGGACCGTGAGGGCGGCATGTGAGTTCGTCGGCTGCGGGTACCGGACCGGGAAGCGATGGGCCGCGGAGGCTGGCTACCACCGTCAGGCGGGCGCCGGGCAGATGGTGAGAACGGGCTACTGCTGAGAGCAGCCTCGACTTACGAGTCTCGGGCTCTCCTGGCCATCAGCCACAAGCCCCGGCCACGCGGCTCCCCGCCACCTGACCAACGTGCCTGGGACCTACAACTAGCCGGTGAACGCCGGAGCGATGACCACCGGCTCTGGCACGGGCTCCGGGAACGTGTTCGTGACCGTCACCGTGGCGTCCTGGTTCGGGGTTTCGATGAAGACCGTCATCGGGTCCTCTTGCGGGCCAGCCGCCGCGCAGGGATCGGTCACCTGCTGGGTCTCGGCGTCGGGACTCACCGGCGCGTCGACCTCATCAGGCCAGCCGGCACCGACGGAATTGTCGGTGGGGATCTGGCCCTCGCAGGCATAGCTCACCGACGCCGCACCACCGGTCTCGGTCTCGGTGACGGTGCAGGTGCCCGGGCCTTGGAAGTTGATGACGTTGTCGTCCTGCGGGTCACCCGCCTCGTCGAAGTCGACGGTCGCCGAGGCGAGATCACCCTCGATGATCGGCCCACCGTCAGAGTCTTCGCACTCGACCGTCACCGTGAACTCGGTCCCGGGCGGGACGGGCCCGACGACCTCCTTCTCGATGGTCAACGGCGCGGCACCGATGCCCCCCGCACCGGCGGGGACCAGCGCCGCGCCCGTCAGCGCCACCACGCCAACCGCCACGGTGCCCAGCATCAGGCTCCGTCGCATCACGCTCTCCACCCTCCGAGTGCTGCACCGCCAGAACGCCGAAACCCTAGTCCCTCGTCGCCCAGCGGCGCAGGTTCTCGACCCCGACGTGCTCCTCGCCGCGGTGATCGAGGCCGTCGCGGAGAACCTGCCGTGTGAGGACGCTGACGTGATCGAGCTACCGGAACGCGCAAATTGGAGCGGCAGCGACTGATGGGCTGGCTCCGGTGGCATGGCCAAGGAAACCCCAAAGCGACCGCGCCGTCGCGTTTGTCTAACGTCTCCCGAGCTGAATGATCGATCGACCGCGCCGTTGTCTCGCGAGTTCTTAGCTCGATCGGCCTGTCCCCTATGCCACTATCAACAGGGATTGCCGACGCGCTCGTACCTGTCGGTCGACCTCGTGCGAGCGATGCAGCCAACGCGATCGCCGTGTCGTCGGGCTCGACACCGAGGTCGGTCAGCACTTTGCGACCGGTCGAGGCTCCCTTGGCATCGGACCGCTGCTCGACAACCGTGCACGGTCACCCCGATTCGAGCGGTCGAGCGAAGCTCAGCTCGTGGCCGTCG
>CAZHKE010000119.1:0-2578 GCA_964532485.1 uncultured Bifidobacteriaceae bacterium
CGCAGCGCGGTGTCGGCCAGACCCTTGCGGGCGCCGTGCGTCGAGATGAAGTACTCGAGCACGGACAGTCCCTCACGGAAGTTCGACTTGATGGGGCGGGGGATGATCTCGCCGCGCGGGTTGGCCACCAGACCACGCATGCCGGCGATCTGCCGGACCTGCACGGCGTTCCCGCGGGCGCCCGAGCCCACCATCATCTCGATCGGGTTGAACCGGTCCTGGGCGAGCCCCGACTCCATGGCCCGTGCCACCTCGTCGGTGGCATCCGACCAGAGCTCACGCTCCAGCTGGCGTCGCTCGTCGTCGGTGAGCAATCCCTTGTCGAAGTTCTGCTCGATCTTGTCTGCTTCGCGCTCGAAGCGCTCGAGCAGCTCGCCCTTCTGCGGTGGCGTCTTGACGTCAGCGATCGAGATCGTCAGCCCGGCGCGGGTGGCGTACTCGAACCCGAGATCCTTGAGGTTGTCGAGGCTCTCGGCCACCTCGGCCTTCGAGTACTGCTCGACGAGGTCACCGACGATCTCGGTGAGCTCGCGCTTCTTGAGCCCGCGCCTCTCGGTCGCACGGAACGAGAAGTCGGGCGGGAAGGCCTCGTTGAAGAGCAGGCGCCCGAGCGTCGACTCGACGAGCACCGTCCCGTCTCCGTTCGAGGTGGCGCCGTTCGACCCGAAGCGCTTCACGACGACGGAAGCATCGTGCTTGGTGTCGCGCGTGGGGAAGTGATCCTCGGGGAACCTGCCCGCCGGCATCCGCACCTTGATGAGCGCGTGCAGCGACAACCGGTCCTCATCGGCAACGGTGTTCGAGCGGCTCCGGTCGTACGCCATGACCGTCTCGTCGAGCGACGAGAACACCCGCCCCTCGCCCGGCGCGCCGTCGACGAGCTCGGTGAGGTAGTACGCGCCGATGATCATGTCCTGGCTGGGCACGGCGATCGGGCGACCGTGCGCCGGCGACAGGATGTTGTGCGCCGACAGCATGAGGAGTCGCGCTTCGGCCTGCGCCTCTGCCGACAACGGCAGGTGCACAGCCATCTGGTCGCCGTCGAAGTCGGCGTTGAACGCCGCGCAGACGAGTGGATGGATCTGGATCGCCTTGCCCTCCACGAGCACGGGCTCGAACGCCTGGATGCCGAGGCGGTGCAAGGTCGGCGCCCGGTTCAGGAAGACCGGGTGCTCCTTGATGACCTCCTCCAGCACGTCCCAGACCTGCGGACGCGCGCGCTCCACCATGCGCTTCGCCGACTTGATGTTCTGCGCGTACTCGAGGTCGACGAGCCGCTTCATGACGAAAGGCTTGAAGAGCTCGAGCGCCATCTGCTTCGGCAGACCGCACTGCTGGAGCTTGAGCTGCGGGCCGACGACGATGACCGACCGGCCCGAGTAGTCGACACGCTTGCCGAGCAGGTTCTGGCGGAACCGACCCTGCTTGCCCTTGAGCATGTCGGACAGCGACTTCAGGGCGCGGTTGCCGGGACCTGTGACAGGACGGCCGCGGCGGCCGTTGTCGAACAGCGCGTCGACCGCCTCCTGGAGCATGCGCTTCTCGTTGTTGATGATGATCTCGGGCGCACCGAGGTCGAGGAGCCTCTTCAGGCGGTTGTTGCGGTTGATGACCCGGCGGTAGAGGTCGTTGAGGTCGGACGTGGCGAACCGGCCACCGTCGAGCTGCACCATCGGCCGAAGGTCGGGCGGGATCACCGGCACGGCGTCGAGCACCATGCCCATCGGCGAGTTGATCGTGCGGCCGTCCTGGTCGACCCGGTTGAACGCCGAGATCACCTTCAGCCGCTTGATCGCCTTCGCCTTGCGCTGACCCTTCGAGGTCGCGATGACCTCCTTGAGGCTCGTCTCCTCCTCCGGCATGCCGAGGCGCGAGATGAGGTCCTTGACGGCCTCGGCCCCCATGCCGCCGGTGAAGTACTCCTGGTAGCGGTCGACGATCTCGCGCCACACGCGCTCGTCGTCGACGAGCTGCTTCGGCGCGAGCTTGGCGAACGTCGTCCACACGGTCTTGAGGTGGTCGATCTCGGCCTGGCCGCGCGCGTCGAGCTCCTCGCGGTCCTTGTTGTACGCCTTCTCGGCGCGCTCGAGGTCGACCTTCTTGCCGCCGCGCCCCTCGATCTCGGCGAGCTCGTCCTCGTACTCCTTGGCTCGCGCCGAGAGCCGCCCGTCGAGCTCGGCCTGGAGCTCCTCGATCTCGGCGTTGATGTCGGCCTCGAGCTCGGGCTGATCGTTGTGGCGCCGCTCCTCGTCGACCCACGTGATCAGGTGGGCCGCGAAGTAGATGACCTTCTCGAGGCTCTTCGGCGCGATGTCGAGCAGGTAGCCGAGCCGGCTCGGGACGCCCTTGAAGTACCAGATGTGCGTGACCGGGGCGGCGAGCTCGATGTGGCCCATCCGCTCGCGCCGCACCTTCGAGCGCGTGACCTCGACCCCACAGCGCTCACAGATGATGCCCTTGAACCGGACTCGCTTGTACTTGCCGCAGTAGCACTCCCAGTCCTTGGTCGGGCCGAAGATCTTCTCGCAGAAGAGGCCGTCCTTCTCGGGCTTGAGCGTGCGGTAGTTGATCGTCTCGG
>CAZHKE010000120.1:0-2549 GCA_964532485.1 uncultured Bifidobacteriaceae bacterium
AGGAGCTGCGAGGGGTAGCACGCGACTGCGGCGTCCTTGCGCGCACGGTCGGTGTCGACCGGCACCGCCGCGGGCGTGGGCCAGATGCCCCGCTTGAACAGGCGCGCCACCCGCCAGGCGAGCAGCCCGGGGATGTGCTTGTAGCCCGTGTCCTCGTACAGGAACCACGACACCCTCTCCCCCGAGGAGCTCTCGACGAAGCGGTCGCGCACGAGCATCGCCGCGTCGTGCGTGCAGTCGTGGTCCGGGTTCGCGAGCCCGAAGGGAGCGAACACCGCGGTCGGATCGAGCGCGCGCACGGCGCCGTCGAGCGTGTCCACGACCCGCTCCGGGCGCACCCAATCGGCACGCTCGAGGTAGGAGTGCTCGACGAACTCGAGCCAGACCGGGGTGGCGTCGAGCAGCTCGAGCGCCGCGGCGTCCTCCGCGCGGCGCTCCACGTGCACCTCGTCGCCCTCCACGAACCCGCACAGTGAGTCCCAGTGCTGCATCGGGGTGGGGTACTCGGAGGGGCGGCCCGCGAACACGGTGACCACGGTCGTACCCGCGTGCGCGGCCATGAGCGTGGAGCACCCGAGCACGGCGTCGTCGAGATGCGGCGACACGATCACGATGCGGTCGAGCTCACCGGGCGTGATCGTGCCCCAGTCGCGCAGTTCGGGCGGCGCAGGCGTGGCCACGGCCCGCAGCGTAGGAGCCGACGGAATGTTTCGTGACACTAATTAGTTGAGCGAAGTATCATGCATGCCGTGGCCGTGACCGAGTCGCCCGACACCAGCACCGCTCTTGCCAGCAGGCTGCGGCTCGCGGTCACCCGGCTTGCCCGTCAGCTGCGCACGCACTCCGACGTCGGCGCGTCGCCGACCCAGATCTCGGCGCTGGCGACGATCGAGCGCCGCGGGCCGCTGACGCTCGGCGAGCTCGCCGTGTCCGAGGGGGTGCAGCCACCGACGATCACGGCCGCCGTCGGCCGCCTCGAGCAGCAGGGACTCGTCGCCCGCCAGCCCGACCCCGACGACGGGCGGGTCGCCCGGGTCGTCATCAGCGCGGAGGGCCGGCGACTCCTCGCCCGCAACCGCTCGCGCAAGACCGCGTTCCTCGCGCAGCGCCTCGCTGCCCTGGACGACGACGAGCGCGCCCGTCTGACTGCCGCCGTCGAGGTGCTCGAGCGCGTGCTGGAGCCCGCGCCCGACCAACAGCGGTCGCCGTGAGCCCGGTCGAGCGCGCCGCGCGCCGCACGTTCCGATCACTGCGCACTCGCAACTTCCGCCTCTACTTCTTCGGCCAGGTCGTGTCGGGCACCGGCAGCTGGATGCAGATGGTCGCCCAGGCCTGGCTCGTGCTTCGCCTCACTCACAGCGGAGTCGCGCTCGGTGTCACGCTGGCGCTGCAGTTCGCGCCCACGCTGCTCGCCGGTGCGTGGGGCGGCGTCGTCGCCGACCGGGTCGACAAGCGCAAGCTGCTCGTGGTGACGGCTGCGACGAGCGCCGTGCTCGCATTGCTGCTCGGCTCGGTGACCGCTGCCGGCGTCGTCGAGGTCTGGATGGTGTACGCGTTGGCCGTCGCGCTCGGCCTCGTGACCGCCGTCGACAACCCCGGCCGACGGTCCTTCGTGCCCGAGCTCGTGCCGCCCGCCGACGTCGCGAACGCCGTCGGTCTCAACAGCTCGGTGTTCACCGCGGCCCGCGTCGTCGGGCCGGCCCTCGCGGCGCTCGTCATCGCGACGATCGGTGTCGCGTGGTGCTTCGTGCTCAACGGCGCGTCCTTCGCCGCCGTGATCGTCGCGTTGCTCGCGATGCGTCCGAGCGAGCTGCGACCGGCGACGCCCGTCCCTCGCGGCAAGCGCCAGCTGCGCGAGGGAGTCTCGTACGCGTGGCACAACCAGCCGGTCCGCATGGCGCTCCTCGTCATCGCGATCATCGGGACGCTGGCCTTCAACTACCCGGTCGTCCTTCCCTTGATGGCGAAGGTGGAGTTCGGCGGCGATGCCGGCACGTTCGGCGTGATGATGGCGGCGCTCGGCGTCGGCTCGCTCGCGGGCGCGCTGTGGACCGCGCACTTCGGGCGCGCGAGCGAGCGGGTGATGCTTCTCGCGGTGCTGTCGCTGGGCATCGCGACGCTGGCGGCGACGCTCGCACCGAGCCTGCCGCTCGAGATCACCGTGCTGCCGTTCGTCGGTCTGGGATCGATGGTCGTCGTCTCGATGGCGACCGCCGTGTGCAACGAGGAGACGGCACCGGAGTTCCGCGGGCGGGTCATGGCGCTGTTCGCGATCGCCTTCCTCGGCAGCACCCCGATCGGTGGGCCGTTCGTCGGGTGGGCGTCGGAGGTGATCGGCCCTCGCGCCGGTCTCGGCGTCGGGGCTGTTGCCGCGCTCGTCACGGCCGCCGTCGCCCTGACCGTGACCGCCCGCGACGACGAGCGTCCGGTCGCCGTCGACGCCGCGGCCGACCTGGAGCTCGCACCGCGCGCTTGACGAGCTCCCCTCCGCCCGCGCCCATCGTGCCCGGACGCGTCCCGCCTCACTTCCCGATCGGTGGCGGTACGCT
>CAZHKE010000121.1:0-2506 GCA_964532485.1 uncultured Bifidobacteriaceae bacterium
GCAAGGCCTGCGACGAGATCTGCCCGGTCGACATCGAGATCCTCGACAAGATCCTCGACATGCGGCGCTACCTGTCGCTCATGGAGAGCGACTTCCCCGTCGAGCTCGGCAACACCTACCGGTCGATGGAGAACACCTCCAACGTCTACGGGATGAACCAGGGGGAGCGCGGCGACTGGGCCAAGGATCTCGACGACATCCCGATCGTCGCTCCTTCGAGTGGGGGCACGGGCAAGCTCGACCACGAGTACCTGATGTGGGTCGGGTGCGCGGGATCGTTCGACGACCGCAACAAGAAGACGACCCGAGCGACCGCCAAGCTGCTCCAGCGCGCCGGCGTCGACTTCGCGATCCTCGGGCCGAGCGAGCTCTGCACGGGCGACCCGGCCCGTCGCTCGGGCAACGAGTACATCTTCCAGATGCTGGCGATGCAGAACATCGAGACTCTCGGTGGCATGGAGGTCACGAAGATCGTCACGCAGTGCCCGCACTGCTTCAACACGCTGAAGAACGAGTACCCGCAGTACGGCGGTGACTACGAGGTCGTGCACCACTCGCAGCTGCTCACCGAGCTCCTGGCCGACGGGCGCCTGTCGCTCGAGGGTGCGTCGCTCGCGGAGCGGGTGACCTACCACGACTCCTGCTACCTCGGGCGCCACAACGACGTGTACCTGGCGCCACGCAAGGTCATCGGCTCGCTCGCCGGCATCGACATCGTCGAGATGCCGCGCAACGGGACTCGTGGCATGTGCTGTGGCGCCGGTGGCGCGCGCATGTGGATGGAGGAGCACGTCGGCAAGAAGGTCAATGACGAGCGCTCCGAAGAGGCGCTCGCCACCGGCGCGTCGCGCATCGCGGTCGCGTGCCCGTTCTGCTACGTGATGATGGAGGACGGTGTGAAGGCCAAGGGGCGCGACGAGGACGTCAGAGTCCAGGACATCGCCGAAGTGCTGCTCGAGGCCGTCGAAGCCGACAGGCCGGCGCGGGCGTCGGCGAGCTTCACGCCGGGCATCTGACCGAGCGGCGGGAGATCTCGGCGCGTGCTCGAGTGGCTCGGTGGGCTGCCGCTCTTCGTGCTCTTCCTGATCTTCTCGGGGCTCGCGATCGCGACGACGATCGTCGTCGAGCGCGCGATGCGCAGGGTGACCGCGCCCGGGCCGCGCGAGTCGGTCGGGCAGACGGCCGCCACGGTGCTCCAGGCCATCACCGTCGTGTACGCGATCCTCATCGGCTTCGTCGTCCTCGACGAGTACGGCCAGTTCCAGAGCGCCCAGGAGAACCTCGGCGACAAGGCGGCCGCGATCGTGGTGGTGGTGGAGAACGCGCACGCGCTGCCTCCCGCCGACTTCCGGGCGGTCCAGGACCAGGCGCTGCGCTACACCGAGCTGCTCGTCTCGCGGGGCCTGCCCAAGCTGGCCGACAAGGGCGAGCTCGACGTCGTCACCGGGCGGGCGTTGCACCAGCTCTACCGCACCGTGCAGGCGATCGAGCCGACGACGAAGTCGCAGGAGTACGCGTACCAGGCGATCGTGCAGGCGATGGACGACGTCGTCGCCACGCGCTCGAACCTGCGCGACGCCGCCCGCGCGTCGATCCCGCCTTCGCTCTTCTGGGTGCTGGTGCTCCTCGGCGTGACGACGATGGCGACTGCCGCGGTGCTCGACACCAAGCACCGGCGGTCGCACCTGGTGATCCTCTCGATGCTCGCGATCGCGGTCGGCGCCAACCTCGCGCTCGTGGTGGGGATGGACTACCCGTACCGGGGGACCATCAAGATCTCCGACGACCCGCTCGTCGAGCTCCTCAACGACCCGGCGGTGCGCTGACGCGTCCGCGGGTCACCGGTCGCGGAAGTTGAGGTAGTAGCGCGATGCCGTGGGGCCGCGCTGGTCCTGGTACTTCGATCCGGCCTCGCCCGAGCCGTAGGGGTGCTCGGCCGGCGTGGTCATCCGCAGGAACGAGATCTGTCCGATCCTCATCCCGGGGTACAGCGCGATCGGCAGCGTCGCGACGTTCGAGAGCTCGAGCGTGAGGTGCCCGCTGAAGCCGGCATCGACGAAACCCGCCGTCACGTGCGTGAGGAGCCCCAACCGGGCGAGGGACGACTTGCCGTCGAGACGGGCGACGATGTCGTCGGCGATCGTCACGACCTCGAACGTCGACGCGAGCGCGAACTCGCCGGGATGGAGGATGAACCGACCGTCGTCGGTGACCTCGACGAGCTCGGTCAGGTCTTCCTGCGGCTCCTTCGGGTCGATGAAGGGAGTGGTGTCGTTGCGGAACACCCGGAAGTAGCGGTCGATGCGCAGGTCGACCGACGAGGGCTGGATCGCGTTGTCGCCCAGGGGGTCGATCACGATGCGACCCGCGTCGAGCTCTTCGCGGATCGTGCGGTCCGACAGGATCACGGCTGCGGAGCCTAAAGGGTGGTCGCAGTACGATCCGGCGTCACGCGGGTGTAGTTCAGAGGCAGAACATCAGCTTCCCAAGCTGAGAACGCGGGTTC
>CAZHKE010000122.1:0-2350 GCA_964532485.1 uncultured Bifidobacteriaceae bacterium
CCGGCGATGCGGCCGGCATCCTTGGTGGCCTGGCGCTGGGCGTCGTTGAAGTACGCCGGCACGGTGATGACCGCGTCACTGACCTTCTCGCCCAGGTAGTCCTCGGCGTCGCGCTTGAGCTTCTGGAGGATGCGAGCCGAGATCTCCTGGGCCGTGTACTTCTTCCCGTCGATGTCGATCGACCAGGACGTGCCCATGTGACGCTTCACCGACCGGATCGTCCGGTCGGGGTTCGTGATCGCCTGGCGCTTCGCGACCTCGCCGACCAGCACCTCACCGGCCTTCGAGAACGCGACGACCGACGGGGTCGTGCGGGACCCCTCGGCGTTGGGGATCACGGCGGGCTCGCCCGCCTCGAGGGTCGAGACGACCGAGTTGGTGGTGCCGAGGTCGATGCCGACGGCCTTGGACATGGGGGATTCCTCCGTATCGCGATCTTGAGCGTGACGCTATCAACTTTCCTGTCAGCCAATAAATTCCGGCCCGCGACCGGTGCCAGCCGTCGGAGGCCCCCGCCCACCCATCGCCGCTGTCTCGCCCCGCTCGCCAGCGACGGCCTCCGACGTCCGTCCCCGGTCGCAGCCCTACCGGTGCGCCGATCGCCCTCCGAGCAGGGCTGGCGTCGGATCGCTACATTCCCCGCATGGCCAAGCGCGATGCGTTCACCGACCACCTCGCCAAAGTCCCGCTCTTCGCGGCGTGCTCGAGGAAGGACCTCCAGCTCGTCGGCAAGCGGGCGGAGGACGTCGAGGCGGAGCAGGGCAGGGTCCTCGTCAGCGAAGGGGCGGCCGGTGCGGAGTTCTTCGTGATCCTCGAGGGCGAGGCGTCGGTGACCCGTCACGGACAGCTGGTTGCGACCCTCGGCCCCGGCGACTTCTTCGGCGACCTGGCCCTGCTCGACCGAGCGCCGCGCAACGCCACGATCACCGCCACGTCTCCCATGGAGCTGCTCGTGCTCGGCCAGCGCGAGTTCTCCGCCCTGATCGACGAGGTCCCCGGCTTCGCCCACAAGCTCCTCGCCGGCCTCGCGCGTCGACTGCGCGCGTCCGACGCGCAGACCGTCCAGTAGCCGACTCGCGGGCGCGACCCGGGTAGGTTGCGGGCGTGCAGCGGCCCGCCGTCAAGCCACACCAGGCCGTCCTCGTCGTCGGGGCGCTCGCGGCGCTCGGCACGATCCTCTCGGGCATCCTTCCGCGCCTCACCGGCTGGGAGGAGACGTCACCGATCAGCCGCGAGGTGTTCGGCGGCGTGCCCGACCCGATCTACTGGATGTTCTACGCGACGGCCTCCGTCGTCCTCTTGATCTGCGCGTGGCTCATCTCGCTGCGCGTGCAGAACTACGAGCGGGGCCGACCCGACGATCGCCGAACCACGAAGAGCAACGTCGAGCACCGCCTGCGCGGCTTCCGCTCCGGCGTCTGGATGCAGACGCTCCTGCGCGACCCCGCAGCCGGGGTCATGCACTCCTTCATCTACTTCGGGTTCCTCGTCCTGCTGGCGGCCACGATCATCCTCGAGATCGATCACCTGCTCCCCGACGACCTCAAGTTCCTGCACGGGGACGTGTACCAGGCGTACTCGGCGACCGCCGACATCTTCGGCGTCGTGTTCGTCGCGGGCATCGTGTGGGCGATGGTGCGGAGGTACGTGCAGCGCCCGTACCGGATCCGCATCAAGACGAAGCCCGAGGACGCGGTCATCCTGATCACGTTCCTCGTCATCGGGCTCACGGGCTTCCTCGTCGAGGGTCTCCGGCTGGCCGAGGAGGGCACGCCGTCGTTCGAGCGGTGGTCGCTGGTCGGCTATCCGATCGGCCAGCTGGTCGAGAGCTTCGACTGGTCGGCGGGGACCTTTGCCGACTTGCACACCACGTTCTGGATCGTGCACTTCGCTGCCTTCGTCGCATTCGTCGTGATCCTGCCGGTCACGAAGCTGCGTCACATGGTCACGTCGCCGATGAACATGTACCTGGCCGACAAGGACCGGCCGAAGGGCGCGATGAAGGCGCTGCCCAACCTCATGGAGACCGAGCTCGACACGTTCGGCGCGTCGACTGTCGAGGACTTCACCTGGAAGCAGCTCTTCGACACCGACGCGTGCACCATCTGCGGACGGTGCACGTCGGTGTGCCCAGCTCACGCGACGGGCAAGCCGCTCGACCCCCGGGAGATCGTCCTCAAGGTCGGCGAGGTCATGTCGGCCACGGGCGACCCGGTCGTGTCGCCACCTGTCGGCGTCGACAAGGACATCACCGTCGGGGCCGACTCGGTGTTCGAGCGGATCACGTCGGCCGAGCTCTGGGCCTGCACCACCTGCCGCTGGTGCGAGGAGGCCTGCCCGCTCGACATCT
>CAZHKE010000123.1:0-2193 GCA_964532485.1 uncultured Bifidobacteriaceae bacterium
GAGCTGATCGCGCTGCGCCGGGAGCACCTCGACCTGCTGCACGCGAGCGTGCGCGTCGTCGAGCAGATCCAGGAGCTCGCCGACGGCACCCGCCACACCGGACCACCGAAGTCCGACGCGGGGACGCGCACGGTCGCGATCCCGAAGGCGCTGACCCCCGAGCTGGAGGCGCACCTCGGGCAGCACTCGGCCCCGGGAGCGGACGGCTTGGTGTTCCCCGGCACTGGCGGGCAGCCGCTGCGACGCGGGACGCTCCAGGCGGCCTGGAGCCGTGCACGACGCGCCGTCGGACTCGACGGGATGCACTTCCACGATCTGCGGCACACCGGCAACACGCTCGCCGCGGCGGCAGGCGCGAGCACGAAGGAGCTCATGGCGCGCATGGGTCACGCGTCGGCGCGCGCGGCACTGATCTACCAGCACGCGGTGCGGGAGCGCGACGTCGCGATCGCCGGGGCGCTCAGCGACGCGATCGAGCGCGTGCTCGACAGCGCACCAGACGAAGTCACGCAGCTCGCGCTACCAGGAACGCCCGCTACCGCTACTCACAAGCTCACAGACCGACGGCGACGCACTAACAGTCGCGCTCACACTTCGCGCCGGTAACGCCCGAAGGGCGGAACCGGCATTTGTGCATTGCCTGTGATGAGCGTCGTGGAGAGAGTCGGATGTTCGCACTGATGGTGTGAACATCCGACTCGTGCCGGCGTCGGGCGGATGCAGATCACGCGTCGCTCGTCAGTCCTCGATGTCGCGATCCCCGACCAGGCGACGGCCGATGCGTTCGCCGATCGTCAGGCCATGACCGCGTGCCACATTCGTGCCACAACGGGGTGGACTGAGGTGCTCTCCAGGTACATGCTCGGACGCAATGGACGTTGCTGACCTGCACGTTCGCGATGCGACCCGGTCGGCGCGACCCCTGGATTCAAACTTCCAAGCTGATGACGCGGGTTCGATCCCCGTCACCCGCTCCGCCAGATCGCCCACGCCCGGACCGGGCCCGGGCGCGATCAGCTCGTGGGGTTGCTCCGAAAGCGCGCATCGAGCATCACGAGGTGGTCGGCGAGCTCGGGGTCGGCACCCGGGCCGAAGCTCGACACGAGCGTGCCGCCCGCGCCGCACACCGGGCAGCGCAGCCCGTACACGACGGCTTCCTCGTCGGGGTCGCTCGGTCCCTCGAACCGGTAGACGCGCAGCACCTCGGCGTGATCGATCGAGTGCGGGCTCTGGCACGCGGTGCATCGCATGCCGTCAGGCCTGAGGACGAACTGTGCGCCGTACCCCTCGGCATCGAGGAGGTTGACCGCGTCGAGCACGGTCCGGGGCGCCTGGCGAGCCACACGCCACTCTGCCACCGATGCGGCGTCGTCGAGCGCCGAGTCCCCGATAGGTTCCCGGCGTGCTGCTGGATCGCTTCTCACTCCAGGGACGTGTCGCGCTGGTGACGGGCGCCGGTCGCGGGATCGGAGCCGGGTGCGCACGGGCGTTCGCCGAAGCCGGTGCCGATGTGGCGATCACGGCTCGTACGGAGGAACAGCTCGAGACCGTCGCGGCGGAGGTTCGCGCGCTCGGACGCAATGCACTCGTCTTCCCGGCTGACGTCTCCGACGTCGCCAAGCTCGAGGAGCTCGTCGAGGCGGCGATGGCCGAGTACGGACGCATCGACGCCGTCGTGAACAACGTGGGCGGCTCGATGCCTCAGCCATTGCTCGACACGTCGGTGCGCGCGATCGAGCACGCGTTCCACTTCAACGTCACGACCGCCTTCGCGTTGAGCAAAGCCGCGATCCCCCACATGCTCGCGGGCGGCGGTGGCTCCATCGTGAACATCTCGTCGGCGATGGGACGCCTGCGCGACCGCGGGTTCGTCGCATACGGCACAGCCAAGGGCGCGCTCTCCCACATGACGCGCCTGATGGCGGCCGACTGCGCACCCCGCATCCGCGTCAACGCGATCGCCGTCGGCTCGGTCGCGACCTCGGCGCTCGAGATCGTGCTGACCGAGGACGCGATCCGCAACGAGATGATCGACAAGACGCCGCTGCGCCGCCTCGGCAAGGTCGACGACATCGCGATCGGCGCGCTCTACCTCGCCTCCGACGCGTCGAGCTTCGTGACCGGCAAGGTGCTCGAGATCGACGGCGGCCTCGAGGCGCCGAACCTCGACATGCACCTTCCCGACCTGTAGCA
>CAZHKE010000124.1:0-1746 GCA_964532485.1 uncultured Bifidobacteriaceae bacterium
GGCCAGTCCCTCGAGCGCGTGCCGACGGTGAGCTGACTCACCAGCCACTGCGTTCGGCCTTCATCAGATGTCACCGAACCTGTCACATTGCTCAGCAACGTCCATTCAGCTGCTGCAATGGGCGTTGTCGCTGGCCCGTGATCCTGGAGGGTGAGCGGTGGATGCGACTGAGGTGACGATCGCGCTGGGCACGATCGTGGTGTTCGGGGTCGGGGCGCAGTGGCTGGGTCGAAAGACCGGCATCCCCTCGATCGTTCTGCTGCTGCTCGGTGGGATCATCGCCGGTCCCGTCACAAACCTGGTCGACCCAGAGGCGCTGCTCGGCGACACCTTGGACCCGGCGGTGACGCTGGCGGTCGGGCTGTTGCTGTTCGATTCGGGCTTCTCGCTCAAGTTCCGCGATCTGCCGACCGGCCGCGCCGTCACGTATCGCCTCGTCACGATCGGCGCGCTGATCACGCTGACCGTCGGCGCGCTTGCCGCCTACTTCATCTTCGATCTTCCCGGTGGGGTCGCCGTGCTGCTGGGCGCGGTGCTGGTCGTGTCGGGTCCGACCGTCGTCGGACCCATCCTCGAAGCCGCCCGACCACAGGTGCGCACGGGCACCATCTTGGAGTGGGAAGGAACGATGCTCGACCCCATCGGCGCGGCGTTGGGCATCGCTGTGCTCACCATGGTCACGGCCGACGAGAGTCTGCCGATCCTCGACGCGACGGGACTCTTGCTCGTCACTGCAGCGACGGGCGTCGCGATCGGCCTTGCATGCGCCGCGTTGCTGATCGTGTCGATTCGCTACTTCGTGATCCCCGACGATCTCCAGGTGCCGGTCGCCTTCATGTTCGCCGTGCTCGCGTTCGCGGCCGCGAACGTGATCTTCTCGGAGGCGGGGCTCTTCGCGACTCTCACGCTTGGTCTCACGCTGGCGAACCAGCGTCGCGCATACGTCGCCAACATCCGCAGCTTCCAGGCGAGCATCGGCACGCTCGTGATCGCGACGTTGTTCGTCGTGTTGGCAGCGACGATCGATCTCGCGGATCTGCGTTCGGTGCTCGCACGATCGGCCCTGCTGCTCGCCGCGCTCGTGCTCGTCGCGCGGCCGCTCGCTGCCCTCGTGTCGACACTCGGATCCACGTTGAGCGGCGCCGACCGCGGTTTCGTAGCGTCGGTCGCACCGCGAGGGATCGTCGCCGCTTCGACCGTCTCGTTCTTCGCGATCTCGCTCAAGGAAGAGGGGATCAACGCCGACGAGATCGTTCCGATCACGTTCGCGGTCATCATCGGCGCGGGCATCGTCTACGGCTTCGGGGCACCGTGGATGGCAAGGATCCTCGGCGTCAGTCGCGGCACGGCCAAGGGGATCGCCTTCTTCATGTCGCAAGAGGCGGCTGAGCCGGTCGCGGCTGAGCTCGCCGGCGCCGGTGTCTCGGTGCTCGTCGTCGACGACGACGCCCGCGACGAAGCGCCCGACGAGGATGTGTCCTATTGGGTGTATGCCGACGGCGTCCAGAGTGAGGGACTACGCAGCGCGCTCCAGGACGCTGACACCGGGACTGCTGTGATCGGGACCGGTCTCAGCGAGCGCGACCTCATCGCAACGGCTCTCGTCGGGACTGAGATCGGCGCCCGCAACGTCTACTTCCTGCCCCGAATGGCGAGGGGAACCGAGACCGGTGTCGACGCGCTCTGGCGCGATCAGACCCCTGACACGCACATCGCCTTCGGTCCCGACGTCACCCGCGATCGCCT
>CAZHKE010000125.1:0-1736 GCA_964532485.1 uncultured Bifidobacteriaceae bacterium
CCGCGCGACGACCTCGCTCCACGGCATGCGCTGCTGCGCGACGTCGATGCCGAGCCGCATCATCACTACTGCGTCGCTCGCTGCACCGCAGGGTACCTGCGGCGCGGACGCTCGCTCCGCTGCTGACGCCCGCGGAGACCCTGCACCCGCAGAAGCTCGCTCCGCTGCTGACGCCCGCGAAGAGTCACCGCGCGATCACGACGCCGTGGCGCCGAGCTCGGGGTGCTCGCCGCTGAAGATGCCCCAGGGGCTCTCCCAGCCGGGGACGGCCCAGGTGTGGTTCATCCAGGCGTTGGAGCCGTCGGCCTTCACGCCGCCGCGGCTCGTGCACTCCTCCTCGGTCGTCGCCTCGCCCCCCACGACGAGCCCGCCCTTGACGCACAACCCGATGTGCTGGTGCCACGGGTCGTTCGGACCGGCGAAGCCCTCGGGCGCCTTCCCGTCGTCGGTGAGCACGTAGTAGCTCAGGCCGACGACGCGCGCGTCGGGACCGTTGCCGTCGTAGAGGAGCATCTCGGGCTGAGTCGCGTCGAAGGTGCCGTCGACGTAGCTGAACTTCATCAGGTGCGCGCCGATGCACGGCAGGTAGGTCGTGACCTTGCGGTATCCGGCGGCCTCGGCGTCGGCGAGGGTCGGCAGCGCCATGGCCGCGACCCGCGCCTGCTCGAGCTGCGTCGCCAACAGGTCACGCGTCGCGCGGTCCTCGATCGGGTAGGCGATGGTCGGGCCACGGTGACCGTGCCCGCCCGCTGCTTGCCCCTCCGAGACGGGTGGGCCGGTCTTCTCGCAGGGCGAGTTGCCGCTGGCGGTTTCGATGCCGGGGCTGGCCGCGTCACCGCCGGCCGAGTGGTCGTGGCCGCCCGGCGCAACTGCGCCGCCGCTGCCGACGGGCGTCTCGCCGTCCGCCGCTGCGACCTCGGCTGCCGAGTGATCGTGACCCGCGGCCTCGCCGGCACCGTGCTGGTGGGCCTCGCCGGCCACCGCCGGCACGAGCGAGATCGTCGAGAGGATGATGACCGACGCGCCGAGCGCGCCGACGAGGGGGAGCGAGACGGCCTGCGAGACGCGCCGGACGCCGAGGTACCCGGTGATGACGCCGAGGCACCCGGCGACGATGAGGCCCTCGAAGACGGTCGAGAGAACGTCGGGAAAGGCCGCGGGCTCGGGTGTCCACGCCTCGGCCCCGAACGGCACGCCCCACACCCGCGACACCAGCCACGAGCCGATGATCGCGAGGTTGAGGAAGGCGCCGAACCACAGCACGCCGCGCGACGGCCGCAGCACGACACCGAGCGCGAACGCGAGCTGCAGCCAGGCAGCGACCGCGAAGAACACGCCGTGGGCGGTGCTCGCGTCGAAGTGGTCGCCCATGACGGCGAAGTGCACGAAGGCGGCGCCGAACGAGAGTGCGGCGAGGCCCCACCGCAGCACCGGATCGAGATCGCGGCAGTGGTCGGGACGCGTTGGCTGGCTCATGGTCTCCCCAGGAAGGATCGGGCCAGGAGGGATGGCTCGGGTGAGTCTACGAGGGCGGTGAGCCACCCGAGGCGGCGCGGGACGCGACGGCTAGATCGCGTCGGCGAGGTTCTCCCACCCGGCCGGCGGAGGGGCGAGGCGCCAGAACTGCTCCGGCGCCGGCGCCGCGAGCTTGGCGCGGATCGCCCACTCGGCCTCGAGCGCCAGGAGCTGCGAGGGGTAGCACGCGACTGCGGCGTCCTTGCGCGCACGGTCGGTGT
>CAZHKE010000126.1:0-1716 GCA_964532485.1 uncultured Bifidobacteriaceae bacterium
ATCGCCTGGTCATGGCAATGACTTCCAGTGCGCTGCCTACCAAGCGCTCATTGCGTCGCCGTGGCCGGGAGCGAAGTCGCCTCTCGGAGCCCGACATCGCGGCACTTCTTGCTTCTTGGGAGTCCCTCCACCGCCTCGCCTCGGTGCTTCCCACCTGGGAGCCGGGCGATGTTGGTCGTCCGCCCCACTACCCGCCGGTCGCGATCTTGTTGTTCAATCTCATGTGCTTCAGCTGGGGTGGCGAGCGGGTCGTGCCCCGCGGGGTGGTGTAACTCGACATCGGCTGCGTGATGCTCAGCGTGGTCGGGTTGGTTGTCAGGACGCGATCTTGGCGGCGGGGAGCTCTTCGAGCAAGGCCGGCGGGTCGGGTTGGTCGTAGAGCTTGTTCATGGAACCTTCGGAGAGGTAGCGCCGATCACAGACCTGCCATTCGTCGTGGGTCTCGGCGATGACGGCGGTGACGAGGCGCATGAGCGCGGCGTCGTTGGGAAAGATCCCGACGACGTTGGTGCGTCGCTTGATCTCTTTGTGGAGACGTTCGATCGGGTTGGTCGACCAGATCTTGCGCCAGTGCGCGGCGGGGAAGCTCGAGAACGCGAGCAGGTCCGCGCGGGCGTCGCGCAGCATGTCGGCGACGACGGGGAACTGGCGGCCGAGCATGGTGGTGATCTCGTCGAACTGGGCTTCGACGTGAGCCTGGTCGGGTTGAGCGAAGATCGTGCGGATCGCGGCGGCGACCATCTCGCCTGACGCGCGGGGGATCTTGGCGAGGACGTTTCTCATGAAGTGCACGCGACAGCGTTGCCACGCGGCGCCGATGAGCACCGCTCCGATGGCGCTGATGAGACCGGTGTGCGCGTCGGAGATCACCAGCTGCACCCCGGTGAGCCCCCTGGCCTTGAGGCTGCGGAGGAACGCGGTCCAGAAGGCGCCGTCTTCGCTGTCGCCGACGTCGCAGCCCAGGACCTCCCGGTCACCGGTGCGGGTGATCCCAGTGGCCACGACCACGGCCCGGGACACGACCCGCCCCGCGACGCGGGCCTTCACATAGGTGGCGTCGAGGAGCACGTAGGGGAACTCGACGTGCTCGAGCGAGCGGGTTCTGAAGGCTTCCAGGGTGGTGTCGAGCTCGGTGCAGATCCTGCTCACCTCGGACTTGGAGATCCCCGACTCGAGCCCCAACGCGGCGACGAGATCGTCGACCTTCCTCGTGGATACGCCGTGGACGTAGGCCTCGATCACGACTGCGAACAGGGCCCGGTCGATGCGCCGGCGCCGCTCGAGCACCGCGGGGAAGAACGACCCCGACCGCAGCTTCGGGATCTTCAGCTCGACATCACCGGCCTTGGTCGACAGCAGCCGATCGCGTGCACCGTTGCGTTGCGTCGTGCGCGTCGGTGTCCGCTCGTGCGGTGCCGCGCCGATCACCTCGGTGAGCTCCGCGTCGATCAACGCCTGGAGCACCAACTCCACGCTGCGTCGCACAACGTCGAGGTCACCGCCAGCGCGGATCGCGTCGAGCAAGTCGATAAGGTCAGACTGAACAAGGGCCACCGTGTTGCTCCTCCTCGTGAACTCTGCAAGGTCCACGTGAGGATCACGCGGTGGCCCACCTCATCGGTGGACCCCAGTCGGACTTACACCACGCCAGGGGACATCAACCTCGCACGGAGAGCAGACTCGCATGCGAGCACTCCTCGGTCAACGAACACCTTC
>CAZHKE010000127.1:0-1707 GCA_964532485.1 uncultured Bifidobacteriaceae bacterium
TCAGGTGCCGAGCACCTTCGCCTTCGCCGCGGCGAACTCTTCGTCGCTGAGCGCGCCCGACTGGTGCAGCTGTGCGAGCCGCTCGAGCTCGGCCGTGGAGTCGCCACCAGCGGCAGGCGCCGGCGCGGCAGGCTCCGGAGCGGCGGGCTCCGCGCCCTGGGCCGCCTGACCCTCGGCCTTGCGCTTGCCCGCGTTGTACGCGACCCCCGCGGTGGCCGCGCCGGCGGCCACGCGCATCACGGGACGCCGGCGACGCATGAACAGACCCATGTGATTGCTCCTTCTGTGTCAATGAGGTGATTCGCTATGTCGTGCGGTGATTCGCCGTGTCGTGAAGAGCCTCGCTGTTGGAGAGGTGTCCCGGCTAGCCGGTGAACGTCGGCTCGGGCACGACGACCTGGACCGTCGTGCCGTCACGCAGGGGGAACGCGGGACCGAACGGGTCGTTGGCGAAGGTGACCTCGACCTCGCTCACGACCACCTGGCCGGCGACCGCGGTCGGTACCACCGTCCCCCGGATCTCGAACACCGACGACTCACCGACCGGGATCGTCTCGCCGACCGCGAGATCGCACACCGGTACTCCGCCCGGGACGTCACACGTCCAGGTCCCCGCGCCTCCCACCTGCCGGATCGAGAGGTTCGTCGCGAGGATCGCCGTGTCGTTGACGAGGTGCGCGTCCTGGGCGGGGTTCGGGCCGTCGTTCGTGAACGTGACCATCCAGACCACCTTCGCACCCGGCGGCGCGGTCGCCCGGTCCGCACCCATCTCGAGGGCGGCGAACGTGTCGGACGCGGCGAAGATCGTGACCAGGTCACAGTCGCTCGCGATCTCCGACGAGCCGGTGTTGATCGCACTGCAGTCCTCGACGTCGGCGACCGGGCCGACGACATCGGACGTCCCGGTGAACGAGTACACGCCCTCGGGGAGTGTGCCACCGTTCGCCGTGTACGTGCAGGTCAGCGGCACGGTCGTGCAGTCCCAGTCGCCCGGGTCCGCGTCGGGCGCGAAGGTGCTGTTGACGAACTGGGCCGGCGGTGTGCGGACCACGTCGGCGGCGGGGACGACGGATCCCGCCAGCACCTCGACCCGGGTCGTGCACGAGATCTGGGTCCCGATCTCGGCGATGTCGGGACACTCCTCGAGGATGTCGGCCGCGTTCGGCAGGTCGACCGTGATCGTGTTCTCGGCGCGGACGAAGAAGATCTCCTCGGGGAAGCGGAAGAACCTGACCGTCTCGCTCACGCTGCCCGTCTCGAGCGGCGTCGTGTACGTGAACCGGAACTTCTGGTCCTGCCCAGCGCGGTTGGCGTCGAAGCGCGCGCACACGTCGACGGCGCCGACGACCGGCAGCGTGATGTTGATGTTGGCCCACCGCGGCGACAGGCATTCGACGCTCTGCAACGTCATGTTCGCGGGCGCGAGCTCGGGCTCCACCACGCACTGGAGCAGGAGCACGTGACAGACGGCGTTCGAGTCGAGCGTCGCCTCGATGACGATCTCGAACCCCCCGCCGGGGAGGGGGCTGCGGTCGACGAGGTCCTGGGTGATCTGTGAGCGACAGCAGTCGACGGCTTCGCCGCTCGCCTGCTGCGGCGCGGCCTGCGTGCCGGTGGCGCGCTCGGCGCCGGCCGTCCCGACTCTCGGCCCCCCGTCGGACTCGGAGCCGAGCGCGGCGACGCTGAACGCTGCGACGACGCCGAGCA
>CAZHKE010000128.1:0-1695 GCA_964532485.1 uncultured Bifidobacteriaceae bacterium
GACGAGGCCGGTCTGCCGCCGCTCACGACGACCACCCGCGCCCCCGTCACCTGAGAGCGCCCGGCGGTCAGCCGGTGAACGTGGGTGCGAAGACGATCGGCGGCGGTGCCGGGCAGTGGGCCGGGCCGACCCGCCGTCCGGGGCTCAGCCTTGGTCGAGTCGGCGCAGCAGGGAGCCGGCGCCGACCACGTCCGCACCCAGCGCCCTGCTCCGACGAGCCAGCTCGCGGTCGGACGTCACGACGGTGACGTCCCCCGGCTCGGGCGCCGCTTCGACCAGCTCGACGATGCGGTCGTCGGCCGCGTCGCGCCCGCGCCGGCGTGCGTAGCGCACGTGCACGCCGTCGTGGAGCCCCTCGGGGAGGTCGGCCAGTGGCCGTCCGTCGAGCACGAGGGTGACCTGCTCGTCGGCGTGCGACGCGAGCGCGACCAGCCGAGCGTGGAGCCGCCTGACCGCGCCGTCCCGATCGCGCCACCAGCCGTCGGGCCGCGACCCGATCACGTTCATCCCGTCGACGAGGAGGCGGCGCACGTGACGCTCACGACGTGACGATGCGCTCGATGTTCTCGAGGGTCTTCGCCATGCTCTCCCGGGTCTTCTTGCGCGCGCCGTCGAGGCCGACGAGCCACTTGGCGCCCTTCTCCTGCGAGATGTCCCACGACTCGCGCACCCGGGTGCCGCCGTCGACGGGATCGAGCTCGTAGCGCCAGATGCGACCACCGGCGAGGTACTTGCCGATGCTGGGCGGGCGCGTCTGCCACGCGATGCGGCGACCGTCCTCGAACTCGATGACCTCGCTCTCCATGGAGTAGGGCAGCCCCATCTTCATCTTCATGCCGAACGTCGAGCCCAGCGTGAGGCGCTGCGGCTCCCCCTTGGCATCTCGCACCGTGCCGGAGCCGTCGATCACGTGGTGCTGCTCCGGGTCGGCGAGCAGGTCGAAGATCTTCTCGGGCGGCGCGGGGATGACCCGCTCCACCGTCTCGACGTCGCTCGGCGCGTCTTCCAGGTCGTCTGCCATGTCCCATCCCCCGTTCGTGTTCCGAGCAGCGTACCGACCCGGCCTCGGACTCGGTCGGGCGCCGAGGCCGTGCCTGCCTCGTCGGCGAGCATCCGGTACACCTGCCGGCGCGTGTCGTCGAGCAGCTCCTTGGTCGCGCCGACCTGCGCCTCGGTGCCGGCGTGGACAACCTGCATCGCCGCCGCGGCGAGCTGGGCCATCGCCCGGTGCAGCGCCGCGTGCTCGCTGCCCACCCCGTCACGCACGGCGCTCCACGGCTCGCCCTTGGCCGCGACGCGCTCGGCTTCTTCGATGCCCGCGTCCGTCAGGTGGAAGACGCGCTTGTGGTCGGCCTCCTCGGAGCGGACCAGGTCCTCGTCCTCGAGCTGTTGCAGCGTCGGGTAGACCGAGCCGGGGCTCGGGCGCCACACGCCGCCGCTGAGCTCGGCCAGCTCGCTCATCACCTCGTAGCCGTGCATCGGCCGGTCGCGCAGCACGAGCAGGATCGCGGCGCGGATGTCGCCGCTGCGGGCGCGCCCCCCTCGGCGGCCTCGGCGCCCCCGGCCGGGCCCGGCGAAGAACATGGCGTCGCGCGGCGATGGCGCGTCCGAACCGATGGAGGGAGCGGCTACACGAGCGCCGCGACCTCGGCGATCTCGTCCGCCGTCAGGTCGGTGCGCGTCGCGGCCGCGTTC
>CAZHKE010000129.1:0-1675 GCA_964532485.1 uncultured Bifidobacteriaceae bacterium
GCTGTTCAGGTCGTCGAGGAGGGCGCCGTCGACTTCGACCCGGAACGGTTCGATCCTCTCGCTCACGGAACGGCGGTGGGCAACGTCTCCCACCCACGCACCGTCGACGTGGACGAGAGCCTCGCCTCGTCGAGGACGACCTCCCACTCGGGGAAACGAGCGAGCACCTCGTCGAGCGCGACGCGCCCCTCCAGGCGTGCGAGGGCCGCGCCGAGGCTGAAGTGGATGCCGTAATGGAACGAGAGGTGCTGAGCGACCTCACGGTGGACGTCAAAGTGATCGCCGTCCGGGAACCGGGGGTCATCGCGGTTGGCCGACCCGATGAGCAACAGCATCACGCTCCCCTCCGGCACGGTGTCGCCGTAGTGCGCGACGTCACAGCCCACGTAGCGAACGAGGTGCGGAGCCGGCGGCTGGTACCGCGGCATCTCCTCGATCGCGTTGGTGGTCGTCGTGGTGGTCATCGGAGCGCATCCTCTATATCGGGGTGTCTGGTCGGGTCTGGATGCTCGGCCAGCACATTACGGTTCCAGCCACGCGAGTCGTCTTGTCATCAACAGGTCCCCGGACGGGGCAATCTATGGGCCGTGGCGAACCACTCCAAGGCTTGCTCAGACTGCGGCACGACCGACTCCTCGCTCCACTACCTCTCCGGAAAAATGGCGCGGTGCTATGACTGTCAGCGCTTCTACAACCTCTCGAAGAAGGCGACGGGTGGTGGAGTTCATTTCACCCGCGTTGAGTACCTCGAGTGGGTACGCGCAGACCCAGATCGCCGTAGGTGTTCCTACTGCGGCCTCGACCGAGATCATCTCTACGAGCTTCGGATCATCAACCCGAGGAACAAGAAGCCATTCGAGTCGATTGGCGTCGACCGCCGCGACAACGACGGCCCATACGAACTCGACAACCTCGTTCCGTGTTGTGGCCCATGCAATGCAATAAGGAGCTCAATCCTCAGTCATGATGAGATGGCGATGTTGGGTCCGCACCTACGAACTATCTGGGCGGCACGGGCCGCCGCAGCAGCCCAAGCGCCGCCCCAACCCTGACCGGAACCCGCTGACTCGGACTCCGCACGCACGTACTGGCGGAAACAGTCAGTCGTGCAGGGCCGCCGCGCCCCGGCTCATGAGCTCCACAGATTCGCGTCGGGTGAACGCGCCGAGCGGTGACGGGTCGGGGAGACGAGCTGACGGGTCAGGGAGAAAGTGCGGGCGCGGATCCTCCAGCCGTCCCGGTGCGGACGAGCTGGTCGTCGTACTGCCCGACGAAGTCGACCCATCCCGGCGGCTCCGCCGAGCGCACGGCGTGCACATAGGACGCGGCCGAGGCGGTGTCACCGTCGATCTCGACCGCGACGTTTGACAGCATGTGCTTGGTGCTCGGCATCGCCTCGTGCGAAACCTTCATGAACTCGGTGATCGCGTCCACATCGGCCCGCACACCGATGTCGCCGCAGTCGGCGTGGACGCCGTCGGTGAAGCAGGTCCGGAAGAGCGGCCAGTCCTTGGTGTCGATGCCGGTGGCGTACCGCACGGGCACGTCACCGATCTGCTCGCGATCCGGCCGCGCCCCCGCCCGTCGGCCGGCGCACTTCCCCTGACAACGGCGTCACCGCCCCGACCGCGCCTCACGGCGCCACCGGCACCGAACCTGCCCCGGAGCCGCGTCC
>CAZHKE010000130.1:0-1659 GCA_964532485.1 uncultured Bifidobacteriaceae bacterium
AGGCCGGGTTCGAGATCGTGAAGCGCCTCCCGGCGCACGAGATGATCGATGGCCACCCCCGCGACTGCTGGCTCATGGAGCGGCGACCATCGGTCGCCGGATGATGGCCTCGTGACCGGGAACCGCTTGGGATCAAGGGTTCCTTTCGTCGATCTGGGGCGGGCGTCTGCCGCCAGGCCGACGGATCGCACGGGCTCTGGCGCTCAAGTCACCACCCAGAGTGGCCGATACCACCAGATCGACCGCAACTGGCGGTCGTCGTCGGGAGGCGTCCGGACATGACGGAGCGCCGTGCGCGCGTGCTGGCGGTCGGGGCCCATCCCGACGACGTGGAGCTGGGCTGCGGTGGGGCGCTGCTGCGCCACGCAGCCTCCGGCGACGAGATCACGGTCCTGGTGATGACCGACGGGGCCAGGGGTCGGCTCGCCGAGATGTCTCGCAGCGAAGAGCAGCAGGCCGGGGCTCGCCGGCTGGGCGCCGAGCTGAGGTGGGGTGGCTTCGCCGATTGCCACGTGCCCGACGGCACCGATGCGATCGACGTGATCGACGCGGCGGTGCGCGACACGGGCGCAGACGTGCTCTACACGCACGCCTCGGACGACACCCACCAGGACCACCGCGCCATCGCTGCGGCGAGCCTCGCGGCCGGGCGCAACGTCCAGACGGTCCTGCAGTACGAGACCCCATCGACCCGCCACTTCGACCCGACCGTGTTCGTCGACGTCGACACGGTCCTCGACCAGAAGCTGGCGCTGGTGCGGACGCACCTCTCGCAGGTGCTGCGCGCAGGACTCGTCGACCTCGAGGTGCTCGAGGCGCAAGCGAGGTTCCGAGGCTTCCAGGGCCGCGTGCATGTCGCCGAAGCGTTCGAGTTGGCCCGCCTCGCGTGGGAACCGGGGGCTTCGCGTCAGACCGACGCCGTCGTCGGCAGCCAGGTGGAGCGCGTCGCCTCGTAGCGGTCGATGTCACCCGCGTGCTGGAGGGTGAGGCCGATGTCGTCGAGCCCGTGGACGAGTCGGTGGTGGTGGAAGTCGTCGAGCTGGTACGGCTCGTCGATGTCGAGGGCGGGCACGGCGACGCGCCGGTCGACGACGTCGACGACGATCTCCAGCGTCGGGTCGTCCTGGATTGCCTCCATGATCCGGCCGACGACCGGCTGCGGGAGCTCGACCGGCACCAGCCCGATCTTCAGGCTGTTGTTGCGGAAGATGTCGGCGAAGCTCGACGAGATGACCGCGTCGAAGCCGTAGTCCTCGAGCGCCCAGACCGCGTGCTCGCGTGACGAGCCACAGCCGAAGTTCGGCCCCGCGACGAGGACGCGAACGTCGTCACCCTGATGCTCGGGCCGGTTGAGGACGAAGTCGCTGCTCTCGCGCCACTCGGAGAACAGCCCTTCCCCGAACCCTGTGCGCTCCACGCGCCTGAGCCAGTCGCTCGGGATGATCTGGTCGGTGTCGACGTCGGCCCGATCGAGTGGCACGGCCCGCCCGACGATCTCCTGCACAGGTTCCATCTCTACGCGCTCGCTCTCTGCGGCGCACGATACGTGCGCCGCGGTCGTTCGCTCGCGGGCGAGCCTTCGCTCGCTTCGCTCACTGCGGCCGCATCTCTACGCGCTCGCTCTCTGCGGCGCACGATACGTGCGCCGCGGTCGTTCGC
>CAZHKE010000131.1:0-1619 GCA_964532485.1 uncultured Bifidobacteriaceae bacterium
CGCCCACGGCTGGGAGTCGAACCGGCTCACCGCCGAGGACGCCACCGACGGCACCACCGCCCAGCTCAAGGACGCGTTCGTGGCGCGCCTGCGCGATCGCGACGGCCGTCGTCCGATCGCCGGGCCGACGCGCATGCTGGAGAAGACGCCGAAGAACGCGCTGCGCGTCCCGTTCCTCGCTGCCGCGTTTCCCGACGCGCGCTTCGTGTACCTCTACCGCGACCCGCGTGAGACGACGAGCAGCATGCTCGACGCCTGGCGGTCGCGCCGGTTCGTCACGTACCGCGACCTGCCGGGCTGGCACGGTGACCCCTGGTCGTTGCTGCTCGTACCGGGCTGGCCGGATCTCGACGGGCTGCCGCTGGGCGCGGTGGTCGTGGAGCAGTGGGCGCGCACCACGCTCACGTTGCTCGACGACCTCGAGACACTCGACCCCGACCGGTGGTGCGTGGCGAGCTACGACCGCCTCGTCGCCGACCCGATGGCCGAGGTCGGCACGCTCTGCCGGTTCCTCGACCTCGACTGGGACGCCGAGCTGGTGTCGCCGCTGCCCGAGTCACGCCACACCCTCGACTCGCCGCACCCTGACAAGTGGATGCGCAACGCCTCCGAGATCGATCCGCACTGGAAGCGGGCGAACGACGCGATCGCCCGGGCCCACGCGGTCTTCGCGCGGCCGCCGCGCACGGCACCGGTGGAGCCGGCGTCGGCGCGCACCGACACGGTGCCGGCGCCGCGGGCCGCGGCGCTCGCGGACGAGCCGGACGCGACGCCCGCGGCGGTCGACCCGACGGCCTACTTCGGGAGCAAGCACACCGAGAGCTTCGCCGCGTTCCTCCGCGACCACGGCGTCTCGATCGCGGCGACGACGTACCAATCCGGGCACCTCATCTTTGCCCGCGCGACCGACGACGGGCTCAACACCCACTTCCGCAGCCTCGCGACGCCGATGGGGATGGCGTGCGACGGGCGGCGCCTGGCCGTCGGCACGAGATCCGAGGTCATCGTCTTCCAGAACCAGCCGGCGCTCACGGAGCGCCTCGACCCGCCGGGCGCGCACGACTCCTGCTTCGTGCCACGCGTCCGTCACAACACCGGCGACCTGCGCGTGCACGACCTGGCGTTCGCGGGCGACGAGCTGTGGATCGTCAACACCCGGTTCTCCTGCCTGGCGACGCTGGACGACGACAGCTCCTTCGTGCCGGAGTGGCGCCCGCCGTTCGTCTCGGCGCTCGCGCCCGAGGACCGCTGCCACCTCAACGGGCTCGCCGTCGTCGACGCTGAGCCGCGCTTCGTCACGGTGCTCGGGATCACCGACGAGCGGGACGGTTGGCGCGAGCACAAGGCGAGCGGCGGCGCGATCCTCGACGTCGCGACCAGCGAGACCGTCGCCGTCGGCCTGTCGATGCCGCACTCGCCCCGCTGGCACGACGGGCGGCTCTGGGTGCTCGAGTCGGGGATCGGTGCGCTCTGCACGGTCGACGTCGCGACCGGCCAGGTGGAGCGGGTCGCATCGGTGCCGGGCTTCGCCCGCGGGATGAGCTTCGCGGGCCGGTACGCGCTCATCGGCCTCTCCCGGGTCCGGGAGCACGTCTTCGACGGCCTGCCGCTCACCCGCG
>CAZHKE010000132.1:0-1591 GCA_964532485.1 uncultured Bifidobacteriaceae bacterium
GCCAGGCGGTGAAGGTGCGGTTCGTCGACCGCATCCGGCCCGAGGTCCGCTTCGAAAGCCCCGATGCGCTCGTCGAGCAGATGGGCCGCGACGTCGAGGCGACGCGAGCGACCCTCTTCAACTAGCGACCCGTGGTCGGTCGACCACGATCCGCGGCCACAGGATCGTTACTCCGTAAGGGTCTGCGAGCCCGGCGCCAATTTGCCCGTTTCGCCGGAGTCCAGTTCCGTTGCGCACGGCGCGCCACATGTTAGGTTGCCCGGGTCCGGAGTAGGGCGCGGCACGCCGGGTATGGGGGGATGGCCCTCCAGTGGGTGCCACAGAGGTCCAGGAGGGCCAAATGAGAAAGCTCGCACTTCTTGCGATGCTCGCTCTCGTCATCGGCATGGTGCCCATGGCGACCGCGGGCGGGCAAGTCGACGCACAGGCCAACGGCACGGTGCACTTCGTGAACGCCAACGTCAATTTCCAGATCGACATCTGTGATGGGTCGTTCCCGTCGAACACCTTGGTCGACGACCTCGCGTTCGGCGAGGCCGCCGATGTGGAGCTGCCCGGGGGGGCGCAGGACATCTACATCGCGCTCGACCCGAATGACTGCACGGCCGGGCCAACAACACTCCAGATCGTTCCGCCGATCAACGTCGTCGGTGGCCAGGAGACGACCTCGATCCTCGGGCCGTCTGCAGGTCTCAACACCACCGGTGTGAACGACACGAGCACGACGCCGGCCGACACGGCGCGTCTCACCATGCGCAACGGCGTGCTGGGCGGCCCGAACACCGGGTTCTGCATCGACGGCGCGCTCGTCGACGGGACCGAGACCGTGCCCGGCGCGCAGAACCAGGTCGAGGTCCCCGCGGGCGCGGTCGACGAGCTCGCGCTCTACGTCCAGGGCAGCGGGTGCACCCCAGGCGAGCCGGCAACGCTCGCCGCGTGCACCAACCTGGTGTTCAACGTGTTCGCCACGGCCCAAGCGCTCGATGTCGACAACCAGCTCTTCATCGTGGGCTGTGAGCTCCCGACGTCGGACATGAACGTGAGCCAGTTCTGCACCACGTTGAACCCGGACCTGCAGGCGGCAGGTGACGCGATCGACAACCTCTTCGCGGGTGTCGACCCGGACAACGAAGCGACGTACCCGTCGCCCGACGCCGTGCAGGCGGTCGTGGACCAGATCAACGCTGCACTCGCTGCTGGTGACGCGTCCGTCCCCGACACGGTGCGCCCGCAGTGGGAGATCGTGTCCGGCGGTCTGCGTGACCTGGTCGCGGGTCTGACCGCGGCGAGCTACGACCTGGCGAACATCGGGCCTGACGGTGTCGCCGACATCGTGGACGGTCTCGACGAGCCGCCCAGCGCCGAGACCACGGCGGCGACGGACGTGCTCACCGAGTGGTACCTCGCGAACTGCATTCCCGAGGGCGCGCCGACCTTCACCGGCTGAGCGACGCCTGAGTCACTGAGCAGGCCCCCGCCCGTCTCGGGCGGGGGCCTGTTCGCGTCTGCTCCCGTCCCGGGAGCCGTGCACGGCGCCTGATAGCCTGGGTGGGTTCCCCGCACGGTTGTGCGATCGGGAACCTGCCTATCT
>CAZHKE010000133.1:0-1579 GCA_964532485.1 uncultured Bifidobacteriaceae bacterium
CACTACCGGGGCTACGAGCTCGTCGCCGGCCCCGACGGCGCCTACTGCCTGCGCGCGCCGCCTCAAGCGCAGGCCGCCTAGGCCGTCGTTACGGGCAAGGGTTTTTCGCGAGCGCGGCGGCGATGTCGAGGTGGTTCGCGCCGCCCAGGTTGGCCACCGGGTTCGTCGCGCCGGCCTGGAGGTAGGCAAGGACCTCGGCGAAGGTCGGGACCGAGCTCGAGCACTTCTCGAGCACGAGCGCGGCGGCGGCCGTCACGAACGGTGTCGCCATCGACGTACCGCTCAGCGACTGGAACGCCGCTCCCTTGTAGGTGGAGTAGACCGACGACCCGGGTGCGCCGATGTCCACCCACGACCCGTAGTTCGAGTAGCTGGCCTTCGTGTACGGCGGGTCATAGGGCGGGCTCGACTGGCTCTTGATCGAGGCGCCCACGGCGATCACGTCGTCATCGAAGCCCGCAGGGTAGAGCTTGCTAGACGTGCTGCCGTTGCCCGCCGCCGCGACCACCACGACACCCTCCGACTCGGCGTTCTCCACGGCGCTTTGCATCGCGAGGGCCGAGCCGCCACCGAGGCTCAGGTTGATGACGTCGGCGCCGTGGTCGACCGCCCAGTTGATGCCCGCGGCGACGTCGGCCGTGCTCCCCGACCCGCTGCTGCCGAGCACCCGCACCGGCAGGATGCGCGCGTCCGGCGCGCCGCCGAGACCGAGGGTGCTGTTGTCGCGCGCGGCGGCGATTCCCGACACGTGGGTGCCGTGGCCGTGCGGATCGACCGACGTCCCGGCCTTGCCGCACACGAAGTCGTAGCCGCTCAGCACGTGGCCGCTGAGATCCGGGTGGTCGGCCTGCACGCCGGTGTCGACGACGGCGATGACCATGCCGGTCCCGTCGTACCCGGCGCTCCACGCGCCGGGGAAGCCGCTCTGGGGCAGGCCGTACTGCTCGGAGTAGCGCGGGTCGTTCGTCGAGACCTGCACGCCGACGGGTGCCTCCGCCTCGCTCGGTACAGGCGCGGTGGTCGTCGTCGGGGCAGCTTGCGTCGTGCTGGTCGTGGTCGACACGGGTGCAGAGCTCGACGTCGTCGACTCGTCCGGCGCGGTCGTCGTCGACGACTCGTCCTCGACGATGCTCACCGGAGTGTCGGGCTCGACGCTGACGACCTCACCCTTGTCCTCGAGCTCGTCGACGGCCTCTTGCTTCTCGGCCGGCGTCCGTGCCTCGAACGTGTAGACGTCGGGCGCCGAAGCACCGGGGTCGTCGACGACCGCGACGAAGCTCGCGGCGGTCGTGCCCGAGCCCGTCCCACTCGGGCAGTTCGCCGAGGTCCCGCTCGCCGGCTTCGGTGCCGGCTTGGGAGCCGGCGGCGGCGGCGCAGGCGCGACGGGGGCGCAGGCAGCCCCCAGGGCCGCCAGCGCGACGACGGCGATCGCGGCCAGCCCTGATCGGCGATGGGCCCTGCGCGTCATCGGTTTTCGGGCCCTCCGGTGGTCTGCACGTCCGCCCCGCCGGTGCCAGCGTAGCGGGGGAACGATCGGGGCCGGGCGCTGGCACCTGAAAGGGTCGTCGACGATCGGGAG
>CAZHKE010000134.1:0-1554 GCA_964532485.1 uncultured Bifidobacteriaceae bacterium
CTCGCCACCGGCCTCACGCTGCCGGCCGGAGCGCAGGAAGCCGCGCCGACCGAGGCGCCGCCCGAGGAGCCTCCGGCGACGACACCTCCCGTCGAGCCGGCGGGGCCGGAGCCCGTGCCACCCCCGGCCCCGGCGACACCGCCGGCCGCGGTGCGCTCCGGCTTCGCGGCGGACGTGCCGGACGCGCCTCGTACGGAGCTGCCGGTCGCGGCCGCCCCCGACGAGCCGCCCGCGACCGCGCCCGAGCCCGCGCCGCGTGGCGACCGTCGCGACAGCGAGCCGACGCCTGCGACGCCACGTGAGCCCCACGACCGCGAGTCGCGCCCGCGCGCGGGCAGCCCCGAGCGCGCCGGACCCACCCCGGGTGGCGCGGCGCCCTCGACGGGCCCCGACGTCGCGGCCACGGCGCCACCACCACCGGCCACCGAGCACGTCGTCGCCGCGGGCGAGCACCTCTGGTCCATCGCGGCGTCGCGCGTCGCGTCGGTGACCGGTCGCACCCCCGACGTCGTCGCACCCGAGGAGGTCGCGCCCTACTGGACCCGCCTGTGCATGCACAACGCCGGCCGGCTGCGGTCGGGCGACCTGAACCTCGTCTACCCGGGTGAGGTGCTCGAGCTCCCGCCGCGGTGACGCACCTCGACGCGGCGATCAGGGATTCGCCCGATCACGGATCACGCGGAAGACCGAGCACGCGCTCACCGATGATGTTGCGCTGGATCTCGCTCGTCCCCCCGGCGATCGTCAGGTTCCGGTTGAACAGGAAGCCGCGGCTCCACGCCTGGCCGTCGCCCTCGGCGACCGCCCCGTCGACGCCGCACAACCCGAGCCCGACCTCCTGGACGTGCTGGTCGTGGAGGACGCCGAGCAGCTTGCGCACGGCGGCCTCCGAGCCGCTCGGGTCGGCACCGGCGAGCGCCGCGAACGTGAGTCGGAAGCCGAGGCACGAGAGCGCGTGCGCGGTGATGACGAGCCCCCCGACCTCGTCGGCGACGAGCGGATCACCGGCGAGCTCGCGGTCGGCGACGAGGCGCAGCACCTGCTCGAGCCCGTGCCCGAAGGTCAGGCCGCCACCCATGAACACGCGCTCGTTCGCGAGCGTCGTGCGCGCGCAACGCCAGCCGTCGTTCGCCTGCCCGACGAGGCAGTCGTCGGGCACGAACGCATCGGTGAAGAACACCTCGTTGAACATGGCGTCGCCGGTGAGCTCACGCAGCGGGCGGACGTCGATGCCGTCGGTGTGCATGTCGACCATGAAGCAAGAGATCCCGTCGTGCTTGGGCCTGTCGGGATCGGTGCGGGCGAGCAGGATCCCCCAGTCGGCGAGCTGCGCGATCGACGTCCACACCTTCTGCCCGTTGACGATCCAGCCGCCCTCGACCCGATCTGCGCGCGTCGTGAGGCTCGCGAGGTCCGAGCCGGCGCCGGGCTCGCTGAACAGCTGGCACCACGAGATCTCGCCGCGCAGCGTCGGCGGGATCCAACGTTCCTGCTGCTCCCGCGTGCCGTACATGATCACGGGTGGCAACGCCCACCCGCCGACCATGATCCCGG
>CAZHKE010000135.1:0-1501 GCA_964532485.1 uncultured Bifidobacteriaceae bacterium
TCTCGAGGGTCAGCTGACCGTGACCGAGCACGAGGACACGATCGAGACCCGACACCGTAGTGACCCCCGTTCTCGTTGACGGTCAGGCTGCACGATTGTGTGGGGTGAGGGCCTCGGCGCGGGTCTCGGCCGGGGTCCGGTCGTTGAGCGACATGTGTGGCCGCTCCAGGTTGTAGTCGTCGACCCAGACCGCGGTCGCGGTGAGGGCCTCGTCGAAGTCGTCGAAGTCGTTGGGCCAGACGCATTCCTCCTTGTAGGTCTTGTAGACGCGTTCGACGAACGCGTTGCCGTCGGGATGGCGATACGCGGTCCGCGAGCACTTGACGCCGAGCGTGCGCGCGGTCTCGAGGTAGCGAGCGGCGGTGAACTGGGTGCCGTTGTCGTGACGCAGCACGACCCGCGTCGGCGCCTCAGCCTCGTCATCGTCGACTGCGTCGAGGTGCTCGAGCGCGGGGAACGCGGCGACGACCGCGGCCTCCAGCGCCGGGATCACGTCCAGCGTGCGACACCGCGGCGTGAACGCCCACCTCAGGATCGTCCGGCAGTAGCAGTCGATGACGGCGGTGAGGTACGCCCAGCCGTCCTCGCCGCACCACACCGCGGTCAGATCCGTCTGCCACAGCTCGTTGGGGGCGGTGATGTCAAACGGTCGGCCCTGGGCCTTGGGATGCGGGCGGCGGGCCGCTCGGGTGAACCCCCACACGCGCAGCAGCCGCTGCACGCGCTTGTGGTTGATCACATAGCCCCGCCGGCGGGCCCGGGCACCCAGCTTGCGGTAGCCGGCCGCGACATGCCGGCGGGCCAACACGTGCAACGCGGTCTCGACGTCGAGATGCTCGGGACCGAGCGCACACGTCTGCCAGTCCAGCGGCAGCGGCGGCGCCATCATGTGCCGCGATCGCTCAGCACCGAGCCGCCGGGTGCCCGTCTGCGGCCCGTTGGGATCACCACCGGCACCCGACACCCGCCGATAACAGCACTGACGGCTCACCTTGAGCGCGGACGCGATCATCGTCACGGGAGCCAGATCCTGATCGCGCCAGGCACGCGCCAACGACGCGCGTGTTCTCACGTCCAGTCCCGCAACGCTTTTCCCCGTAGCTCGTTCTCCAGCGTCACCTTCCCGAGCGCGCGTTGGGTCTCGGTCAGCTCGGCTTCGAGACGCGCTTCGCGGTTGGAGTGCTCGGCCCTGTCGGCCAGGGCCTGCTCCATCCCGCCCACCGCCTTCTCGCGCCAGCGCGCAAAGCTCGTCTCGCTCACGCCGAGCTCGCGGCAGACCTCGCTCACCGTCTTGCGCTTCGACAACACGGCCAGCACCGCGTCGCGCTTCTGCGCCGGAGTGAACTCCGAACGTCGTCCCATCTGCATGACCTCCTTCAGAGGATCATGCAGCCCGACCAACCAATCAAGATGTCAATCAAACGACGGGGGTCGCACCGGTCACGACGAAGGGAGTCACGTGCTCGGGCGAGGTTGGGCAGAACTCGAGCTCGACGGATCA